>NZ_LN877940.1:582731-647201 GCF_001403595.1 Gabonia massiliensis | reverse complement strand
AAAAAATCTATTTTTATCTGCGAAAGTAACTAAAACCATTCAAATTACCCTGCAAATTTTTTATTTTTAATACAGAATCCGATACCTTTTCTCAAAATACGGTCCTAAATCAGGCAAATATATAAAAATCAATCTATTCATTGTAGAGATAAGACTAAACCACACCACCTATTTTTTCACTACATTAACTCAATATCGGGATTTTTGTGTAAGTTTGCATCATAGGTATTTAAGGGAAAATTATTATGGATTACATACAAAAGATGAGCTGGGACAAATTAATTTCGGCAAAACGTTTCGGATTGGAACGTTACCACGACGAAAGGAAACGTAACCGCTCCGATTTTCAAAGAGACTATGACCGTCTGGTGTTTTCTGCTCCATTCAGAAGGTTGCAAAATAAAACTCAAGTATTCCCGCTTCCAGGTAGTGTATTTGTACATAACAGACTTACCCACAGCTTAGAAGTTTCTTGTGTAGGCCGTTCTTTGGGTAACAATGTAACCTCTATATTAATCGATAAATATAAAGATGAACCTTGGGTACATAAATTACAAGGTATCGGTGCCATTGTTGCCGCCGCGTGCTTAGCACATGATATGGGAAACCCTCCTTTCGGACACTCCGGAGAAAGAGCTATTGCAACCTATTTTTCAGAGGGTAATGGAATGATACTTGAAAAAGAGTTGAAAAAAAATGAATGGACTGACCTTACTCACTTCGAAGGTAATGCAAATGCTTTCCGACTTTTAACCCACCAATTCAACGGCCGGAGAGAAGGCGGGTTCGTCATGACATACTCCACTTTAGCCTCCATTGTAAAATATCCATATTCTTCCACCTTAGCCAGTTCTAAAGGCAAGTTTGGTTTTTTTTCTTCCGAAGAGGCTGACTTTATACGTGTCGCTGACGAACTGGGAATGATACGATACGAAGGTGAAGACATACGTTACTGCCGCCATCCATTGGTCTATTTAGTAGAAGCCGCCGATGATATTTGCTACCAAGTAATGGATATAGAAGATGCTCATAAATTAAGAATTCTAACGACAGAAAAGACAAAAGAACTATTTCTTGGATTTTTTGAAAAAGAACGGCTCGAACACATAAAAGAGACTCTCAATATCGTTACCGACGTCAACGAGCAGATAGCATATCTTCGTTCTTGTGTTGTAGGAGTGCTGGTAGACGAATGCTCTCGCATTTTTTGTGAAGACGAAGATAAGCTTTTGCGAGGAGAGGTAAAGGGTCCTTTGATTAGCCTTATCGATGAAACTCCAAGAAAAGCCTACAAGGAATGTACTCGCGTGGCTTATGAGAGCATATACAAATCATCCGATGTACTCGATATCGAGCTTGCCGGTAACCGGATTATTTCAGTATTACTCGACAAACTAATCGATGCTGTCATGTATCCCCAAAAAGCATATTCTCAACTGTTATTAAACAAAGTGCCCGGACAATATGAGATGAGGGCCGAGTCCCTTTATAATCGTACACAAGCGGTCATCGATTATATCTCAGGGATGACCGACGTTTATGCACTTGACCTATATCGCAAAATCAACGGCATGAGTTTGCCTGCATTATAATTATCAACAATATGAAAAGATTCTTCAGTATACTATTTTCATTTTTTCTATACATGTCAACATGTATGGGCAATGCCACAGACTATACAATTGATAATATCCCGAATGTACATTTGTCCAATGCTCAAGATTTCGTATCCAACCCTGATGGTATATTATCCCTTCCTACAGTCAACGAGCTCAATCGTATCATTCTCTCCATTCAAGAACAGACTTCTTCGGAAATAGCGGTTGTGGTTGTACAATCCATCGGAGATGAAGAAATAAAACCCTTTGCCACAAATCTTTTTGCCAAATGGGGAATCGGGAAAAAAGATAAAGATAACGGCTTATTGATACTTTTTGTCTTTGAAAAACGTGAAATCACTTTTGAGACAGGATATGGTATGGAAGGGGTTCTGCCCGATGCCATCTGCAAAAGAATCCAGACTTTATATATGCTCCCTTACTTTAAGAAAGCAGACTACGATAAAGGTATGATAGAAGGACTGACAAAAATACAAGATATCCTGTCCCATCCAGAAACAGCAAAAGAATTAATGACCCAAGTTACTACAACTGAAAAAAATGACTGGAGCAAACCCATTTTGTACTATGTAATCGTATCTATCTTATTTTCTTTGTTCTACATTTTATTGATACGCAACTCCTCGAACGCTACCAAAAATCGGAACAATTACGAAAAATACAGAGCCTTAGTTTCCTATAAAAGCAGCACATTAGTTTTTGCTTTTATCTTTCCTTTCTTTATTGCATTTGTCCACATTTGGCTTATCAGCAAACTAAGACGGTTACGCAATTCTAAAATAATATGTGATCACTGCGGACAAAAAATGAGAAAATTAGATGAAAATGAAGATAACAAATATCTGACTCCGCAAGAAAACACAGAAGAAAAATTAAATTCGATAGACTATGATGTATGGCTTTGTGACAATTGTAATAATATAAAAGTATTCCCCTATGAGAATATGTACACTAAATACTCTAAATGTCCATATTGCCATGCCAAGACTTATTCTTTGGTAAGTGACAGCACTTTAGTTGCCCCGACACCTTTCTCGACAGGAACCGGAGAAAAACGATATCATTGTGCCCATTGCCTAAAAGATGTCAGAAAACAATATATTATCCCCATGATAGTAGTCCCACCTCCCAGTGGACGCCGAGGAGGCGGCGGATTCGGAGGAAGCGGTTTTGGAGGTGGCAGCTTCGGTGGAGGACGCTCAGGAGGTGGAGGTGCAACTTCCGGGTGGTAAAATTTGCCTCTATTACAGTTCACAACATACTTATTAAATCATTTATTTAATGATACAGTCCTATCAGAATTTATTTTTTCTGATAGGATTTTTATTTTTTATAAAGTCTGATAAAATAACCTTTTATAAAGAGAACTTAATTCTTTTAAAAGTAAAAGAAATATGCTCTGACTCTTAAACCTTTTATATGTAAAAACTATTATATAGTCAAACTATTTTGTCTAATTAATAATTTTTGCAATAAAAGATATGAAAAGAAATATCCTGAAAAAAATCGCAGAAGTCTCTTTATTCCTGGTATTTTCCTTCTATGGATGTAATTCTAAAGATAAAACTGATAATGGAATAAATGTCACCCCTCCAACCATAGAAACCCAACACAGTATTAACGGTATAGTTACCAATGTGCAAGGAGAACCTATCGCCAACGCAAATATCGTATGTACCTTATCAGACAAAACATACTCGACAAACAGTCAAACTGACGGGACTTTTTCTCTCTCCGGTCTAAAAGAAGCCGGGAACTATCAATTAACTGCTTCTGCCCCCGGAAAGACAAATGCCATTGCTTTTGTAAATATCGATCAGGGAAAAACGTCGAAACACAAAAACATCTCACTAATGATGACAAAGGCTGTCGAACCTGTATGGGTAGATCCTAAATCTGTGACTGAAAAAATAAGTATAAACACAACGACTGAAACCGGGAAAAATAATAATTTAGCACAGATTCCCGTAACTCTGGATATTCCGGTAACGACAGCAAAAAGTTTCGCCCAACCTGTAAATATAATTGCCAGCCCTATTGCCAATATTACAGCTCCAACTGTAACAAGCAAAGCGGAAAACAGCCAACAATCGATTACATTATTAACAATGAACTTCGAACCTTCCGAACTTGCTTTTTCCCAGCCGATGACTTTAAAAGTCGGAAATACAATTACGCAGCAATCCCCCAAAATATCATTCAAGAATTTATCATTATACTCTCTTAAGAATGGCTCTTGGGTAAAAGAAAGCCAGACGATCACAACCGACGAAAACGGAGATTATCAAGTCCCGGTATATCACTTTTCCGTTTATAAAATAGTGCCCAATTTATCCGCATCTACTCAAATCAATACAAATACCCTTTCAATCAACGGGATAGATAACCAAGACGGTTCGGCCATTATATACGTAGAATCGATACCGTACACATATGAAAGAGGATGGGAATACTCAACTGCTCCCGACGTAGCACTCACGGCCATTGGAATCTCAGATCCGGCAGCTATCCAGACCGTTGACGAAGCTATAGCCAATACTCTTTCTTCCAGACCAGGTATAACCAATGCAACGGGATTTCTCCCTGTTAATAAAGGTATAGACGTCGGAATAAAACTCTCTGTAACTGGTAAACAGTCTTTCGAAACGATTACTTTTCCATTAGAGTTTTTAGTCGATGGAGCCACTCAAAAGGCGAATATAGTCGTTCGTAAAGCCGGGAATTGCGAGTTTAACATATCGGCAACAAACAGAGAACAACACAGCGGAGGACAAAATTAAGGAAGTCATTAAAAATTTTACGCAAGTTGAAATAAGAAATGACGAATCTTTTTCAAAACAAAAATAAACTTCCACAAATTTTGAAAGAAAAAGAAATTCAAAATTATATCGTTGCAACCGTATGTCAAGCCGTATTATTTCGTTTTTATAAAATTAAAATTGGCTTTCTAAAATGGCAAAGATATTTTTCTGTATCGCATCCATTTTTCTGCTTCCGTTATTTCTTACAAATACACTTTCGGCACAAATACCGGAATTGGTTAAGTCAGGATTCGAGAATGTATCTGTATGCGAAGATTCTATTTATCAAATATTTACAGTAGAGAACAACGCCCGATATCTCCCCGGTATTGCCGCACGCAAAGCTTTGGATATCATTTCTAATGCAGATACATCTAAGAAACAGAAAAGTATTGTATTCTTGAGAAACGGTGTTCCTTATATATCTGTGACCAACTCTAAAACCGGTCCATGGAAAATAGGATACAAGCTACCTGAAGGTTACAATAAAAATTGTACTCAGGCCCAACGTCATAACTCATCTTACTTTAAAACCGATATAGTCATCTATCCGGAGTTATTATACAGGAATTACCGTACAGACCGGCTATATGAAGTTGTCTTTAATCTATCCCCGGCTATAGAACTTACATTGGCCAAAGGACTAAGTTTTGTGGGGCAAATTGTCATTCCTATATATAACGGTTATGGAAAACGGTACGCCCGCATCAGACCCGGATTTATTACTCTGACTCAACAAATACGATTGCCCAGACAATTCTTTATTTCTGTATCTGGAGGGACCTTTGAATATGACCGGTATGGCATCGACGCCCAACTGTTCCATCCCTTCAAAAACATCAGATGGGGACTACATGCCCAAATGGGTCTTACCGGATACTTTGCCTTACGGACAAAATGGGAAGCCAGTACACCGGGAAGAGTGACCGGCCGGCTGGGAATCTCTTATTACGAACCCCATTTCAACTTATATGCCATTCTATATGCCGGCAAATATCTGTATGAAGATTACGGAGTAACAGCAGAACTAAACCGACACTTCCGATATGCTACCATCGGTTTTTATGTGCAGAAAACATCAAAAGGAAATTATCTGGTAAATTCCTCCCGGCTAAAACTAAACGGAGGATTCAAAATAGCCATAGCTCTACCTCCATACAGGCAAATACGTAAAAAGAAATTCAGAATTACCCCTGCCAGTCATTTCAGACTGACTTATAATACATATAACGATGGCAATTCTTGCGTATATTATCGAGTACATCCTGGTGAAAGTAATGCCTCGGCAAACTTTCAGCCATATTTTATACAATCCGAAATAAACCGGCAAAGACGATGAGAACAACTATTATACGAATACTTATTTTGATTATAACCTGTCTTTGTGCCAAGCTCGATTTGCCGGCTCAGCAGATAATAGGGGCTTCTGGGTTATTGCGTTCCCCATCGGCAGACATGTATCCCGACGGCACAGCCATTATCGGCGGGAATTATCTCAATCAAGAAGTACTTCCCGCTACTTTCAATTACAACAGCGGAAATTATTTTATCGGAGTTACTTTCTTACCATTTATGGAAATAGAATATATATGTACTATCATGAAACTCAAAGATGGACACATAAACCAAGATAGGTCACTATCCGTAAAGTTCAGATTGCTCACAGAAAAAAAATGGTATCCATCCATTGCATTAGGAGGTAATGACGTATATTCTTTCGGTGATGCAAAAAAAAATGCCAATAACTATTTCTCCAACTTCTATATTGCTTTGACAAAACACCTATATATCAAAAAAGAAGAAATCGGTTTCCACATCGCGTATCGAAACTTTCTACGACCGGATAATGCTTTATGGAATGGTCTGACAGGGGGGATAACATATCGACCGCATTTCTATACTCCATTACAATTCATAGCTGAATATGCATCTCGGCAAATCAATATCGGAGCTGATATATTGTTGTTCAAACACATTTCACTTTTAGCCATGCTCCAAAACGGGAAATATTTTTCCGGAGGCATAAGTTTTCATTTTCTTTTATAAAAAGATTATTCCTTTCCCAATTCTCAAACTGTACCGGACCGAGAAACTGTTTATCAAGTATAAATATTCAAAATCCTATTATATATAAATTAAATCATAAAACTGCTCTACAATAATACAAATCATAATTTTTTATATTATTTTTCTTACATATTATTATTTATTTTCTCAAAAAACAAACAATATAAAAAGAAAATTATCTCTAATTTTTTCTTTTCAAATAAAGTTTTTCTTAATTTTGCCGGACATAATTTTTTAACTGACTATATAAACACACATAAAATCTTCAAAACAAGAGACATGAGTAATAACAGCACTGTAGGTGAAAAAATAAAAACACTTCGTGAAAATAAGAATATGAGTCGAGAAGAACTTTCTCAACAATCCGGTTTAAGTGTAGAACAAATCAACCATATTGAAGATAATACAGATCTCCCCGCTTTAGCTTTATTGGTAAAAATCGCTCGGGCTTTAGGTGTACGTTTAGGGACATTTTTAGATGACCAAGAGGAGTTAGGCCCGGTCATTACTCGATGTGGACAACAAAAAGACGAAGTCTCATTCACGACCCATACTGCCGGTGCCCGTAAACATATGGACTATTTGAGCCTGGCCAAATCGAAAACCAACCGGCATATGGAACCGTTTATCATCAATATCTCTCCGGCCCAACCCAATGACTACGAATTATCATCGCATGAAGGAGAGGAATTTATCTACGTCATGGACGGAGCTATTGAAGTCAATTATGGGAAGGATACCTATCAGCTCTCGGCGGGAGACAGTATCTACTACGACTCTATAGTACCTCACCATGTGCATTCCTATAACAACCAGAATGCCAAAATATTGGCCGTTGTTCATATTCCTGTATAATTTCTTAAAAAGACATTAACTATGCAGTTATTCGAAAAAACATTAGGAGATTTTCTGGAATATTGGGCCGAAAAAACTCCTGATAAAGAATTTATCGTATATTCTGACCGAAATTTGAGATTTACCTATTCCGAATTTAACCAACGAGTAAATAACCTGGCCAAAGGGCTCATGGCCATCGGTGTAAAAGAAGGCTCCCATGTAGGTATATGGGCTACAAATGTTCCCGACTGGAATACTTTTCTTTTTGCAACAGCCAAAATAGGAGCGGTCTTGGTCACAGTAAATACCAATTACAAACAGCACGAATTGGAATACCTGGTCGATAATGCCGACCTTCATACTCTCTGCATTTCCAACGGTACATTCGATACCGACTATCTGGAAATGACTTACACCATGTTACCCGAACTGAAAACTTCTCAGCGTGGAAATCTGAAAAGCAAAAAATTGCCTTATATGCGCAACGTTGTGTATATAGGTCAAGAGAAGCACAGAGGTATGTACAATACCGCTGAACTATTGCTATTGGGTAGTACAATGGAAGACCAATTACTCGAAGAGCAAAAGAAAAAGTTCAATTGCTATGATGTTGTAAATATGCAATACACTTCAGGAACTACAGGTTTTCCCAAGGGAGTGATGCTTACTCATCACAACATTACCAATAACGGGTATTGCATCGGGCAAAGTATGAAATTCACCGAAAATGAACGAGTTTGTCTGCCTGTTCCTCTTTTCCACTGTTTCGGAATAGTACTTGGGATGATGGCCATCATCACCAACGGAGGTTGCGCTGTATTGCTCGAACGTTTTGATCCTCTGGTAGTATTAGCTTCGGTACACAAGGAAAAGTGTACAGCACTATATGGAGTTCCCACTATGTTTATAGCCGAACTGAACCACCCGATGTTCAGTATGTTTGACCTCTCTTCTTTACGTACGGGAATCATGGCCGGCTCACTATGTCCCGAATGGTTGATGCGTGAAGTAATGGACAAAATGTATATGCGCGAAATTACAAGTGTATATGGTCTTACCGAAACCTCTCCGGGTATGACACAAAGTAAAGTGGACGATCCGTTAGAGGTAAGAGCATCCACTGTCGGTAGCAATTTGCCGGAAATAGACGTTCGCGTCATCGATCCCGAGACGTTAGAAGAGTGCCCCGTAGGTGTGCAGGGAGAGATGTGTTGCCGTGGATATAACATTATGAAAGGTTATTACAAAATGCCTGAAGCTACGGCCGCCATTATCGATAAAAACGGCTTTCTCCATTCCGGAGATTTAGGAGTAAAAACTCCGGAAGGAAATTATAAAATAACCGGACGTATAAAGGATATGATAATACGTGGAGGTGAAAATATATATCCTCGTGAAATAGAAGAATTTCTTTACCAGATGCCTCAAATAAAAGATGTACAAGTAGCCGCGGTACCTTCAAAAAAATATGGAGAGGAAGTAGGAGCTTTCATTATCTTAAAGCCTGGTGAAACTTTGCAGGAAAGTGACGTCAAAGACTTTTGCAAAGGAAAAATTTCACGGCACAAAATACCTAAATATGTATTCTTTATAGACCAATTCCCATTGACCGGAAGTGGGAAAATACAAAAATTCAAACTCAAAGACGTAGGTCTTGAGCTTCTAGCCAAGCAAGGTATAGAGCCGGTATAAAAATCAACACATCATAAAAAGCTCATCATAGATAAAGTGCCCCTTAAATGCCAAATAAATAGCTTTTAGGGGGCATTTTACATTATGTCATATTATTTTTATTCAAATTCTCATAAATCAATCATTTATTTTGCTTTTTTAAAATAAAATAAATAAATTAGCCATTGATAAAATAAGGATGAACCATAATACCAAGAAAAACATAGAATTATAATCTGAAGAACACTTTTATATGCCTTTCGATTGACATAAAAACCGAAATACCATGAATAGAGAAACTTCACAACATCCTATTTCAGTCTCACGAATATCTATATTCGGTAAAATATGTCTCTACATGTTAATAACAATTGCTGTAAGCCAATCTATATCGGCCCAACCTTCTCTCGAAGCGACATATAACATGATTCGTAGCGGAGATAAACTAATCAAGCAAACTGTCGAATCCACAAATCCGGGACAAGCCGGAGAAGATATAATCTGGGATTTCAGCCGACAAAAAATCACAAATAAAGAACATTATTTATCCTATATAGAATATCAAGATTCCATTATCATCGGATACGAAAACCGTACATATTATAAATATCGTTCGATAAATGATACCCTTTATATGACCGGATACAGTACTCCTACCCAATTTACTTCCTATATTGCTCCAATTTGCCATCTACCCTTTCCGTTCTCCTACAAAGATTCTGTGTCGTTTTCATTAAACGGCATAGGCCGTTATTGTGATCGAATAGATTTGCAAATACACGGAAACGAAACATTGCAGGCCGACGCATGGGGTACGATAATATTACCGTCTAATGATACTTTACATCACGCACTCCGCCTTCACAGTGAAAGAAGGATTGCCAATCGTGCAAGTCCGCACAATATCATATCGGCCGAACTCCCTCCTCCAATACCATCGGATAGCATTACAATATACACAGAGAAAGACAGTATGCAAACTCACATTACTACATACCGCTGGTACGCTGACGGTTATCGATACCCGGTATTCGAAACCAAAGAAAGTACCTCCTACCTATACGGGAAAAAGGTCTATCATCATTCTACTGCATATCTTTATTCCCCCGATAAGCAAGCTATTTTATCCGAAGACCTCGATAATCCGGCACGACTCGCAGCTACCGATACAAAATCACTTCAAAAGAATAGAGTTAGCCAAGATGCTCTGAGCGATTATCACATTTATCAACAAGATAATCATCTAATCATAGAATATCGTCTGAATCGGCCTGCCGATTGTTCGTTTTTACTGTTTGACTATACCGGTAGAACAATCTCCGGACGGAAAGCCATCAAAAAGCCAGCGGGGATCAATCGTGAAGAAATACCATTAGACAGCTCTATAACAGGAGAATGTCTCTTACGTTTTACTGTAAACAAAAAAGTTTACGGTGAAAAAATAATCCAAAAACCATAACCATCGATTCATCCCTAAAATACAATTAAAGCCTTATCCCATCTCTATCTTTCATGGAAAAACAAATTACCATATCGATTTTGCTTTATTTCCTTTTTCCGGGAATAAACATCATACTGGCCGAAACGACAGAGAACCTGCAATACAACACTCAGAACTATATTGTTACAGTCACTCCGTTAGATGCCACTCAAACAGCAGAAATAAACGGGACAATCATACAACTCGGACATAAAGCTCGAGCATTAACCGAAATACAATATTTTGATGGATTGGGACGACCGTCTCAAACTATACAAAAAGGGATTACCCCTGATGGAAACGACTTGGTAATTTTGCAAGAATACGACGGATTCGGGAGGAGTTCTAATACATGGTTACCGATCCCATCTGAAACCAATGGCAATTTTGTAAGCCCCTCGACCCTAAAATCTTCAGCTAATACATACTATAACGATACAAGGCCATATTTTTCTCCCATATATGAAAACTCTCCACTCAACCTCATTACAGGAGAATACGGTCCCGGAGACAACTGGTCCTCACATCCGATAAATAAAAAATACGAAATAAACAATACGACCGACAGCGAACGTATTTGTCGGTATTATTATCTGAGCGATGAAACCCATCTGCGAAAACAGGGGAATTATGCCAACAATCAACTATTCATCATCTATCATATCGACGAAGATGGCAAATCTACTTTGGAATTCAGGAATAAATTAGACCAAATACTACTTATACGGCAATTGGATAATGACAACTTCATCGATACATATTATATATACGACGATTTCGGTAATTTGTGTTTTGTACTGCCACCATCGGCAACCGACGCACTCTCAGCTGACAATATATGGAGCGTAAACTCCGATGCGATTTCGTCATACGGTTATTTTTACCGTTACGACGAAAGAAACCGATGCATCGAAAAAAAATGCCCGGAGCAGACCCGATATATATAGTATACGATAGAGCCGATCATCCCGTATTGATTCAAGATGGAAACCTACGGACAAAAAATGAATGGTTATTTACAAAATACGACGCATTAGACCGAGAAATAGTTACAGGTTTACTAACTTCGGACTACAGCCATAACGATTTCATAGAAATCTGTCGCGATACTCTGGTAGTCGAAGAATTTGCTTTCAACTACGAAATGCCCATAATCGGCTATACCAATCGAATCAAACTTGGTAACAATATTCGGGTACTTACAATAAATTATTATGATAATCATCAATTTCGAAACCTCAACGATTATCAAAATATTTTCCTTTCAACCGGGCCGGTCTCTAATAATAAAGAGATCTACCAGAACTGTCAAGGACTAATTACCGCTACTTACATCGGACAAACAGACAATATGAACAGATATGAAATCAGTTCCTTCTACTACGATACGCAAGGACGCATCGTAGAGAAGCTTGTGGAAGTCAACGGATTCGGTCCTCATAATCACATTTATATAGAATATGATTTTGCCGGTAACCCGATCAATATAAAAAAAGAGCATGTCGCCCTGAATTATGAAGGTAAACAAACTCAAATCTATACATATCAATACGACCATGCAGGACGCATTACCAGCGAATCACTAAAATTCAACACTTTAAAAGAAAAAAAAATACATGAATATCTATATAACGACTTAGGACAAGTATCTCAAAAGTTTTTACACGACCGAAGCGACACAATCACCTACACTTACAACTTAAGGGGGTGGCCTATTTCGATTACCAACCGAGCATTTTCTCAACAATTATATTACGAAGAAGCTTTGGTGCCCCAAAGTACCCGATACTTCAATGGAAATATTTCTGCCGTAAAATACTCTCAAGGCGGACGAGAATACAGCTTTCATATGACCTATGACGCACTTGACAGAATAATATCGTCCCAATCATTTCTCAACGGCAAAATGGCAAACGATTTGGAAGAATTCAATTTTGACAAAATGGGGAATATAAAAAATATAGTCAGGAAAAAAAATAATATATATACCCATCAACTGGCCTTTGAGCACAAAGGTAACCAGCTAACCGATGCCATCGATCTCACGGATACCGATATACCTCTGCTCGAAATTAATACGGAAAACCCGGACGAACCCTCAAACTATTCCGCTATTCCCGACGACTCACAAGAAATCATCTCCGGGAAGAAAATCCGAGATCCGGTATTCGGTGAAAATCTCCTCTCCTCCACCTCGAACAATGATATCCCATACGCTTATGATAAAAACGGAAACATGAGCCGTAATACCGGCAAGAACATAGAAAATATAATCTACAACCATTTGAATTTGCCTCAATCGGTCGAATTCGGTAATAATGACCAAATCGCCAATCACTATATGGCCGACGGCAGAAGGGTCATATCGACATACACATCAGAAGCCAAAATCGACGACAGCGGTATATTACAGCCTCAAACCATAACGACCGACTGCTTGTGGGGTGAATATATATATCGAAATTATAAAATATCCATGATCAAAATTCCGGGAGGGTACATACAGGTCGATAATACGAAATCAGACCCGGAACAAAAATACACTTTCGTTCGTTATATCTATGACCATTTGGGAAATGTGCGTATTACTGCCGATAACTCCGGTATTTTACAATCGACAGAGTATTATCCATCCGGTTATTTCTTCAACCGCACCGGAACCGGGTCGCAGCCATACCTATTAGGAGAAAAAGAATATATCAATATGTTTGGACTGAACCAATACGACTTCGGAGCAAGAATATTCGATCCTTATTTTTTAAGATGGTCTACCCCCGACCCTCTACAAGAAAAATATTATTCTATTTCCCCTTATGCATACTGCAATAATAATCCCATTTTATATACCGACCCAGATGGGAGAGATTGGTATAAAGACCAAGACAGTACAATACAATATAGCCCTGAAATCAACCGGAATTCACGTCTTGCCGACGGTCAACGATATTTGGGACAAACCTACACAGAATCGGTCAACGGGAAATCGATTGCCGATTATCGGAAAGACGGAAGTATCCTTTTTTATCGGGAAAGGGAAGCTTATCGACGGATGATAAATCAGACCGTAAAAACAGGGAATGAATCCATGGCAATATTAATGTCCGATAAAGTCTTAGTACTCCCCGATTATCAAAATACACCGAATGAAGTAAACTTAAAATCATATCATTATTCAGCTAAAGGAGGGAACATAATCGATGCCGGTAAAAATACCTGGCCTATAATCGCGACCGCCCATACGCATCCGAACGGTACTCCCCCCTCTAATGAAGATAAACACTTCTCCATAAACATCACCCCCTATAAACCGGTATATGTACTGCAAATGAAAGGGAATAACAGTATCAGCGCTGTAACAGGAAGACCCGGAATAGAAAATGGTACATTAACAGAAAATATAACTCAAACGTTTCCCGAATTCCATCTAAACAATTTGACGAAAGGGAAATGTTCTTTAATAGAATTTACTAAGCATAACAATTTCAAAAACAGAGTAATAAATGCAAAAAGATTATGATAAAACACTTTATTTCAATAACGCTTTTTACACTGCTGATATCTTGCATACAAGATAGGAAAGACAACGTGTACATCGAAAAAAAGCTGTATCCCAACGAGGAACTAAGGGCCGTATTGGACTCGTTCGTTTTCGAAAACAAAAAGTTAGACTCGATCTGCGAAATATACATCGACAATATCTTGCCGGAATTCACGTCCATCATCATTTTCTCCGGAGAGGGGGCTTGCATCGGAGATGAAAATATTTATTATAATCAAAGACCATTAGGTTATACCGAAATATCGGGGATAAGATTCAGAATATTTTCCGGAATGGAACACTATTTCAACCTGCTGGAAAATATGGAAAACGCTCCGAAAATAACCTCCTCATATCCATCTATTCCCGATATGGAAATAAACAGCAAAGATTTTCCTTATGCCGATAGCAACTCCATATGGTGGGTTCTGATTAAAAACGGAAACAAATCGACATTATACAGGAATTGGAATGACGTATATCCCTATGAGTTCTATCCATTCCGACATGTTCCGGGATTACTATTCAATCCTCCGGTAATAAAAGACGTTTGTGACGAAGATGAATGAACAAACAGATTCTACTTATATCTTCCTAAATAAATAATCACTAAAATAAAAGTCGCATGAAAAAAATACTTTTAATATCCATATCCTCATTGATTCTATGCTGTACTCAAAAAAAGGATAATCTGTATATATATCCGAACGAATCCATGACGCAGCTGCTCGACTCTTTTATACAGGAAACCCCAAACAAAAACCGGATAAACCAGATTTATATTGATAAAATAAATCCTTATAATTACCACATATTATTATATTCGGGAAACACAGACATCAATAACGGGCAATGCAAAATACCCGCTCTTTACAAAATCCGATATGCCGACAGGATATTCGATGTATTTTCCGGTGTAGAAGAGTTCTTCTCCGACTCGATAAACCAGCCTAAAACGGTGATGGAAAAAATGAAATCATTTAAAAAAGACTCTGCAAATATCTGTTGGTTCGTGGAAGATTATAACGGAAGAATATACATCAATGAAGAAAATAATGCCACACCTTTCGGGAAAAAACCTTTACATCCCGTTGACAGTAGTGGATTCTATTTAGATGGACAAGCAATGAAACGTCATCTTTTATTCTGTGATACAATGGAAGCTTACCATAGATGGCTCGTGAAAAACATAGATATATTGTTAAAAAATAAAGAATAGCCTTTATTCCGGCACGTACAACGTCAACAGAAAACTATCAGATGAAAGTTACAACTTAACAGGTGTAATAACCGCTAANTTTATACAGGAAACCCCAAACAAAAACCGGATAAACCAGATTTATATTGATAAAATCGGCATCCGAAATTACCACATATTATTATATTCGGGAAACACAGACATCAATAACGGGCAATGCAAAATACCCGCTCTTTACAAAATCCGATATGCCGACAGGATATTCGATGTATTTTCCGGTGTAGAAGAGTTCTTCTCCGACTCGATAAACCAGCCTAAAACGGTGATGGAAAAAATGAAATCATTTAAAAACGATTCTGTAAATACCTGTTGGTTCGTGGAAGACTATCAAGGAAAAACATACATCAATAAAAAAGAGGCTATACCTTTTGGCGAAGAAAACATACATGATGCTAAATCTCCAGGATTTTATATAGATGCACAAACAACAAAAAGGAGAATTTTATTCTGCGATAAAATGGAGGCATTCGATAAATGGTATGCAAAAAACAAAGATAAATTAAAAAAATAAAAATGGTTCTTACTCCTTTTTCCGAATCATAAGCAAAAAATATCCCAGAGAAAACAGAAAAACAATAATCTTAAATCTTATAATAAAAAGATTATGGCAAAACACTTTATTTCAATAACGCTTTTTACACTGCTGATATCTTGCATACAAGATAGGAAAGACAACGTGTACATCGAAAAAAAGCTGTATCCCAACGAGGAACTAAGGGCCGTATTGGACTCGTTCGTTTTCGAAAACAAAAAGTTAGACTCGATCTGCGAAATATACATCGACAACATCTTGCCGGAATTCACGTCCATCATCATTTACTCCGGACATGGATCTTGCACAGGTGGTGAAAATATATATTATAATCAAAGACCATTAGGTTATACCGAAATATCGGGGGTAAGATTCAGAATATTTTCCGGAATGGAGCACTATTTCAACCTGCTGGAAAATATGGAAAACGCTCCGAAAATAACCTCCTCGGATCTTTCAGAACCCGATCTAAAAATCTATTATGAAAATTTTCTTTATTTCAATTCCAATTCTATCTGGTGGGTTCTGATTAAAAACGGAAACAAATCGACATTATACAGGAATTGGAACGAAGTATATCCCTATAATTTCTATCCGAACCGCCCCGTTCCAGGAGTATTTACCGTCGANCCATCTATTCCCGATATGGAAATAAACAGCAAAGATTTTCCTTATGCCGATAGCAATTCCATATGGTGGGTTCTGATTAAAAACGGGGAAAAATCGACATTATACAGGAATTGGGACGGAGTATATCCTTACAATTTTTATCCATTCCGACATGTTCCGGGATTACTATTCAATCCTCCGGTAATAAAAGACGTTTGTGACGAAGATGAATGAACAAAACAGACCCTATTTACTTCATAAGACATCCCAATGGCTACATCTTCATATAAAAAAACGCAGAAATGACATAATACGACCATGAAAAATTACATTGTACTCATCCTTTTATTGCTATTTTCTTTTACAATACATTCAAAAACTCAGGTAAACTCAGAATTTACAAACGACTCTATATTGCAAACAGCCGGAATAACCAGAACCAGTCAGGGAATATTAGAAAATTACAAAGCCCAAATCCCGGTAACAATACCGGCTTCGCCTGAAATAGCCGGTTTAATGAAATTTATAGAATGTCCGGTAGATCACAGTACGGGTATTCCAGACATTACTATTCCTATTTATACAGTCAGAATCGGGGGTATCAGCCTCCCCATCAATCTATCTTATCACGCCTCAGGAATCAAAGTCAACGACATTGCCAGTACCGTAGGTTTAGGATGGGTACTCAACTCTGGGGGCTTCATTACACAACAGGTTATCGGAGAACCTGATGGCGAAAGCAAAAAAACTCCGGCTTACAAATCTCAAGCTGAATTTCAAACAGCTATAGATAATATAGATCCTATAAATTCTTCCCCATTAGCCATGCAAGGCCTGCTCGACGAAATATACAGAATTATTAAATGGGACACCGGATTCGGACCTCAAATAGATATGCACTCAGACAGATACGTATATCATTTCGGTGAACATTCCGGTGTATTTAGGTACAAATTCAATACAAATGAAATATATACTCTCCCTTATGACCCGATTCAAATAAAATTTGATAGCCCTCGAATTCGCACTATCGACTCGAAAGGAAACACTTATTATTTCAATAAATTTCAAAAAACCAATACCATATCCCAAACAAAAATACTAAACCAAATAAAACAGGACCCTCTTCCCGATGCTTTATTCAAAGGAAACGGAAATACATGGAGGTTGACCAAAATCGTATCAGCGAATAAACGAGATTCCATCGAATTAAATTATATACCCTCCGGATGGACATCTTACAGCATAAGCCAAATGGTCGAAACCGGAAATGAACCTATTTATTATAATTCCCATAGCGGTAGTTACATTAGGGATAAATCTCTATTGAACCCGAATGAATGCTATACCGTTAATTCCATTAAAATGAACGAATTAAATTACAGAACAATCAACCAACACAATTTTAATGAGCTCAGCATATCAGAAATAAAAGCAAATGGAAAAAAAATAGTAGATTTCATCTATGCCACAGACAGGAAAGATATACGCGATACAAAATTAGACACCATTAAAATTTATCTTGATGATTTGACTCAAATGTATATTTTCCACTACTCTTATTCCGGGACAAGCAAGAGTATAAATGGTAAAGAATTCGGCCTACGACTGATGTTAGATAAATTAGAAATAAGGGGAAATTCTTCTCCAGAAAAAGAGATATATTCTTTCAAATATAATCCGCTATCCTTACCTCCCTATTGTGAAGGATTTCTCGCGACCAAAGATATTTATCATTTTCATGATGATTATTGGGGATACTATAAAGGTTCGACAAGTACGAATAACATTCCAAGCGGAACTATGGGAGCAGGAGCTCCCACTCAATATCAAACGGACAGAGAGCCGAACCTAACATCGGCTCAAGCTTGCATATTAGAGGAAATACACTATCCGACAGGCGGCACACGAAAATTCGAATACGAATTTCATCAAAATAAATTCGGAAACTTAATCCATGTCGGAGGACTACGAGTCCGCAGAATTACCGATTTCGACGGTCCAGAGACAATAGCCAAAATCGTAGAATATAATTATACTTTACGAGACGGTTTTGTAAATCCAAGAAACTGCTTCAATTATTATGTTCTCACTCACCATAATTACACAAACGGACCAGCATGCTACTCAGAAGCCGAAATAGGCAAAACATATTACGTATCAGAACCGCTCAACGACATTATGACATTCAACACGATACCTGCATTATACAATAATATCTCTGAAATCATAAAAGACAAAGACGGAAACACTTTAGGCAAGACTGAATACATTTATGACGAGACAGAGCATAAAATAACTACTGCATACATTACTAAGTACGGAAATGTTCCCTATCATTTTGATTACGGTGCTTACAAACCTCGATTATTGTCTAAAACAGATTATAGCTTTGCTGATAATAAGTACACGGAAACTCGTATGGAATCTTACGAATACACATGTTTCAAAAAAGAAAAATTCATAACCGGATTCAAAATTATGGAAAGCGAACCATATGCTTTCAATTTATTTACAGGAATGAGTATCAATTATTCTGATTTCCAATATTATATAAACAGATTAATATACGAAGACTGTATAGCTACAAGCGAGGTGTACACATTGTACAATAAAAGAATCATAGAAAAAAGATCAGAAAATAATATTATAACAGCGCAATGGCCCGATTACGATGAAAGCACTCTCCTCCTGAAAAGAAAAGAACTTCCTTATGTTAAGGATAATATTTCAATAATAGAAACATTCTCATACCCCTCAGACTATCCGGGTAACCCTGTGTATGAAAAGATGAAAAAATTGAACATCTTAAATCCGATAATTAGTAAAGAAGTTTATAAAGGCGATACTTTTCTCCAAAAAATAACCACCCATTACAAAGAATGGCATAATGATATATTCGCACCGGAAACAATACAAATACAAACTAAAAATCAAAATACGCCTGTAACCCGTATCATATATTACAATTACGATACACATGGAAATCCCCTATTCCTTTGCAAAGACAATGCTATGAAAATAGTTTATCTTTGGTCGTACGACGGACAGTATCCAATAGCCGAAATCCAAAACGCCAATTATGAAGAGGTAAAAAACGCATTGAACATGAATGATGATGAAATCAACCTTTTATCTGAAAAAACATATCCTTCTGACCAAGACTGGACAACAATCGATAGTCTCAGAAAAAGCTTACCAAACGCACTCATTACGACCTACAAATACAAACCTTTGATAGGAATGGTTGAATCTGTAAATCCCAGAGGCATAAAAACATCCTATGAATATGACGCTCGGGGGAGACTGAAGCTTATCAAAGACAATTATGGAAATATCATCCAAGGATACAATTATCATTACAGAAATCCGTAAAATATAAATAAACCTTAATTTGTAATTTTATAAAAAAACATATAGGAATTGTTTCAAGAGAAGTCATACGATTCATTTTGAAACAATTCCTATCATCACTCTACTATCAGGAATATCAATATAAGCTAATTTCTTTTATAGCATATATCCGATATCTCTTTTTTCATCGATACCTTACAACCACGGGTACAGACTTTCCAGACTCATCTCCTTGAGGAAAAGCAATATTAAAAAAGGTCATATTCCTCTTTCTATCATACCGGCCAGATTCATATTTGCCATAAAGCCCTAACGAAATAGACTTTTGTCTGCGGGTAGGATCGGACAAAGAAATTTTCAAACCTCCGTCTTTCTCTTTTTGCAATATGAACAGAGCTTGCCCTGACAGTGAAATGTACCGGACTTTCAATAAAGACTTTTTTAAAGGAAATAATCCCGGTCGATAACAAACACCACAGACAGTCCCTTCCTCCATATCCTCAACCAACTGAACCAAAGGTGTATTTGTTATCTTCACTTGTGAATAATCAACCTCCTGATTATTATCATTTGCAGGCATGACCATATATTCATACTTTCCACTATCGTTATTCAAAGTTACAGTAAATAACGTGTCTTGCTTTTCCTTATCAGCATAGAACCTTGCAATCTCATGCCAACTTCCTTGAGACGGGGCAATGGCTACATTCAATGTCTGATTTTCCGTAATATAATATCTCCATCCATTATGTTCCAAAATCACAGGTTTTCGAATATGGGCAGAAAAATTATCATCTACTCTATCCATTTTATTATTGCCAGTCCTCCATCGTATCCCACCTTCTAAATAAGTACTGTTTATTGTCGTAATCAATGGTTGCCCAGCTTGGGTCTGCAAGCTGTTTCCTAAACAGAACATCCGATTGCCTAAAATAAAATATCCTTTATTTCCCGAAATCCCATCACGCCCCAGAATCATCGCTGCCACTCCAGCCGTTCCAGAAGACAAAACCCCAGCAAAAGTCGAATCATTCCGGTATCCATCCCAGGTAAGTAACGGTAACGGTATTGTATCATCCGGAACAGTTATACCGGGTAACCGACGCCAATTCCAAAACGGGAAAATATTCTCATATTCATTACCATTACGCATATATGATGTTACTCCCTCTCCCATATAATACCCTTTTAAGTTTTCTCCGTTACCGGCTTCTGTCGCTATAGTCCATGGAGAGGCCAATCGCACAGAAAAATATGCATCACCGATTTTGCTTATCAGCATATCCGAACGATAAAAAGCTGTCGTTCCTTCCGCCCGAGCGACCGACGAGGGTGGAATCAAAATATTACGATAGGCTATCTTGTATACCTGGGCACTTGCAGCGTCTGTTACCACCGACATATCTGCCAAAGATTGGGCTAAAGCCAAAGCCTTTCCCCTTTGGGCATTTTTAAAGAATTGGCGTCCACAAGCACTATAATCCATATATCCACCCCAAACAACCTTATTCAATCCGTTTAAGATATAATTACCGACAACCTGTATCTTCTCATCCGGGAAAGAGTATTGTGTATTTCGGAAAGCTCTTGTCCAGTAAGTCATGCTCAAAGCATAAGCCAATCCGTAATTTCCAAATTGCAACTGAGGCCCATGCTGATGGTATGAGTAATCCGGTTGCAAGCCCTCTTCCGTTGTAATATATATTTCAGACAAAATAACATCTCGCGCCTCCTTCAACAGAATTTCATCATTTTGTAACAATGCCCTATACACAACATTGCCTGCCAGCCAAACACGATTTTGTCCTGACAGACCTATTTTTGACCGCTTTAACTGCTCTACACCTTGCATTTTCAAATCTTCAGGAAGTAAATTTTCCATCAAAAGCAATGCCGGACCTAACATTTTATTGACTCCTATTTCCGTATACCACCAATTCGGACAAGTCAACGTGAACGACACCCAGAAACGCAGACCTTGCATGTAAGCTGCCAAGACTTTATCTGAATGATAAGTAGGCATCTGCTGGGATTGATAAGCCTTTGCCAAATGGAACAGCCGCATTACATGAAAAGACGGAGCCCAACCGCTTGGGTCCTTATCTCGATAATCAATATCCCTCCAACCTCCATTTTCTGTTTGAGTTTCTACCCAATGATATATTATTTGTTCAGGCAACCGAATATTTAAAAATAATTCTTTCACTGACAAATCGATATACGAACCACTATCCGTGAGAGCAATTATTTCATCAGTCAAGCCCTCATCCGAAAATATAGAAGAAAGGTGCCAATCAATAATTTGTTGTTTACACTTCTGAATGTCTGATGCATACAAAAAAATTTGTCCTATAAAAATAAACGCCAATGAGAGGATAATACGTTTCATAAGTATTAGTAATATTAATATTTTTTGTTTACCTCTCCAAACATACAAAAATTTAGCGGATTTTATTAAGTTTGTATATTATAAAGCCAACATTATAAAAGATAAAAATATGATGATACTGCTTTCCTGTGCAAAAACAATGAGCAAGCATTCTAAAATACAGGTTCCGGCATCTACCAATCCTGTTTTCCAAAAAGAGGCTTCTAAAATTATACTCCATCTATCTCAATATTCTGTAAACGAATTAAAAGAAATACTCCATGTCCCCGAGCGACTCGCAGCTGAAAATTCTCTGCGTTTTCATGAATTTCACTCCAACGAAACTCCATCATTACAGGCATTACTGGCATATACCGGCATCGTATTTAAAAACATCGCCCCCCAAAATTTTACACCTGAGGACTTTACCTATGCACAAGAGCATTTACGGATAACCTCATTCTGTTACGGCCTGTTACGCCCCATGGATACTATCAAGCCTTACCGTCTCGAAGGGAACGTGACCATTCCCGAATTAGGAGCTGAAAACATGTTCGATTTCTGGCAGAAACGTTTGACACGTCCCTTCATACAGGAAATTATAAAAAACGGTGGGATATTATTCAATTTGGCCAGCCATGAAATGAAATCTCTCTTCGATTGGAAACTGGTAGAAAACAAAACCCGAATTATTACTCCTGAATTTAAAATTATGAAGAGAGGAAAACCGACTACGGTTGTCATTTACACCAAAATGGCCCGCGGAGCTATGACTCGTTACATTATTAAAAATCGGATAGAGAACCCCGAAGAAATAAAATCTTTTGAATGGGAGGGATTCCATTTTTACAAAGAAGATACAAAATCGGGAATATATACTTTTATTCAGGAATAATTTATTATTACTCATATTTTTTCATACAGTTTATTGACACTATAAGAACAATTTAACAGGCAAATCCATTATATTTGCAACATTAAGACGATATTATCTATAGATGAAAGAATTTATTCTCACCAAACAAGAGACCGAACGTACTATTCTGGTAGGTATCATTACTCAAACCCAGAACGAAGCAAAAGCAAACGAATACTTGGACGAACTGGCCTTCCTGGCAGAAACAGCAGGGGCTGAACCCGTAAAAAAATTTTTACAACGACTCGAATATCCTAACCCTACAACATTTGTCGGTGCGGGAAAGTTACAAGAAATAAAAACATATATTGAAGAAAACGAAATAGGATTGGCCATTTTCGATGATGACTTGACTCCCAAGCAATTAAAAAATATCGAACACGAACTGCAAGTCAAAATATTAGACCGCACCAGCCTGATTCTTGACATTTTTGCAAAACGCGCTCAAACTGCGCATGCAAAAAGCCAAGTGGAACTGGCTCAATATCAATATCTATTGCCTCGCTTAACCCGATTGTGGACGCATCTCGAACGCCAACGAGGGGGTATCGGTATGCGTGGCCCCGGTGAGACTCAGATAGAGACTGACCGGCGTATTATCCTTGATAAAATAGCTCGACTAAAGGTTGAGTTAAAACAAATAGACAAGCAGAAAGCCATTCAAAGAAAAAACAGGGGCAAAATGGTTCGTGTTGCTTTGGTAGGATATACAAACGTAGGTAAATCTACTTTGATGAACTTACTTAGCAAGTCTGAAGTATTTGCCGAGAACAAACTTTTTGCAACCTTGGATACTACCGTACGTAAAGTAATCATCGATAACCTGCCATTTTTATTATCTGACACTGTCGGATTTATCCGAAAATTACCGACACATCTGGTAGAATCGTTCAAATCAACGCTTGATGAAGTACGTGAAGCCGACTTACTCGTTCATGTCGTAGACATATCTCATCCAGCTTTTGAGGAACAGATAGATATTGTAAATCGTACATTACATGAAGTTTGTGACTCAGCCGATAAACCCATGATTATAGTATTCAATAAAACAGATGCTTTTTCTTACATAGAGAAGGACGCTGATGACTTGACACCCCGTACCAAAGAAAATATTTCTTTAGAAGAGTTGAAAACTACCTGGATGGCAAAAATGAATGATAACTGTATCTTTATCTCCGCTAAAGAAAAACAAAATATCGACGAGTTGAAAGAAATGCTTTATAACAAAGTAAAAGAAATACATGTCACCCGTTTCCCATACAATGATTTCTTATATCAGAAATATGATGATAATGATACCAGCATAGAAGAATAAATACTTATTATTAAAAATATCATATAACAAATACTATCACAAAATGTGCGAATCGTTCAGAAAACTAACAATCAAAGAAATAGATATACTCAAAAACCAACAGTGCATGTCTGACGACTGGTCTTCTATCGATGTTGCTAAAGACTTCAATCCAGAGCATATTTTCCACACCCGGTTTTCCGGTAAGATAAGGATGGGTGTATTCGAAAAATCCTTCACTCTACCCGGAGGATTCAAAAAGCACAGCGGATTGAGGCATGTAAGTCTGCATAATTGCACATTAGGAAATAATGTCTTGATAGAAAATGTAAGTAACTATATTGCCAATTACTCTATCGGTAATGACACCTTTATCCAGAACGTCAATGTAATACTCGTCGACGGAAAAAGTACATTTGGAAATGGTACTGAAGTATCGGTCCTAAACGAGACCGGCGGCCGCGAAGTACCCATTTACAATAAAATGTCGGCCCATCTGGCTTACATTATTGCAATGTACAGACACCGTCCCATACTCATCGAAAAATTGAAAAAAATGATAGACGATTATGCATCAGAGGTGTCTTCTGAAACCGGATATATCGGGGAAAATGTATCCATTATCAATACCGGAACCATCAAAAATGTATGTATCGGAGACTGTTGTATAATAAACGGGACATCTAAATTAGAAAATGGAACGATAAACAGTAATTCTACCGACCCGGTTACCATCGGATGTAATGTAATGGCCGACGACTTTATCATCAGTTCCGGATCGCATATAAGCGATGGTGTCGTCATGTTACGATGTTTTATTGGACAAGGCTGCTCTCTCAGCCATCTTTTTTCAGCACACGATTCTCTCTTTTTCAGCAATTGTCAAGGTGAAAACGGTGAGGCATGCGCTATATTCGCAGGCCCCTATACTGTCTCGATGCACAAATCGAGCTTGCTCATCGCCGGTATGTTTTCATTCTTGAACGCAGGCAGTGGTTCCAATCAAAGCAACCATATGTATAAATTAGGGCCCATACACCAAGGTGTCGTAGAGCGAGGTTCCAAAACCACCAGCGATTCCTATATCTTGTGGCCCGCTAAAATCGGAGCATTCTCTCTTGTCATGGGACGACATGTGCGTCATCCGGATACCTCGGCCTTACCTTTCTCTTACCTGATAGAAAAAGGTTCCGAAACGTACATCGTGCCAGGCGTAAACCTTCGTAGTGTCGGTACCATACGCGATGCCCTCAAATGGCCGAAACGTGACAACCGTAAAGACCCGGAAAAACTCGATTGCATCAACTTCAATCTGCTCAGCCCTTACACTATACAGAAAATGCTTACAGCGATTGATGTATTACGGTCTTTACAACGGAGTTCTGGCGAGACATCTGAAGTATACTCTTACCAAAGTGCTTGTATCAAAAACAGTTCATTGGTCAAAGGCATTACTCTCTATTCTAAAGCTATAAACAAATTTTTAGGAAACTCCATTATAAAGCGACTCGAAAAAACTCACTTCAACAGCAATCAAGAAATCAGAGAGCGGCTACAACCGACCATAGAAGGAGGTTCCGGCGAGTGGCTCGATCTTTCGGGTCTTATTGCACCTAAAGCCGAAATAGACAAGTTGATATCAGGTATCGAAACCGGGATTATCACATCTCTCGAAACCATCCACACCACATTTGCCGAACTGCATAAAAATTATTATGACCTGGAATGGACTTGGGCTTATGAAGTAATGCAAAAATGGTATGGAAAAAGTATATCGAAAATCACGGCAGAAGATATTACCGAAATTGTCAATATATGGAAAGATGCTGTTGTAAGCCTCGATGAAATGTTGTACGCCGACGCCAAAAAAGAATTCTCCATGACAGCTAAAACCGGTTTCGGAGTAGACGGAAATTCTCAACAAAAAAACACCGATTTCGAACAGGTACGAGGAGCATTTGACAGTAATCCGTTTGTGCAGACAGTCAACAAGCACATCGAAGATAAAACAAATTTAGGTAACGAACTGATAGGTCGTATTGCACCTTTGGTATATACAGAATAGAATGTAAGATTATGGCTGAAAACAAATATTGTTTCGAATATGAAATGAAGGTCCGGGATTATGAGTGTGATATGCAAGGTATTGTAAACAACGCTAACTATCAACATTATTTCGAACATGCGCGCCATGAATTCTTACAATGGGCAGGAACCAGCTTTACCGATTTAAGAAACAATGGTATCGAACCGGTAGTAAACAGAATAGAAATAGATTATAAAAATTCACTTCACAGCCAAGACTGGTTTATATGTAAACTATATGTCCGTAAAGAAGGTATCAAATTTGTATTTTATCAAGACATTTATCGAAAAAGCGATGATAAAATCTGTGCTAAAGCCCGTGTGGAAACCGTTTGCATAAACAATGGGAAACTGAGCCGCGGAGAAGAACTGATTCCATTTTTTAAAGATTATCTATAAAAAGATGAATTATTCTGCTATCTTACGATACAATATAGCTTTAACCTGTATTCGAGGGATGAATTTAATGCTGGCCAAAACGTTATTGGGATATACCGGCAATACAGAGAACTTATTTCTCGAAAGCGAAAAGACACTTCAATCCGTCAGCGGGATAAAAAGTGATATCTTTTCTTCTCAGGCACGTAAGAATGCATTAGAAATTGCAGATAAGGAAATAGAATTTATCGAAAAAAAACAAATCAAGGTTATCTTTTTTACCGATACATCTTATCCTGCTAGACTCACAGAATGCGTAGATGCTCCCATCTTACTTTTTTACAAAGGAAAAGCAGAGCTCAATGCTCAAAGGGTTATCAGTATTGTCGGTACACGACATGCAACAAACTACGGCAGAGGATTTTGTGAAGACTTTATCAAGGCTATTGCTTCTGTATATCCGGATACGCTTATCGTAAGTGGTTTAGCTTACGGCATAGACATTGCTGCACACCGGGCCGCTTTGAATTGCCAACTTCCTACCGTCGGGGTACTTGCCCACGGATTACAGACTATATATCCCCCAGTACATAGACAATATGCTGCCGAGATGGTTACTAATGGAGGTGTATTGACCGAATATTTATCTCAACAACCTATACACAAAGCAAACTTTGTAGCCCGCAACAGAATCGTTGCAGGCATGGCCGATGCTACTATCGTCGTAGAATCAGCGGAAAAAGGTGGAGCACTTATTACTGCCGGACTGGCAATGGAGTATAACAGAGATGTATTCGCTGTGCCGGGACGTACTTGCGATGACTATTCAAAAGGTTGTAACCAGCTTATTGCCCACAATAAAGCTGCACTAATTACTTCTATTGACGATTTTATCAACGCCATGTGTTGGGAACGTCCGACCAATAAGCCGGCGCAACAAAGTCTCTTTCCGGAACTTGACGAAAACGAATCGAAAATCTTAACTATACTTCAAGAAAAGGGAGAATGCCATATAAACCAATTGGCAATTTACGGAAACATACCCTCATCTCAAGTATTATCTATACTTTTAGAACTGGAATTTAAGAATCTGGTCCGCTCATTTCCCGGAGGACTATATCGAAAAGCTTAAAGGAATAGAGTATCTCCTTATCGAACCTCCTCTAAAGTCTTATTTATTCTCACCACTCGGTTAGCCATCTCCGTCACCCGGCTCAACTCATGAGAAACCAATAAAACTGTAGCTTTCTCTGCCACTTCCCCTAACAAATCATACATCCGAGTCTCAAATGCCTTGTCTACATAAGAAGAAGGCTCGTCGAGTATCAATATTTCAGGGTCAGAAACCAAAGCGCGCCCTAAAAGTGTACGCTGCAATTGTCCGCCTGACAATTGCCCGATAGGACGATCCCTCAACTCGGCAAGTCCCATCAGCAAAAGCATTTTCTCTACTTGTTCTTGTTCTTTTTTCGTAAATCGTGAAAAAATCTTTTTACTCCCGGATAAGCCTGAAAAAACAACCTCAGAAACAGTAATAGGAAAACGCGAATCAATCACATTTTTCTGAGGTAAATATCCTATATTCAAATTATGCGCGAGCTGGCCCTCTCTATAAAAGTGCACTGCACCCCGAGAAGGCAACTGCAAGCCTAAAATAATACGTAACAAAGATGTCTTACCTCCCCCATTCGGGCCTGTAATCACTAAAAAATCATCTTTAAAAACAGTAAGGTCTATATCGGTAAGAACTGGCAGACGATCATATCGTAACGATACATCCGCCACTTCTATAATTTTATTCCTGAGTAAGGGCATAGGCTATATTTTCTAATTCTTCACTCCAATTATAATTCAACGGATTTATCTGCGCTACACGGCACCGGAGTTCTTCCGCCAAAGTTTCGGCCTGTTTCACATCGAATTCTTTCTGTATAAAAATCACTTTCACATCATTTTCTCGAGCCGTATCGACGACTTGTTTTATATAATATGCAGAAGGAGCTTTACCGTTATACTCCACACTTAACTGTCGTAATCCATAATCATGGGCTAAATAACTCAAAGAAGGATGATATATAACAAAGGTTTCACCCTTGACTTTTTCCAATTTCTTTGTCAGTACAGAATCAACCCGATTTATTTCCAACAATAATAAATCATAATTTTTTTTATAATATTTCCTATTATCCGGATCAAGCTCTACAAAAGCATCATACATATTACGAGCAATGATCCGAGCCTGCTTTGGAGAACTCCAAATATGAGGATCAAATGTCTCGCTATGCACATGCTCCGGGTCATCATGCCCATGTGTACCACTCAATAGTTTTACGCCCACAGACGTATCGTACAATTTCATATCAGGATTATTGTTCAACAACTTATCGAGCCATGCAACTTCGAACCCGATATGCCCTATCTTAAAATAAGCTTCGCTCTTACCTACATATACCAAATGCGACGGCGAAGGGTCATAAGCTTCCGGATTACTTCCGTTAGGTACAACGCAATTAATTTCAAATTTATCGCCTGCAATTTTTTCTGCAAAATATTTTTGAGGTAATACAGTAACGGTTACAATTCTTTTTTGGGGAACATTCCCTACACAGGAAGTCAACAATACCCCTACCATAAAAACAATGATCGACAAATAATGAAATAGTTTCATTTTAATTTTTTTAACCGTTCAATATGAGGAATGCCCTCAATTGTAAAACAAATATAAAACATTTTTTAATATAAAAATATTCTAAATAGAATTTTAACATGTTAACGAAAAAGGAAATAGCCTTTATTATATTAACGAAAAAACAAAGAATATATTGGCTGAGTAACCAAGAATATATAAGTTTGCAAAAACTATTCTTGAACAAAGAGATGAAAGAAACTATCGAAATGCTGGCAAACCGAATAGAAAGTATTGTCATAAATATTTACAAACATTTGCATCAACACCCCGAACCATCTTTCGCTGAAAAAGAAACAGCAGATTTCATAGAGGAAATACTCCAAGGTGAAAATATTCCTTATCGAAAAAATATAGGAGGGTACGGCATACTTGCCCGTGTCGAAGGAAAGAATCCCACTTCCAGAATAATAGGCTTAAGAGCGGATATGGATGCTTTACTTATCGAAGAAGCCAACAATGTTCCTTTCCGGTCGGTCAATCCCCACGTCATGCATGCATGTGGTCATGATGCACATACAGCCTGTCTACTTGGGGCTGCAATGATACTGAATCGGATGCGAGAAATTATAGAAGGTACGGTATTGCTCATATTTCAACCCGGAGAAGAGAAAGCTCCCGGAGGAGCTAATCTCATGTTACAAGACGGTATTTTTGACGATATAAAACCGGATATTATGATTGCCCAACATACAAACACGGACATTGCTTGCGGTGATGTAGCATTCGGCAGTGGATGTGTTATGGCTTCGGCCGACGAGATACACCTCACAGTACGGGGAAAAGGTGGACACGGTGCCATGCCTCATCGTATAAACGACACCGTCCTGGCAGCTTCTCAAATAGTGGTATCTTTACAACAAATAATCAGTCGCAGAAGAAATCCATTTGTCCCTGCAGTCCTCACCTTCGGAAGATTCATTGCTGATGGGGCCACAAATATTATTCCCGACCAAGTATCACTATCCGGAACCTTCCGCTGTATGGACGAAAAAGAAAGAATCCGGTTAAAGGAACTTATCCGAAATACAATTAAGGCAACAGCCGAAGCATATGGCTGCTCCTGCGATATACATCTCCCGAACGGTTATCCTGCAGTAATCAATGACCCGATTGTTACTGAAAGTGCCAGAAAATTTGCAGAAGAGTTATTGGGCGATAACCACGTAGGCAAAATGGAAAAAAGAATGACATCAGAAGATTTCGGATTTTTCGCAGAAAGGATTCCTTCGACATTTTACCGCCTCGGAGTAAAGGGGCCATCCAATCCCGAATGCGGAGAACAACATACTGCCCATTTCCTAATTGATGAATCAGCATTAAAAACCGGAGTAAAAATGCTCGCATGGTTATCCCTTCGTTTCTTAGATAAAAATATACGTATAAGATGAATAAACGGGTGTTGGAAACTCAACGCCCGTTTATTCATCTATTATATATACTCTCCTGCCCTTACACCATATACCTGAGTATGCAATATATCTCTGACTTCACCAAATAATTTATTCATATCCAGAGAACCATATGACATCAGCAATAATTCCATAGGCTTCTTCTTATCATCATAAGGAGGTTGGATGTAATGACAATCAGGCCACAATTTAAGTCCCAAACGTTCATAAAAACCGATACGTCTACGACTAAAATCATCTTCAGGCTTCTCTACCTCTAAAACTACAGGTTTAGAGGTCTGCCCCAAAAAGTTTCTAAGTACTTCAGCTCCATACCCAGCTCCTCTTGTCTTGGAATCGATAGCAAAATGCTCAGCATAAATAAAAGAATCCCACTCCCAGAATGATAAAAAACCTACAGGGCTTTTTCCTGCAAAAACAGCAATCATCTTGAACTCCGGTTTTTCTCGAAGCAATTTTTCTATATCTTCAAACTCTCGCCGTTCGTCATACGGAAAAGACTCTTCATACACTTGCCTTATGAAAGAAAGGATTTCTTTATCTTCTGCGTTTACAAGAACACTACTTATCATACTCTTTTTTATTATGTATCTTCACGAAGATAGCACTTATAACAGAAACTCCCAAACGATTAGTAATTTATATACCTTGATATACCTTGCATAAATATTACCAACCCCTAAAAAAAATAACAATTTCAGCTCCTCTTCTTAAAAAAAGAAGAAATTTTGCCCTGATTTTTTGAATATGTAATCATTTCTATTTAACTTTGTATATTATTGTAAATAAAAAACATAGACTAAAAATAAGAAATTAAGTATATGGGACACCACCAACTTGACAGTTTGGATTATAAAATTCTCAAACTGATTGCATCTAATGCCCGTATTCCGTTCCTTGAAGTTGCACGTGAATGCAACGTTTCCGGAGCCGCGATTCACCAACGAGTACAGAAACTGACAAATCTCGGAATTATAAAAGGTTCTGAATACACCATCGACTCTAATAAAATAGGATTTGAGACTTGTGCTTATATCGGTCTTTATCTACAAAATCCCAGCCAATTCAAAGACGTACTCGAACAGCTCCAAAAAATACCGGAAGTCGTAGAGTGCCATTACACTACAGGCCAATACGATATGTTTATCAAATTGTACGCCCGTAATAACAGCCATTTATTGAGTATCATACATTCCAAGTTACAACCGTTAGGTTTAGCACGTTCGGAATCTTTAATCTCATTTAAGGAAGCATTTAAACGCCAGCTCCCTATTGAAGATCTGGAAGAAGAGGATGATTAATTTTCTTTAATTATAAATATTGAGCAAAAGAGTATCTACCATAAAAACGATACTCTTTTTTTGTTCAGACCAAAACAAAATTTATTATGGATTCAGAAATTTCATATTGGCACCAATTAGCCGACCTGGCTACCGTATGGGCTAAAGAAATGGGGAAAATACATCTATCCTATTTCAGGGGCAGCCATTTAGATATTGAATTAAAAGGTTCTATAAATGACGTAGTCACCGCCGCCGATAAAACCAGTGAAAAATACTTTATCGAACAAGTTTCTCAACATTGTCCGGACCATAGTATTTTAGGAGAAGAAAGTGGGTTACATTCAGGTAAAAGTGATTACTGCTGGGTTGTAGATCCTCTGGACGGTACTACAAATTTCAGCCAAGGACTGCCCATCTTTTCGGTTTCCATAGGATTACAATACAAAGGCGAAACTATATTGGGTATTGTATATGCACCTTATTTGGACGAATTATATACAGCTATTAAAGGAGAAGGAAGCCTATTGAATGGAAAATCTATCCATGTTTCAACCAAAAAGAAATTAGGGCCAAGTGTCCTGACTACCGGATTTCCATGTGACAAAGATACAAATCCGGACAACAACCTCACCGAAGTATCTCGTATTCTTCCTCAAGTACGAGGTATACGCCGATATGGATCAGCAGCCTATGATTTGTGCAGTGTAGCTGCCGGATTTTTTGACGGCTATTGGGAACCCAATCTCCATTTATGGGATGTCTGTGCCGGTATCCTGATTGTACAAGAAGCAGGAGGTAAAGCACAGCAATACAGGCATGACCGCGGAATATCATTATTGGCTGCTAATCCTGATTTGTTCAAGCAAATAGAGCAGAATCTCATTCCATCAAAATAAACGTTTATTTGTCAGTACTGGCTGTTTTTTCTACATTTGTAACTTAATTATAAGATAATAGCATAAATATATATGAAAGAAACTGTTGTTAGCGGCATACGCTCTACCGGAAATTTACACTTAGGTAACTATTATGGTGCCCTTCGCAATTTTGTAAAAATGCAATACGAAAATAATTGCTTTTTCTTTATTGCTGATTTACATTCTCTTACGACACATCCTGACCCTGCACTTCTCCATGTAAATGTCAAAAACATTTTAGCAGAATATCTGGCTGCCGGGCTTGACCCCGAAGCTTCTACTATCTTTATCCAAAGTGATGTTCCTGAAATTCCGGAACTATATCTTTTATTGAACATGCATGTATATGTCGGAGAGCTCGAACGTACAGTATCATTTAAAGAAAAAGTACGTAAACAACCCGAAAATGTAAATGCAGGATTACTTACTTACCCTACCCTGATGGCTGCGGATATCATGATACATAAAGCGACCAAAGTACCAGTAGGTAAAGATCAGGAACAACATTTAGAAATGACTCGAAGATTTTCCCGAAGATTCAACAGTATCTACGGAGTCGAGTATTTCCCCGAACCTACCAGTTATAACTTCGGTGCCGAATCCATAAAAATACCCGGTCTAAACGGAACAGGGAAAATGGGTAAATCAGAAGGAAACTGTGTATATCTGATAGATGACGAAAAGACATTACGGAAAAAAGTGATGCGTGCCGTCACGGATGAAGGTCCGCAAGCCCCCAATTCCCCCAAATCCGAACCGGTTGAAAATCTATTCACTATTCTCAAAATAGTTTCGACACCCGATACCGTCGAGTATTTTGAAGAAAAATATAATAGCTGCGAAATCCGTTATGGAGATTTGAAGAAACAATTGGCAGAGGATATCCTTAAAGTCACCCTTCCCATACGTGAACGTATTCTCGATATTCAAAACAATGACGAATACATGAGAAAGGTAGTTAAAGCCGGTGCTGAAAAAGCTCGTGAAAGTGCGGCTAAAACACTCCGTGAAGTAAAAGAAATTATGGGTTTCAAAGCATTCTGATATCAAGAAATCAAAATAGAAACCTGCCTAAAAGAACAAATTCACCCTAATCTCAAAGGGAAATCCTAAATAAATCCGGAATTTTTCCAATAACATAAGGAAGATTCCGGATTACAGCAAATATAAATCCATAACAATGACATGGTTGATAAAAGATAAATCAAAAGTGATGAGAAAAACATATTTTCCAAGAAATAGATTCTCATAACTCCTATCTTTTTATTGTTGCTTCAATATTTCAGTTCATAGAGGAAAACATTAAATACCACATTGATTCCATACAATGATTTATGAATAGAAAAATTCTACAGATAGCAATTCCTTCCATAATTTCAAATATTACTGTACCATTATTAGGCTTAATAGACATTGCTATCGTAGGACATCTGGGTTCTGCGGCTTATATCGGAGCCATTGCTGTAGGAGGATTGATGTTCAACATCATTTATTGGTTATTCGGATTTCTTAGAATGGGAACGAGTGGCATGACTTCCCAAGCATACGGAAAAAGAGATTTGAATGAAGTTACTCGAATACTGATTCGAGCCATCGGAACAGGCTTTTGCATTTCTTTCCTGATGATTATACTTCAATACCCCATACAAAAACTTGCATTTACATTCATCGATGCTCCCCACGACGTTCAAGAATTGGCGATTGCCTATTTCAGCATTTGCATATGGGGAGCACCAGCAGTATTAGGTTTATATGGGTTCTCCGGCTGGTTTATCGGAATGCAAAACTCTCGTTTTCCCATGTTTATCGCAATAGCCCAAAATATTATCAACATCATAGCCAGCCTTAGCTTCGTATTCTCCCTGAAAATGAAAGTAGAAGGGGTCGCCTTAGGTACACTAATCGCTCAGTATGCAGGTCTAATCATGGCATTCTCTCTATGGAACCGTTTCTACGGAAAATTGAAAATCAGAATTTTATGGTCTGAGATAATCCAGAAAGGTGCTATAAAAAAATTCTTTCAAACAAATAACGACATATTCTTTCGTACACTCTGTCTGGTAACAGTCACCACATTCTTCACCTCAACCGGAGCAAAACAGGGGGATATCATACTTGCTGTCAATACTTTATTAATGCAATTATTTACACTGTTTTCATATATCATGGACGGATTTGCATATGCCGGCGAAGCTCTCGCCGGCAAATATATCGGAGCCAACAACAAAACCGCATTCAAAAAAATGATTCGGCTGTTGTTCATTTGGGGAATTGCCTTATCTCTCGCATTCACTCTATTATATGGCATCGGTGGCAAAGATTTCCTCAGACTACTGACAAATGACACATCTGTAATCATAGCATCTGAAAATTATTTTTACTGGGCTCTGGTCATACCTGCCGCCGGATTTTCAGCATTTTTATGGGATGGTATATTTATCGGAGCTACTGCTACACGGCAGATGTTATATGCGATGTTAGTATCGTCAACAGCTTTCTTTCTACTTTATTATTCCTTATACCATACATTGGGAAATCATGCTTTATGGTTAGCATTTATCTTGTATCTTTCCCTCCGAGGTATTATGCAAAGCATCATTTTCTATAAAACAAAATTTTTTCCTCAAGTTTCTAAAAAAGGCTGATAAGCAAAGCTATGTTAAGTACTGTGACCATAGTCCCCAACAACAACAAAATAATTGTCGTTGACAACTTATTGACATGCTTACCCATCACTTTCCGTGAAGAAGTCAGATAAATTTGAGTAAAAACGGTTATAGGCAATTGCACGCTCAATAACATCTGAGAGATAATAAGCCCCTTAAAAGGATCTCCGATAAAAAATATAATTAATAAAGCCGGAATAAAAGAAAGCAATGTTCCCAACTTTGTATGTAAATCTTTAGGGCTATATGCCTCACCAAAGAAACCGGCAAAGACAGAAGCTCCTGCTATTCCTGATGTAATCGTAGATGATATACCGGCAAACAATAATGCTACAGCAAAAATGACTCCGGCACTATTTCCTACCAATGGAGTCAATAAATCTTGTGCCTGGCTCAATTCTTCGACCTGAATATTTTTACTAAAAAAGGCCGAGGCCGCCAATATAATCATCGCCGAATTTATCGCCCACCCGATTACCATAGAAAACAGTGTGTCAAAGAACTCATATTTCAACTGTTTATTTATAACTTTTTCATCTTCCAGATTCCATTCCCGACTTTGGATAACTTCTGAATGTAAAAACAAATTATGAGGCATCACGACCGCTCCAAGCACACTCATAATAATAAGCAAAGAATTATCAGGAAAAGTCGGAGTAACCCACGACTTCACCGCCTCTCCCCAGCTGACATCCACCAAAAACAGCTCATACAAAAAAGACAGGCCGATAATAGAAACAAAGGTTATAATCCAACGTTCGATCTTACTATACGTATTGGTCAATAACATAACGATTGAAACTATGGTTATAATAACAGACCCTGCCTTTATAGGAATACTGAACAACATCTGCAATGCAATAGCTCCTCCCAAAATCTCTGCCAAAGAAGTAGATATACTTGCCAACATTGCAGAGCCCAATATCGGCACAGATAAAGGCCGACGAATATACTTTGTCGTCGCTTCGGCCAGACAAAGCCCGGTAACAATTCCCAAATGTGCTACATTGTGCTGAATAATAATCAACATAACAGACGAAAAAGTAACCACCCACAACAAAGCATACCCAAAAGTAGAACCTGCAGCCAAGTTGGTAGCCCAATTTCCCGGATCTATAAATCCGACTGTCACCAACAAACCCGGTCCAATATATTTCAGTAAATCAAGAGCTCCCGATTTCGGGTTATGATTTATTTTCAGTTTATCCCAGAATTTCATTTTATTCCAATATTACATATTCATTATCAATAACTCCTAACAACATTTATGGTCACAATGCTCACTGTCCAACTCCAATTCTAATGTCGCATGCTGTATATTATGCTCATACAATTCCTCTTTTAACTTATGCTTCAACTCTTCCATATTCTCTGTAGAACGTACGACAATATGTGCCGTAAGAGCATTCTGCGTAGTGCTGATACCCCAAATATGCAAATGATGTACATCTTCAACTTCTTCATTACGAAGCAATACACCCTTTATCTCATCCAAATTTATATCTACTGGAACACCGTCTAAAGATAGCCGCAAGCTATCATGCAACAAGCCCCATGTCGAATAAAGGATAACAATTGCCACAACAATCCCTATAATCGGGTCTACAAAATACCAATGAGTATATTCTATAACAACACCTGAAATAAGTACACCTACCGATACTAAAGTATCGGCCGCCATATGCAGATAAGCCCCCTTAATATTCAGGTCACTTCCCTTTTGTCGGAAAAGTAAAAAAGCTGTAAAGGCATTGATTATAATCCCTGCACCGGCTACCCAGGCAATCGCATTCCCAGCTATCGGTTCCGGATGTCTTATCTTGACAATACTTTCCGACAAAATCATTCCCACTGCCACCAGCAGAATAACAGCATTCAATAGAGATACAAGTATCGAGCTTTTCTTATACCCATAAGTATATTCAGATGTCGGTTTCATTTGTACTAACCGAAATGCAAGCAGAGCCAATATCAAGCTGATAACATCGCTTAAATTATGTCCTGCATCCGATAATAAAGCCAAAGAATCATAATAAAACCCTGCTATGGCCTCAATGACAACAAACAAAGTATTCAATATAATCCCTATCACCAAGGCAGAATTTATACTCTCGATATTGTGCGTATGCTGGTGTGCATGATGTTTATGATTATGTGCCATACCGATTATTCTCTTTTTATAAATTCATGTTAAAGGTCGTGCTTTTTATTGAAACCAGCAATACCTTACCATAGGGATTATCTTATCAAAGTAAACAATTAATGCGCCTCTGAATCTCCGAATAACGAGTATAGCCATTCGATATCGGATGTACTCCTCCTATAAAGTCGACAAAAAGCAAACTGGGATACTCGTAAGTCAGAGATCTCGCTTCCGAGAAACGTTCTTTTGTCAATAATTTTATCTCATCAGAATACTGATAATATAAAAATTCTTCGGGAGATAATTCAAGACGCCGGGACAATTGTTCATAAACCGACTTATCAGATAAATCTTTCCCTTCATAGTAGAATGCTCGCAACAGCAAATTACAAAACGCCAGCGACAAATGACGCCAATATTTATCTATCGTTGTAATTGCCATGGCCGGGATTTCACTGTCGAATATTCTGGATGTATCGTTTATCAAATTAAAAAAATTATTACCGAAAACCACTTCTGTTATATCCGACACCTTGCGTGCCTGATACTTCAACATGCGAGCCAACTCCGGTGTGGCATTCCGCCTGTTATTTTCACTCCACATACCGACCGGCAAAATTTTAAAATCCAAACGATGGTGGTATGTTTCATATACATGATTTATTATAAGTTCATTGCCGTAACACCAGATACAATACGGATCAATTATATATACCAGTTTGCTTTTCATTGTTCTTTTTTGATATAACAAGAAAAAAGCCAGAAGGTTTCATTAAACAACAAAGGTGCGCTCAGATAAAGCGCACCTTCATTAATATATTTCAGAACAACAGATTCTTATTAAAAATCCGTTACATTCTTACGATTGGCAAAAACTCGGTCAAACTCTTCCTTAGAACCAACTATAATCTTGTCGAATTCACGCTGGCCTGTACCGGCAGGTATTAAATGTCCACAAATCACATTTTCTTTCATACCTTCGAGCCTGTCAACTTTACCATTAATAGCAGCCTCATTAAGAACTTTTGTGGTTTCCTGGAACGAAGCGGCCGACATAAAGCTGGATGTCTGCAATGCAGCCCGAGTTATACCTTGCAAAATCTGGTTAGAAGTTGCCGGAATGGCATCCCGCACTTCCACCAATTTCATATCACGGCGCTTTAACATCGAGTTTTCATCACGCAACTTACGAGGAGTTACAATCTGGCCCGGCTTCAACGTCTGAGAATCACCGGCATCTACAACAACCTTTTTGCCCCATATGCGGTCATTTTCTTCCATGAAATCATGTTTGTCAACCACCTGTTGCTCCAAGAAGCGAGTATCACCCGGATCGATAATCTCAACTTTACGCATCATTTGACGTACAATTACCTCAAAATGCTTATCGTTGATTTTCACACCTTGTAAGCGATATACATCCTGCACTTCGTTCACAATATATTCCTGTACAGCCGTCGGTCCCTTGATTGCCAAAATATCAGAAGGAGTCACCGCACCGTCAGATAACGGAGTTCCGGCACGAACATAGTCGTTTTCCTGTACCAATATTTGTTTTGACAGAGGAACCAGATATTTCTGTACTTGACCGGTCTTGGATGTTACTGCAATCTCACGATTACCCCGTTTTACCTTTCCGAAAGTCACTTCTCCGTCAATTTCTGACACAACTGCCGGATTAGACGGGTTACGGGCTTCGAACAATTCTGTAACACGAGGAAGACCACCGGTGATATCACCCGCTTTACCCACTGCACGCGGTATTTTCACGAATACTTCTCCAGAACGGAGTGCACTGTTCTCATCTACCATTAAGTGAGCACCTACGGGCAAAGAATAGGTCTTCAGTACCTGACCATTCTCATCAACGATATTTGCAGATGGAACACGGGCACGGTCTTTAGACTCGATAATGATTTTCTCACGCAACCCGGTCTGCTCATCCGATTCTACTTTATAGGTTACCCCCTCAACTACATTCTCGAATTTCACTTTACCCGAAACTTCCGATACGATAACGGCATTGAAAGGGTCCCACTCGCAGACAACATCACCTTTCTTCAATTCTGCGCCACTGTTAAAGAACAGTTTAGAACCATAAGGGATATTTGTCGTCGTCAGTACAATCTTAGTATTAGGATCAATAATACGCATTTCAGCCAAACGGCCTACGACAATCATTACCTTCTTTCCTGTCTCATCTATGCTGTCAACGGTACGTAACTCATCGATTTCGAGAATACCGTCATAACGTGACGTCACATTCGATACAGCTGCAATATTAGAAGCGATACCACCGACATGGAAAGTACGCAAAGTCAACTGAGTACCCGGCTCACCGATAGACTGTGCAGCAATGACACCGACAGCTTCACCTTTCTGTACCAATCTACTGGTAGATAAATTACGTCCATAACACTTAGCACAAACACCTTTCTTCGATTCACAAGTCAATACCGAACGGATTTCCACTCTTTCGATGGGAGATTCTTGTATTTTTTGTGCAATATCTTCTGTAATTTCATCACCGGCATGAACCAATATTTCTCCTGTTAACGGATGTTGTACATCATGTACAGATACACGTCCCAGAATTCTCTCATATAAAGAAGCTACAACCTCTTCATTATTCTTGATTTCCGTACAAACAAGTCCTCGCAATGTTCCACAGTCTTCTTCGTGAATAATCACATCATGTGCAACATCGACCAGACGACGAGTCAAATAACCAGCGTCAGCAGTTTTCAAAGCAGTATCGGCCAAACCTTTACGAGCACCGTGAGTAGAGATAAAATACTCCAACACCGACAAGCCCTCTTTGAAGTTTGCCAAAATCGGGTTTTCAATAATCTGTCCGCCTTCAGCACCAGATTTTTGAGGCTTCGCCATCAAACCACGCATACCGGACAACTGACGAATCTGTTCCTTAGAACCACGAGCACCGGAATCCAACATCATATATACAGAATTGAATCCCTGATTATCGCTCGACAACTGCTTCATCAGAATATTAGACAGTTTCGAGTTTACGTGAGTCCAAGTATCGATAATCTGGTTATAACGTTCATTATAAGTAATGAAACCCATGTTATAATTGGCCATGATTTGCTCCACTTCGGCATAACCTTCGTTTACCAAAGCTTCTTTTTCGGGTGGAATAATCACGTCGGCAAGATTAAACGACAAGCCGCCTTTAAATGCCATCTTATAACCTAAATCCTTGATATCATCCAAGAACTGGGCAGCACGAGTTACACCACATACTTTGATAACGTTACCGATAATATCACGAAGAGATTTCTTGGAAAGTATCTCATTAATATATCCTACTTCTGCTGGTACAATCTCATTTACAAGAACACGCCCCACTGATGTTTCGCGAAGAACTTCTACGATATTGCCGTTTTCATCCAAGTCTTTTACCATCACCTTCACTTTCGAGTGAAGTGTAACCTTGCCCTCGTTATAAGCTATCTCAGCCTCTTCCGGGCCATAGAATACAAGGCCTTCGCCTTTAGCTCCCGGACGAAGTTTCGTAATATAGTACAATCCTAATACCATATCCTGAGAAGGTACGGTGATAGGTGCACCATTAGCCGGATTAAGAATATTATGAGCCCCCAACATCAACATCTGAGCCTCAAGAATAGCTTCATTACCCAATGGCAAGTGTACAGCCATCTGGTCACCATCGAAGTCAGCGTTAAATGCCGTACATGCCAATGGATGTAACTGTATAGCTTTACCCTCAATCATTTTGGGCTGGAACGCCTGAATACCCAAACGGTGCAACGTCGGTGCACGGTTCAACAACACAGGGTGACCTTTCATTACATGTTCAAGAATATCCCAAACGACCGGCTCCTTGCGATCGACAATCTTCTTGGCCGACTTCACGGTCTTTACAATACCGCGTTCGATTAGTTTCCGTATAACAAAAGGCTTATATAATTCGGCAGCCATATTCTTAGGCAAACCGCACTCATGCATTTTAAGTTCGGGACCTACGACGATAACCGAACGAGCCGAGTAGTCGACACGTTTACCCAATAAGTTCTGACGGAAACGTCCTTGTTTTCCTTTCAAACTATCAGACAAAGATTTCAAGGGACGATTTGCATCCGTCTTGACCGCACTCGATTTACGAGAATTATCCAATAACGAATCGACAGCCTCCTGAAGCATACGTTTTTCATTACGCAAAATAACTTCCGGAGCTTTGATTTCCATCAATCGTTTCAGACGGTTGTTACGTATGATAACACGACGATAAAGGTCATTCAAATCAGATGTAGCGAAACGGCCTCCGTCCAGAGGAACAAGAGGGCGCAATTCGGGAGGAATCACCGGAACGACTTTCAGAATCATCCATTCAGGACGATTACGCATTTTCGATGCACGGAACGACTCTACCACTTGCAGACGCTTCAAAGCCTCACTTTTACGTTGTTGCGAACCATCTGTATTGGCACGATGACGCAGCTCATAAGAAAGTTCATCCAAATCAAGACGGGCTAATAAATCATAAATAGCCTCAGCACCCATTTTTGCAATAAACTTCTCGGGATCAGTATCATCAAGCAATTGATTGTCTTTAGGTAGATTATCAAGTACTTCCAGATATTCTTCTTCAGACAATAAGTCATAAACGGCCAAACTGTCTCTTTTTACCCCCGGCTGTATTACGACATAACGCTCATAATAAATAATTGCATCAAGTTTCTTCGTAGGTAATCCGAGTAAATAACCGATTTTGTTGGGAAGAGAACGGAAATACCAGATATGAGCAACTGGAACGACGAGCTGAATATGTCCCATCCGTTCGCGACGTACTTTCTTTTCCGTAACCTCAACACCACAACGGTCGCAGACAATGCCTTTATAACGAATACGTTTGTATTTACCGCAATGGCATTCATAGTCTTTTACCGGACCGAATATACGTTCACAAAACAAACCGTCACGCTCAGGCTTGTATGTACGATAGTTGATGGTTTCGGGTTTCAAGACTTCACCGCTCGAATTTTCCAAAATCTCTTCTGGAGATGCTAATCCGATTGAAATCTTTGAAAAGTTACTCTTTATCTTGTTATCTTTTCTAAAAGCCATAAATTAAATTTATAAAGAGTTATAAGAATTTCAGTGTGTCAGTTTCTCTTTCAGAGAAATACTGACAACACTTTTTCTAAGTTTATTTATTCTAAATTGATGCTAAGACCAAGACCTCTCAACTCATGCAAAAGCACATTAAGAGACTCAGGAATACCAGGTGTAGGCATAGGTTCACCTTTTACAATGGCTTCATATGCTTTAGAACGTCCGACAACATCATCCGACTTAATTGTCAAAATCTCCTGTAAAACATGAGAAGCACCGAATGCCTCAAGAGCCCAAACCTCCATCTCTCCAAAACGCTGACCTCCAAACTGAGCTTTACCACCCAACGGCTGTTGCGTAATCAAAGAATAAGGACCTATCGAACGAGCATGCATCTTGTCTTCAACCATGTGACCCAGTTTCAACATATAGATAACCCCTACCGTTGCCGGCTGGTCAAAACGTTCTCCGGTATGTCCATCATACAAATATGATTTACCATAACGAGGCAGGCCTGCTTTGTCTGTCCATTCATTCAAATCATCAAGGCTTGCTCCGTCAAAAATAGGTGTTGCAAACTTTTCACCTAATTTTACACCGGCCCATCCCAAAACAGTTTCAAAAATCTGTCCTAAGTTCATACGAGACGGCACACCCAGAGGGTTCAAAACGATATCAACCGGAGTTCCATCTTCCAAGAACGGCATATCTTCTTGACGAACAACGCGCGACACAATACCTTTGTTACCATGACGACCGGCCATCTTGTCACCTACGCTAATCTTACGTTTCTTGGCGATATACACCTTGGCCATTTGTACAATTCCTGAGGGCAATTCATCTCCAATCGAAATATCGAATTTCTTCCGACGAAGTTCTGCATCGATTTCCTTATACTTTTTCAAGTAATTCATAATTGTAGCCCGTATCAATTCGTTCTTAGCCGTATCGGTAGTCCACTTACTTACTTGAATAGAGGTATAATCTATCTCGCTCAAAGCCTTTTGTGTAAATTTAGCTCCCTTGGCAATTATTTCTGCTCCCAGATAATCTTTTACTCCCTGAGACGTCTTGCCGTTGGTCAGTATCATCAACTTTTCAATCAACAGGTCTTTGAGCTTGGCTTCTTTTTCTTCGTACTCTTCATCCAACTTAGGAAGAATAGCTTTATCACTTAGCTTAGACTTCTTTTTCTTAATAGCTCTTGAGAACAGATTGGTACCGATAACCACACCCTTTAATGAAGGAGTAGCTTTCAACGACGCATCTTTCACATCACCTGCTTTATCACCAAAGATTGCACGTAACAACTTTTCTTCCGGTGACGGGTCAGACTCTCCTTTAGGCGTAATCTTACCAATCATTATATCACCCGGATTTACGTGAGCCCCCACACGGATGATACCACGTTCGTCAAGGTCTTTTGTTGCTTCTTCACTCACATTAGGTATATCAGAAGTCAACTCTTCCATACCTCTCTTCGTCTCACGTACTTCCAAAGAATATTCATCTACGTGTACCGAAGTCAATATATCTTCACGAACTACACGTTCGTTAAGTACAATAGCATCCTCATAGTTATAACCTTTCCACGGCATAAACGCCACTTTCAGGTTTTTACCTAATGCTAATTCTCCGTTTTCGGTAGAATAACCTTCCGTCAAAATCTGTCCGGCAACTACCCGGTCTCCCTTATGGCAGATAGGTCTCAAATCCACCGTAGTACTTTGGTTGGTCTTGCGGAACTTGGGAATAGTATATTCTTTAACCGAATCTTCAAAACTTACAAACTCTTCTTCCTCGGTACGGTCATAACGAATACGTATTGTCGTTGCATCAACAAATTCCACAACTCCTGCACCTTCGGCAGTAATCTGCGTACGAGAATCCCGAATCAACTGACCTTCCAAACCGGTACCTACAACCGGAGCTTCGGTACGAAGCAACGGTACGGCCTGGCGCATCATGTTCGAGCCCATCAATGCACGGTTTGCATCATCATGTTCAAGGAAAGGTATCAACGAAGCCGCAATGGATGCAATCTGCGTAGGAGAAACATCCATTAAGTTTACTTCCTCAGGAGCTACAATAGGGAAATCCGCATCCAAACGAGATTTTACTCTTGTACGAATAAATGTACCATCATCATTTAGCGGAGCATTACCCTGAGCAATAACCTTACCCTCCTCTACTTCAGCCGTCAAATATACAATACCATTTTCGGACAAATCAACTTTTCCATTTTCGACTTTACGATATGGAGTTTCGATAAATCCAAGGTCATTGATTTTTGCATATACACAGAGTGAAGATATAAGACCGATATTCGGTCCCTCAGGAGTTTCAATAGGACACAAACGACCGTAATGTGTGTAATGTACGTCACGAACCTCAAATCCGGCACGCTCTCTCGACAAACCTCCAGGTCCCAAAGCCGACATACGACGTTTATGTGTCATTTCGGCCAAAGGATTTGTCTGGTCCATAAACTGAGACAAAGCATTCGTTCCGAAGAATGTATTGATTACCGAAGAAATAGTCTTGGCATTAATCAAATCGATAGGAGTAAATACCTCATTGTCCCTAACGTTCATACGTTCACGTATTGTACGTGACATACGAGCCAGTCCGACACCGAACTGATTGTACAATTGTTCACCTACAGTTCTTACACGACGGTTACTCAAATGGTCGATATCATCAACATCGGTCTTCGAATTAATCAACTCAATAAGATATTTGATAATCTCGATAATATCCTCTTTCGTCAAGACCTTTATATCGGCCGGAGTGGACAGATTCAATTTTTTATTGATTCTATAACGTCCTACCTCACCCAAGTCATATCTCTTTTCAGAGAAGAATAAATTTGTAATTACTTCGCGAGCACTGGCATCATCAGCCGGTTCAGCATTACGAAGTTGGCGATATATGTATAGCACTGCTTCTTTCTCCGAGTTACTGGAGTCTTTCTGCAATGTATTGTAAATAATCGAATAATCAGAAAGATTTCTTTCTTCCTTATGCAACAAGATATTGGATACTCCAGATTCAAGAATTTCTTCAATATGCTCTTCTTCCAGAACTGTTTCCCGATCGATGATAACCTCATTACGTTCGATAGAAACAACTTCTCCAGTATCTTCGTCCACAAAGTCTTCTACCCAGGTCTTCAACACACGGGCAGCCAAGCGCCGACCAACAGCTTTCTTAAGATTTGTCTTGTTTACCTTTACCTCCTCGGCAAGTCCGAAAATTTCGAGGATATCTTTATCACTCTCGAAACCGATAGCTCTCAACAAAGTTGTAACCGGCAATTTTTTCTTTCTGTCAATATAGGCATACATGACATTATTAATGTCGGTAGCAAACTCAATCCAAGAACCTTTAAAAGGAATAATACGAGCAGAATAGAGTTTCGTACCATTTGCATGCGTACTTTGTCCGAAGAAAACACCCGGAGAACGGTGCAGCTGAGACACTACGACACGTTCAGCACCATTTATAACGAATGTACCCTTCTCGGTCATGTAAGGAATCGGGCCAAGATACACATCCTGTATCACGGTATCGAAATCTTCGTGATCGGGATCTGTACAATACAACTTCAGTTTAGCCTTCAAGGGCACACTGTAAGTCAACCCTCTTTCGATACATTCATCGATAGTATATCTGGGCGGATCAATGTAATAATCCAAAAATTCGAGGACAAAATTATTTCGGGTATCTGCAATCGGAAAATTTTCTGCAAACACCTTATACAAGCCCTCATTTTTTCTTTTTTCCGGGGGCGTATCCAGTTGTAAGAAGTCTCGGAAAGACTTCAACTGCACTTCAAGAAAGTCCGGATATTGAAGCGGATTCTTGATTGAAGCAAAATTTACCCGTGGTTTACCTATATTTGAAGACATTTAACAAATGGGATTAATTGAACTTAATTTAAATTATATACACAAAAAGGTTAAGAGACCTCTTCCAGAAATCTCTTAACCAAAGTTCCTGATAATCAGGAAATACTTATTTAAGTTCAACTTCAGCGCCAGCTTCTTCTAATTGTTTTTTCAACGCTTCAGCTTCAGCTTTAGCAAGACCTTCTTTGATGTTGCTAGGAGCACCATCTACCATATCTTTAGCTTCTTTCAAGCCAAGACCGGTAAGTTCTTTTACTAATTTAACAACTGCTAATTTGTTAGCACCAGCAGCTTTCAAAACAACATCGAAAGATGTTTTTTCTTCAGCAGCTGCACCAGCAGCAGCAGGAGCGGCAACAGCAACAGCTGCAGCAGCAGGTTCAATACCATACTCATCTTTCAAAATCTGAGCAAGTTCGTTTACTTCTTTTACGGTCAGGTTTACTAATTGTTCTGCAAAAGCTTTTAAATCTGCCATTTTTGTATGATTTAATTTGTTATTTTACTAATTCGTTTTTCTAAAAAATTATCTTTCTGATAGAGTCTGCAATACTCCGTGAAGTTTAGAACCTCCCGATTGCAATGCCGAAACAACGTTCTTAGCAGGCGATTGTAACAATGCGATAACATCGGCGATAAGTTCATTTTTGCTCTTAATAGCAACTAACGCATCTAATTGTTCAGCTCCGATATAGAAGCTTTCTTCAACATATGCAGCTTTGAAGTTCAACAAGTCAGAAGTAGATTTTCTAAACTCTTTGATCAACTTGGCCGGAGCGTTACCTGTATTCGTAAACATTACTGCAGTCGAGCCTTTCAGACAATCATAAAGCGGAGTATAATCAGTATCGAGAGACTCCATAGCTTTGTGAAGCAAGGCATTCTTAACAACCAGTAATTTTATATCTTGCTTGAAGCATTCACGACGAAGAGCGCTTGTTTTCTCAGCGTTCAACGCAGCTGTTTCTGCCAAATAAAAATGACTGTATTCTTTAAGAGTCGATGCAATCTGTTCTATAACTGTGCTTTTATCTTCCTTTCTCATAATTCAATTTTTTAAATCTCATCAACTGATTTAGGCTCGATTTTAATACCCGGGCTCATTGTACTTGAAAGATAAACACTCTTAATATATGTACCTTTAGCAGCAGTCGGTTTCAGTTTAATCAAAGCAGAAACAAATTCTTTTGCATTATCACGAATCTGATCAGCAGAGAAAGATACTTTACCTATAGAAGCATGTACAATACCATTCTTATCGACTTTAAAGTCAATCTTTCCTTGTTTTACTTCTTTTACAGCCTTAGCAACCTCGTTGGTAACAGTACCACTCTTAGGATTAGGCATCAAGCCACGAGGACCCAATACACGTCCTAAAGCACCGATTTTACCCATGATAGCAGGCATTGTTATAATAACGTCAATATCGGTCCAACCACCTTTGATTTTTTCGATATATTCGTCCAGCCCAACGTAGTCAGCTCCAGCTTCCTTAGCAGCGGTTTCCTGATCGGGAGTACAAAGTACCAATACCCGAGTCACTTTACCGGTACCATGAGGCAGAGAGACAACCCCTCTTACCATCTGGTTAGCTTTACGTGGGTCTACGCCTAAACGTACATCAACATCAACAGAGGCATCAAATTTCGTATAAGTTATATCTTTTACCAACTGAGATGCTTCTTTGAGTGAATAGGCCTTCCCTGCTTCAATTTTGTCTAAAGCTAACTTTTGATTTTTTGTCAGTTTACCCATTTCAATTGAAGTTTATTAGTTAATATCCGGGAATTCCCCACTTACGGTTATACCCATACTTCTAGCTGTACCAGCAACCATAGTCATCGCTGATTTCAAAGTAAAACAGTTCAAATCGACCATTTTGTCCTCAGCAATTGCTTTTACCTGATCCCAAGTGATTGATGCCACTTTTTTACGGTTAGGCTCTGCCGATCCACTCTTTTGTTTAGATGCTTCTAACAATTGAATGGCTACAGGAGGAGTCTTAACAATAAAATCGAAAGATTTATCGCTATAATAAGTGATAACGACAGGTAATACCTTTCCGGCTTTGTCTTGAGTGCGGGCATTGAATTGCTTGCAAAACTCCATAATATTAATCCCTTTAGAACCTAAAGCCGGTCCTACAGGGGGAGATGGGTTTGCTGCACCTCCTTTAATCTGTAATTTGATCTGTCCAGCAATTTCTTTAGCCATTTTGATTTAATTTGATTTGTTATAAAACAACGTGGGGATAATGACAAGTGCGTAACACCACCTCCATTATTCCTTTTCTACTTGCATAAAGCCCAATTCGAGCGGAGTCTTACGCCCGAAAATTTTAACCATTACTTTCAACTTTTTCTTTTCGTTGTTTACTTCCTCAATAATACCACTGAAACCATTGAACGGCCCGAATGTTACTTTTACGGTTTCTCCAACAAAATACGGAATGCTAATCTCTTCTCCTTGTTCCTGTAACTCGTCTACAGCACCCAACATACGTTTTACTTCAGCAGGTCTCAAAGGGTCGGGATTAGTCGTCCCTCCCAGAAAACCAATTACGTTTGTCGTATTACGCAAACGATGAGACACCTCTCCGACGAGCGCTGCCTCTACAAAAACATAACCAGGATAAAGATTTCTTTCCTTAGTGACTTTCTTACCATTACGTACAGAATATACCTTCTCAGTAGGTATCAAAACCTGGGATACATATTCTCCAAGGTCAGTATTCTTGATTTCAGCATCAAGATATTCCTTTACCTTGCCCTCTTTTCCGCTAATGGCACGCAATACATACCATCCTCTTTTTACCTCAGACATTTTTTACCTCCCAATTAGAATATTTTGCCGTAAATGAAATGCATAATATGGTCAAAACATTGGTCCATCACAAATACTACCAAGGCTATGATTAGGGAAGCGAACATAACAACCACGGCACTATTGCTTAATTCGGACTTTGTCGGCCAAGAAACCTTATAAACCAATTCGTTATAAGATTCTTTAATATTTGCAAGTATCTTTTTCATTCTCTTTTTGAGTTTGCACGGGTCGAGAGACTCGAACTCCCGACACCTGGTTTTGGAGACCAGTGCTCTACCAACTGAGCTAGACCCGTATATCAGCCAGCTCCATAAAATGAGCCGGCTGTAAACTATATCTATTTAGATTAGTCAAGGATTTCGGTAATCTGACCAGAACCTACTGTACGACCACCTTCACGAATAGCGAAACGCAAACCTACGTTGATAGCTACCGGATAGATAAGTTCTACAGTGATTGTTACATGGTCACCTGGCATTACCATTTCAGTTCCTTCCGGAAGAGTGATTTCACCAGTTACGTCTAATGTACGGATATAGAACTGAGGACGATATTTGTTGTGGAATGGAGTGTGACGACCACCTTCTTCTTTCTTCAGGATATATACCTGAGCTTTGAATTTTGAGTGAGGAGTAATCTGTCCCGGATGGCAGATAACCATACCACGTTTGATTTCGTTTTTGTCGATACCACGGAGCAACAAACCAACGTTATCACCAGCTTCACCTTGATCAAGAAGTTTGCGGAACATTTCCACACCGGTAACAACAGATTTCTTACCATCAGCACCTAAACCGATAATCTGAACTTCGTCGCCCACTTTGATAACACCAGTTTCGATACGACCTGTTGCAACAGTACCACGACCTGTGATAGAGAACACGTCTTCTACCGGCATCAAGAATGGTTTATCGATATCACGCGGAGGCAGAGGAATCCATGTATCAACAGCATCCATCAACTCCATAACTTTTTCTTCCCATTGAGGTTCGCCATTCAATGCACCCAGTGCAGAACCACGAATAATAGGAGTATTATCACCATCGTATTCATAAGAAGAGAGCAATTCTCTCATTTCCATTTCTACGAGTTCAAGCATTTCTTCATCGTCAACCATATCGCATTTGTTCATGAAAACTACGATACGAGGAACGTTTACCTGACGAGCCAACAAGATGTGCTCACGAGTCTGAGGCATAGGACCGTCAGTAGCAGCAACAACGATGATAGCACCGTCCATCTGAGCAGCACCAGTTACCATGTTTTTCACATAGTCAGCGTGACCCGGACAGTCAACGTGTGCATAGTGACGATTTGCAGTTTCATACTCTACATGTGAAGTATTAATAGTAATACCTCTTTCTTTTTCTTCAGGAGCATTATCGATTGAATCGAAAGAACGCAATTCTGAAAGACCTTTTTTAGCCAACACAGTAGTGATAGCGGCAGTTAATGTGGTTTTACCATGGTCTACGTGACCGATAGTACCAATATTAACATGAGGCTTGGTGCGTTGAAATTGTTCTTTAGCCATAACTTAACTTGTTATTTATTTTAATTAATGATTAGCGTCCAAATCTTGAGCCAATGACGGGACTTGAACCCGTGACCTCGTCCTTACCAAGGAAGCGCTCTACCACTGAGCTACATCGGCAACATTTGAGCGGGAAACGGGACTCAAACCCGCGACCCTCAGCTTGGAAGGCTAATGCTCTATCAACTGAGCTATTCCCGCAAAAATGTGGGCGAAGATGGATTCGAACCACCGAAGTCGTAAGACAGCAGATTTACAGTCTGCCCCATTTGGCCACTCTGGTATTCGCCCTTATTTAACACTGAGCCGATAGAGGGATTCGAACCCACGACCCCGAGATTACAAATCACGTGCTCTGGCCAACTGAGCTATATCGGCTTATATATTCGCACCCGTTATGCATACGCATATTTCCAATGCGAAACGGGTGCAAATTTAGTCATTAATTTCAAACTACAAAAATATTACCGTATTTTTTTATTTAATCCGGCTTTTTTCCTTCATCTTTTGCAGCTGTTTTACTAAGGCATCGACAGCCAGGTCTACTGCCTCTTCAAAAGTATCGGCAATCTTGCACGAAAATATATCATCTGTTTTCGGTACCAGCAATTTAATGCCAGCTTCTTTATTTTGAGCCGTCTCGGGTTTGACAACTTTCAACGTAACCTCTGCGGCAATGATATCATCATAATACTGGCTAAGCTTTACTACTTTTTTCTGAATAAAACTTTCCAACTGCGTAGAAGCATCGAAATGAATGGCTTGAATTCTAATTTCCATAATTTTCTCCTTTTCTTTCTGCTCGGGGATGAGCTTGTTTATAACTTTTTTTCAGCTCCTCAAACGTAATGTGCGTATACACTTCGGTCGATGCGAGAGAGCTATGACCCAGCAACGCTTTCACGCTGTTCAGTTCCGCACCATTATTCAACATTGCCGAAGCAAACGTATGTCGTAATACATGCGGGCTCTTCTTGGTCAATGAACAAACGGTCTCAAGATAATGTGTCACCACACGATATACTAATTGAGGATAAAGGGCCTCACCATCTTCTTTTATAAAGAAATACGGATATCCCCCTCCTATTTCTTTAGCTCGGATGGCTCGATACTCTTCTATCATCGTTCGTAACTCTTTTCCAAAAGGAATAATTCGTTGCTTATTACGCTTTCCTGTCACTTTTATGGTCGAAGCCATCAAGTCGACATCGACATCTCTCAACCCTATCAACTCTGCCCGGCGAATTCCGGTAGAGTAAAACATGGTTATGATAAGTTTATCGCGTACGGCCCTAAATCCCGAACCGAAATCCACCTCGTCAAGCAACAGGTCCATTTCCCCCTGCTTTACGAAAGACGGAAGCCTTTTCCGTATTTTAGGAAGCTGAATATTCCGTATCGGAGTATCTGTTATCTCCTTTTGTATGACCAAATATTTAAAGAACGAACGTAAAGCTGAAATCTTCCTGCTTACCGTACGAGGGGCTTCCCCGCTCTCAACCAAAACAACCACCCAGTTTCTTACGATATCCCGGTCGATTTTTTCGGGAGCAAACTCTCCGATTTCTTTTGTTACAAAGTCTCTAAACTGAAATAAATCATTTTTATAAGACAGAACGGTATGAGAAGAATATTTCTTCTCATACCGAATATATCCTAAAAATGATTCAATCAACATAAAGAGCGTTGCTTTACTAACGCTACGAATTTAGAAAAAAGAATTCAATCCACCAACTTCAAAGCGGTGTTTTTTACTCTTCTGTCTGTTGCAATTTCTGTATGTAAATAGCTCGCATTACTTTTTTGCGATTTACTACAGAAGGCTTTTCAAAAGCCTGACGATTTCTAAGTTCTTTAATAACACCTGTTTTCTCAAATTTTCTTTTGAATTTCTTCAAAGCTTTTTCAATGTTTTCGCCTTCTTTTACTGGAACTACTATCATATTTTTAATAATTAAAAAGATTTCTCGTACAAAATGCGGTGCAAAATTACACATTGTTTCTTGATAAACAAACCTTTCGGCTTTATTTTCTCTGTTTTCCTCGTTTTTTTCACTTTTTTACAGTTTCAATCAAATTTATCCATTATACATAAGCTTCATTTCCAGTTATTTCACAGTACTTATCAATACTTTTTTTAATCGATTTATATCTCCGATTATTTCTTTTCACCGGATTAAGTTTTACCTTTGTGTGTACACACAATAATTCTAAAAAAGCAAAATTATGGATAAAGATAGTTTAGCCCAGGTAAAAGCTCTCCGCCAAATCATGAAAGAAAACAGAATAGATGCTTTTATCATTCCCGGAACCGATCCTCATCAAAGTGAGTATAGTGCTGCCTACTGGAAAGCCAGGGGCTGGATATCCGGATTTACAGGCTCAGCAGGGACTGCCGTTGTCACGGTCGATAAAGCTGGACTATGGACCGATTCCCGGTATTTCCTACAAGCAGAGTTACAACTCAAAGGAAGTGACTTCGTTTTATTCAAACAAGGGCTTGCCGAGACACCCTCTATTCAGGAATGGCTTGCCGAAGTCCTGTCTCCCGGCTCGACAGTCGCTATAGACGGAGCGATGTTTTCTTATTCGGATGCTTTGGAAATGAAAAAATTCTTCAAGACCAAGACAATTTCCTTCGTGACAAATTTTGACCCGTTCGATTCTATTTGGCACAACCGCCCTCAAATACCTTCTGATCCGATATTTGCATATCCGGAAAAATACAGTGGTGAATCTACTGAGAGCAAAATAGACTCTATATTAGAAAATATATCGAAATATGGGGCAAACTCTTTATTGTTATCGGCTTTGGATGAAATTGCATGGATACTGAATATTCGAGGAACTGATGTAGAATGTAACCCAGTAGCCATATGCTATGCATTTTTATCGGAACAAGAGCGCGTATTATTTATCAACGCAAAAAAAATAAATACTGAAACTGCCGAATATCTAAAAAGTAACAAAATCAAAATCGCCGGTTACGATAAGATTCATGATTATTTACAAGCTTTGCCTGAAGGTGTAAAGTTATACATTGACCCGGCAAAAATAAATTATAGCTTGGTAAACGCTATTTCTCAACAAAATGCCATAGTGTTCGGAAAGACTCCGGTAGCCATGCCTAAAAGTATAAAGAATGAAACAGAAATTGCCGGATTCAGAGCAGCCATGATACGGGACGGAGTGGCTTTGGTAAAATTCTTTTACTGGCTTGAGCAAAATGTTCCGACAGGCCATGTTTCGGAAATCACCATTGCAGAAAAGCTTCGCGAATTCCGTTCACAGCAAGACTTATATGTAGGTGAAAGTTTTTCCACGATAGCCGGATATGGAGCTCACGGTGCCATAGTCCATTATAGTGCTACGCCCGAAAGCAATGTAACTATCAAAAATGAAGGATTTTTACTAATCGACTCCGGAGCTCAATATCTTGACGGGACGACAGATATAACTCGCACCGTCGCTTTAGGGCCACTGAGTGACCGTCAAAAACGAGACTTTACCCTTGTCCTAAAAGGGCATATTGCTATTGCAACCTCTATTTTCCCCCAAGGGACAAGAGGTGCACAAATCGATGCCTTCGCCCGCCATTTCTTATGGAATTACGGATTAAATTATTTACACGGGACAGGCCACGGCATCGGTCATTTCCTGAATGTACATGAAGGGCCTCAAAATATCCGTCTCGAAGAAAATCCAACTCCTCTGACTCCCGGTATGGTCACGTCCAACGAACCGGGCGTCTACATTGCCGGAGAATACGGTATCCGCACCGAAAACTTGATATTGACAGTACACCACAGTACAACGGATTTCGGAGACTTCAACGCATTCGAAACTTTGACATTTTTCCCTATCGACAAAAAAGCAATTGATATAACATTGCTCACTGCCGATGAGAAAGAGTGGCTCAATAATTATCATAAAACCGTGTACGAAAAATTAAGTCCCCAATTAGTGGGTGCAGAAAAAGAGTGGTTAAGAAAAGCGACAGAGGCTTTATAAATTTAATATTCGAAAAAATATGGCACTAATAAAATCAGTTCGAGGATTCACACCTATTATCGGCAAAAACTGTTTCCTTGCCGATAATGCTACATTGATAGGCGATATTGTCATGGGGGATGATTGCAGTATCTGGTTCAACACAGTATTGAGGGGTGATGTAAATTCTATCCGTATCGGCAACCGAGTAAATATACAGGACGGCTCTGTTTTACATACCTTATATCAAAAATCGACCATCGAAATCGGTGATGATGTTTCTATCGGGCACAATGTCACAGTACATGGGGCTACCATCAAAGACGGGGCACTTGTCGGCATGGGAGCTGTCATTCTCGACGATGCCATTGTCGGCGAGGGAGCTATCGTGGCTGCCGGCTCAGTAGTATTAAGCAAAACAGTTATCGAGCCCGGTAGTTTATGGGCCGGAGCTCCTGCCAAATTCATAAAAATGGTAGACCCGGTACAATCAAAGGAAATCAATCAGAAAATTGCTAAAAATTATCTGATGTATTCCGAATGGTATAAATAGTTTTTTCATATCAATTAAGAACCTGTTTAAATTTTGCTTGGGTCAGCTTTGAGAATTTCTTTTGTGGATATTTTTTTTCGTTTTCATGAAGATAATAGCAAGCTATTTGATAAACGAAAATAGGAAAACAGTCCGAAAAGAAGTACAAAGGAGACCTGAGCAGATTTCTTTATCGGACAATTTAACCGATTCTAAAGCAGTGCAGAGCTTCAGATACAAAACAATAGGATAAAAATGATAAAACAAGACTTTTTATTAGCTCAAATCGAAGAGCTTACTAAAAAAATAGCCCGTCTATTAAGAAAAAAAGAGACGAATGAACCTGACATCGATACTGCTGCAGACGATTGCTACAAGGCTTTTCGGCTAAATTTAAATTCCATTATAAATTTGCCTGAAGACGAATTGACAGAACTCGTACCTGACTGGCAATTACTTGAACTATTGGTAAAAATCATGCTAAATGACACACGTATCAACCATGATTTGCATCAAATGGAAAAAGCTCAGGCTTTGCTTTATTATGTACAGGAAAACGATAGGACCTATTCATTCGACCGGATTGCGATGGCCAAAGAGTTGGACACTCTTATTCAAAATTTAAAATCGGGCAACCATAACTAACCGATGCTTTCCCTACTTTCGGGATATTTCGGCAGTTCCTCCTCGCGGCATAATCAATTCGAAACCATTTTCATCGGATGATTTTATTTTTGCCTGTCCCGAAAGCCTTATTTTACAGATATCAAATAGATACAGGCCACTCATCCATTTCAAACCGATAACTCCAATAATAAGCTTCTCACTATCTTCATATTTCTATCTATAATTTTATTGTAATATCCATCCTACAGTATCAGAATACTCTTTCTTTTTATCTACAGATTTTACCTCTATACGATTCGCCCCGGGTATCAGGCTCATATTCTCCCAACGCACAGTAGCCCATTTATCTGCCTTGGCCTTTCCCATATATTGCCCGTTTACCCATAAGGAAGCTTCCGGCAAATTGGTAAACACCATAATATCAACCTGAGGGTTCACTCTGTTTTTACAACGCCGTTCGGCAATATATACAAATTTATTGTCTTTATCCCAGTTTGCCTTATAATAATAAAAAGCATCTTTCTTCACTTTCCGGTCAAAAGTAACCAGTCCCTTATCATTTATACCAGGGCGGTCTCCTTCTGTCCTGTGCGCGGCTCCGAAATCGAAAAATGCCCAGATAAAAGAGCCCCAGATAAATGGCCGTTCACTGATTTGTCCCCAGCTCTTCATATGATAATACGTCTGCCAATTCTCCGGATGCCACCAGCCGGTAGGGACTACTTTCTTCAAAGAATCCTGCTGGTGATAAATGCTTGCTCCGGCCCCGTACTCGCTAATGCCGATTTTCAGTTGAGGATATGCAGCATGAACCTTGTCAGCCCATGCTCCAAGGTCATCCGGATTACCTCCGTACCAGCCGAAGTACTTATTCCAACAAATGGCATCGGTAACTCTGTTCAATTCATTATCATCGTTCAAATTGGATGCAGAAGTTATGATTCGTGTAGGGTCTTCCTTATGTGCCAGTTCATTCAGCTCCCGCACATATTCCAACGGGTTATCTGCCGGAGTTTTCAACTCATTGAACAATCCCCAAAAACAGATAGAGGGGTGGTTGTAATGCTGGCGGATAAGCTCGATAAGCTGTTCCTTCCCATTCTGACGAAAAAACGAAGTATTTACAAATCCTTGGTCTTGATAGCCTCCCGGTCCGACAAACGGTATTTCGGCCCACACGACCAGCCCATACTTATCCATCAAATCATATATCATAGTCGCCTGAGGATAATGCGCCAGACGTATGGCATTGGCCCCGACTTCGGCAATCAGCGCAGCATCTTCGATATGATGTTCGGGACGCAAGGCATTTCCCACTTCGATTCTATCCTGATGACGGCATACACCATGCAACCGCAATGGCTGGCCGTTCAACGAGAACCCCCTGTCTGCATCTAATTCAAAAAAGCGTACCCCCAAAGGCTGCTCCACTTTATCTAATATTCTATCGCCCTTCGACAAGGTAACTTCAACCCGATACATAAACGGATCTTGTCTACCATTCCATAAATGCGGAGTACCTATTGTTATCGGAACATCGACATACATCACTTTTGAAGGTTTGACTTCGACCGGTTGTACCGCTTCCTTTACCACCTTTTCCCCATCGTAAACCCGTACATTCAAGTTTACATTATCCACAGCCAATCCCGAGACCGCTATCCGGGCCTTGACATCGGCCCTTTGGGGAGATACACTCTCTTGTATCAGATATACTCCCGGAGAAGCATAATCCAAAGGCGATATGCAAGTCTCCTCCGTCACCAACAAATGTACATCCCGATATATTCCTCCATAAAAATTAAAATCACCGACCAAAGGCATGACATCAAGATGCAAAGCATTACTTACACTCACCTGCAACTGATTGTCCTTACCATATTCTATCCAATCGGTTATTTCAAATACAAAAGCTCCATATCCTCCCCGATGTTCCCCGATATGCCGCTGATTGATAAATACGTCAGTCACCGTATTAGCCCCTTCGAATCGCAAAAAAAGCCGTTTGCCTTTCCATCCTTCAGGGATTTTCAGCACACGTGTATAATTTGCTGTCCCCCGATAATAATCGGGAATCCCCGCCAAAGCATCTTTTGCATTCCATGTATGAGGCAAATCCACTCGACGCTCCGATTTATGAGATACCTGATGTGCAAAACGAAACATCCAATTATCATTTATCAGAACATCCCTCCGTACAGCTTGAGACGTAAACGTGATTAAAATAAAAAAAATAAATAATTTAATGGTCTTCATGTCTACCGATTTAAAGAAATATCTTGCCAAAAATACAGATTATATGGTTACAAAAGAACCCCAAATCGTCCAAATACAACCTTCAATAATCCAAAATCAAAAAAGCGGTGCAAAACCACATTTTCCGCGCCGCTTTTTCTTCACTTGCTATCCTCAAAAATTCCGTTATATAAAGGATTACTTACGGTCCTTACCTCCTTTTTTTGAGGAACCCTTATATCCTGTTTGTCTTTTTTTACCAGATAAACAGGTTTTCGATGCTTCATCGTTATCATCCTTAACCCTATGCCTCCTCATATTTCTGATGCCTCCCCGAGTTCCACGTAGAGAACTCCTCGACAAGTAATCGACAGGTNGGCTTTTTTCTTATGTAACAGAACCTCTTCATCTTCTACGTTGACCTTTTCCGGCAAGCGGATAATCTGCCCGTCTATTTTGACCTTATCGGTACGAGCGACTTTCGTGCCCATTTCCGCCCTTATTCCATTTACCGTCACCCGCTCGTCTGCAATCAACTTATCTGCCTCCCGGCGAGAGCAAAAACCGGTCTCACTGATATATTTGTTTATGCGTATCAATTCTTCCATATTCTTCTATTCAAATTAATTTACCCCAATGTTATATGTCTTACATCGAGCTTTTCATGTAAAAACAATGAAGCTGCATCTATAAATTTTGCTTCCGATTCCGTCGTATAGAAACGGCATGTTCCTTGTTTCGTACAGCGCTCGTCCATCTCAGGATGCCTCTTAAAATAATCTGACAAACTGCGGGCAACCCATTCTCCCTGTGCCACAGCCTGTACTCCCAACGGCAGATATTTCTTTATTTTCTCCAATAATATCGGATAGTGGGTACATCCCAGAATAACAGTATCAATTTGAGAACACCGGTTCATCAACCGGTCGATATAAAGCTTCACAAAATAATCTGCTCCGGGCGAATTATGTTCGTTATTCTCTATCAAAGGGACCCACATAGGGCAAGGCTCGCTATATACTTCTATATCGGGATACAGTTTTTTTATTTCCAATGGGTATGACTCAGATTGTATTGTCCCCAACGTCCCCAAAACGCCTATTTTACGGGTCTTTGTCATATCCCCGATTACTTCCACGGTAGGGCGGATAACTCCCAAGACTCTCCTGTCAAAGGCCAATACCGGTAAGTCATTCTGCTGTATAGACCGCAAAGCTTTTGCCGAAGCCGTATTACAAGCAAGAATTACCAATGGACACCCTTCTTCAAATAAGCGAACAACTGCTTCTAACGTAAATTTATATACAATCTCGAACGAGCGTGTACCATAGGGAGCACGGGCATTATCTCCCAAATAGATATAATCGTACTGAGGCATTGCCCGACGAATTTCGTCAAGAATCGTGAGCCCACCATAGCCGGAGTCAAACACCCCTATCGGCCCATGTATCCCAGGTAACAAATCCATTGATAATATATAATTTTATATCCGTAAACAGAAAAGGATGATAAATATCGATTATCATCCTTCATCCGTCATATAGAGTTCTTATTCTATTTTTACTTCAACCCCAATTTTGTCTTGACGGCTGCCGTCACATCTTCACTGGGTGCTCCGTGATACAATATAACAGGCATCGGAGAAGCCAAATCGAAAATATAAGTAAATTTCTGTTCTGTACCTACCGACTTGATAGCATCAGTCAGCTTCTTTTCGATTGGAGCAAAAAGCTGTTGCTGCTGTTTTTCAATATCACCTTGAGCTACTTCCTGAAAATTCTGAATCCGTTGCTGCAATTCTTGTACTTCTTGCATACGACGAGCCTTTATATTTTCAGGAAGAGAATCCTGCGCCATAAATTCTTTGTATTTTTTATTAAATTCTTCGCGCATTTTCACAAATTCATCTTCATATTTCTTTGCCAAATCCTGCAATGTCTTTTCTGCTGTGGCTTTTTCAGGCATTAAAGCAAATACTTCTTGAGTATTTATGGTTCCGAATTTGTACTGTGCAAATACACTCAATGGCATTGCACACAATAAAACAATAACTAATTTTTTAAACATAATATCAATTTTAATTTTCTTATTTTTCCAGTTTATCAATTAATGTCACAAAAATAAGCATTTATTTTGAATATCCTAATTTTGTAAGCACTTCATTACTAATATCGATTCTCGGAGAGGCAAATATTATACTGGCATCCGAAGCCCTGTCAATAACCATCTGGTATCCTTTCTCTTCAGAAATCTTTTTTACAGCATTGTATATATCATCTTGTATCGGTTGCATCAGGCTTTCTCTTTTCTTATACAACTCGCCCTCCGGCCCGAAATATTTCCGACGTAGCTCGGCCACTTCTTTTTCTTTGGCCACGACCTCTTCTTCCTTCTTCGACTGCTGTTCTTTGGAGAGATAAACCTGCTCAGACTTATAGTTATTGAACAATGTTTCAGCCTCTTTCGCTTTTGTCTCTATTTCCCGTTGCCAACGGGTCGACACCTGCTTCAATTGCTCATTTGCCATTTCATAAGCCGGTATACTCTTCAATATATATTCCATATCGATCAATGCAAACTTTTGAGCGCTACCTGTCACCGCCAATGAGCAGAACACAGCCAAGATCATAATCGCTTTCTTCATAACTATTCTGTTTTTAATTCGTGAATAATAATAACAATGTACAGTATTAGACTGTTTTCATCGCCATTGGTTTATTTTCAGGAATAAATCGATTTCGGTTTAGAACTCTTGTCCAAGGATAAAGTGTATCTGACTGCCACCTCGTTTGTTAAATACTTTATCGAAACCATACGCCCAGTCGATACCCATCATACCTATCATCGGTAAGAATATACGTACACCGACTCCTGCCGAACGCTTCAACTGGAACGGGTTAAAGTCTTTCACATCCACCCACGCATTACCGGCCTCTGCAAATGTCAGAGCATATATCGTAGACGATGGCTGCAACAATATAGGGAAGTGCAGCTCGATACCCATACGAGTATAAGCATACGCATCATACCCCCACGGAGTCAACGAACCGTTCTCATATCCTCTCAATCCGATAGTTTCGGTAGCATAGTTGCTACTGTATCCCGACATACCGTCACCTCCCATATAATAGGTCTCGAAAGGAGATTTTTTATATTTATTATAAGAACCCAGAATACCAAATTCGGCACGCGTCATCAACACCAGTGTATGCTGGTTTTCTACCGGAGTAAGCGGAGTATATGTCTTGGCTTTAAACTTCCACTTATGATATTCTATCCACTTGTACATTTTCTCACGTCCCTGCTCGGTACTGGTATCGAGGTTCTTATAGTCTACCTTATTGAACAAAGAATAGGGGGGGGTAAGCTGTACCGACAGAGAGAACTGGGAACCTCGCCGAGTATAGATAGGGTTATCGATTGAGTTACGGCTAAGGGTCAATCCCAATGATATACTGTGAGAATGTCCGTTTTGCAAGAAATACAGATACTGCCAGTCTTTCAACATATATAGCTGATAATTCAGGTCTACCGTAAAGTTAAAGTAGTCGTCGGGCCAACTCAATCGTTTACCGAATCCGACAGAGACTCCCAACATCTGCAATGATTTGCTCGGGTCTACAGCATAGCTGTAATCATAGTTGCCATAGCTACTGCCATATATACTGGGATTATAATACCCCAAACCGTATGGGTCAAGATAGTTATTATTCCAATAATTAGAACTTATATCGGTCTGGCGGCTGTAATAAGCCGACACGGAGAAGGAATTCGGACGCTTACCGCCAAACCACGGGTCAAAGAACGAGAGACTGTATGACTGGAAATATTTGGCATTGGTCTGTGCACTGATGGTCAATGTCTGCCCGTCTCCCTGAGGAATAATGCCCTTGTATGATTTCGGATTCAGGAAGTTCTTAACCGAAAAGTTTGTAAACTTCAAACTCAACTTACCGATAATACCGGTCTGACCCCAACCGGCAGAAAACTCTATCTGGTCATTAGCTTTCGATTGCAAGCCATACACCAGGTCTACCGTTCCATTCTCGGGATTCGGTTCAGGGCGTATATCCATTGTTTCCGGGTCAAAATGTCCGGTTTGTGCAATTTCACGGGCCGAACGCATAAGGTCCGATTTACTGAACAATTCACCCGGCTTAGTACGCAACTCACGACGAACCACATGCTCATACAAACGGTCATTACCTTTAATAATGACTTTATTGATTCTGGCTTGTTCTCCTTCATAAATGCGCAGTTCCAAATCGATAGAATCATTTTCTACATTTACTTCTATCGGGTCGAGCTGGAAGAACAGATACCCGTTATCCATATACAGGTTGGCAACAGCGTCTTCATCGTCCTGTGTACGTTCTCTCAACAACTTTTGGTTATATACATCACCCGGTTTCATGCGCAGGATGGCGCTCAGATATTCTGATGGATACAACGTATTTCCCAACCAACGAATATCCCGGATATAATATTTCTTCCCTTCATCCACAGTAATAAATACATCGACTTTCTTGTCGTCATATTTTGCTACACTGTCTTTTACGATAACAGCATCACGATATCCCAGTTCATTATATTTATCGATAATAAGGTCCAAATCGGCTTTGAAGTTTTCATTCACAAATTTCTTGGTTCTAAAGAGATTTACCAAACGACCTTTTTCGTTCGTTTTCTTCATTACCCGCTGCAATTTCTTATCAGTCAAGACCTGATTTCCATCAATATATATTTTATGAACTTTAATTTTTTCTTTCTTATCGATATTGATATCGACAATCACTTGATTTTCATGAGACAAGTCATCTTTCTGCAAAATCTGCACATCGACATTATTGAAACCTTTCTCTTCGAAGTGTTTCTTTATCAACAATTTTGCACGGTCTATCAGGTTGGGCGTAATCTGATTTCCCTTTACCAATCCCAACTTAAGCTCAAGATCTTCCCGCTCCGATTTCTTTATTCCGTTATAATTGATTTGCGAAATACGGGGACGCTCTTTCAGGCTGATATTCAACCACGCTTTATCGCCATATATCTTGGTAACCTCAATAGCTACATCCGAAAACAACCCCTGTTTCCAGAAACGCTTTACAGCCCGGGTAATATCATCTCCCGGAATTTCCATCGTTTCCCCCACAGTAAGCCCCGAAAAGCCTATCAAGACATAATCTTCATAATTTTTTACCCCCGATACCGTTATACCGGCAATCTCATATTTCTTGGGTGTAGCGGTATAATGTATGGTAGGATTATATATCGTATCGGTTTTAGATTCTGTCGATGTCTGCGAAAATGCGGTCTGAACGACCGGGAAGAACATAGCCAACAATAATAAAAGGTATTTACGCATATTGTGTTGCATTGATTTTTCTCTAATTCTCATAGTTGTTCACTGATTTTACCGAAACGTCTTTCCCGGTTTTGATAGTCACAAATGGCTTTATAAAAATTTTCTTTCCCGAAATCCGGCCAATATTCAGGCGTAAAATAAAGCTCGGCATAAGCAAGCTGCCACATCAAGAAATTACTGATACGCATCTCTCCTCCCGTCCGTATCAACAAATCGGGGTCAGGCATCATCGCTGTTGCCAAATGACTATCTATTGTATTATCATTTATATCCTTTATATTCAATTTACCGTCCATAACCTCCTGTGCCATATTTTTTACCGCCTCGACCATTTCCCATTTGGTAGAATAGCTTAACGCAAGTACCAGCGTGAGGCCTGTATTTCCGGAGGTAACTTGTATGCACTGATCCAATTTGGCCTTAACGTCCGACGGCATAC
>NZ_LN877940.1:145465-582575 GCF_001403595.1 Gabonia massiliensis | reverse complement strand
GCATACGAGATAAATCACCGATAGCCTGCAACCGTACATTATTCTCCATCAGTGTAGGCGTTTCATTCTCTATCGACATCACCATCAATGCCATCAAAGCATCCACTTCCTCATCGGGACGCTTCCAGTTTTCAGTAGAAAAAGCATACAATGTCAGATATTCAATCCCTATTTCTACAGAGGCCTCGGTCACCATACGTACAGCCTCGGCACCATACTGATGCCCGTAAGTACGTTCCTTGTTCCTCTCCTTCGCCCAACGACCGTTGCCATCCATAATGATGGCGACATGGCGGGGCAAACGGGTTCTATCTATCTGTTCCTTAAATGACATAGTCAACAGGTTGTTTATTACATATCATTATTACAAATTGCACGTTTCCGTCCGAAATCATACGTAACCGAAAACATGGTCAATGAATACCAGTCGGTATTTTTAAATGCAGAACTATCGATACCTACCGGATCGGACAACCGCCATCCGTCCAATTTATCTCCCAACGTTTTCCGCACCGAAAACTCCAAACCAATATTCCAGCGGGGAGCGACTTTATATTTAAGCCCGAACCCCAAAGGTATGTTTACATTAAAATACCCATCGTCTTTTTTAGGCACCCACGTAAATCCTATCCCTAATAAAAGATAGGGAGAAAAACGTTTTGTCCCCAAATACGAATACCCTATTCCATAATGGAAAAAATTAAATTCAGCCTGAGCTCCCAAATCGATGAGTTGCCGGCTAAAATTAAAATCTCCACCCGGAAAACGAGTATCAAAATCACGCGTATCACCCTTGATATGCGCTGTCGCCAAGTCAAATTTTATGGCCCAGCGATAATTTATGGTCCGGCGCAACAATGCAGCGAATGCAGCCCCGGGCTTATGGAACAATGCGCTCTGATTGGCATCTCCCATATAAAATCCTATACCTAAGCCACCACCCGCTTCATATTTATAATCTTGAGCGGTAGCTGTAAGTATCAGCCCCATCATAATTCCCAGTATGAGTCCTATCCTCTTTCTCATAATGATATCTCTTTATAAGAAAAACGAATACGGCAACTGAAAATTATCTTTATGCTCCATTATTTTCCCACTTTAGGGTATGGGAGCAAATGTCAACCGATTTATTACCCCTCTCCACATCTGCTGTTCGAGGTTCCCACCGGAATCTTTTCCACCGAACATATAGATATAGGGTACCAGCCCGTCGGTCAATCCGTCGGCCGATTTCATATATCGAGGCAATTCGGCAACCTTCAAGAAATTCCAGCCTGCCAAACTACTCTTTGTTATCACATTTTCCTTAAACACGACCACCGACGCAAACGACGTAGCCGGGAATGCTTCGGGCAAAGCCAATACCGACCCATCTTTTACCTTATCCCAATATTGCGCCGGATTACTGGTCGTATACATATCTTTGAGGCAATCATACCCATCCGAACCTCCTACGACAAAGAAAGTAGGCCATTCGGTACGAACCCCCGTAGACGAATCGTACGTATATGTGCAATAGGGGAAGAACATGGCTCCTTCTCTCGGAGTAATCAGAGACTTCATGCCCAACTTTGCCCAACCATCAGCCTCTCCATCATACCCCCAAACAGCTGCTGTCAACGAACCGTCAGCCAAACGCCCCCCGACAAATGCAGTCTGAGGCAATCCGTAATCACCCCCATCGTATATTACAATCATATTACTGTAACCTGATACGGGAAAATCATTTTCTATCGTCCGTGGCGCATAACCCTCGGGACGAGGATAACAATCATGCTTATAAGTATCACCATCCTTTATCACACCCAACAATCGGATATCTGCCGGTGCTTCTTCGGAATCGGTCCATACGCCAATCAATGAATAGAACGGTTTATCTATGGCTACACTCTCCCAAGACTTTCCGTCGGCTGAACGGTAAAGCTCTCCCGCATCGCTCAGGGCATATAAATAGTCTGGAGCCGATTGTATCGAACCTACATTCAGGACAAATCCGGGAGTTATCACCTCTTTGTTCCAAAGTGCTATCTCTGAAGGTCTCTGACTGGTAGCCAGTGAATAACTACTCCCATCTCCCGTAAAACAGAACAAAGTCTCTTTATATAATACAGTCTTTTGTACAGTCGGACTCGCGAGGGCAGAAGGTAACTCAGTTTTTGTCAGCTCTTTCCACTGTAACGAATCGGCCACGATCTGGTGCACACGCACATCAATATAATATATCTGTTTATTCCCGTTGGGAGCGGTTACCGTCATTTTTACAGAAGCTTTCTTATCGGTATCGGTCCACGGTTTTCCGGAGAAATCCAACGAATCGGTACTGTTTGTCAGATAGTCTACTGTCGTAACATTTTCTTCGTCCTGCTTGGTATAGGCAATCTCCACTGCCGAAGCAGATGAAAATGTGATATTAGCCACCAAAGATGATATATCGGACTTATAAGGAAGGGAATCGGCATTAAAAATGTATCCGTTCACTGCATCTATAGTAAAGAAACAGCTTGAATAAGGAACATCCGAACCCGATTTATTGCTTAATGAAAAAGATTTTACCAATGTATTTCCGGATACGGTATAAGGCTCCGACTCCTCGTCGCTATTACAACCTATCCCCATCAAAAGGATAAAAAAGGAGAACAGATATATACTTACTTTTTGCAATTTCATTATGAATGACTTTTCTTGATTACAGTTTTAGCTGCAAAAATAGAAACAATTTTTACTTTATGCGAGAGGATAGCATATTATTATAATAATTTAGTGATAAATTAATGAGAATTTTAACCCTTATACATTTTTCCAAATGTAGCAAACGCCAACTATTCACAATTATAAATATCGTCAGAAAACAACAATCAAACGACAAAAAATACATTTTCATCGATTGATGACCTTTATAATCTCCGAATTTCCATGTTTCTCAAAGGCAACTTTTGTGCCGGATATGACCGGAGAGGGGATACCCGCTTCTAACACTTGTTTACCTATTTCTATGTGAGCCTCGTCCCAATACTCCGAATCGATAAAACTCTGCAATGTATAACGCCCTCCTTCTACAATCAAAGACTGAATCTTTTTTTCATACAAGCACTGTAATATTGCCGGAACCACCGGTTTTGAAAAATCGATTGTTATATATTCTACCTCTCCTTCCGGAACATGCTTCCCGGAGGTAAATACCAAAGTCTTTATCCCATCGGTAAAAAGTCTCAGATTACGGGGCAACGACAAGTCTTTATCGATAACCACACGTAACGGGTTATCTCCGGTCCAATAACGCACCGTCAAGGAAGGATTGTCCATCTCCGCAGTCTTACGTCCCACCAATATGGCATCATATAATGACCGCATACGGTGCACCAAAGCAGATGTCACTGCATCGGATATCACACAGGCTTTTTCACTCTTATCCCGCAAGCAATCAATATACCCATCCGCACTTTGTGCCCATTTCAATATAATATAGGGCCTTTTTTTCGTCTGTACGGTTATAAAGCATTTGTTCAATTCAAGACATTCTTTCTCCAATACTCCCACTCTCACATCGAGACCGGCACGGCGCAGCATATCCGCTCCACGCCCCGAGACCTCCGGGAAAGGGTCGAGGCAGCCTATCACCACATGCGGTATTCCGCTGTCTATAATCAACCGGCTGCATGGAGGCGTCTTGCCATAATGAGAACAAGGCTCCAAAGAAACATATATCGTAGACCGCTTCAATAAAGAACGGTCCCGGACAGAATTCACCGCATTCACCTCTGCATGAGCTTCACCGCATTTGCGATGATAGCCCTCCCCTATAATCTTACCGTCGCACACGATAACGGCTCCTACCATCGGATTGGGAGATACATGCCCCTGTCCCAACGATGCAAGCTGCAAACAGCGGCGCATATACAACTCATCAGTCTTTTTCAGATTAGCCATAACATAATTTTATATTATCTTTGCATCAAAGTACTCATATGCAAGACACTATACGACACATAAAAGAGTCCTTAAAAGGATTATATCCACCGGAAGAGATAGGCAGCTTCATAAGACTTATCTTTGAAAAAGTATGCCGGTACTCTACCGTCGATTTTATTTTATGCAAAAATAAAACTTTATCGCCAACCCAGCATCAACAAATCATTGCAATCGTAAAAAGATTGCAAAAATATGAACCTATACAATATATATTAGGCGAAACCTGGTTCTACGGACTACGGCTCAAAACGGCTCCAGGAGCCCTGATTCCCCGACCTGAAACAGAAGAACTGGCCGACCTGATCATCAAACGGCATAAAAACGACATCGGCCGGCTCGTCGATATAGGTACCGGAAGCGGATGTCTGGCCATCGCTCTGGCCTTGAACATGCCCGGAATAAAAACAGAAGGGTGGGATATCTCGACAAATGCCCTAAAAATAGCACAAGAAAATGCATTGTCTTCAAACGCTCCCATAAAATTCAGACAGGTAAACATTCTTGAATATTCTCCCTCTCCGGACGAATATGGGAAATACGACATATGGGTAAGCAATCCGCCCTATGTGAGGGAGTGCGAAAAAAACGAAATGAAAGATAATGTGCTTAAATACGAGCCGTATCAAGCTCTGTTCGTCCCCGATAACGACCCGCTATTGTTTTACCGGAAAATCGGGACAACTGCCCTTGACACAGTAAAGCCTGGAGGAAATTTATATTTCGAGATAAATGCCAATCTAGGGAACGAAACCGTAAATTTGCTGGCCGGTCTGGGATACCGTAACATAGAATTACTCAAAGACATGCAACAAAGAGACCGCATCGTCTCCGCCATCCTTCCATAAAACCAAGCAATCATGCAGAAACAATTATCACCCGAAGAAGCTTTACACCGTGCGGCAGCCCTCTGCTCTGCCGGAGAACAATGTATCTTCGATATCCGTGAAAAACTTTTACGTTGGGGAATCGCCCCAAATGACTCAAAAGAAATTATCGAAAAACTGATACAAGGAAAATTTATTGACGAGGAACGTTATTGCAAAAGTTTTGTCAATGACAAATTCCGATTCAATAAATGGGGAAAAGTGAAAATTATATATGCTCTCCGGCAAAAGGGCATCCCCTCTCAAAGCATCAACAACGCCATAAACTGCATAGATGAAGAAAAATACCTGGAAACATTGCAGGAAACGATACTATCCAAAAGAAAAAGTATAAAAGACGATACTCCGGAAAATGTAAAGGCAAAACTGTTCCGCTTTGCAGCATCCCGAGGATTCGAGCCCGAATACATAAATCTTTGCCTGAAAACTATCCGATAAAAACATGTCCTCTCTCAAGCAACATATAAGTTATCTGGTCGATTTGTTTTATCCCCGCATCTGTCTGGTTTGCGGCCGTGCTCTGCAAAGCCACGAGAAGCATCTATGTATGTATTGCATCCAAAACATTCCCCGCACACAATTCCATTCCCACAGCGAAGACAATATCATGGAGCACCTCTTCCGAGGCAAAGTCCAGATAGAAAAAGCCGTCGCATTTTTCTATTTCACCCACCATGGAGACTACCGTCATCTGATACACCAAATCAAGTATCGGGGAGAAAAAGAATGTGCCCGTTATCTGGGTGAGATATATGCCCGGGAACTCGGAGCAGAATTCTTTACAGATATAGATTTACTGGTTCCCGTCCCACTCCATCCGAAACGGCACAAAAAAAGAGGATACAATCAAAGTGAATGGATTGCCATGGGCATCTCCGATTTCACCGGAAAAGATATCGACCGGTACCTCATCCACAGATGCGGAACAAGCGAAACCCAAACCAATAAAGGTATCTACAAACGATGGGAAAATACTCAAAACATATTCGCTTTAGGAAACACTTCGGATGCAGAAGGCAAACATCTGCTGCTCATCGATGATGTCGTAACCACCGGTGCCACCCTGCTTTCCTGCGCTAATACCTTGTCGAATATTAAAAATATCAAAATTAGCTTGTTAACATTGGCTATGGCACAATAAAAAAATAGAAAAAAGCAGATATAAATTTTCGGTGTACCACCCTTATTTCGTATCTTTGTTTCCCAATTGAAAACATAACGAAAATGGTCAGAAAATCAATACAAAATACAACAAGCAACATGAAAACATTAGAAAGAATCCTCGCTGAAAAACTGTTGAAAATAAGCGCTGTAAAGCTACAGCCTTCCAATTCTTTTACATGGGCTTCCGGCTGGAAATCGCCTATTTATACCGATAATCGCAGAACACTATCATACCCGACATTAAGGACCTTTATCAAAGTAGAGTTGTGTCGCCTTATTATGGAAAACTTTGAAGGAGTAGATGCCATTGCCGGAGTAGCTACCGGGGCTATCGCTCAAGGTGCCCTTGTGGCCGACGAGCTCGGATTGCCTTACGTCTATGTACGTTCGGCACCCAAAGACCACGGGCTGGAAAATCTCATTGAAGGAAACCTCATCCCAGGACAAAAAGTCGTAGTTATAGAAGACCTTATCTCTACCGGAGGAAGCAGCCTGAAAGCTGTAGAGGCTATTCGTAACGCAGGCTGTGAAGTCATAGGTATGGCTGCCATCTTCACGTATGGATTCCCCATTGCCATAGAACGGTTCAAAGAAGCGAAAGTAAAACTGTTGACACTCAGCAACTATAATGCTGTGCTCGAAGTAGCGCTTGAAACAAACTACATCGCAGAGGAAGACTTGGCAACTTTACACGAATGGAGAACCGACCCTTCTATCTGGAATCCTAATAAATAACAATAAAAAGATATTACGAATGGCACAATTCGAAAGTACGGTAAAAATGGTTCCGGCACCTGTCGAAACCATTTTTAATACACTCTCCGACTTGAACAATCTGGAGAAAATCAAAGACAAAATTCCGGTAGACAAAGTCAAAGATTTTTCTTTCGACGCTGATAGTTGCAGCTTCTCCGTCACACCGGTAGGGAACTTGAAAGTCGTTGTTATCGAACGGGAACCGTACAAAACCATAAAATTCGGTACAGAAAATTCGCCCGTTCCATTCTTCATGTGGATACAATTATTGCCTGTTACAGACAATGAAAGTAAAATGAAATTGACAGTCAAAGCCGAGCTAAACCCGTTTATACATAAAATGATAGCAAAGCCTCTGCAAGAAGGCCTTGAAAAAATGGCTGAAGTACTGTCCAACATTTCTTACCAATAAAGAAATGTTGCATAAAAAATACCAAACAATCACTATTCACAGTATATTGATACTGCTTATTATTTTTCGCATATAAACTATGGCTCAGAAACTTTGGGAAAAAAACGTACAAGTAGACCGTGATATAGAAAAATTCACCGTAGGCAAAGACCGGGAAATGGACTTATTTCTGGCCCGTTATGATATCTTAGGCTCTATCGCACATATCACCATGCTCGAAAGCATCGGCTTGCTGACTCGTGATGAACTGGACCGGTTGGTAGAAGAGCTTCGCCGGATATATGCCATCGCCGAAAAAGGAGAATTCGTCATCGAAGATGGAGTCGAAGACGTACATTCCCAAGTCGAACTCATGTTGACCCGAAAATTAGGAGATATCGGGAAGAAAATCCATAGCGGTCGCTCACGCAACGACCAAGTGCTCGTCGACTTGAAATTATTTACCCGTAGCGAAATCAAAGAACTTGTCACTCTTTGTTACCGGCTATTCAACATATTAGTCGACCAAAGCGAAAAATATAAAAACGTATTGATGCCCGGCTATACCCATCTGCAAATTGCCATGCCGTCATCTTTCGGACTATGGTTCGGTGCCTATGCCGAAAGCTTGGTCGACGACCTCACCGTTTTACAGGCTGCTTATCGGGTATGCAATCGCAATCCGTTAGGCTCGGCGGCCGGATACGGTTCGTCATTCCCGCTGAACAGAACCATGACTACCCGCCTGCTCGGGTTCGACTCGATGGATTACAATGTCGTATATGCACAGATGGGGAGAGGCAAGACCGAACGAATCGTTGCATCAGCCATGGCCTCCATTGCAGCAACACTGTCAAAACTGGCTTTCGATGCCTGTCTCTTCAATTCTCAAAATTTCGGTTTTATAAAACTGCCTGATGAGTATACCACCGGGTCGAGCATCATGCCTCACAAAAAGAATCCGGATGTATTCGAGCTGACCCGAGCCAGATGTAATAAAATACAGGCGTTACCATACGAAATTACATTGATATCAAACAATCTTCCTTCCGGATATTTCCGCGATTTACAAATAATCAAGGAAGCATTCCTACCCTCATTCAGCAATCTCAAAGAATGTCTGGTCATGGTTACACAGATGATGACTCATCTCACCGTAAACCAACACATTCTCGATGACGACAAATATAAACTGATATTCAGTGTAGAGGAGGTAAACCGCCTTACCTTGTCCGGAGTTCCTTTCAGAGATGCTTACAAGAAAGTAGGACTCGACATCGAAGCCGGAAAATTCGATCACGACAAAGAAGTGCACCACTCTCATGAAGGTAGCATCGGAAATCTTTGCAACGACCGCATACAACTACTGATGCAACAAATCATAGACGGCTTCAATTTCTATAAAATAGAAAATGCAGAACAAAATCTGTTAGGGAGATGACCTTGCCAAGCCCTGCAACACAATTATACATAAACAATGTTTAAAAGAGGGCTTGTGCATAACAAATTTCCAAAACAGCCGTTATGTAAAAAAGGAACATTCAATTTCAGGATTTTATTAAAAAAATACCGGAAGCAATGATATACAAAGCAAACGAACAACGTTACAGCTCCATGTCCTACAACAAATGCGGCAATAGCGGATTATGGTTGCCAGCCGTTTCCCTCGGACTATGGCATAATTTCGGAGGGACAGACTGCTATGAAAACGGATTGGAAATAGTCAAATACGCATTTGATCACGGCATCACTCATTTTGACCTGGCCAACAATTACGGGCCTCCTGCCGGAAGTGCAGAAGAGAACTTCGGCCGCATGCTGAAAAAAGATTTTGCCCCTTACCGCGACGAAATAATCATTACCAGCAAAGCCGGCCATTTGATGTGGGACGGCCCGTATGGAGACGGCGGCTCAAGAAAATACATCATGGCAAGTATCGACCAAACATTAAAAAGACTGCAAACCGACTATGTCGATATATTCTACAGTCACCGGTACGACCCCAATACCCCTCTCGATGAGACCCTACAAGCCTTGTGCGATATCGTACGGCAAGGCAAGGCCCTCTATATCGGTCTGTCGAAATATCCCATCGATAAACTGTTGTATGCATTTAATTTCCTGAAAAACGCAGGAACACCTTGTCTGGTATACCAGGACAAATATAATATGCTCGCACGCAATGTAGAAGAACATCATTTGCACGCTGTGGAAACTCATGGAACCGGATTCGTCGCTTTTTCACCTTTGGCACAAGGCATGCTTACCGATAAATATCTGCACGGAATACCTAAAGGTTCGCGAGCAGAACGCCCGGAAGGTTTTCTCAAAGCGGAACAAATCACCGATAAGGTCATAACAACCGTAACCCGGCTGCAAGAAATTGCACAAAAAAGAGGCCAAAGCACAGGACAACTGGCCTTGGCATGGGTACTGCGCCATACAGCTGTAACATCGGTCATCATCGGTGCCCGGAATGTAGAACAGCTAAAAGAAAATATGGAAACGCTAAACCACCTATCATTCACCGATGACGAAATCAAAAAAATAGAAGAAATCTTGCAAGCATGAAAATGTATAGAGCCATACCATCTGTCCTATTTTTGATATTCATACTCACCGGATGCGACAAAAATATTTATGACCGTATTCCTACATCGAACGTATATGTCAATATCGATGCTGCCCGATGGGTAACATTCGGTGTACACGGAATGGGCGACTCTCAAACATTTATCCTCAACCAGAAACCCGAAGGTTTCCAATATAATATATCCTCAGCTACCGGATTCGGGGGTATATTACTGGTCGGAGGCAACGAAAACCAGATACTGGCATTCGATATGGCATGCCCGGTAGAACGGTCGGCTCAAGTACGAATACACTTTGATGCCGATGCACTTTGCGCCCAGTGTGACAAATGCGGCTCCACCTACGACGTTTTTTCCGCAAACGGTGCACCCATGAGCGGACAAGCACATACACGCAAATTTTTTCTACAACGATATAACGTTGTTTACAATTCTTTGACCGGTGCATATACAATAACACGATAAAAATTTCACCGTTTATTTTGAAAAAACAAAAAACAGTTCTATATTTGCACTCGCAAATGCGAAAATAGCTCAGTTGGTAGAGCATAACCTTGCCAAGGTTAGGGTCGCGGGTTCGAGTCCCGTTTTTCGCTCCAGGCCGCCCGGATGGTGGAATGGTAGACACGAAGGACTTAAAATCCTTTGGCTATTGCAGCTGTGCGGGTTCAAGTCCCGCTCCGGGTACTCTAAGGGATGAATCATGTTTTTCACGGTTCGTCTCTTTCTTTTTATCCCCGTTATCTGTTGGATATGAATACTTTAGGAGAAAGAATTGGTTCACTCTTTTAGGTTCAATATGCTCGTTGTTTTTGTCGTAAATAAAGCCGTCAGGAAATACGAGCTTTTGCAGTCTTCTTCTTCCTTCTAATCCTTGCAACTCCCACAGTTCAAATAAGTTAGAACGCATTTTAAAAGTAAAATCAATGAATTTATCGAGGTTCAATATTTCTGTGTTCACTTTTGAAAGTTCGGTCTTTAAATCTCTGACTTCTTTCTCTAATTTCGTCATAACCTTTTCGCAAATGCTTTGTTTTTTCGCATCGGTACAGAGTGCATAATTTGTTTCTACTTGTTCCAACTCTTTTTCTTTAGCTTTGATGTTCGCTTTGATAGATTTGGCTCGTTCTCTGTTTTCTTGATTCATATATTCAAATGTGATAGTAAGTTGCATTTTTAAGAGTTCACTTACTTTGTCTGATAGGGCATACTTGTTTACTTCTTCTTCAAAGGCTTCATGCACTTTCTTAGTTGAGCTGTTATATTTGCATCCCTTTCGACAACAAACATAATAGCCTATATCAGTGCGTCCAAATTTCTTTCGCATTTTGGTTGATATGCTGGCAGATAGATTTTTTCCGCAACATGGGCACTTGATACTACCTAATAATGGGGCATATTCCTTGTCTATCTTTTGTTCATATCCGCTATAGTTTTTGGATAACTCCCCGTTTACTTTCAAAAAAATCTCTTTGGAAATCAACGGTGGGTGATTTCCTTGTACAATATCTCCTTGCAGGAATTTATGTGCCATATAGCCGCAATAAAAAGGATTCTTGAATAGTTCAGATAGCTTTTGTTCGCAGATGTGCAGTCCTTCTGCTGCCAGTCTGTACCTGATTTCTTCATTGGATAACTTGTTGTTTGCTTTCCAAAGAAATGCTTTCCGAATTAATTTACCTTCTTCATTGATAGTTATAATTTGTTCCTTCTTGGTCGTTTTTTGGTCATATCCTCTAGGGGCTTTTCCAATCCACCTCCCTTTTAATAATGCTTTTACGCTGTTTTCAATGGTAGTTGCCCGTTTTTCGTCATTCTGAAACCTTGCATTTGCAAGTTCCATGAGTTGCATATACTTTGCTACTGGGGTACGTGGGTCATAGTTGGAGGTTGCAGATACTACGTATGCTCCTCTAGCCTCAACTTCTTCAATGATAGTTGTACTTCCCGTTCTGCCGAAACGGGAGGTACTAAACACTATTACTGTTTTTACGGGTTGGCTGCTGCCTTTCTTATTACTTTGTTATAGTAGTTATTTATGTATGTTTTATCCGAACTATTGGTTATTTCAGCCTTCTTGTTGTATGCTATAAGGGTACTACCTTTGCTCTTATCCTTTATTGCTTTTTTCTACTTAATGTTGACGGTTAAGTATTTATCTTTATCCATATTCCCACTGAAAGTATATGTGATCTCGGGACGGTCTTCTTTGCGGTTGGTGATTCTTTTTCCGTTCAGAAGCGTTGTTATTTGTGGGTTTCGGATAAGTTTTCGTATCAGTCGGGCTATGTCGTTTGACATATCAAGACATAGGTCTAGGGTTGTTTATTATGTAATTCTAGACCTAAATTGCTTTCAATAAAATCTAAATAGTATATCTCATTGCTGTATAATACACGATTGGAAATACTAATCCATGCTTTTTTATATCCGTTTTGGTGGGTATTGCTTTCTTCTTTATTGTCATTGATGCCCAAACGTAGTTCTCCAAACAATTTATCTTTTCCCATGTCATTATAACGTATCTCATAAACAAATTTGAAGTGCTTCCCTTCTATTCGTCTTAGATAGAAGTACAGAAAATCAATTTCTTCTCCAATCTCTTTGTCTTTTATGACATTGATATTGTTGGGTTCTGTCACTTCGTAACAGAGCCTCAACGCATCTATATTTAAACCGTATATTTTATTCATGTTCTTCATTCTTATTTTCATTATTATTAGGTTGGTTGGGTACTGTTGCCCAGTACTTTTTCAATCCATTAGATATAGCTTGGGTGTGAGTGGCTGATTTTGTTCTGCCTCTTAGACTTTGGCTAATCTTTTGTTTGGTTGTATCATTCAGTTGGCGATACTGTCTTTTGTAGTTGTTATTATCCATAGTTTATTTGTTTTATACATATATAAATATATGGTTTAGTAGGAAAGTAAAGTCTAATAGGCTGAATTTTCAAAAAAAATATCTGGAAATTTTTTATGGAAGCCTAACCGTTAGGGCTTTATCATGCCTACTAAAATACTACTAATGGAGTGTCGGGGTACGGTGCTGATGCTTGTTTATCAGCTTGTTATGGCTGTACTCTGTAATGCTATTGATGTTGTTATCCTTATTACTGTACTTGCTAAAAACTCTCTAATATTTTGCAAATTTCTTATTATTTGCTACTTTTGTACCATACTGTAATAGCAAATAGCTCTTTGAGTAACTGGATATATGGATTTCGACTTTAGATTGCATCTTCAATCTATGGTCAGGATTGCCCAAGAACACGTTGGTTCACTTTGTTTAAGAAGTATGTTTGTCTTCTTGCTGTGTCTCAACTTATGTTGTTCTGTGTCTATCTCGTTTGATGCCATTGTGTATAACAGCACATCACATCCTTTAGAGACAGTGGTAACAAGCCATTTTAATGGTAGAGAGGACGGGCAGCCGAGCGATTTTCTTAAAAAACTAAAAAAGTTGCTTTGGTCAAAAAAATGCTTACCTTTGGGTGAGAAGACTATTGTAGAATCTTTAAAAATTAAGGAAATGAAAGAAATCCAAAAAATGTAATCCCAAGCGCCAAAGATTTTAGCTTAAGGATTGAACTTAAGTTTGCGCTCGACTTTAGATTGCATCTTCAATCTATGGTCAGGATTGCCCAAGAACACGTTGGTTCACTTTGTTTAAGAAGTATGTTTGTCTTCTTGCTGTGTCTCAACTTATGTTGTTCTGTGTGTCTATATTGTAAGGTGCTGTTATACGAACATCTGTTTTTCTAAAGGTCTTTGCAACTCAGGTTTAGATTAACAAAAATGAATCTTCTTAACAAAATATCCTCGGTAGAAAGTTTACGTTTGGCATGGGCTAAATTGGAAAAATTTAATAAAGAATCTCATGGACTAACGGGTGAGACTATTGCAGAGTTTGAACTTAATAAAGAGGATAAAATTTTATCCATCTCCAAACGACTTCAAGAAGGAACATATCAATTTTCTCCATATCGTGCTGTACTTATTCCTAAAAGTAAAGGGAAATTTCGTCCTCTTCAAATTCCAGAAGTTTCTGATAGAGTTGTAATAAAAGCAATTGCAATAGAATTGGAAGAACATTTTAAAGAACTTTTAGAAAAAAGTAGAGGGCTAAGTTTTGCATATCAAAAAGGATTGGGGGTTAAAGAAGCTGTTGAAAAAATAAACGAATATTGTCAGAATGGTTATTCTTATGTGTTGGAAGCTGATTTAATTAATTTTTTTGGTACTGTTGATAAAGATTCTCTTCTTAACGATGTTGTTTTTAAGAGATTGTCTGATACTACTATAAATACTCTTATTCAGCAAGCTTTAAATCAAAGTATTGGGAATTTGGATTCATTTAATGTTGAACAAAAAAAATATTTTGAAAATATAGATAAAGGGATTCCACAAGGAAATGCCTTGTCTCCTTTATTATCTAATATATTTCTTTCTCCTTTTGATTTGAGGTTAAAAGATAAAGGATTCAAGTTGGTTCGGTACGCTGATGATTTTGTTATAATGTGTACTTCTGAAAAAGAGTGTGAAGAAGCATATATAGAGTGTTGTACTGTTTTAGAAGAACTTAATTTGAATATTCATAAGTTGGAGGAAGGAGGCAAGACAAGAATCGTGAATTTTAATAAACATGATACTATGGATTTCTTATCTGTTACTTTTGATGGGAATGTGTTCTATCCTTCTTTTGCGAATGTAGAACGGTTGAAGAGTAAAATTAGAGATGTTTGTAATGGCAAAGATAAATATTGTGTTTCAACCTTATTAATTAAAATAAAGAATAAATTGGATGGTTGGGTATCTGCGTTTTATTATACAAATATACAGAGATATTCTTCTGAAATAGACGCTTTTATAAATAGACAACTTTATTTATCTCTTGCAAAAATGGGTTGGAAGTTTACGGCTTCATCTCTAGGAAAGTTGCCGCATAAATTTAGACATAAGAATGAAAGTCCCAAATGTCTTTCTTTTTTGCAAAGAAAAAATTCTGGCATTCCACTTTGTATGGAGTTGGTAAATGCAAAAATCACGGAATTGAAGAAGGCAGAGAAATGAAAAGGGGAAATAATATTTAGCATAACAAAGAAAACGCCAATTACAATATAGTAGTTGGCGTTATATTGTTTATAGTCCTCCAATGAGTTTCGTGATTGAAGAATTAGATTGCAGATAATCTACTATTTCTAGAAAATCATTCCAAAGGTTCAATATTGCATCCGTTAAGGGTACAGAGCTGCAAAAGGAAGAAGTTGATAATCAACGTCTTTTCTTTTTATATAGACCTCTTGTAAAACCATTTCAAATATTCAAAAGACAAATTGCATTTTATAATTCGGCTTTTTGTCTTTTTACATTTTTACTCTAAACCAACATTCTAAAACCGGAACGGAACCAAGAACAAACCATCGGAAAACCAAAAGTAAACCGATGGTTAGAGCGGGAGTTATACATCAATATCAATTGATGCCCCCTATTTTTATATAGTTATTATTATTATAATTATTTATATGGACGTTATATAGGACGATACTTAGAACTATATTATTAAAGAAGATGATTTTTAATATTTATTCACTTATACCCATTTTGAATAGATAAAGCATTTCAGTATCTTTGTTAGAAAGGCAGATAGAAATATATTTCAATAACACATGAACAAGAATCCTTTTATTTTAATCCCCTTACCTATATTACGAAATTTGATTATAGAGCCATATACTATAGAAATGATGTACGATACCGGAATATTCTATACGGCTCAAAAGATAAATATTTCTGAAAAAAACGCACTTAAAGAATTTGTTTATTGCATTTACAGAGCAATGAATGAACTTCCGGCATACCTTATACAAGAATATGAAGACATGGAAGATTTCCCTTACGATGAAGATCTTAACGGCTTTTGTCACGGGCAATTTGATCCTAAACCAGAAATAAAATATCTCTCCGATTACAGCCAATATAATCCGCATTTTTACGACCTGGTCATAGAAGGTACAGTATACGGCAAGTATACAAGATGTTAGATCTCAATACAAGAACCATACCGGTAAACATCTCGGCAATAAACAGTTATCAAAGAACGTATAATCTCAACAATTGTCCCTTTATCCTGCTCAACGCAAAGGTCATGCAGAATCTTTACAACCGTAAAGAGTACATAAAAGCGGACGAACGGGCCTTATGGGCCATGTATATGGGAATACTGTCCATCATCGGTAATAAAGAATTTGCCCAAACAACATCGAGCATGATCAAATGTCGGATGTTCGGAGCCAGAAACAAAGAAGAACTCAACGTATTGCTTAAAGATAAATCACTGAAAAAAGCATATGAAAAATATACGACCAAATACCGGTACAACAAACTCTTGAACATCATCCAAGACCGTAACATGATTACCGAAATCGCTTTGCACAGAAGAACCTATGTCAGTGCCAAATTGAAGAATGCAGATGCCTTAATCGATGCTATATTGACTAAAGAAAAAGAAGTGAAACAAAAAAAATTACGTGATGAGGCAAAAAAGAAAGCACTGAGAAGATACCATCTGGCAAAATCGATATAAAACCATATTCACAAACCTCACCACTACCCTAAAAGGCAATCCTACAAGCCACATAATATACATCAGTAAGGGATTATGTATCGAAATACCTTTGGACTCTCAGAACAATTTAAAAATAAAAAATACATACCCAGTTATATGCAACTATATAATTCACATTTTTCGTTAAATAATCTATAATTTATTCATAAATAACCTTAAAAAGAGAAATATCTTCAAACATTTTTTAACTTATATATTTTTAATGTTTATCTTTGCAACATCATAAATTTCCATTCAGATATGTCTAGAGGCTTAATTTATAATAAAGCTTTATCGATTCGAACATATCGTTCAATCGTTTGCATAATCTTGTTATCTTTTAACATAACAAATTCCTTTGCTCAAAAAAATAGCAGTATAGTACTTGACAAAAATATCCTGATCATAAATTCTTATACCGAATCCTCTTTATGGAGCAATGAATTTATAACTCCTATTTATAACGCTTTCCTATCCCAAAATAATCATGTCTATATCAGCACAGAACATATGAACATGTTACTGACTCAGAACGAGACTGATTTCAATGTTTATAAAAACTCCTTATTCCAAAAATATACAGACTATCATCCCGATTTAATCATATTGTTAGGTAACTCGGCATGGGTTCTATTGAAAGATGACATTGAGAAAAAATGGCCCGGAATTCCGGTCATACTCTGCGCCGAAAAAAATTTTACCGGTAATCGTGAAGCCTACTTAAAAAAAAACAACATTCCAGACAAAGATAAAGTACCTCTAAAAAATTATCGGGGAAACATACCATTAACCATTCTGTACCATCCTGTCTATCTTGAAAAAACAGTAAGCCTAATGGAACGGATGATACCTCAGATACATACACTCCTGTTCTTGTCCGATATGCGGTGCATCAGTGCAATAAACCGCCATGAACTTTCAGAGATTATCCGCACAAACCATCCTCAAATAAAAGTTGAATATCTAACTGCCGGAGAAATTACCGTAGACAGCCTTATCAACCGGCTCAAAAATGCCAACTCCCAAACCGGAGTCTTATTTTATTCTTGGGAAAGACGAGAAAAAGAAATGGGCAATATCATACTAACATCCAATATTTCGGGATTATTAGGCAACTACTCCAAAGCTCCTATCCTTACATTATACAACAAAGCCGAAGGTATCAACGGCCTCATAGGTGGATATTTTTGGGATAAAGAAAATCTAAACAAAAAATTTACCAACTTAGTCAAAGAAAAGCTTAACGGAAAAATCGAAAGGAATACACAATTCGTCTATTGGGGTGTTCCTTCTCCCTCTATAAATTATATAGACCTTATAAATGCAGGATTGTCTCCCGAAAATTGCCCATCAGATACCATATTTTACATGAAACCTCCTACATTTTGGCAACAAAACAAAATATCTATCATATTAGTAGCCTTAATTATCTCATCACTAATATTATACATCATATGGCTCAAGAGAATCAGTGACGAGAGAAAAAAGCAAATCAGTCTGATGAGAAACTACAGGAGCCTATTTGAGAACATGCCCATACTTTATTTGAAAGAAAAACTCCTTTTCGATAATACCGGACAAATAACAGATTTCCAATTTGTCGAAATCAATCCGATATTCGAAAAATATTTCCATATCAAAAATAATTTTATCGGTAAAAAAGGGAGTGAAATCAATTATGATAATTTTAAAGAACTCATCAACCTGTATAATCTGACTATAAAAAATAAAAAAGAGCTGACATTCCAATATTACTTTGCCCCCTCAGATAGACATCTGACAGTCATCATCTCACGCTCTAAACAAGAAGGGTTTATAGATGTATTCTGCGTAGACAATACAGAATTGTCCAAGGCTCAACAGATGCTGCGTTCAGTAAATCACAAACTCTCAATGGCCCTTGATGTCGCCAACATCGTTCCTTGGAAATGGGATATTGAAAAAGGTCAAATTCTCTGTGATGTGAACAAGCCGGTAGAATTGAGCCACGAGATTACTCCTCTCAACGAAGACAAACTCTCTGTACCCGATTATGAATATTTCGCCAAAATCTGTAAAACCGACCGGGAACGGGTGAAAGAATCCTACAAAAAGTTGATTCAAGGAGATGTGGACAAAATCAAAGAAGAGTACAGAGTCATCGTCAAACAGGATAATAAGACTCACTATGAATGGGTAGAAGCCCAAGCTGCCGTTGACAAAAAAGATAAAAATGGAAAAGCTCTTTCGTTGGTAGGCTCGTCCTTGGTGATTACCAAACGGAAAAAAATGGAAGAAGACCTCATAAAAGCCAAAGAAAAAGCAGAAGAATCGAACCGTCTCAAATCGGCATTCTTAGCAAATATGAGCCATGAGATACGCACCCCCCTCAATGCTATCGTCGGATTTTCAGGCATCCTAGCAACGACCCACGATGAAAAAGACAAAGAAGAATATATAAATATCATAGAAAGCAACAATACGTTATTATTACAGCTCATCAACGATATATTGGATATTTCCAAAATAGAGGCCGGAACTCTGGAATTTAAAACGAGTGACACGAATATCGATCATCTGTTCCAAGAACTCGAAAGTACGATACAAATTCACAATCAAAATGAAAATGTAGCAATTTCCTATAAAAGAGAGATGCCTGATTGCCTGGTCAATATAGAAAAAAACAGATTGACTCAGATAATAACCAATCTTATAAACAATGCTATAAAGTTTACCGAGAAAGGAAGTATTACATTCGGATACCATCTCAAAGACACCGATTTCCTATACTTTTATGTTAGCGATACCGGCTGTGGGATACCGGAAGACAAGTTAGACAGCATTTTCGGAAGATTTGTCAAACTTAATAATTTTGCACAAGGTACAGGCCTGGGGCTCTCTATCTGCCAAACAATTGTCGAACATCTGGGTGGACAAATCGGAGTAACATCCAAAGAAAATGTCGGATCCACCTTCTGGTTTACTTTACCCTATAAACCTATTGATAAACTTCCCGACCGGAAATCGATACCATACAAAGTGAAAAAAGCTGAAAAGGAAAAATTAAAGATTTTAATTGCCGAAGATAACGAGAGCAATTACAAACTGTTCTATTCTATTTTACGAAACAATTACGAAATCATACATGCCTGGGATGGAGAAGAAGCGGTAGAATTATTCAAGAAACATAGTCCTCATCTCATCCTTATGGATATTAACATGCCTAAAATGAATGGATACGAAGCTGCTGAAAAAATCAAAGAAATAGCTCCGGCTATACCTATTATTGCTGTTACCGCCTATGCTTATGCCGACGATGAACAGAACATTCTAAACAGCGGTTTCGACGCCTATACGTCAAAGCCTATTAATGCACAAAAACTAAATACCCAAATTATCGACCTATTGAAGAAACGGTTGATTTTTATCTAACAAAGTATTTGAATTTCACAGAAACACATTTATAAACATTGAAATCGCCTCAGAATACCCCAGAATTCAGTTCATTTCATCTTGTTCTGAAATTTTTCACGATAGTTTTTTCCCAATCGCATATCTATCTATAATTTATTTTGTACATTTGTTCCTTAGTTTCAACAGCCTAAAAATGGGTAAGATAAGGTATTAATAACAAGTAAATAAAAACAGATTATGAAGAAAAATTGGTTATTGATTGTCTCGGCCATTGCCATAGCAATAGGAATGGGTTCTTGCAAATCGAAAGAAAGCGCTTATAAGGCCGCATATGAAAAAGCTCAGGAGAAACCTGTGATTGAAGAACCAACAACAGCACCCGAACCTGTAGTCGTAAAACCGGCTACCCCAACGACCACTACGACACCTATACGGGTCAGCAGTGAAAAAATCACGACTGTAAACGCCGGAGATGCTTCAAAATTAAAATTATTTAATGTTGTAGTAGGAAGTTTCACTATGAAAACAAATGCATCCGGACTACAAGAGTCTTTAGTTGCCGACGGATACAACGCTTTTCTGGCACAGAATGCCCAAGGTATGTACCGCGTTATCGTCGGAAGTTTCGACGACAGACCATCTGCTACCGAATTGCGCGAAAGTATCAAAACAAAATATCCGAACCGATTCAACGATGCATGGCTATTGATTAACGAATAATCATATATCAATCGATATAAAGGACAAGAGGAAAACTATGAAAGTTATTCCTCTTGTTTCATTTTAATGCTCAACATCTCCTATTTACAACAACTTTTGTGACTATGGCAAAAGTTTCTTACATTTTTTTATATTTTTTTTCTTCATTCTGTTTGCATTTTATTTTACAATAATTACATTTGTACCCAACAAAAGTCAAACAAGATGAAATCTATTTTAGTAAATGCATATTGGTGGCATCACTTACAACTTCAAAAGTCGTGAGTAAACAGCCTCGTGTGTATATACTAAAACAATATAACCCTATTTAAAAGGCCTGTCGATCACGACAGGCCTTTTTTTATCACCCAAAAATCATTAAATCACATATGAAGATGGAAAATTATCAAGTCAATCAAGACGGTTTTTACGGAGACTTTGGCGGAGCATACATCCCCGAAATACTTTATGGATGTGTTGAGAATCTCAGGAACAACTATTTGAAAATTATCCAAAGCAATGATTTCAAAAAAGAGTTCGAGCAGCTTTTGCATGACTATGTCGGGCGCCCTTCCCCCCTCTATTACGCACATCGCCTTTCGGAAAAATATGGCTGTCGCATCTATCTGAAACGGGAAGACTTGAACCATACAGGAGCACATAAAATAAACAATACTATCGGGCAGATACTTTTGGCCAAAAGGCTGGGAAAGAAACGGATAATTGCCGAAACCGGAGCCGGACAGCATGGTGTAGCAACAGCAACTGTATGTGCTCTAATGAACATGGAATGTATCGTATATATGGGAAAGACCGATGTAGAACGGCAGCATATCAACGTACAAAAGATGCAAATGCTCGGTGCTACAGTCTACCCGGTCACTTCAGGAAATATGACATTGAAAGACGCTACAAACGAAGCTATCCGCGACTGGTGTTGCCATCCGTCAGACACACACTATATCATCGGGTCTACCGTAGGTCCCCATCCCTACCCCGATTTGGTAGCCCGGCTACAATCAGTCATCAGTGAGGAAATCAAAAAGCAACTACTCGAAAAAGAAGGACGTGACTATCCCGATTACCTGATAGCTTGCGTAGGTGGGGGGAGCAATGCTGCAGGCACTATATATCATTACCTCGACAACGAGAATGTAAAAATAGTATTGGCCGAAGCCGGAGGAAAAGGCGTAGACTCCGGACTATCGGCAGCCACCATACAATTAGGGAAAATCGGTATTATCCATGGTGCCCGTACCTTAGTCATGCAAAACGAGGACGGACAAATCGAAGAGCCTTACTCTATCTCTGCCGGATTGGATTACCCCGGTATAGGCCCTATACACGCCAATCTTTCGGCCGTCGGACGAGCACAGGTCCTGGCAATCAACGATAACGAGGCTTTAGACTCCGCTTTCGAACTGACCCGAACAGAAGGAATCATCCCGGCTCTCGAATCGGCTCACGCATTGGGGGCTCTACGAAAAATAAAATTCAATCCCGACGATATCGTAGTCCTTACAATCTCCGGCAGAGGTGATAAGGACATGGATACTTATATCAATTATTATCATCAAAAATAAAATCCGGAAACTATGAAACAATATTCTTATAAGACAATCAGTAAAAAAGTTCTGGGAGACTTGCATACTCCGGTAAGCATATATTTGAAGGTTAGGGATATGTATGCCCAATCGGCTCTTATGGAAAGCTCCGATTACCATGCCGATGAAAACAGCTTGTCATTCATCGCTCTCTGTCCGCTGGCCAGTATAGGAGTAAACAGGAATATCTGCACGACAACTTACCCTGACGGGCATAAAGAGGAACAAGCCATCAACAACGAATTTTCTGTGGAAAAAGCCATCAGGCACTTTATGGAAAAATTCAAAGTAACCGGTGATGACAAACAGGTATGCGGATTATATGGTTATACGACTTTCAATGCCGTAAAATATTTCGAATCTATCCGGATTAAGGAAAGCCACGACGAACAAAACGACGCTCCCGACCTGTTATATGTACTATTTAAATACATCATCGTCTTCAACCATTTCAAAAACGAACTGACATTGGTGGAAATGTTGACTGAAAATGAAAACAGTACCCTCAATGAACTTGAAGCTGCCATCGAAAACCGTAATTTTTCCTCATACAACTTTTCATTGACAGCTCCCGAATATAGCACCATAACCGACGAAGAGCATAAAGCCAATATAAGAAAAGGCATCTCGCATTGTATGCGGGGTGATGTATTCCAGATTGTTTTGTCACGGCGTTTCATACAGCCTTTTGCCGGAGATGATTTCAAAGTATACCGGGCTTTGCGCTCTGTCAATCCGTCGCCCTATCTTTTTTACTTTGATTTTGGTGGATACCGGATATTCGGTTCTTCTCCCGAAACCCATTGCAAAATAGAAAACGGAGTCGCCTACATCGACCCTATCGCCGGGACCACACGTCGTACCGGTGATGTATGTAAAGATAAAGAATTGACCGAAACCCTACTCAAAGACCCCAAAGAAAATGCCGAGCATGTTATGCTGGTAGACTTGGCACGGAATGATTTGAGCAGGAATTGCCGTCATGTGGAAATTCTATTCTATAAAGAACCGCAATATTACAGCCACGTCATACATCTGGTATCGAGAGTATGCGGAAAGATAAATAAGGAAAGCAATTCCATAAAGACCTTTATAGATACATTCCCTGCCGGGACACTTTCCGGAGCACCGAAAGTCCGCGCCATGCAGCTCATTTCCGAGATAGAGCCCCATAACCGGGGGGCATATGGAGGTTGTATCGGATTCATCGGCCTCAACGGAGAACTCAACCAAGCCATCACCATCCGGACTTTTGTAAGCCGGAATAACGAGCTTTGGTACCAGGCCGGAGGAGGAATCGTAGCTCACAGCAATGAAGAAAACGAACTTCAGGAAGTCAATAACAAGTTAGGTGCTTTGAAAAAAGCCATAGACATCGCCGTTACTTTAAAAAACTAAATCTGCAATTCATTATGGAAAAAATACTGATATTCGATAATTACGACTCATTTACCTATAATCTCGTACATTTGGTAAAAGAACTATGCAACGCACATATAGAAGTACACCGAAACGACTGTATTTCTTTAGAAGAAGTCGGACAATTCGACAAAATCATCCTTTCTCCGGGACCGGGAATCCCGGAAGAAGCCGGATTGCTGCTCCCTCTCATCCGGGAATATGCCCCGATCAAAAAGATACTGGGTGTTTGTTTAGGGCATCAAGCCATAGCCGAGGCATTCGGAGCCACGCTTACCAACCTTACCGAAGTTTTTCACGGAGTGCAAACACCTGTAAAGATTATTGGGGATGACATATTATTCAAGGGTTTAGAAAAAGAAATTCAAGTGGGAAGATATCATTCCTGGATTGTCAACAAAACAGGTCTGCCGGATGTGCTCGAAATCACGGCGATAGACGAAGACGGCCAAATTATGGCCCTACGGCATAAGCAGTATGACATACACGGGATACAATTCCATCCGGAATCGATATTGACTCCCGACGGACACACCATTATACGCAATTTCTTAACTGACTAAAACAAGACTCATGAAAGATATTTTATATAAGCTCTTCGAGCATCATTATCTTGACAGGGATGAAGCCCAAAAAGTGCTGCAAAACATTGCAAAAGGGGAATACAACGACGCCCAGATAGCCTCTCTCATTACCGTATTCCTAATGCGGAACATATCGGTAGAAGAACTGGCCGGATTCCGCGATGCCCTTTTGGAAATGAGGGTTCCGGTAGACCTATCGGAATTTGCACCTGTCGACATTGTCGGTACAGGTGGAGATGGCAAAAACACATTCAACATATCGACTACTTCATGTTTCGTAGTAGCCGGAGCCGGTTACCCGGTCGTAAAACACGGCAATTACGGAGCTACATCGGTAAGCGGAGCCAGTAACGTTATGGAGCAACACGGAGTAAAATTCACATCAGACACCGCAATCTTAAAGAAAAGTATAGAAGAAAGCAATATCGCCTATCTGCACGCACCCTTCTTCAATCCTGCGTTGAAAGTCGTAGCACCTGTACGTAAAGCCTTGGGGGTACGTACTTTTTTCAATATGCTGGGACCTTTGGTAAATCCTGTCATACCGGCATACCAACTACTGGGAGTATATAATCTGCCACTGCTCAGATTATACACCTATACTTTCCAACACAGTCATACCCGATTTGCCATAGTCCACAGCCTTGACGGATACGATGAAATATCTCTAACCGATAAGTTCAAAGTAGCATCTTCGGCAAATGAGAAAATATATTTGCCGGAAGACTTGGGCTTCACCCGTTGCAACGAAGCCGACTTGGACGGAGGTAACACTCCGGCAGATGCAGCACGCATATTCGACAACGTATTACAAGGGACAGCTACTCCGGCACAAAAAAGTTGTGTCATTGTAAACGCAGCCTTTGCCATACAAATCATTGAAAAAGATAAAAGTATCGACGAGTGTATAAACATCGCCCGGGAATCCCTCGATAGCGGAAAAGCTTATAACACATTCAAAAAATTCCTGCAAATCAACAGTTGACCTATGAACATCTTAGAACATATCATTGCAAATAAAAAGAAAGAAATCGAACGGCATCAAGAAGCATTCAGTATCGAACGTCTTCTCGAAACGGAACAAATAAACCGCCATACGATATCTATGAGCAAGTCCTTGCAAAAATCGGAAACCGGCATTATTGCAGAGTTTAAAAGGAAATCTCCTTCCAAAGGCTGGATACACCCAAATGCTCAAATCAAAGACACAATTCCTGCTTATGAAAAAGCCGGTGCATCTGCCTCGTCGATACTCACTGACGAAATATTTTTCGGAGGTACTCCGGGAGACCTTTGCCAAGCCAGAAAAATGGTAAATATGCCCCTTCTGAGAAAAGAATTCATCATCGACGAATATCAGATATACCAAGCCAAAGCAATGGGAGCCGATGCTATCTTACTTATTGCGGCAGCCATCTCCACGCAAGAATGCAACCGGTTTGTCCAGCTGGCACATCAACTGGGATTGGAAGTATTGTTAGAATTGCACGACGAGGCAGAGCTGTGTTATATCGAAAATTCCGACACAGATATGGTAGGTATCAATAATCGCGACCTGACATCTTTCGAAACAGACATAAACCGCTCTTTTGAAATGATAAAAAAACTACCTCCCCAAAAATTGTGTATCTCCGAAAGCGGCATCTCCGACCCCAAAACAGTGAAAGAACTAAGAGCTGCAGGTTTCCGGGGATTCTTAATGGGAGAAAATTTTATGAAACACGAATTGCCCGGTTGTGCATTATCAGCTTTTATAAAACAGTTGAAAATATGATTATAAAGGTTTGTGGCATGCGGGACGGCGATAATATACGCCAGATAGAAAAACTCGGAATAGACATTATAGGATTTATATTCTATTCCAAATCGCCCCGCTATATCTCCGAGAGGCCTGCATATCTACCGGAAAACATCCGAAAAGCCGGAGTGTTTGTCAACGAGAATCTTCATTCGATACAGGAAAAAATAAAATTATTCCACCTTGACTATGTACAGTTGCATGGTGAAGAACCTCCCGAACTATGCCAAACATTGCAAAAGAGCGGAGTAAAAATAATAAAGGCTTTTCCTATTGGGGACACTGACGACCTGAAGCCTTGTATCTCTTATTATACATGTTGTGACTTTCTGCTATTCGACACGCGCACTTCAACAGGACGGGGAGGTTCCGGAAAAACGTTTTCATGGGAAATATTGGATAGCTATCATGGTCCCGTCCCTTTTCTCCTGAGCGGAGGCATTGCACCGGAAGATTTCATTAAAATAAAACGGTTTTTCCATCCTAAATTTGCAGGAATAGATTTGAACAGCCGCTTCGAAATCGAACCGGGATTGAAAGATGCGGAAAAACTCAAAAGATTTATCGACCACATAAAATTTACAGATAGAAATGAACAGGATTAATATTCTTTTCGAACAGAAAAAACGGAACATTCTCTCCGTCTATTTCACCGCCGGATATCCTCATACAGACGATACCCGCAAAATAGTATACGAGTTACAAAATCAAGGAGTCGATATGGTAGAAATAGGTATTCCCTTTTCCGACCCTATGGCCGATGGCCCGGTCATACAAGCAGCATCTACCCGAGCTTTAAAAAACGGCATGTCATTAAAACTGCTATTCCGGCAATTAAGTGACATACGTACCGGAATACATATACCTATCATATTGATGGGATACTTAAATCCTATCATGCAATACGGATTTGAAAATTTTTGTCGAGACTGCTCCGGACGAGGTATAGACGGAATGATAATCCCCGACTTGCCATTCCAAGATTACCTTCAAGATTATAAACCGGTAGCTGACCGCTACGGACTGAGAATCATCATGCTTATCACTCCCGAAACGTCTGAAGAGAGAATCCGGTTTATCGACGAACATACCGACGGTTTCATCTATATGGTTTCATCAGCATCTACAACCGGTGCTCAAAAATCTTTTGCAGGTGATAAAGAACTCTATTTCAAACGTATAGAAAATATGCACCTTCGCAATCCTCGCCTTATCGGATTCGGAATCTCCAACAAAGAGACATTCGATACTGCCTGCCAAAATGCATCGGGCGGAATCATCGGGAGTAAGTTTATAGAACTCCTCGAAGAAAAAAACTGTACACAAGATGCTGTAAAAGAGCTATTGTACCGTATCGGACGAACTTAAAACTTCACGACAAACGATGATACCTCACCGGCAGGATTCCAGTCAGGACCGGCCTTAAGTACTCGCATCACCTCTTGGGCAAGTCCGGGAGAAAGGCTTTCGACAACGACAAAATCTCCCGGGCGTCCTTTCTCATCAATCTTAAATTTCAAAATTACAGTGCCCTTTTCTGGTACTCCTACCGAATCTACCGGAACAACAACACTTTTATACAGATAATCATAATACTTTTCATAGCCTATTACCGGAACCGGTTCAGGCAATTTCGGTGCAGCTGCCAATGCCATACTTTGGTTACGGGCTGTAGCCGAAGCTTGGACCAAAGCTGTATCTTTTCGGGTAGAAGACAAGGAGGCAATTTTACGTCGTGAAGAATAATTATCTCTTTTTTCGTCTACCGTAACTATACTTTCTTCCAGTCCGTCTGCCATATCAGAAACGGTTTGCAACTTCCTTTCAGCCGCAACCATCTCTTTTTTTTGAGATTTTTTCGACCGTACCGGCTCTGCATCGGCAACGACCGGAGACTCCTGTTTGCCTATTTGCTCCATATTCCCAGCAGGCATCATAATACTCAATGTATCCACAGTACGGCTCTCTGCCAAAACAGCGAGCTCCTCATCTGGAAGTTCATACCTTGTAAACAAATAGATTGAGACCGACAGGCTCAAAAGCAAAACTGCCGCTACTGCACCATATATAGGAACCCGCCTTTTACGAGTACGCCGGGACACTCTTTCCTGCAACCGAAGCAACCGCTTATCCGTATCTTGCACATCGGCATCATCGTAACCATCAAGTGCTTCCGATAAAAAAGGATCCTGCATTGCTTTACGTTCCAGCTCATGAGCAGCCTTTCCTTTCCTGTCACCTCTTATATAGGACAATAACCCCATTCCTTTGTCGTTTTTTCGATACACAATTTCAGATTTCGTTTTCCATTCTGTATATAGCTTTTCACACTCTTCAACAAATAGCCTGTCTGTTCGGCAATCTCAGCATAAGATTTCTCCGAGAGAAAAAATTCACACACACTGACTCTCTGCTCCTCCGGCAAACGGTCCAAACAATGATGCAAAGCTTTTAATTGCTCCTCATCGCCCTCTTCTTCCAACAAGTCCAAGAATTCGCCCGACTCGGCTACCAACGTATTCCAGTCTGCCGGAAATTCTCTGGCATCTCGACGCAGCAATTGCAAGCAATGATTCTTTGCCACACTGTAAAGCCATGTCTTAAAATTGGAAATCTCATAATGTTTTATCTTATCGGACAACTCCTCAAACAATTGCATCACAGCATCCTCGGCATCTTCCGGAGCATGAAGATATTTCAGACACAAACCGTACACCAACGGGATATAGCGGTTATACAGAATACCGAAATATTCTGCATCGCCCGAACGAAGATATTGCCGCAACAAGTCTTCATCACTCTCTGCTTCTCCTTTACGCTTGAATAAGAACATATTCCTATTTTCTTATAAAGATACATGTTTTGGCAAAATTCCATAAAAAACAGAGACAAAAAAAATTTTCAACCAATTTATGGAATTTACAAAAGTCCTGCATCTATAAAGAAACAAATCGAATCATTCATCATAAAAAAATAAAAATATGAAAACAAAAAATTATTTCAAAGCTCTCTGGTTGAGCATCGTATGTTCATTGGTTTCGAACATCCTTATGGCAGCAGTTCCCGATATAACCGTATCAGGTGTTGTGACCGACGCCTCCACAGGACACCCCCTCGCAGGAGTATCCATTACAATCGACGGTACTCATAAAGCTACAGTCTCTTCTCAGGAAGGAAAATACTCCATAACAACAAAAGTAAATACTTACTTACGCTTCTCCGCAACCGGCTTCAAAACACAGAAAGTCCGGGTAAAAAAAACGGTATTGAATATACGGCTCACACCGGACAATATCGTTCTGAAAGAAGAAGCCGTTACAGAATATGTAAGCTGCGACGAAGTAGCAAGACCCATGGCTAAAATGGTATGCCGGGCAGCATTACCGGCACCGTACCAAACATCATACAGGCCGGCCCACAAAGAAGAATATTCTTCATTTTCAGAAAACCGTTTCTTATCTCCCGACAAAAATCCGTTATCGACTTTTTCTATCGATGTAGATGCTGCTTCTTATGCAAATATGAGAAGATTCATCAATCAAGGCCAACTTCCTCCTAAAGATGCTGTTCGCGTCGAAGAGCTTGTCAATTATTTCTCATACAACTACTCCCTGCCATCGGGCAATCATCCGGTAAATATCGATACGGAAGTAGGAATCTGCCCATGGAACAAGGAGCATCGTTTGGTCAAAATAGGGCTAAAAGCCAAAGAAATACCTTCGGAGAATCTACCGGAAGCCAATTTTGTTTTTCTTATAGACGTATCGGGTTCGATGTATGGACCTACCCGTCTCGAACTGGTAAAATCATCTCTGAAACTTCTGGTCAATAATCTCAGGGAAAAAGACCGGGTAGCCATCGTCGTCTATTCCGGCTCTGCAGGAGAGGTGCTTCCCTCTACCTTAGGAAGCGAGAAACAAAAAATCAAAGACGCCATCGAAAAACTCACTGCAGGAGGCTCGACCGCAGGGGGCGAGGGTATCAACTTAGCGTACAAAATCGCTTCCCAAAATTTCATAAAAGGCGGCAACAATCGCATTATACTCTGTACCGATGGAGATTTCAATGTCGGCATATCTGACGACCAAGCGCTCGAAACTCTTATTTCTTCCAAAAGGAAAAGCGGCATCTATCTTACAATACTCGGATACGGTATGGGAAACTATAAGGATAAAAAAATGCAGGTACTCGCCGAAAAAGGGAATGGAAACCATGCTTATATCGACAACCTTCAGGAAGCCAATAAAGTTCTGGTCAATGAATTCGGCAGCTCGCTCTACACCGTAGCCAACGATGTAAAATTACAAATAGAATTTAATCCGGCACAGGTGCAATCGTACCGTCTCATTGGATATGAAAGTCGTATACTAAACGACGAAGACTTCAATGACGACACCAAAGATGCCGGTGAAATAGGAGCCGGACATACCGTTACAGCCTTCTACGAATTCATACCGGTCGGAGTCAAAGGGAATATACCGGGTACTATCGATGCCTTGAAATATCAGAGCAGCACATCGTTAAATACGCCTCAACTTCTGTCATCGAAAGAAATGTTGACCGTAAAGTTACGTTATAAAATGCCCGAAGAAAAACAAAGTCGACGAATAGAAAAAAGCCTTATCGACAAGGGTGGAGACAACGTTTCGGACGATTTCAGATTTGCTTCGGCGGTAGCCATGTTCGGGCAGCTTCTTCGCGATTCCGATTTCAAAGGAAATGCCTCGTTCGAAAAAGTCATAGAGACTGCACGCAAAGGGCTCGGTGATGACCGTGAAGGATACCGGCACGAATTTATCCGGCTGGCCGAAACAGCCGGAAATCTTAGCAAATAACCTCTGATTTCCGATAAGAGCCCGAAAAATTAAAAATCATTCGGGCTCTCTTTTTCCTTTAAAATTACTTATACCGGATAAATCCGCCGACTTCTTTTCTCAAAGAAAACGGCATCGGAGCTGCATATCCCACTCGTAAAAGAACCACGGGGAAGCGAGTCCCAAGCCCCAGATTCCGGCACAGATTCCCGGAAATATCCTCTATTTCACAAGGTTGGTTCATAAATGCATACGAAATTCCATGCTCAGTCAATTGTAACAACAAACGTTGCAGACACCGACCCAGATTTATCCACTCCTCCGGGACATTATGATTTACAGTAAACAACACGGCATGGGAAGACGATTTCATCTTTTTCAAATCACTTTTATTCTGAGCTTTCGGACGAAGTAAGCCATTCATTATCGTTTTGGATATGAACATCGGCAAATCCGGAGCTCCAAAAACGGCATAACTAAGCCCGTCCCGTTCCCGTTCTGTATGCCGCTTGTTATAACGCATCCATTCTTTCAGTTCTTTCTTAAACGCATCATTTCCCATTTGTTTCTCATTTCCTTGAAAAATCAAATTCCCAATATCCTCATACTCCTTACTTCCCCTTGCATAAGAAAATAACTCGACATTCCCTTCTTGAGACGAATTTATAAGCCTAACCATCAGAGAATCTTCGACACTTTTTCCCGAATACACACTCCGGTTCGTACTCCGCAGTATTATTTGAGGAAATAACGAAGCATACCTATATTTTTTCTCTTGAAGAGAAAAGGAAACCCGTACACATTTGTCATCCGTAACCTTTATATCAAAGCCATACCCTCTTACCGACGCAGCAATAACCAGGTTTTCCAGAGCACAACCCAAAGAGACAAACATCTCCCGATTGTCCGCATCGACAACTGGTAACGATTTTGACATATCCGGTTTCAAAGTTATACCGTCCTCTCCCACTTCAAATATCCACGGTTGGGTATTATGTCCCGAAGGAGCCTTTACTGCCTGCTCTATCATAAACATATAATCGTCTTCCATACTCTTCATCATATTTTTCCCCTTTTCCATAAAATTACTTGCGTCACATACTCCAAATATAGTCCAAAAAAATACCGCTATTATCCGACTTATCCTCATTTCTTATTTATCCAAAGGTCTACCATCAAATCTATTCCCTCCTCTATCTGTTTCCATCCGGCCTCTTCCTGTATACTGATTCCATTATATACCAGACAATTTTCTTCAAGTAGCACCAGATAACTTATAGCAGCTGTCATTACCGAAGCAATAGCCGCCACTTCTTTTCTCGGATGCCCGGACAAGCGACTCACTGCCTCAACCAACCATACCCCTTTCTCTTCCCGACGCTGCCTCAACTTTTCCACTAAAGAATTTTCATGCGACAATTCCCACCGGTACAACCGCCGAAGCGTATAATTCTCTCTCAAAAATGTTATCTGACGATGAAACATCTCCTTTATAAAAGGCCCCAGACCTTCCCTGCCCGACGGCAATGTTCCATTAAAATTTATCCAATAATCATATTGTTGTATATAAGCGGCTATCAATCCTTCCAAAGAACCGAAATAACGGTATATCAACATTTTCGACACACCGGCTTTCGCTGCAACAGCATTGATTCCCAACGCTTCATATCCCGACTCTTCAACCAAAGAATCTACAGCATCCAACAGACATTGTTTGGTCTGCTCTTTATTTCGTACAAATTCCATACTGTTATTTTATATGTTACCATTCGGTTACAAAAATAAGTTACCTATCGGTAACATAAAAATATTCTGAAATATTTTTTAAGCCTGTTCAAATTTTCGCTTAAATACCAGTCAGGCAAACATTGAGCCTTCAAATCTTGTTCTATACTTGTATATTAAAATTTCAGATATGAGTGCCAAAGAACAATATTGGAGATATTCATTAATAACTATCATCCTGGTACTGGGAATCATTCTATTCATAGAATTCATTCCCTTTTTAGGAGGCATATTGGGAGCCTCGACCATCTATATTCTGGTACGAAACCAGATGCTTTACTTGACCGAGAAGAAGAAAATCAGGCCCAGCATGACCGCCATTCTGTTACTGATAGAATCGATATTGATATTTTTGATACCGCTTACCCTCACTGTATGGCTATTTATAAGCAAACTGCAAAACATCAATCTCGACCCGAATGCTTTTGTACGGGAAGTAGAACATATTGTCAACCTGATAGAAAACAAAACCGGATACAATATTTTCGACCGAGATAACATATCATCTATTGTCTCCACGCTACCTCAGATAGGGCAAACACTGATGAGCGGAATCACCGGTTTCGTGGTAAATATCTTCGTACTGCTGTTTGTACTTTACTTTATGATTATAGGCGGGAAAAAAATGGAAAAATACATATACGAAATACTACCTTTCAGTCAAGAAAACAAAAAAAACGTAGTGAAAGAAATCGAACTCATCGTAAAATCGAATGCTATCGGGATACCTTTGCTCGCTATTATACAAGGGCTGGTAGCTCTCATCGGCTACGTGATTTTCGGTGTCCCGAATGCTCTACTTTTTGGTTTTCTTACTTGCTTTGCGACCATTATCCCTATCGTAGGGACATCTATCGTCTGGGCACCCCTGGTCGTATATCTGGCACTGACCGGAAACTGGATTTTTGCCATATGTCTGGCAGCTTACTCTCTCGCCATAATAACAAATGTAGACAACTTGATACGGTTTGTCCTGCAAAAGAAACTGGCCGATACACACCCTCTAATCACTATATTCGGTGTCGTCATAGGATTGTCCTTGTTCGGGTTCATGGGAGTCATTTTCGGCCCGCTCTTGCTATCTATATTCATTTTATGTGTCAATATCTTCAAAAAAGAATATCTCGAAAACAATAAATAGTTCAGATAAGATATTTCAACGTAAAAAACAGGGCCAATAAATACATAGCTACCGACAACTTTCTGCGCTTTCCACAAAACAGATTGACAAGCACATAGCTTATCAGCCCCAACACTATGCCATCAGATATGCTATAAGCCATGGGTATGGTTATAATACATATAAATGCAGGTATTGATTCGGAAAAATCATCCAAATCGATTTCCTTTATAGGCGCAAGCATAAACAGACCTACCAACACCAATACCGGAGACGTAGCTACTCCCGGAATAGAAAGGAACAGCGGAGAAAAAAGTATAGCCGCCATGAAACATAAAGCTACGACAAAAGAGGTCAGTCCCGACCGGCCGCCTTGTGCTACCCCCGACGCACTTTCTACATATGTCGAGACCGTACTTGTCCCCACAAGGGCTCCGAACGTCGTACCGATAGCATCGGCCATGAAAGCCTCCTTCACCCGAGGTATCTTTCCGTTCTGCAACATCCCGGCTTTTGCCGATACTCCGACCAATGTACCGATAGTATCGAACATATCGATAAAGAGCAATGTAAATACTGTAATCGCCATCTTGCCCGTAAACACATTCTCAAAATCAAACTGACAAAAGACGGGAGACAAAGACGGAGGAAGGCTCATGATTCCTTTATATTGTGTTATCCCCATCGGAATACCTATAATGGTCGTCAATACAATTCCTATCAACATGGCCCCCTTTACATTCTTAACCAATAATACCGATGTTATGGCCAATCCGGCAAGTGCCAATAAAGGAGAACGGGAAGTGATGTTCCCTAAAGAAACCAATGTGGCATCATTATGGGTTACAATACCGGCATTCTGCAATCCGATAAACGCTATGAACAAACCGATACCGGCACCAATAGCATTCTTCAATGACATCGGTATGGCATTTACAATAGCTTCCCGCAAATTTGTCAATGTCAATACGATAAACAATATACCTTCTATCAAAACCGCTGTCAAAGCAAATTGCCAACTATTCCCCATTGCCAGACACACCGTAAAGGCGAAAAAAGCATTCAACCCCATTCCCGGAGCCAAAGCAAACGGCAACTTCGCCCACAAAGCCATTACCAACGTCGCAACAACAGAAGACAGAGCCGTCGCTGTAAATACAGCCCCTTTGTCCATCCCTGCTTGTCCCAGAATTTCAGGATTTACGGCAAGAATATAAGACATCGTTAAGAAAGTAGTAATACCTGCTAAAATCTCGGTTCGGACATTCATGCTTTCCACATCGAAACCGAATAGTTTCTGCAGGCAAAAGGCTTTATCTTTAAATAACCACATCTTCTTAAGAACTTAATAGCTATTTCAATATCACTTTATAGGGTCGGTTCATCTTATCAGCATAATCCCCTATCAAAGAAAAGAAATATTCTCTGTCACTAAACTTAGAATCGGTCAGTTCCCATGCCGCATATGCATTAAAATGGTATAAACCTCCCATATCGGGCTTCAAACGGGCACACCATGTCCTTATGATATCCGCACTATCTTTAGGCGCATCAAAGGTTTCTGCTAAATTATCGTTGGGTATAATCAATGCCATCCCCATATACCATTCCTTATTATAGGTCTGCTTGTCATGAGTCATCATTGCTGTATAATCTCCAAATTGCTCTTTCTCATAAGGCATATCATTAAAGTTCGAAACAATACCCGTAACCAAATATGTATTATCAGGTAAAGCTGATGTTCTTACCTTATTCTCATAACCGAATTTTCCTGCCCAGATAGTAACCGTTTCCTTCACATCGATTTTACCTCCCGGCACTTCCCATCCATAAAAATCAAGGTCAAATACCGATCTCACCGGTCCCTCCGCAATCAGAGTATATCGAGTAGAATCGACATTATCGACCGTCTTATCTATAGTCACACCTAAACGTACAAGACTATCTTGAGTCTGCAACGCAAGTCCTCCCAAACCGAACGAATTGGCAGCGCTCATAATATCCCGGCCCCATTCGGCCAATACATGATATGTATCTCCCGGTATACCTTCGGGCCGAATACCAACAGTATCTAAAACCATATCCGAAACTCTCTTGCCGAAAACATCCCGACAATTCCGCCCATCAAAATAATGCCGGAACCCCATTTTGTCATTTTCCCAAGCAATACCATCCATCTGGTAAGGATACCCCTCACCCCTCGCCAGATTGTATTTACCATGCACATCGGTTTTCAATTCCCGGATATCTCCGGGTGCATACATCTTGCCATACCGTACATTCGTACGGGGAGCAAATTGAGGATAATCCTCCGGCTCTACCCATTCGAGAGACAAAACCGCCTTCTGGTCAGGCTCAAGAGAGTATACAAATGCAAATTCATCCCATTTTCCATCACCGTCCATATCATCGGCCTGGCAAGGGACCAACTCTCCTTTTTCATCCCGAATTACGGGAGACAACAACATCTTTCCGGCTTGTAGCTGTTCGCGTGTAAACGACAATGCCTCATCGACATGCGCTCTGCCATCTGTATTCTCTAAAACAATCTGTTTAACTTCCGAACTTCCGCATGCCGATAATACAAAAAGAAACGGAATGCACCATAGCTCTTTTTTCATACCTCCAATATTTTTATTTATAATATACCTTCGTCTGCAAAGCTAAAATAACCATCATCACAAAAGATTATGTGGTCTAAAATGCGGATATCAAACAAGGCTGCCGCCTCTTTTATTTTCCGAGTCAACTCAATATCAAGCCTGCTGGGTTTATTTGTGCTGGATGGATGGTTGTGGCACAATATCAACCCCGAAGCCAACTTCTGTACAGCGGGCTTCAACACCAGTCTTATATCTACCGGAGCAAAAGTCGTACCCCCTTGGCCTACACGGACTTTATCCATCACTTTATTCGATGAGTTTAAAAAAGCGACCCAAAATTCTTCATGCGGAAGGTCTGCCAGTTGAGGGTAAAACAAATCATACACATCCCGGCTCGAAAGTATCTTTTTACGCACCTCAGCCTTTTCGCTTTTCCTTCTCCGGCCCAGTTCCAACGCAGCAATAATACTGATGGCTTTTGCCTCCCCTATGCCATCATAAGTATCAGACAAATCATCCACACTCAACTTACCCAATTGATTCAGACTGTTATTCACATCATTCAATATCCGTTGCGACAGTTCCACCGCCGTTTCTTTCTTGTTTCCCGAACCAATCAAAATAGCAATAAGTTCTGCATTGCTCAATGCCTGAATACCTTTCAGAAGCATCTTTTCGCGAGGGCGGTCTTCTACTGCCCACTCGTTAATATTCAACTTTTCGGCCTTTCCCATGGCAATCTTTACAATTTATTTCCCCTTACGCAAACGTATCTCTTCTGTCTCATCCCGGCCCCTGCCCAACAATATTTTCAAGAAAAACGCCTTCATAAAACCGATACCATAGCCCCCCAACTGTATGACACTGGTTATCACCGATAATGCCGCAATCTTAAGATTCTTATTCGAAAACAGAGAAACGCCAAATATTGCCAACAAATAAAAGAGCAACGGCAATATGGCATATGGCCAAAAAAACGAGGCTATAATCATCGCCAACGAACCCAAGACAAAAGCTGCCGGTAATAAATGTACGATTTTCAAGGTATCGGGATATAAAAGATACAACGAAATCCGAGACATCCCGAATATATAAATCTGCCGGCAAAAAAGCTTCAAACTGGTACGCCGCTTATGATAGACATATGCCGGGCGAATGAGTCTAATCGAAAATCCGGCTTGCCGGATACGCGTACTCATATCGATATCTTCGCTGAACATCTCCCTGAAGCCTCCGACAGATTCGAATACTTTCCTGGAAAATCCCATGTTAAATGTACGTGGAGTAAACTTCTCCAACTGCATCTTTCCTCCTCGTATCCCCCCCGTTGTCAGAAATGAAGTCATCGAATAATTTATAGCTTTCTGTATGTCCGAAAAAGACTCATGTGCCTTATCCGGACCACCGAAACAATCAGCATAATTCCGTTCCAATTCCTTACGGACTATTTCAAAATAGGACTCAGGGATGACACAATCAGAGTCAAAGAAAATGAAATATTCTCCCGACGCCTTTTCCATACCATAATTTCGGGCAATACTTCGCCCCTCATTCTCTTTATAATAATAATGCACATCGAGCTTCTCCGAATAATCATTTGCAACAGAGCGGCAAGGCAATGTCGAGCCATCCTCCACCAACAAAATTTCAAAATCATGAGAAGTCTGATTACTAAGACTTTCCAATAAATCCCGTACTTCATCAGGACGATTATAAACAGGTATTATTACTGAAAAATAGGGCATATATGTATTTGTTCTTGTGATGATTACAAAGATAGGGTATTTTAAGAAACCAATAGAAAAATTTTATATAAAATAAGAGCTTGTTTGAATTTTGTCCGAGAAGAATTCTATAAATAATCTCCCGTAGAATCCAGCTCGGATTTGGCTCCACGTCATCCATACAATATATGCTCAAACCGAAATTTACGGTAACTATTCGATATTTTATTTATATATTTGCTTCTCTATTTCCAATTTCTACTTTTATATGACAGACATCCATAAGAAGCAACGAATAGAATACATAGATATAGCAAAAGGTATATGCATTATCTTAGTAGTATATGCACATATCGACACTACTATCCTTGACTATAAAATCGGTATCTTCTTCGATTCTTTCCGTATGCCTTTATATTTCTTTTTATCAGGTCTATTCTTCAAACAATATTCCGGTATTTTTGAGTTTACCATAAAGAAAATAAACAATCTCATCGTCCCCCTGTTTTTTTTCTTCATATTTTCCTACCTGTTCGACTTTATCTGGGCAGCCATAAATACACTTCATGGAAATAATATGTTGAATAATTTTAAATGGCAATTCTGGGACCCGATTCGGTTCGGAGGGGGAGGCTCCCACAATCCACCCTTATGGTTCCTTACTTGCTTATTCGAAATAAACATCATATACTACATTTTGCACAAGTTTCTAAACTTTACCTTGCTGAACATATCCATTATCATCATATCCGTCATAGGCTGGTATTTGGCTGCTAACGGAATCGTCCTTCCCTACAAAGGAACATCTGCACTTGTCTCCCTGCCTTTTTTTCATATCGGCTATCTAATTCGTAAAAGCGGATTCTTAACAGAAAATAAACACAGAGACAAATATTTATTTGCAAGTATTATACCCATTTCAGTCTTTGTATACTACATTGCCCAACCGGTAAATATTGCCGGGCTGCACCTCCCCGACCACTACTGGATATTTTACACTGCAGGCATCGGAGGAACCCTTTCTATCCTGTTCTTATCCAAATGGATAAAACATCTCCCCGGTATTGCTTATTTCGGACGATACTCACTCATAACATTCGGTACACATTGGTCTATTTTCACGACTGCCGGAGCACTGCTTTATCCGTTGATTTCCGAATCATTCACAAGCTATCTCCTGATTCTCCTGATCGTATTGGCTTGTGAAATGGTACTCATACCCATAGGCATAAAATATTTTCCTCGGTTTACTGCCCAGCAGGAGCTCATCCCCTCCGATTTACTAAACAAAGAGAAAATAAAAAAACAATGACCTATACCATTAACAACAATATCACTCGGTCTTCTTATGCCTGTGCGACAAGTATTTTTCTAATCCGTTTCTCCTAAGTTTACATGCCGGACAATGTCCGCACCCGTCACCCGGAATGCCGTTATAACAAGTCAACGTTTCTTGGCGAACCAAGTCAAAAACACCCAATTCATCCGAAAGTGCCCACACAGCTTCCTTATCCCTCCACATCAAGGGTGTATGTATTTCAAACTGCGCATCCATCGCCAGATTGAGAGATACATTCAGCGAACGGATAAAAGTATCCCTGCAATCCGGATAACCGCTAAAATCAGCCTGAGAAACTCCGGTCACCAAATGCCTGATTCCTCTTTGAAACCCGACAATAGCAGCAAAAGTCAGAAACACCATATTCCGTCCCGGAACAAAAGTATTCGGGTAACTATTCTCCGGTTTTTCCTCATCCATCTTCAACTCCGGATTCGTCAAAGAATTATCAGTCAATTGAGCCATCAACGATACATCGAGCACCTCAAAAGGAACACCGGCTTTCTCCGCAATCTTCCGGGCCATCTCTACCTCTAAAGAATGCTTCTGCCCATATACAAAACTTATAGCCTGTACCGACTCGAAATGTGCCAATGCCCAAAACAAACATGTTGTAGAATCCTGCCCTCCAGAGAAGCAGACCAACACCGTTTCTTTCTGTTTCATTTTCTATTATTATAATGTGTTGATAAAATAAGGGAAAGTTCCGCGGAAAAGCCAGCCATTTATTCATCGAGTCCGGTCAAAATTTTATCAGAGATTACCCCCCTTTCTCCTTAAGAGAAAACATCTGTAAAAAAATCTTCAATAATATCTACACCGGCTCTTATAATCCTTGTTTTTTACGTGGTATAGCAAGCACACGGAAAGGTCCCTTTCAGTAGCAAAGATAATGAATAATCTCTATATAAAAGACATTTGTCCCAATAAAAAAGGCATATCATATAGATATGCCTTCTCATAAGTTATTAGCTAAAATCAATAATTATTTTTATTTCACACGCCCAACATAAGTTCCTTCGCGGGTATCTACTTCTATAATTTCACCTTCGTTGATAAACAACGGAACGCGCACAGTAGCTCCCGTCTCTACAGTTGCAGGTTTCAATGTATTTGTTGCGGTATCCCCTTTCAAGCCCGGTTCGGTATAAGTCACCTGCAATTGCACTTTTACCGGTAATTCTGCAAAAAGGATAGTTTCGGTAGAAGTATCAGATACAACTTCGGCAATCATACCTTCTTTCAAGAAATCAACCCCTGTAATCTGGTCACGTGAAATAGGATGTTGGTCGAAAGTTTCCTGATTCATGAAAATATAATCATCTCCTTCTTGATACAAAAACTGATATGGACGACGCTCTACGCGTACATCTTCCAATTTTTCACCGATGTTAAAACGACGTTCCAAAACGTAACCGTTCACAACATCTTTCAATTTTGTACGCATAAAAGTGTTTCCTTTTCCCGGTTTTACATGCAGGAAATCGATACAGAAGTACAGTTTACCGTCCATACGGATAGCTGTTCCGATTTTAATGTCTTGGGCATTAATCATACTTTTTTAACTTATATGTGATTATTATTAGATTATTTACCTCGTTCGGTTTTTACTCTTGACTGCAAAAGTAATGTAAATCAAGAAAAAACACAAAAAGAATCCACTAAAAAATGAGCCATTACTTTGTTTATTAAAAAAAAGTATCTATTTTTGCAGTCCGAATTTTGAATAATAACGATAAATATATACGGCAATGAAAAGAACATTTCAACCTTCAAACAGAAAGAGAAAAAACAAACATGGCTTCCGCTCGAGAATGGCTACCGCTAACGGCCGCAGAGTATTAGCCAGTCGTCGTGCTAAAGGCAGAAAAAAATTAACTGTATCTGACGAATACAACGGATAAGATATATTTTCACAAAATATACTTATATATATGGAAGCAGGGATTCGATAATCGAATCCCTGCTTCCATATATATAAGTATCATACCTTTTCTATCTTCGACAACTCTACATACCATATGTATCCGGAAACATGATTATATCCCATCTTCTCCACCAACGAGACATACTGCCTCACCTGCCTACGATACGAGTCCCGCTCGGCCATACCGAATTTATAATCGATGACCGAAACTTCATTTCCTGCTATAACCACCCGGTCAGGACGATAAAAGATACCCTCGGACTGTAATATTTCAGCCTCATTAAGCACTTGGATTCCCGGAGCAAACCATCTGCTAACTTCCGGAGATGAAATCCATTTTTGAATATGCCCTTCTACTTCGGCAGCTTCTTCCCGTGTCAGTTGCCCGGAAAAAATATAAGGCTTCAATGCCTGGGACAAATCTTCAGGATAATGAATCGTACTCAATATCTCGTGCATCAAAGTACCATATCGGCGTTCTTCCCGGTCGCCAAAATACCCTTTCCCTTGCAACCGTAACCTCAAACGATTTTTAAAATCTATAGACAAATACTCAGGCATAGCTATTTCTTCGACCACAGACGGCTGCTCCGAAACCGTATGCGTTGCCTTCCCAAATTCAAAGACGCAAGTGTCCGGATTATAAAATGACCTTAAATCTACAAATTCCCGCCCGGTCCCATCTGAAAAAGAATTGGACACACAATAATAAAGCAACGACGACACAGAAGATATCGTATTCCCGCTTTTCGGTTTGGGGGCTATCAATACCAACTCTTCCTTAGCCCGGGTAAAAGCAACGTATGCCAGGTTGAGATTATCGATATACGAGTGCATCTCTTCATTAAAATAATCATAGGCATAAATCGTTTTTTCAAGACGGGAGCTATATCTTACCGGTACCAAAGGCAAGCGGTCAAAAGGAGCACTTCGGGGCCGGCACCACAAAATATTGGCATGTTGAGAATCATTATTATCGAGGCTCCAATCACAAAATGGCATAATCACAGCTTTAAATTCCAGACCTTTAGACTGATGTATAGTCATAATACGTATCGCATCCTGCGAATCGGGAGTCAAAATCGTTTTACTCTTTCCCTTCTCATCCCACCACTGTAAAAAGGACGCCAAATCGGCCGAATGCTTATCGATATAAGAAAGCACTATATCCTGAAAAGCCTGGACATAAACCTCATCGCTCTTATTCACCGGAGGGAAATACTCGATTATCTTCTCGCACATCTCAAAAAGGGGACGAGTTCTCAAATCCTCAAACAGGCTCTCTATCCGGGCAAAAAAGGTCAAATCATTCACATCCTCCCGCAAAGAAAAATAGGTACTCAAAGCATCCGAGGGAGCCTGATGCTCATGAAAAATTTCATACTCATATACTGCTTGCGTACGATTTATCTCAGAATCCGGATTTTGCAAATAATTTAAAATACTTATAATCAACTTGATTACAGGAGCATTTCCCAGATACAAAGCCTCGTCCGAAATAATATCGAATCGATAACGGCTATCCGTATTCTGAGCCTTATATGACAATAATTTATCGGCAATGAGCCGCCCGTCCCTCTTATACCTCACAAGAAAAGCAATATCCTTCAGTCTAAGCCCCTGGTCTTGCAACCGCTTCAATACATCGGGAATATCCTCCAATGCCCTTTCTCTCCAAGGAATTTCGTCTGCCGTATCTTTAAAAAATATGGAAACATGCCCCATATAGTCTTTGTTTTTCGGAGAGACATGTTGATACGTATCAGAATATGCATCGACGATTTTATTCTTGAAATCCTTGACCTCATCATCCGATACAGGTGCATCGGCCATATGGTCATTCAAAATATCCTGCAATACTCGTGACGACATCTGAAAGACAACATTATTAAAAGCTATTACCTGAGATGAACTTCTCCAATTGGTATCCAGTACATTATCCGCCATTTGCCCTGCTCCAAAGGATTGTTTCAAACGGTCATGCAATAATTTCCAATCCGAATTGCGCCATCGGTAAATGCTCTGCTTGACATCCCCCACGATAAGACTATTCTTGCCCCGGTCAAGGCTGTCTTTGAACAAAGGCGAAAAATTGGCCCATTGCATATTCGAAGTATCTTGAAACTCATCTATCATCAGATTATCTATCCGAGTACCTATCTTTTCATATACAAACGGCGTATCGCTACCGTCAATGACACGATTCAGCAATTCGGTCGTATCCGATAACAGCAACAAATTATGTTCCTGCTCATAAGCTCTCACATTCCGGTCGATATCACTTAAAATGCCTAATGTATAAAAATATCGCGAGGTCTCTACTACCGACAGATAACGAGGATACAACTCAAAACATTTCAAAACTTTTTCTATACAATCGTTAAGCCCCCCGTTGTAAGCTTCTTCTATACGGGCACGTATTTCCGGAGCCGTTGTTTTCGTATACCATTGTGCAATGTCACCCGCCAATTTAGCAAAAGTCGCCGTAGGCTCCTTTATTATACCCGACGCCCATTTTTCAAAATGAGAAAATGGAGAATTTTTCCCACCCTTGAAATCGGCCGCCTGCAATTGAAAGCGAGACAATAACCGCTGCCCCTCTTCCCCCAGTTCCTGCAAAAAACTTTCGAACATATTCCGTATCTTGGCAAGTTCCGAGATATACTCTTTCAGCACCTTTTTATCCGCTGTCAGGGCCAACAGTTCACGGCTATATGTCTTATAAGTCTCCTTAAATATCTCCCCGGAAAGAGCCTCAATATCCTTGCGTATATTCCAGCTCTCGGCATTCTCCACTTTTTCCTCAGAAAATTTCAACAACCAACTCAACAATTCTTTGCTCGAAGAGTCTTCCAGTTCAAACAACATCCGGTCTACCGCTTCAGACAATACACGAGAATTATCAATCTCCAGATTATATCCGCCCTGTAACCCTATCTCCCGAGTGAAGGCCCGAGTAGTCTGCTGAAAAAAACGGTCGATTGTATCAATGCTGAAAGATGAAAAATCATGGAGCAAGGAAAACAATATCTCTTTAGCCTTACCTTGCAAATCCGATTCATTAAAGCCGGTAAAAGAAGCCAATTCCTTAAAATAATCCGAACTCCTGACACCATGTGCCAATACAAACAATTCTTGTATGATACGCCGCTTCATTTCTCCGGTCGCTTTGTTAGTAAAAGTCACCGCAAGAATATGACGATATGCCTCTCTCTCTTTTGCAGAAAAAAGCAATTTTAGATACTCCAAAGTAAGCCTGTACGTCTTACCCGACCCTGCCGACGCCCGATATACCGTTAACACGAAATATTATTATTTTTTTAAATGACGCGAGCCTTATAATTCTCACCCAACAACACATCCCTGACTTTTGCCCTGAAATCGCCCTGTATCAAAATCTCTCCATCTTTTGCCGAACCTCCTACTCCACATTTGGTTTTCAACAATTTCGCCAGAGACTTCAAATCTTCTTCCGTACCTACAAAACCGGTTATCAATGTCACCGATTTTCCATTCCGGTTACGCTTGTCAAGTTGTATTTTCAATTGCTGCTTATCCGGCGGAAGAGTCTCTGTTTCCTCTTCGCTACCAGATTCATAATGAAAATTCGGATTTGTAGAATACACAATATTCAACCTGTCTTTCCAATCATTTTTTTTAGCCATTATCTCAATATTTAACTCCGATTATCCCTTAAGTCCTCGATATTCAGTATATTTGCGTCCAAATTTAATACAGATAAAGAAGGTTACCAAACAAAACCTTCAGATTAAAAAAAATTATTACTTTTGTAATAATGCAGAAAAATACGCATTTATGGCTAACGAAAACACTAAAATAAATATTAAATTGCCCGAACCTTCACTTCGTCGTTTGCCGTGGTATCTGGCATACGTCAAGTTGCTGAAAGACAAAGGTGAAGAATACGTCTCTTCTACTCAGATTGCCAAGGAGATTAATGTAGATGCATCACAAATTGCCAAAGATTTGTCTTTTATAAATATCTCGGGAAAAACAAGAGTTGGCTATGAAGTAAATTCTCTGGTAGAAGTATTGGAAAACTTTCTCGGATTTACCAATGTTCACAAAGCCTTTATATTCGGAGTCGGAAGTTTAGGTGCTGCATTGTTACAAGACTCCGGATTAGCACAATACGGGATGAATGTAGTAGCCGGATTCGATGTCAAAAAAGAACTTGCCGGAACTATGATAAATGGAATACCGGTATACCACATTTCCGAGTTCGAACAAAAACAAAAAGAATTGGGCGCAAACATAGGTATATTGACTGTACCGGTAGAACGGGCCCAGGAAGCCACAGAAAACATGATTGCCGGAGGAATAAAAGCAATCTGGAATTTTACCCCGTTCAGAATTCGGGTTCCCAAACATATCGTTGTCCAGAATACATCCATTTATGCACATTTGGCTGTTATGTTCAATCGGTTAAATAATCTAAAAAAATAACACCGTTCCCTATCAACCTTTCAGAAAAGAAAAATAAATGAAGATTATTGCTGTTGGATGGAATTATCTCTCTCACAATAAAGAGATGAATCGTACGTTATTACCTAAAGAGCCTGTCATCTTCTTTAAACCGGAGACTGCTCTTTTAAAAGACGGAAAGCCGTTTTTTCTTCCCGACTTTTCGGAAAGAATTGAATATGAAACCGAACTGGTATTCCGGGTTTGCCGGCTGGGAAAAAATATTGCCCCACGATTTGCGCACCGCTATTATGACGCTGTAACCGTAGGTATAGACTTTACAGCTCGCGATTTGCAAAGCAAATTACGGCAAAACGGTGAGCCTTGGGAAATATCCAAAGGATTCGATTCTTCTGCTGTAATAGGGAATTTTATAGAAATAGAAAAAATTGGAGATACATGCCAGTTGCCCTTTTCCCTATCCATAAACGGGAATACCGCCCAACAGGGGAATAGCAAGGACATGATATTCAATATAGATGATATTATTGCATACGTCAGCCGTTTTTATACGTTAAAAATCGGAGATCTCATTTACACCGGAACACCCGATGGTATCGGACCTGTAAAAATAAATGACCACTTGCAAGGGTATCTGAAAGAGGAAAAAGTCCTCGATTTTTATGTAAAATAAAATTTATATACAGAATATGCCATATCATTCTTTTTTAAGAATATTACTTTTGACCATAAGGACTGATTACACGATAGCATTATTTACTGCCATTGTACTAAGCATATTTACTGCTGGTGCACTAAACGACGGAAACAGATATACTCGTGAATCGGTATTAAACTCGGGTTCTTGGGTACGGGTAAAAGTATATGATAACGGCATATATCAGATTTCATACAGCGACTTGCAACAATGGGGATTTTCCGACCCTTCCAAAGTAAAAGTATACGGATATGGAGGAAAAATGCTTGAAGAAGATTTTACTACCCCCTATACCGATGACCTGCCTGAAATTCCGGTATATCATGCCGGTGATAAAATTCTGTTTTACGCACAAGGTATCATTTCCTGGTCATACAATACATCCAAAAGCATTTTTGTACACGACCGACATGCTTACTCATTGGCCGGATATTATTTTATCACACAAAATGATAACCCGGCGACCGAACTCCCGACAGACAATACACCCGATGACGAAAGTTTGAGTGCGACATCGGTATTCGACGACTACGACCTGTATGAAACCGAATCGGTCAATTTAGGAAAAACCGGAAGAGTTTTTTACGGAGAAGATTTCCGCTACACTACCCAACGGACTTTTTCTTTCGATATTGCAGGTATACCTGAAGACAATAAGACCGTAAGAATGCAAGTCGATTTTGTTGCCAAATCGCCTAATTCCAGCAGGGTGACCATCTCTCATAATGGCAGCAGACTAAATACCTATACTATAAAGGGGATGACCAGCAATAGCGACCTGAATTATAAAAATGCAGAATTACTTTCTGCCTATGATGTATGGGACAGTGACCTCTCGTCTGTAGATAATATTTCTATCGGTTACGAAGGCAGTGATGTAAGGAATGCAAGGCTCGACTTTATCCGCCTGACCTTTAAGCGTAAATTACAATTATACGGAAGCTCGGTCTTATTCCGTAATATAGAAGCCCAATCAAAAAAAATCAGGTATGCCGTGCAAACTGACAAATCGATACAAATCTGGGACATAACAGACCCTATAAATCCGGTATCGGTTCAGACCAAATCTCAAAATGGCGTTTATTATTTCACTGCTAAAGAAACAGGATTAAAAGAATATGTAGCGTTTGACCCAAGTGCCTCTTTTCCCTCGGCAGAGTACGTAGAAAACATGGCAAACCAAAATCTACATGGATGGGAAAAAGCCGATTTGTTTATCCTTGTTCCTCCCGAATTGGCAAGTGAGGCAGAACGCCTGGCGCAACACCATATAGAAAAAGACGGATTGACATGCAGAGTAGTACTACCTCAACAAATCTATAACGAGTTCTCTTCCGGCACTCCCGACGCAACAGCTGTACGACGATTCATGAAAATGTTCTACGACAGAGCCGGTGAAGACGAATCGTTAAAGCCTCGTTATTTATTGTTGTTCGGAGACGGAACATATGACAACAGGCTCATATCAAGTGAGTGGAACAGCTACAAAGACAGTTTTATCATCAGTTACCAATCTGTAAGCGGGCTTAGCGAAAGGAGCTCCTACGTCTCTGATGATTATTTCGGGTTCCTGGATGACAATGAAGGCAAAAATCTGCCCAGTGACAAACTGGACATTGGAATCGGTCGTTTTCCCGTTAGGACACTATCAGAAGCCCAAATTGCCGTAGATAAAGTCATTGCCTATGCCAATAGTACCGACTTCGGTGTATGGAAAAACAACCTATGCTTTGTCGCCGATGACGGAAATTCGTCACAACATATGAGTACATCCGATAAATTGGCCAATTCAGTCGAGACAAATCATCCTGAATTTTATTGCAATAAAATATATATAGATGCATTCAATAAGGTAACGTCGGCAACTGGTTCAACTTATCCGGACGCTAAAAAGAAAATGTTCGATTTGTTAGACGACGGACTGCTCCTCATCAACTATTGCGGACATGGAAGCACCAAAGGCTGGACGGCAGAAAGAATCCTGGAATTAAATGACATTCAGAAAATGTATTTGAAAAGATTGCCACTCTTTATAACCGCGACCTGCGATTTCAGCCGCTTTGACGACGCTGCATATTCGGGAGGAGAATATCTGTTCTTAAATGCCAAGGGGGGAGCCATCGCTCTGTTTACAACCACAAGGGTTGTCGAAACATACGGAAATGAGCTGATGAACATGGGACTCATTTCACATCTTTTCGACCGGGATGAAAACGGAAACCGATTACGTTTGGGAGACGTCATGAAATTAGCCAAAAGGAGTATTTCGGGAAGTGATGATAACAAACTGAATTTTGTATTACTGGGAGACCCGGCTTTGCATCTAACCTACCCGGAACACAAATTAATTGTAACCGAAATCAACGGAATCCCTGTCGAGAACTCTTCCGCTTCAGACATACAACTCCAGGCCCGGGCTATGGTTACAGTCAAAGGTGAAGTCAGGAGTTTTGAAAATAATGGGAGTGGAACGAAACTGACCGATTACAACGGTATCATATATCCCCGACTATATGATTCACAGACGACAGTAACTACCAACGGTAACGGAACCGACGGAAATGATAAGACCGGAGAACCTTTTACCTTTAAAGAACGAACCAACCTATTATATACGGCCAAAGATTCTATTAAAAACGGAGAATTTTCTTTTCAGTTCAAAATGCCTAAAGAGTTAAATTACTCTCTTGAATCCGGATATCTCAATCTATACGCAGGTTCTCTCCTGAATGGGGAAGCATTCGGGGCAAGTACGAATTTTATCATTGGAGGAATGGACAATACTGTGCCTGAAGACAATGAAGGTCCTGTCATCCATTCGATGTATCTTAACACTTCAGGATTCAAAGATGGAGATCTCGTAAATGAAAATCCTGTCTTTTTCGCCGAAATAGAAGACCCGTCTGGCATCAACCTTTCCGGTATCGGTCTGGGACACGATATGACGATAAATATCGATAATTCGGTATATACCGAATATGTTCTCAATGATTACTTCGACCCTCAATCCGGGACATACGGCAAAGGAACCGTGATGTATGAAATTCCGGAATTGGAAGATGGATACCACACCCTTACATTTAAAGTATGGGATACTGAAAGCAACTCCTCAGAAAAAACAATCACATTCTCAACCCAAAAAGGAATAAAACCGAATATTTTCGATTTATGTGTCAACAAAAATCCGGTCAGCGATGTCGCTCGGTTCTATATCGAACACGACCGGCCTAATACGAACATGAGTATCGCCATATCTATTTATAATCTGTTTGGAGAGCAGGTCTGGACCTATAAAGATGAAGGAAAGTCCGATATGTGGACTTCTCCGGTAATAGAATGGAATCTGACAGACCTTGCCGGCCGGCGGGTTACTTCTGGCATATACGTCTATAAAGCGATAATTTCTACAGACAATGAACATGAAGCCACCAAAGCAAAAAAAATAATTGTATTGGGGCAATAAACTAACTAAAAAGCTGTTTTATTTATACGACCAATTATAAAAATTGTCATTAATAGCCCGTTTAGAAGTGAAAAAGATGAAACAAATTCAAAGACTGACCATTTTTATTCTGATAGCCACAATGGGTATGTTTACTTCGATACATGCTCAAAACAATAAAAATACTTCAAAAAATGAATTCAACCCCATTACGACCGGGGTCATGTCTTTAGGTATCAACCCGGATGCCCGAGGTGGAGGTATGGGAGATTTGGGTGTCGCTACCGACCCGGATGTCAACTCCCAATACTGGAATCCGGCAAAATATGCCTTTGCATATAGCAACGCCGGAGTAGCTCTCTCCTATACACCTTGGTTACGCAAACTGGTAAATGACATTAATCTGGCATATCTTGCCGGTTATTGGAAATTCGGGAGTCGTGATTTACAAGCCTTGAGTGCCTCTTTACGCTATTTCTCCTTGGGAGCTATCAACATCACCGATGAAGGAGGAAATACAATCAACTCTATCAATCCGTACGAAATGGCCGTGGACCTGGGATACTCGCGTAAACTATCTCAATCATTCTCAATGGGGGTAGTATTCCGCTTCATTTATTCAGATTTAGGATACAACATGGGAACTGACGGAAGCGCTTCCGATGCGAAAGGCGGGGCTGCCTTTGCTGCCGATATAGCCGGTTATCAAACTTTCTACCCGATTGTAGGTAGAAGCGAATGCCAATGGTCTTGGGGATTCAATATTTCCAACATCGGCTCAAAAGTTTCTTATGACGGAGGGAATTCCAGTGCATTTTTGCCAACCAATTTGAGGCTGGGAACCACATTCCTATTTCCTTTAGCAGATTATAATACCCTCTCCTTAAACCTCGACTTGAACAAACTGTTGGTACCAACAAAACCCAGACAAGAAGACTATGCCGACAAAGAAGCCTATCAAGCAGCAGAAGACAAATACGAAAGCACTTCCCCGATAAGCGGTATATTCAAGTCTTTTTCTGACGCCCCGGGCGGATTCAAGGAAGAATTAAGAGAAATCAACTTCTCCATAGGAGCAGAGTATTCTTACAACCAGCAATTTTTTTTACGGGCAGGATATTACAATGAAAACAAATATAAAGGTAACCGAAAATTCTTCACTTTCGGTGCAGGTTTCGCTCTTAACGTATTCCGCCTTGATGCGGCTTATGTCGTAGCCGCAGCTCAAAGCAGCCCTCTTGACCAGACATTAAGATTCAGCTTGGCATTCGACATGGATGGAATCAAAGATTTAGTAGGAAGACGAAGAAGATAAAAGAACCTCAACAATTTGACATTTAACATGAAAATACGGACAGGATTCGGATTTGATGTACACAGATTAGTAGAAAACCGGGAACTTTGGCTGGGAGGAATACGTATAGAACATCCTATGGGGCTACTGGGGCATTCCGACGCCGACGTTCTCATTCATGCGCTATGCGATGCTCTATTAGGTGCAGCCAATCTGCGTGACATCGGTTACCACTTTCCCGATACAGCCGGCAAATACAAAAACATCGACAGTAAGATTCTACTGACCCGGACAATGGAGCTTCTTCGGAACAAGGGATATGAATTGTGCAATGCCGACATGACCATCTGTGCCGAACGTCCGAAACTCAATCCTCATATTCCTCTCATGCAGGAAACCCTGGCCCAAGTAATGAATGTAGATATCGATACTCTTTCTATAAAAGCTACAACAACCGAAAAATTAGGCTTCACAGGAAGAGAAGAAGGTATTTCTGCATATGCAGTCGTTCTAATTACACAACAATAGATACCTGCCCCCTATTCATTTTCGGACAAAACTCACACGCCATAAATTCCCAAGGCAACTGCTCGTCATTAAATTTATATACACAAGCACTCATGTCAATATCAGCAATATGTTGATATCTATATATTTTTCACCTTTTCAAAACAAACAATTGTTGTTGATAACACAAAAATAAAGTTTATAATAGATTATAATACAATAATTTAATGAGATATAAACAAGTGTTGACAAATATACATCATCAGCTATTTTTGCACATATCATACTTGTTTCCCGGCTGGTCCGGTTGTTAATATCCAAGTTATCAACAGGCATAACTTGCTTCCAAGTCAAAGTTATCAACAAAAAAGGGGTAAATTATAAACATCGACTGTTTATATCTGAATTCAATTTTTTACGTATATTGCTAATAATCAGAAGCATAACATTATCAACACCGGTTAATAAAAATTATAGACGATAATACGACAAATGATTTAACATAGTTAACACTGCAAGGAGATATTTATTAAAAATTTAATACGGAAATTTTTCTGTAATTAGAATAAATTGTACATTTGCGATGTAAAAAAAAATTCAAATACAGAATTTAAACATACAAATAAAAAACATTTATTATGTCAAAAGTAACTGTCGTAGGCGCAGGTAACGTAGGTGCTACATGTGCGAATGTATTAGCTTTTAAAGAAGTTGCCGATGAAATTGTTTTGCTGGATATAAAACAAGGTGTATCGGAAGGTAAAGCACTCGATATGATGCAAACCGCAACATTATTAGGATTTGATTCTAAAGTAATCGGTGTTACGAACGATTACGCAAAAACCGAAGGTTCTGATGTTGTAGTCATTACTTCAGGCATCCCCCGCAAACCGGGAATGACTCGTGAAGAATTGATTGGTGTCAATGCCGGTATTGTAAAATCCGTAGCAGAAAATGTATTGGCACACTCACCCAACGCCGTTATTATCTGCGTCAGCAACCCGATGGATACAATGACATATTTGATTAAGAAAGCAACAAATCTTCCTAAAAATCGTATTATCGGTATGGGTGGAGCCTTGGATAGCTCTCGTTTCAAATGCTACTTGAGCCAAGCTCTCAATGCAAACCCCAATGAGGTAGAAGGTGTCGTTATCGGTGGACACGGTGATACTACCATGATTCCGTTGACACGCTTGGCTACTTACAAAGGAGTACCGGTATCTCAATTCCTGGATGCTGATACATTGGCCAAAGTCGCTGCTGACACCATGGTAGGTGGAGCAACCTTGACCGGATTACTCGGCACATCAGCATGGTATGCTCCGGGCGCTGCAGCAGCATTTGTAGTGGAATCGATTATCCACGACCAGAAAAAACTCGTTCCTTGTAGTGTATATCTGGAAGGCGAATATGGAGAATCAGACATTTGTATCGGTGTTCCGGTTATCTTAGGCCGCAACGGTTGGGAAAAAGTGGTTGACTTCAAACTCAACGCAGAGGAAAAAGCAGCCTTCGAAAAGAGTGCAGCAGCAGTACACAAAACAAACAGTGTTTTGAAAGAAATAAACGCACTTTAATATCGGACAACCTGTCATTATAAAAGCCCTTGGTTTTACAAAACCGAGGGCTTTACTTTTTTACTCCCATGAATAAACCGGACAAAAAAACGAGGGTAACAAACTAACTACCCTCGTCTAAATATTACAGACTATAACAATACTTATCGTCTTGCATTTACCATAACTTTCTTACCGTTTACAATATAAATACCTTGTGGCAAATCATTAGTGGCCGAAGCAGCTTCAACTTGACGACGTACCAATATTCCCCCAAGTGTATATACATCTACTTTTCCATTGTCTGAAACCTTCACATCTTCAATAGACGAAAATTCACTGCCGAATTGCACTTTTATTACTTGACTAAGAGCCACCATATTTATATCAATATTACAATATAGTTTATCACCCTTAAACTTCCCGGTCATATCGATGGGAACCGGTCCTAAATTCGGGCCCATCCAACTCTCTTCCGGGTCATCACCCTTCTGAATCGTTACACTTTCATTGAAGGTCAATGTCGTAAATCCTTGTGCATCAGTCTCACCCTTAACACCTTCCAAAATAATGCTACCCACCGGCAATTCTATTTCGCCCATAGACAATTTAAAATTTTTCAGAGAGAAAGTATATTCCCCATTTCCTGTTTCGGTTACAGTTACCGTAGTAGACTGAGCAGGGGTACTATCCTCATTTACTTTAACCACCAAATCATCGGTAAATACATAAAATGGATTTCCAAACTGCACCTTTATTACTTGGCCAAGGGTTTCCATATTTATATCAATATCGCAGTATAGTTTATCATCCTTAAACTTTCCTGCCATTTTGATGGGAACCTCTCCTAAGCCCGGTCCCATCCAACTCTCGTCTGAGTCATCACCCTTCTGAATCGTTACACTTTCATCGAAGGTCAATCCTGTGACACCCTGTGCATAGGTTTCTCCCTTAACACCTTCCAAAATAATACTACCCACCGGTAATACTATTTCGCCCATAGATAGTTTAAAGTTTTTCAGGGAAAAAGTATATTCCCCATTTCCTGTTTCGGTTACAGTTACCGTAGTAGACTGAGCAGGGGTGCTATCCTCATTTACTTTAACTACCAAGTCATCGGTAAATACATGTTCTTGCGCATCAACGAACATCGTCATCAATGCAGCACATATCAAAAGTAAACATTTCTTCATAATCAATTCGTTTTAATTATTAATCTGATACTGATATTCTCTTTTTTATAAAAAAATATAAGGCAAAGTAATTGCATTCAAAAATCGTGTACAAGGTCTATTTTTAAGATTATATGTTCTAATATTAATATTATAACCTAAAATAAAGCTCTATTGCTCAAAATTTAAATAAAAATATTCTTAAAAATATACGAATTTATCACATAGGATCGACATCATAATACAAAATAACAGACTTAAACCTGTCGTCCTTAAGCATCTCATCCTGCACCTGATGCAACAAATCCTTTACTTTAGGCATAGAAGCCCTGTTTTCTATTTTCAATATTATCTTCCGTATATAGAGAGTTTGTATACGAGCAACAGGAGGATTGTCCGGTCCCAAAATACGCTTTCCGAATACCTGCTTCAGACAGGCAGCGTAAGTACGGGAAAGTGAATTGAGCAATTGTTCATCCCGGTGTTTCAAATAGATATAAATCAGCCTGAAAAAGGGTGGATAAGAAAATTGTTCCCGTTCAGCAATCTGAGTACGATACATCCCCTGATAATCATGATGTATAATCTGATGGATCAATGGGTATTCGGGATGGGCTGTCTGCAATACGACCGTCCCTTTATGATTCTTTCGGCCTGCCCGTCCCGCAACTTGGGCCATCAGCTGAAAAGCCCGCTCATGAGCACGGAAGTCTGGAAAATTCATCATTGTATCTGCACTCAATATTCCTACAACACTGACATTATCAAAATCGAGGCCTTTAGTCACCATTTGAGTACCGATAAGTATCTGCGACTTTCTTTGCTGAAAATCTTCTATAATCTGCTCATAAGCTTTCCGTGTTCGGGTTGTATCCAAATCCATCCGGGCAATCTTATATTCAGGAAAACACTGTTCTGCATCCTCTTCGATACGTTCGGTACCAAACCCCCTTATCTCTATCGAAGTATGCCCACATGCCGGACACTGCCGAGGTATTTCATAAGTATAACCACAATAATGGCAAACCAACTGATTATATCGTTTATGATAGGTAAGACTCACATCACAATGTTTGCATTTGGGAACCCAAGCACAAAGTTTACATTCTACCATCGGAGCAAATCCCCGCCTGTTTTGAAACAAGATAACCTGCTCTCCCCGTTTTAATGCTTCAGAAGACAGTTTCAATAACAAAGGAGAGAAATTTCCCGGCATTTGACGTTGCCGACGGAGCTCTTGCGTATTGGCAATACGTATCTCCGGTAATTCCATGCCTTCATACCTGGAATTCATCTCTACCAGTCCAAACTTACCTTGCAAAGCATTATAATAACTTTCGATAGAAGGAGTTGCTGTACCCAACAAAACCTTTGCCCCATGCATGGATGCCAGTATAATAGCAGCATTACGGGCATGATAACGAGGTGCCGGGTCTTGCTGCTTATAGGTATTCTCATGCTCTTCATCGACTATTACCAAACCTAAGTCTTTGAATGGTAAAAAAATAGAAGAGCGTACCCCCAATATAATTTTTATTCCTTTATCCAGCAATAAGCTATTCCAGACTTCGACTCGCTCATTATCCGAAAACTTGGAATGGTAAATAGCCAACGATTTGCCAAATACTTTTTGCAAACGTCCTGTAAGCTGAGTAGTCAATGCAATTTCCGGTACCAAATACAAAACTTGGCGGTTTTGCTTCAACACTTCTTGGATGAGATGTATATACACCTCCGTTTTCCCACTGGATGTAACGCCATGTAATAATGTCACATCTTTGTTATGAAAGGTCGAAATAATATCTTCTAACGCTTTCTTTTGGAATTCATTTAGATGATGAGCTTCTTCTGCCGAATCCATCGAAACAATACGGCTGATTTCTTTAGTGTAGGATACCAAAATGCCTTTCGCCAGTAATCCGTTCAACACCACAGATGTAACATCGGCACGTTTCAACAATTCCTTTTTCGATACTTCCCTTAACTCTCCCCGCTGCATAAAACCTGACATATCGATATATGCCATCAGCAGCTTCAATTGTTTTTTTACCGACGACAGTTGCTCGAATATTCCCCGAAGTTCATCTCTTCGTTCCTTTCCAAAAGACATCTTGATATAAACCTCGGTTTTAGGACGATACTTCGTCTTTACCTGTTCCGAAACAAAAACCGCCTCTTTATCGAGGAGAGTACGTACTATCGGCAATATGTTACGTAACCCACTCTCTTTTTCAAGGTCTTGAACCGAAATTTTTTCATGCCGGCTCAACGTATCCAGCAATGCAGCTTCTCTATCTTTCAGACGATTATCCTCATCTTCTTCATAATCAGGATTAGGAGAAATCAGCGTTTCGCTTTCCAGTTTCAACCCCGAGGGCAAAGCCGCTTTATATACATCCCCTACCGAACACAGATAATACTCTGCAATCCACTCCCAAAATTTCAACTGAGGCCGTCTCAATATCGGGCTCTCATCCAATAATGTCAATATATCCTTCGTCTCATAATCTGCGGGAGCATACGGATGTATATGCACAACAATAGCCGTATAATACTTTTTCCTTCCAAAAGGGACGATGACCCGGCAACCGGGATGCATATCGGACTGTAACTCTTCAGGAATACGATAAGTATAATACTTGCTCAACGGCAAGGGCAATATAACATCTGCAAACTGAAACATAGATAGAATTTAATCACTCAATATAACATAGAACTGCCCAGAAACAAAGCTTTAAAATCCCACATATATAGCCATTCTATATTTTCCAGATACAAATATAAAAAAATAAACGAAGCAATTTACATAGTCGGAAAATTGCTTCGTTCGGTTTATTGCCTAAATATACTTCTTCAGAACAAATATGCCGCTGTAATCGTCCAATAACGATTCTTGCCATTCAGAGTTTCATCCAGTGTCTTTACTTTTAACGTTTTGTTCAATCCCCAACCATATTGGGCGGAAATCTGCACTTTGCCCAATAATTCCAGTCCGGCACCGACATTTATCGAAGTATCAAAATTGCGTTCCTTAAACCCCTCCGATATCTTGTCACCCACCAAAAAGGCAAAGCTCGGCCCCGCAAAAATATACGGTTTGACAAGAGGTAAACCCAATTTATATTTCAAGTTAACGGGTATTTCGATATAATCGAGTTTCGTTGTTGATTTATTACTTCCAATCACATTTCCGGCAGCATCAACTATATCACTAAATTTCAATTCAGACCCTCTTCGGGTATACATCACTGCCCCATCAAGGCCGAAGCCCAACCCGGGAATAATAAATTCGGCCATTACACCTCCGGTAAATCCGGCTACATTAGAGCTCTTTACTTCTTTATTGAATTTCAAACTCGACATATTGGCTCCTGCACGGATACCCAATTTGAACTGTGCTTCAGCAGGCATAATCACGATTAACGCCAAAAACAAAGAAAGAAAAAAAACTTTTTTCATCATACATAATGTTTAAATTCCTACTTGCATTAGATAATTTACAGAAAAAAGTCAAAGTCTGTTTAAATTTTGCTCGAGTCAGTTTTATGAATCTTTGCTTATCAGAAAATTTAAATCAGTTTTTACATTTTCTGTAAATTTTTGTTCCAAATATACAAAAAAAGCAGGACCATCATCCTGCTTATAAAATAAATATCAGATTTTTTTACATTATCATATCAAAACAGATATGCTGCTGTAATAGTCCAGAAACGATTTTTAGCATTTATAGTAGTCGCATCATCACTAAATCGAAGAGTCTTATTCAACCCCCACCCGTACTGTACCGACACCTGCACTTTATTCAATAACTCCAAGCCTGCTCCCAGATTTATCGATGTATCGAATTTTTGCTTTTTAAATTCTTCTGAAATATTGTTCCCCACCAAAAAAGCAAAACTTGGCCCGATAAACAAATAAGGCTTCACAATAGGCAAAGTAAACTTATACTTCAGATTCAATGGAATTTCGATATAATCGAGCTTCTGAGTTTTCGAATTTCCCAGTCCTACCACATTTCCCGCAATTTCCGTCACATCTTTGAACTTCAATTTCGAGCCATGACGACTGTACATCAATGCTCCATCAACACCTACGCCCAAACCCGGAATCATAAACTCGGCCATCACACCTCCGGTAAATCCGGCCACATTCGATGATTTCATAATATCTTTACTGAAAGACAAGTCTGAAACATTGACCCCTGCCCGAATTCCAAACCTTAGCTGAGCCTCAGCCGTAGATATTGTCAAGAGTCCCACTACACACAATAAACCTGTTATCAATCTTTTCATTACATACTTTTTTAAACGATGTCTATATTCCTTATTATTGTAAAACAAACAAACAGGCCAAATAATCAATGAAAAATCAAAAATATTCTGAATAAAGCTAAAGTTCTGCTTCAGAAGTAATCCATTCGACATCTGTTTTTCCTATTTCACAAAAAAAGAGTATCTTCGTTTTATCAAAATCAGAATGATATGGAAAATGAAAATACAACAATAGAAGAAAAGATTGTAAAAATGTTACGAACTGTATATGACCCGGAAATTCCAGTCAATGTATACGACCTGGGGCTTATATACAATGTCGAAGTAGATGACGAGAAAAATGTAAAAATAGAAATGACCTTGACTGCCCCCAACTGCCCGGCTGCAGACTTCATCGTGGAAGATGTCCGTATGAAAATAGAGAGTATAGAAGATGTAAAAAGTGTGGATATACAACTGGTTTTCGAGCCCGAATGGGACAAAGACATGATGAGTGAAGAAGCCAAACTGGAACTTGGTTTTTTATAAAACACATAACCTTCTATCAATGAAGCAAATATATTTCATATCTGATTTGCATTTAGGTGCTCGCACATTAGATAACCCGAGAGAAACCGAGCGGAGAGTCGTCCGGTGGCTTGACAGTGTAAAGGACAATGCTAAAGCCATATACCTAATGGGTGATATCCTGGACTACTGGTACGAATACAAAACTGTAGTTCCCCGTGGATATGTCCGCTTCTTCGGAAAGATAGCAGAACTAACGGATATGGGAATAGAAATTCATTGGTTTATCGGGAATCACGATATTTGGATATTCGATTATATCCCTTCAGAGTTAGGAGTTATTGTACATACAAAACCTGAAATAAAAAATATCGAAGGGAAAAGTTTTTTTCTGGCCCATGGAGATGGATTAGGAAAAACACCTTTCTCATTCCGATTGATACGTAGTATATTTCATAATCGTTTTTGCCAAATTCTTTACAGTGCCATCCACCCCAGATGGACTGTCGCATTTGCCCACAAATGGTCGTCACACAGCAGGCTAAACGCTAAAGAAACTACCTATAAAGGAGAAAGTGAAGAATATCTGGTAAATTTTGCAAAAGACTTTCTATCCAAAGAACACATCGATTATTTCATTTTCGGTCACAGGCATATTATGCTCGACCTGATGTTAAAAAGAGACAGTCGTATCCTGATTCTCGGAGACTGGATAACACTCTTCTCCTATGCCACTTTTGACGGAGAAAACATCAAGCTGGAACAATTTGAAACCGAATAATCGGAACCTGTCTTTTCGCTCAGAATTACTGAAACTCTTCCCGAAAAATTCAGTATATTTTTTATCTGATTTTATTTCTCTTTCAACATAACTTTTTTACCTTTGCCCCGATTCATTAAAAAATACAAAATGGACGATTATCATTCGCGTTATTATTAATTTAAGGCAGAATTTTTCACATTACGAATTCTGCCTGTAAAACATGGAGGATTGTAATATGAAAAATTACATCATGGGAACAAACGGACTTATATTTGTAAAAGAACGGATACCCAATTGCTGGATTAATATAGAAGAACCGACTTCGGCCGAAATCCAATATCTGACACAGGAGCTAAAGGTCCCTCTCTCTTTTTTAAAGGATATAGAAGATGTCGACGAACGTCCACGCATCGAAAATGAAGATGATTGGCAGATTATCATTATACGCATACCGGTACGTAGCAACGATGAGAAGCTTCCGTTTATTACCGTGCCATTAGGCATCATCCTGAAAGGCGATATTATAGTCACCGTTTGCTATTACAAATCCGAGATGTTATCTGATTTTATCTCTTACAGTAATCGCAAAAATATAGGATTCAGCGGGAAATATGACCTTCTTCTCAAGCTCTTGCTTTCCTCTTCCGTATGGTACCTGAAATATCTCAAACAAATAAATATATGCATCAAGTCCTGCGAAAAAGAACTTGAAAAATCGGTACGGAACCAAGAACTCCAAGCGTTGCTACAAATAGAAAAGTGTTTTGTATTTTTCATCACCTCTCTCAAAGGTAATTCCATATTGTTGTCCCGCATCAAAGGTAAGCCGGGAATAGATTCTGATTTATTAGAAGATGTAGAAATTGAGATGAAACAGGCTCTCGAAACGACCAACGTATATAGCGATATACTTTCCGGAATGATGGATGCTTATGCCTCTGTAATAGGGAACAATATGAATAATATAATGAAACAGCTTACACTTATATCTATTATCCTAATGATTCCTACATTGATTGCAAGTTTTTATGGGATGAATGTCCCCAACGCTTTACAAGATAATCCGTTCGGGCTGACGATAATCGTCATTACATCTCTACTTATTTCCTCATGCGGAGTACTGCTATGCCGATACAGAAAATGGCTGTGAAATATAAACAAAAAAGGCCGGATTCCTAAAAGAAAAACCGGTCTTTTTTCATACGTAGTTTTTATAATTAACGGTTTAAGAGAATCTCCTGTGTGTCGGATGCTATCATATATTCTTCATCAGTAGGAATAACAACAACTTTCACTTTTGAGTCGGCAGAACTTATTACTGCTTCAGTTCCTCTTACAGTTTTATTGACCTCCGCATCGATCTTCACTCCCATAAATTCAAGACCTTGGCAGGCAACTTCACGGGTCAGAGTCTGGTTCTCACCCACTCCTCCGGTAAATACTATAATATCGACCCCACCTAAAGCTGCTGCATATGCTCCGATATATTTACGAATACGATAGTCATACATAGACAAAGCCAGACGTGCCCGTTCATTTCCCGCAGCAATGGCCGATTCTATTTCTCTCATATCCGAAGATACTCCCGATACACCAAGAACTCCACATTTTTTATTTACAAATGTCGATAATCCTGCTGCATCTAAATGTTCCTTTTCCATTATAAAAGAAAGGGCTCCGGCATCTATATCGCCCGAACGAGTTCCCATTAATAAGCCCTCAACAGGAGTCAATCCCATTGACGTATCTATCGACTTACCATCTTTAATCGCTGTAATAGAACCACCATTTCCCACATGGCAAGTTATAATACGCTGTGACTCATACGATACCCCCAAAAATTCACAAGCACGACGCGACACATAGCGATGGCTGGTACCATGGAATCCATAACGGCGTATTGCATACTTTTCATACATTTCATACGGGATACCATACATATAAGCGTGTTTAGGCATAGTCTGGTGAAAAGCCGTATCAAATACGGCAACTTGCGGTACATTCGGCAAAATAGCCTCTACTGCGTCTATACCCTTCAAGTTGGCCGGATTATGTAACGGAGCAATATCGATACATTCGACAATCTTATCTTTTACCTCCTTGGTTATCAATACCGACTGGTTGAATTTCTCTCCTCCATGCACGACGCGATGGCCGACAGCATCGATTTCTTCCAAAGATTTTATGCAGCCATACTTTTCACTGGTCAATGTATTCAATATGAAATCTATGCCAACGGTATGTTCTGGAATATCTTTTTCCAGAATCACTTTCTCCCCATCAGGTAAAGTAAGCTTTAAGAAAGCCCCTTTCAAACCGATTTTTTCAACTCCACCCTGAGCTAAAACAGCCTTCGTATCGGTATCAAATAATTTATATTTAATGGACGATGAACCGCAGTTCAATACTAAAACTTTCATGTCTTATCTTTTTATTATTTAAAATGCAATTCACTATTTACTTTTAATTCCGATAGCTTGGTTGGCGGTAATAGCAATCATCTTATATATATCATCCACAGAACATCCTCGCGAAAGGTCATTTACCGGAGCAGCAATACCCTGCAAAATAGGGCCAATGGCTTCTGCTCCACCTAAACGTTGAACAAGTTTGTACGAGATATTACCAGTCTCAAGAGACGGGAACACCAATACATTGGCATGGCCGGCAATAGAACTTCCCGGAGCTTTGCTCTCTCCCACCGAAGGAACAATAGCAGCATCAGCCTGCAACTCTCCCTCGATTTGCAAAGAAGGATCCATTTCTTTAGCAATGCGGGTTGCTTCTACTACTTTATCTACCATTTCATGTTTTGCACTACCTTTAGTCGAGAAACTCAACATTGCAATACGAGGTTCAAAACCTGCAATCGTACGAGTAGTATGGCCGGTAGAAACAGCAATTTGAGCCAATTCTTCCGCATTCGGATTCGGAAGCACTGCACAATCAGCAAATACCATGATACCGTTCTCTCCATATTCCTTATTAGGGACAAACATCAAGAATGCTCCTGAAACAACACTCACACCCGGAGCGGTCTTCACAATCTGGAATGCAGCACGCAACACATTGCCCGTCGTATTCATTGCTCCGGCTACTTCGCCATCCGCATCTCCACTCTTAATCATTAAACACGCCAAGAATAAAGGATCCTCAACTGTTTTTGCAGCCTGCTCCACAGTCATACCTTTTTTCTTACGCAATTCGAACAACAAATTTGCGTACTCTTCCTTTTTCTCGTGGTTTTTCGGGTCCACAATTACAGCCTTGCCAATATTATTCAAGCCATTTTTTTCAGCCAAAGCCATAATCTCGGCACGGTTACCAATCAATATCACATCAGCTACAGCATCTGCAATAACACGATCTGCAGCCTTTAATGTACGTTCCTCCGTTCCTTCCGGGAGGACAATGCGCTGCCTGTCTGCTTTTGCACGCGCAATAATCTGATTTATCAAATCCATAACTAAGGAAATATTTTGTTACACTTTACAAACTCTCCGATTCGCGGTACAAAAATACAAATAAATGCAATATAGAGATAGCAATTTTTAATAAAAATTCCAATCTCTGGTTATCAAAATCAACAAAAAGACTTTCGACACATTATAAGTTTTACATTTATCGGTAAAAAGCCCACCTAAAGTCTTTTCTTCCTTAAAATAAGCAATTATTATCTATTCTTAATTATTATATTTGTATTTTATGATAAGACAATAAGTATGAATATACAGAGCCTCAAACATACCTTTATAATATACATTATTTTGTCTTTTATTTTTACTCACGCTTATGCAAGAGAAAAAATAAAATTCAGACACGTATCTATTTATGGAAATAACCATCCTGTATCATTCCTTCAGACTGATTCTATTATAAAACTCAGGATAATGCCTCCTCACCTGCAAAGTATCATTTGTAAAATACAAAAACAAAAAAATATTATCGAATGCCCCAGAACTCTGTTCTATACCGATTATATTTACTTTTCTGATCCGGACATGAACGCTATTGCATTCAATTTATACATGACCTATTTATTTCTTGACAGAAACGACCGGACACATGCACTTGCTTTGTGCAATAAAATAGAAAACGATTTAGACTCTATTTCTGAAAAATTCCCCCGAGTGAAGTCTTTCTTAAAAGAATGGCTCAACTTATTATATGCAAATATTTATATCGGAAACAAACAAAACCATATCGCAAGACTTTATTTGAAAAGGTTTGACACACATAACAATCCAGCCTTGGATATACCCAAATTGGAAACCTTTGCCCGCTATTATTTTTCATCGGACAAATACGACAAGGCTTTAGCCGTAACAGACTCAATAATACAAAAAAGTCAAAAGTCTTCGATATATATACCCGCTCTTTATTATAAAGCTTCTATATTCGAAAAATGGGAAAACTACGAAAAAGCAAATGAAATATATAAGGAAATCAATCTGACGAAAGATTCTATCCTGAATGAACTAATATCCGAATATTCTATCCTCAAATTCAGAAAATATAATAAAAGCAAACATTTCCATGAAATTTCCGGAGCAACAATAAGCTCTATTTTTCTAATTATCACTTTGATATGTATAGGATTTTTTAATCGTTCTTGGATAGATACATTTTTACATAAACTCATTTCCCAAATACCGAAACGAGTTTCTACCTCCAACAGTAATATACAAAAGGAAAATACAACAAATCATGAAGAAATTCTCTTCAATCAGATACAAGATATCATGAAAAGAAAAAAATTGTTCAAGATACCTTCTTATTCTCTTGAAGAACTGAGCATGGAGCTTTGTACCAACCGTTCCTACATTTCCAAAAGTATAAACAAATATGGACAAATGAATTTTAACCAATGGCTCAATAGCTTACGAATAGACTATATCCTCTCACGATTACCGTCCGACTGCACTTTAGCCAACTTGAAAGAAATTGCCTTTGAGTCCGGGTTCGCTTCTATGGCCACATTTAACAGAGCTTTTTTAGCCGTTACTGGAGTATCTCCAAATCAATATTTAGAACAAAAAAAGGTCAATTTAGAAGAATCCAAATCGTAAAAATGCAAAAATCAAATCGTAAAAACAACATATATCATTGTTTATAAATTATTTATATAACAAATCGGCATTTTGCAATTTTCGCTTGTTTTGTAATTTTAGAATTATATCTACCAAAGAATCTCTTATTTTTGTTATTGGAAAATAAAAGGAGTTACCGCTCCTTATTTTAAAACACAACAAAAATCACATTGCTATGAATGAATTAGTTGAAAAAATCAACCTTCTGTGGGACTCATTTTCTAAAGACGCAGATGCATTAGTTACAAAAGGTAACAAATCTGCAGGCCAAAGAGCTCGTAAAACATCATTAGAGCTTGCAGCTTTATTAAAAGAGTTCCGTGCTCAATCTATCGCAGAATCAAAAAAATAAATTTCTGCGAAAAAGGAAGAACGCTACTCTTCCGGGATTTAGAAAAGTATTTGCTTATAGGTTAAAAAAAGTAGCGATAAAACGCCAAAACCAAGGATATCATCACATTATGAACTGAGGTTTTTTGCGTTTTATTTTTTATACGGAATTTGATATAAATCACGTAAAATAAGCTCTGAGGCTCCGGCATTATTCTTGATATAATCACCGGCAATAGTTCCTCTTGTTTTCAAATATTCAGAATCGGTGAGCAAACGCGATACTATGGGGACGAACTCTCTCTTATTCTTTACCGTAAACGCACCGCCACAAGCTATTAATTCTTTCGCTTCCTTAAATTTTTTAAAATTCGGGCCGAATATCACAGGTAAACTATAAACCGCAGCTTCCGGTACATTATGTATACCGGCTCCAAACCCACCGCCGACATAAGCTATATCTCCATATCGATAAATAGATGATAACAGCCCAAAACAATCGATAATAAGACAATCCGCTTTTTTTACAGATTCCTCATTAGCTTGAGTATAAAACACATAAGGGCGTTTCAGTAAAGAAGTTAAATGCCTAAAGTGTTCCTCATTGATTTCATGTGGAGCTATTATCAATTTAAGCTCCGGAGTATTATTAAAAAACTCGATAAATACATCTTCATCTTTGGGCCAAGAACTGCCAGCAATCATCGTAATATACCCTTGAGAAAAAGTTTCTACCAAAGGCAATTTCTTAGCATGAGCCTGAATCTCCAGTACCCTGTCGAAACGCGTATCGCCAACTACCGTAACATGCTCAACACCGATACCGGACAATAAAAGGCGGGAAGGCTCATCCTGAACATATAGATGAGTAAAATTTTTTAAAATCTTCCTGAAATAGCCGCCATAAGGTCTAAAGAATATCTGTTTGGACCTAAATATAGCCGACACAATATATGTCGGAATATGACGAGATGCCAATTCGTTCAAATAATTGGCCCAAAACTCATATTTAATAAAAATAGCTTGCGAAGGCTTCACTATGTCTAAAAAACGACGAACATTCCCCGGCAAATCAAAGGGCAAATAGCAAATCAGATCGGCATTTGAATAGTTCTTACGAACTTCATATCCTGAAGGAGAGAAAAAAGTAACTAATACTTTTTTCTCCGGCATCGCAGCTTTTATAGACTCGATAATAGGACGTCCCTGCTCAAACTCACCCAAAGATGAAGCATGTATCCATATATAGCCTCCTTGAGGATCGGCATTTTCACTTAAATAACGAAATATTTCTTTATGTCCTTGTATCATCTTTTTTGCCTTCTTATTCTTTAATGAAGCTAATGACACCAATTGCTTATAAACAAATATTCCGAAATTATATCCTACTTTCATGTTCATTACAGGTTTAAGTCTCCAAACAGTGGCTTACAATATATCTTTTAATTTTATACTTTTATTTACCGGATTTTTCCGATTCTTCCACCTCTCACTATCTAAATAAAACCGAACGCTTAATTGTTGCTGATAGCTTATTTTTCCCGGTGTAAAATGAAGATTGAATGACGCTTTACAATTGACAAAACTATTGTGAAATATATAAGCATAAATATCGGTACGATTATAAAAATCTGATTGGAAGAAAGGATCTCCTTGGTTCAATTGACTTCCGAACTGCTCATAAAACGGCATTTGACTTTCCCCCGTATACAACGTATTATGCAAACCGAGCCATCGCCACTCGCCCTGTATGTCACAAAGAAATCCTTGAGGACGATGCCACACCCCAAGACCTCGATGGCGCTCCATGCTCAACAAATAACCACATTTTACAGACAATATCGACAAAGGAGTATATCTCGCAAAGTCTACACCGATATATGGATTTACAATCATATCATCCATCACTGACTGATCATCTCCTGCAGCGATTGTTCGGGCCAGATGATTCATCATTATATGTCCACCCAAGAAAAACACCCCTGGCTGCCATTTACCACTCGCCACAATATTAAATGCTTCTCTTCTCTTTTTTGTCTGCATCTGACGCCAATCAATATACATCTCTATATATCCCCTACTGCCCGAATACTGAAACAAAGCACCGGTAATATTCGGATTATAATAAGTCAAAGAATCATATTGCATATACGAAGGCAACGGCTCTATCAATTGAGTACGGGGGAAAAGGCCAAAAGACATTTGAAAACGAGGCATTACACACCGATAATAAACAGTAGGATCGACTCTGCCTTCTTCTGCTTTCCCTCCAATAGGCTGTATCCAACTTACCCCTGCCATAAGGCGATGTGAGGCTTGCTTGGGACCCGACACAGCAACTCCTATTTCCGGAGACAGCCGAGTTGCAAATAAAGTTTGGGATTTCTGTTTATCGTATTTATATTCCCGATTATCGAAAAATCCATAAAAATCGACATCCCATAAAAAAGACTGTGCCGATACTTTTGTGACCAAAAACATCAGCACAAATAGCATTATATATAAACGATGTATCATCCAAGTATTTTTATTGCCTTGTATAGGCGACGCAATGTTTCTTCTTTTCCAAGCACGGCAGTAAGGTCAAACATCTGAGGGCCTTTTGACTCCCCGACCAAAGCCAACCGAAAAGCATTCATTATATTACCCAAATGATACCCTTTATCTGCAATCCATTCCTTAACCGTACTCTCTGTAGCCTCTACGTCATCAAAATTATCTATCGATTCGAGAATCCCGGCCAGTTCTGTCAGTAATTGGGCACTATCTTCTTTCCAGCGTTTTTTCACTGTTTTTTCATCGTACACTTCAGGCGCAACAAAAAAGAAACTGCTCTGGTCCCATAATTCCTTCACAAAACTTACTCTCGATTTCATTACAGCAACTACCCGAACTACTTTTTCCTGTTCTGCACTTATTCCTCTTGCCGCCAATTCCGGCATAAAAAGAGCAGCTAACTCTTCATTACTCTTTTCTTGAATATATTTGTGATTGAACCATTTTCCTTTTTCGTAGTCAAACTTTGCCCCACTACGGCTACACCGCTCCAACGAGAACAGTTTTATAAGCTCATCCATAGAAAGAATTTCTTGGTCATTCCCCGGATTCCACCCTAACAAAGCCAAGAAATTCACCACTGACTCCGGCAAATAACCGGACTCTCTATAGCCTGAAGATATATCGCCTGTCTTCGGGTCTTTCCATTCCAACGGGAATACCGGGAATCCAAGTCGATCACCATCTCTTTTACTCAACTTTCCATTGCCATCGGGTTTCAATAATAGAGGCAAGTGCGCAAAGAATGGCATTGTATCTTGCCAACCCAACGCTCTATATAACAAAACATGGAGTGGTGCCGAAGGAAGCCACTCTTCCCCTCTTATGACATGGGATACCTCCATCAAATGATCATCTACAATATTCGCCAAATGATAAGTTGGTAAATTATCCGATGATTTATAAAGAACCTTATCATCAAGAATCGATGAATTGATAATAACTTCTCCTCGAATCAAATCATTTACTTTTACATCTTCACCCGGCTCTATCTTTATTCGAACAACATATTGTTCTCCGTCAGAAATTAACTTCTCCACCTCTTTTTCAGACATAGTAAGAGAATTTCTCATTTGCATACGGGTAGAAGCGTCATATTGAAAATTAGGAATTTCTTTTCGCTTCTCTTCCAATTCTGCCGGAGTATCAAATGCAATATATGCCTTGCCATCATTCAGCAGCTGGTCTACATATCGCTTATATATATGCTTCCGTTCCGATTGTCGATAAGGACCGTAATCACCGCCATAGCTGACCCCTTCATCGAAATGTATGCCAAGCCACTCTAACGATTCTATGATATACGCTTCTGCACCGGGAACAAATCGATGTGAATCAGTATCTTCAATACGTAAAATCATATCTCCGTCATGCTGACGGGCAAACAAATAATTATACAACGCAGTTCTTACTCCACCAATATGAAGCGGACCCGTAGGACTCGGAGCAAAACGTACTCTCACTTTTCTTTCTGACATAATCTGCTTTCTTTGAAAATCAGGACAAAATTAACTTTTTTTTTTGATTTACTATCACTGCAAGGTAAAAAGAGTCTCTTTGGATGAAAGATACAAAAACTCTAATCTCCAAGCTCCTCCAATATCTTCTTGACCTCTTTATCCGTCTCAAAAAGTTTTTCTTTACAAAAACGTAACAAAGTCAATGAACGTGTAGTATAACTTTTCAACTCATCGATTTCACACTCATTATTTTGAAGTTTAGAAACAATGGCTTCTAATTCAGCTATTGCCTCTGCATAGGTTTGTTTTTTCTTTTCTGCCATAATTATATCATTTTATTACTTTTGATTTTACTTTTCCATCAGCAAAGTATGTACACAGCTCATCGCCTGAAGTAACTTCTTGAGTCGATTTAACAATTTTTCCATTTTTCAAAGTCAACGTATACCCTTTTTCCAACAATCTTTCCGGAGAAACCAGTTCGACAGTTTTTTCAATCATACTCAACTTGTTCTGCTCATCTTTCACATACCTCGGCAATTGCATTTTCAACGAAATGGTCAACCGCTCCAATTGAGCAAATTTTCCGGTTAAAATCCTTTCCGAAAGCAACGGAAACTGAGCTGCCAAAGATTGAAGATAACGACTGCCATTTTCTATACACTTACCTGNGCCAATATCCTCTCCGCCAGCAAAGGAAGCCATCGAGCCATATTCTGAATATTATGTTTTTCATTGTCCATTTTTTGCCCAGCAAATAAAACAATCGAATCACGAAGTTTCTGCCTATGCACATCGGCCATTTCCATCCTATCAATCAACCATTCAGCCGCAGCAGTAGGCGTCTTTACTCTGACATTTGCAACACTGTCTATCACCGTATCATCCCGGTCATGACCGATACCGGTAATAACAGGTAACGGAAACTGGGTTATATGTAAAGCCAAGTTATAACTGTCAAAACAACTCAAATCCGAAGTAGCTCCCCCCCCCCTAATAATGACTACCCCGTCAAAACAATCGGCACATTCATAAATTCTTTCCAATGCAGCAATAACAGATTCTTCTGCCTGCTCTCCCTGCATAATGGCATGAAACAAGGAGGTATAAAAGCAATAACCGTTCCGATTGTGATGTAACTGGTTCATAAAGTCTCCATAACCGGCAGCAGTAGGAGAAGATATGATGGCAATACGCTGAGGTAGCATGTCCCATTCCAATTCTTTATTCATATCCAGCACGCCTTCATCCTCGAGTTGTCGTAATATCTCGGCCCGGCGACGAGCCATATCACCCAACGTATAAGACGGGTCGATATCATGCACAGTAAGGCTATATCCGTATAACTCATGAAAGTCCATGCTGACTTCAACTAAAATTTTTATTCCGGAGGAAAAAGCCTGTCCTGTCTCTCCCTCAAAATAGGGTTTTAACAATCGATAAGTAGTAGACCAAATCATCCCCTTAGCTTTAGCTATTATCTGTCCGGAAGACGATTTCTCGACAAACTCCAAATAACAATGCCCGGATGACAAATTCTCTCTAACCTCACTCAATTCGGCCCGTACCCAATAACGGTCGGGAAAACTCTTATTTACAACATGTCGTAATAAGTTATTCAGTTCATATAAAGACAATTCATTCTGAGGCATATATCATTTCTTTATCATTTTTTGTATTTTCCTAAAGTTATCACCCATTACCAAAATAAAATATAATCCCGAAGGCAATGATTGCAATGGAATTACTTGCTCTCCACTCTCATGGAAATAGCGATGCAATTGCTCTCCATAAGCAGAATATATATCAATCGTGTAAGGATGAGACGAATACGGTAAATCTCTTAACAATAATATCTCCTCCGGAGCCGAAACTACACAAATTTTTTCCCCCGGATGTTCCTGAGACAATAAGGCAGACTCCCGAGCATACACTTCATAAAAACGAGGCAGACCATATCCCAGCAAAGTATCCGGTCGGTTATATAAGGTGGAACTCTTTCGTATCCGTTCAACAATTTCTTTGTTAGACAGATGCGGTAACGCTTGTCTCAAACAAGCGGTCAATCCTGCCACAACCGGAGCAGAAAATGATGTCCCGTCTGCTTTCACAACTTCACCACCCACTCCCAAAAGCGCCGTTTGTGTCCCTAATGCCACAATATCCGGTTTTACCGTATCATTTTTCGTATAGCCATGACCGGTAAAATCACTGGAAACATCTTCTCCATCTATAGCGCCTACGGCCAATACGCCATACACATCAGAAGGAAATATTATTTTACGCCATGGACGTCTTCCCTCATTACCGGCACTATTAACGACAATCATCCCTTTCTCTACTGCCTTTTTAGCAGCTTTAGAAATAAACGCCGACTCTCCGTTAAAATCTTTATAAGAATGATTCAGCAACGGATCGTCAAATTCAAAATACCCTAACGAACTATTAATGACATCGACACCCACGCTATCAGCAAACTCCGCAGCAGCAGCCCAATAATCTTCTTCGACAGGATACTCCGAATTACTATCCTCAGACCTTAAAAGCCAATAATCAGCCTCCGGTGCCGTACCGCAAAAAACATTCTCAATCTCTCCAAGCATAGCCGACAAAACCAAAGCTCCATGATTATGTACACTGTATATATCAGAATTCGATTCCACAAAATCACGAGTTCCCAAAATCCTGCTTTTATCAATTCCCGGATTTCTATCGACATTCAAAAATCCCGCATCTATTACGGCTATCGTAATACCTTTACCTCTAAAACCTGCAGAATGCAATCTATCTCCTTCAAGATGAGATATTTGCCACAAAGCTGCTCCGTATGGAGACGACATGCCTTTCTCTTTTTTGATTGGAACCGTCGTATCAACAAAAAAATCTCCTCCTACAGCCGTATTTTCCCATACCAGTTCAATTTCACGAACAAAAGGGAATTCCCGCAGAGCATCCAACCGGCTACTGTCCGATACTGAAACAACTACAGTATTCAGCCACTTCGACCGTGTAATCACAGGGAATCCTGCCATTTTCAGCTGTTCCACATACCGGCGGCTGACAGGCAAATCTGTCGAATCGATAGGAATACCATACCTCGCTCTTCTTGCTAAAGCCTTAGATGAAAGAATTCTTTCCGGCTTTTCCAAAGAAAAAGCCGTATCTTTCTTATCAGTAAGCCAAACCCTGAACTTATACTGCTCCTGACCGTAACCAAAAACCAGACAAAACAGAAGACCTATGATACATATATACCTCATCGACCTATATATACTTTTTCAAATACCGCTGGTCATCAATTATACTTCCACCCAATACCCTGTCTCCTCTATAAAACACGGCCGATTGCCCGGGGGTCACTGCCGAAGCTTCATCACAAAAACGGACAATAGCCCGTCCTTCTCCGACAGAACGCAAAGTTGCAGGAAGAGCAGCACTGCGGTAACGGATACGTACTGATATTTCTTCTTCCGGAGACAGCGGAATCGGAAGAAGAACATCCCTAACCAACATCTCTTTCGCCAACAGCTCACTCTTATCCCCCAAGCGAATTGTATTCTTCCGCGCATTTATTTTAATAACATATGCCGGATGTCCCAAAGCTATTTCCAAACCCTTTCTCTGGCCGACAGTATAAAAAGGAAAACCTTTATGACGACCTATTTTTCGACCCTCCTTATCGACAAAAAAACCTCCATTGACTTTTTCCGGCAATTCCGGAACCTCCTGTTTCAAAAATTCCCTATAATCATCTTCTATGAAGCAAACCTCCATACTTTCTTTTTTTTCGACTTTCTCTTTGAAACCTTTCGACAATACATATTTTTTTATGTCTTCTTTCTTCATTTCTCCTAAAGGAAACAACGTACGAGACAATTCTTTCTGTCCCAATCTCCACAGAAAATAAGACTGATCTTTCAACGGGTCGATACCTTTTAATAGATAAAACATATCGTTCTCCTTCCCAATACGGGCGTAATGACCCGTTGCAACCCATTTACACCCATAACGATCGGCCGCTTCAAGAAGATACCTCCATTTAAAATATAAATTGCACATAACACAAGGATTGGGAGTACGCCCCTGCATATATTCTTCGATAAAATCCTGAATGACAGTCTGTCTAAAATCCGATCTGACATCCATTGAATGATGTTCTATTCCCAATTTTTCGGCCAAAGTCCGCGCCTCTAAAACATGGACAGGCTCCATTTGTCCCGAGTGTGGAAAATGCTTGGGTAAATCCCACATGCGTAGTGTGACCCCCACAACATCATATCCTTGCTCCTGCAGCAACATGCACACTGCCGAGCTATCGACACCTCCGCTCATTCCCACTAAAACTCTCTTATCCAGACCTTTACTCTCATTCATTGTTTCGCCTTTGTATAATCCATTACCTTCCATACAAATGTAAGAACTTTATTCTAATCGACGAAATTTCAAAAACAGGCCTACACTATGAAATTAATTCTTTATTTTTGATTTATCTTCAGGACTTTTTCTAAATTTATAAAAACTATTTTGAGAAATCCTCTCAAGGATAATTCTTAAATTGGAGAAGGAAACAATAAGCAGTGCGACAAACAGAATCAAGGATAAAGACCGGAAAAAAAGTCAGAAAACAGACTAAATTACTTTATCAAAAAAATGAAATCAACCCTATGACTACCTATTGAAATAAATATCTAATATTTTTATTTATCATGAAAACTAAATTTATAATTTTTCTTTTGCTCTATTGTACTGGTTCTTTGTGTGCCCAGACTCTTACCATTGGCAGCTACAACCTAAGAAACAAAAATGACTGGGATACCTCCAACGGCAACGGATGGGACCAACGCCTACCCTACATCTGTGGATTGATACGTACCAATTTTTTTGACATCATAGGGACCCAAGAAGTTCTTAATAGTCAACTAAATGACTTACTAAAAGGTCTACCCGAGTACAACTATATCGGTGTAGCCCGAGATGATGGTAAAACCCAAGGAGAATATGCGGCTATATTTTACAGAAAAAGTCGTTTGAAACTATTAGAAAATGGGAATTTCTGGTTATCCGAAATCACCGACCGCCCCAATAAAGGTTGGGATGCGTCCTTGCCAAGGATTTGCACATGGGGAAAATTTCAAGAAATAAAAAGCAAAAAGCACTTTTGGTTTTTCAATTTACATATGGATCATATAGGAATAGAAGCTCGAAAAGAAAGTGCCAAACTTATATTGAAAAAGGTAAAAGAAATGTGCGATGACGATATCGTTATCCTCACCGGTGATTTTAATGTAGACCAGCATAGCGACAGTTACAAACTACTGCACAACTCTAATCTACTAAATGATTCTCACGAAGTAGCAGACATACGTTACGCTCCGAACGGAACATTTAATGACTTCAACCCTACTCTATTCACTGAAAGCCGAATAGATCATATTTTTGTAACAACACCTGTAAAAGTAAAATCATACAGTGTATTGACTGATACATATCGCGTTCCGGTAGCAGAAAGTAATAAAAATCTAAAATCTGGAAATTTTCCCAAAGAAGTTTCTTTAAAACAATATGAAATACGTGTACCCTCCGACCATTATCCGGTCAAAGTTCTTATCGATATAGCAAAAAATAATAAAAAGAAAGCGCACTAACAACTATTAGTGCGCTTATCAGAGCGGGAAACGGGACTCAAACCCGCGACCCTCAGCTTGGAAGGCTAATGCTCTATCAACTGAGCTATTCCCGCAAAAATGTGGGCGAAGATGGATTCGAACCACCGAAGTCGTAAGACAGCAGATTTACAGTCTGCCCCATTTGGCCACTCTGGTATTCGCCCGTCCCAAATGCGGAGCAAAGGTAGAAATTTTATTTTAACTTGCAAACAAAATCGTGCATTTTTATTGCAGTAATTGCTGCTTCGACTCCTTTGTTACCATGAACACCTCCGGCTCTATCAAGAGATTGTTGCATCGTATCGGTAGTTAACACCCCAAATATAAAGGGAATACCAAACATTGTATTCAATTTTGTAATGCCAATCGTCACTCCCTGACATACATAATCAAAATGTGGCGTATCACCCCGGACAACACAACCTAACACGATTACGGCATCAGGCTCATATGTCTCAGCCATCTGTTGAGCGCCAAATGTCAGTTCAAATGTCCCGGGAACCCGTGCGACCAAAATATTTTCACTTTTCACACCATTTTTTTCCAATGCATCACATGCTCCTTCAAGCAGCTTTTCAGTCACATTTGCATTCCATTCTGCACACACGATTGCTACACGCATATCCGATGCATCGGGAACCGAAGCCGGATCATAAGAAGACAGATTTTGATAAGCTGTTGCCATAAAAATTGTATCTATAATAATTTAATTTTAACTCAATAAAAAAGCCACCTTGGCAAAGGTAGCTTTTTTGTACTTATTTTAAAAATTCAATTTTATTTTCCTGCCTCTTCGTCACGAACGATATACTTCTCTATATCCTGATTTGACATTGATTTTGGATAAGAATTTTTTATTTTCTGGTACATTTCCAATGCCTTTTTCTTATTTCCCAACTTTTCATAAACAGTTGCTGCTTTTTTCAGATAAATAGGGCTTAGCATATCATTATCGGCTTTCTTCGCTGCTCTTTCAAAATATCCGACACCTTCTTCATATTTATCCATATTCACATAGCAATCTCCTATTGTACCGATAATTGCCGGAGAGATAAACTCTTCATCAGCATCAAAATTTTTCAAATAAGTAATAGCCTCATCATATTTACCCAGATTATATAAACTCAACCCTGAATATGCAGCAGCCAAATTTCCGGCTTTGGTAGAACTATATTCATCTGCTATTGCCTTAAAACCAATAAAATCGGCTTCATTTCCTTGTAATGCCAATTGGAATGAATCTTTTTCGAAATAAAATACTCCTTTATACATTTCTGCCTGAGCTTTATTTTCGCGAGGCAAAACATAAAAATGACGAACACCGATAATTGCCGATACAATAATAACAATAGCTAAAAGTCCCAATAAAATAGGTTTCTGATACTGTTGTATAAATTGTTCTGAACTGCTAAGAGCGGCGTTTACTTTATCCAACTCGTCTAATTCTTTCTTTTCGTGTGACATATTTCTTTTTATTTATTTCTATAAAACTGTAAGTATAAAGGTTTAATTGGTTGACAAAAGTAATTTATTTCTGTATATAAATAAAATTTCCGCCCTACTTTTTTATATCTGCTACCTTAATATCTCGTTTTTAGCCTGTTTTCACATATTGGAAACTCAAAAAGTAAAAAACTTTATGTACGTTTGCAACAATAAATTTTATTAAAAATGATATTGAATCGCCTTTCTATTCTAAACTTCAAAAATATTGCGCAAGCCGATTTGGAATTATCATCGGGTATCAACTGTTTTTTAGGTAATAATGGAATGGGCAAAACAAATCTTCTCGATGCAGTATACTACCTCTCATTCTGTAAAAGCAGTACGAATGTCATCGATTCGCAAAATATCAAACATGAAGAGAACTTTTTCATGCTGCAAGGATATTATGACAGAGACGGAGTGCCTGAAGAACTATACTGCGGGTTGAAACGAAAACAAAAAAAACAGTTCAAACGAAATAAGAAAGAATACAGCCGCTTGTCTGACCATATTGGATTCGTGCCCTTGGTATTGGTCTCACCGGCCGATTCCGAACTTATAAGAGGCGGGAGTGACGAACGACGGAAATTCCTCGATTTGGTAATTTCTCAATTCGATAAAGATTACCTAAACACACTTATCCGGTATAATAAAGCTTTGGCCCAACGCAATGCCTTACTGAAAGACGAAGTTACCGAAGCATCGCTATACGAAATCTGGGAAGAACAAATGGCTCTATATGGCTTGTCAATCTATAACTCACGCAAGGCCTTCTTACAAGAGTTTATCCCCGTTTTTCAAGAATTTTACAATTATATTTCCATCGGTAGTGAAGAAGTAAAATTAGAATATACATCCGACATTGCGCAAGGTGACCTATCAAAGCAACTCGCGTCAGTCAGAGACAGAGACCGTATTTTAGGTTATACTACCCGGGGTATTCATCGGGATGATTTGGAGATGAGGTTAGGCGAATATCCTATGAAACGAATTGGGTCACAAGGACAAAACAAAACGTTTTTAGTAGCTCTTAAACTTGCTCAGTTTGATTTCCTAAATAAAAACGGCACAACTCCTATACTTCTTCTCGATGATATCTTCGACAAGTTAGATGCCCACCGAGTAGAAAGAATCATAAAACTCGTCTCAGGGGAGCGTTTTGGCCAAATATTCATTACAGATACTAACCGGAAATATCTCGACGAAATTATCAAACAGACAGGAAACAGTTATCATTTGTATAATGTCGATAACGGAAATATAACTCGAAACAAGGAGGATGCTTTATGAAAAAACAAGAAGCTCAATCTATCGGTGAAATAATTTCCCAGCTATTAAAAGACCAAAATCTCGATGTAAAGTTAAACGAAACGAAACTCATAAAGTCTTGGAATAGTCTTCTCGGCGATTCTGTCGCCCGCTATACGACAAAACTCTATATACACAATCGCATATTATATGTGCAACTATCATCTGCAGTACTTCGTAACGAATTGAGCATGTGTCGAAATATGCTGATACAACGTTTGAACAAATACATAGGCACGGAAGTTATTACTGACATAATCTTTAAATAAAAACAATTATAAAATGGAAACTCCAAAATTTAGACATATCGTCCCCCTACAAATAAGATTCAATGATATCGATGCCTTAGGGCATCTCAACAATTCTGTATATTTTTCTTTTTACGATTTGGGAAAAGCCTCTTACTTCGAAACGGTAAAAGGAAAAGAAATCGACTGGAAAGATGCAGATATCGTCATTGCTAATATACACGCAGACTTCTTCTCTCCGGTATTTTTTAAAGATACCATCGCCGTACAAACCACCGTCGCAGAAATAGGCAATAAGAGTATGCGGGTTTTACAACAAATTATCAACACCCAAACAAACGAAATAAAAGCTGAATGCAGTACTATCATGGTCGGGTTCGACGTCAAACTATCTACTGCTAAAGAAATCTCTGAAAACTGGAGAAAATGTATAAGTCAATACGAAGGTAGAGACCTGAGCCGTAAATAGGCTCACTCTATCAATTATCGATACTTTGAGACTCTCCATAAACAGATGTTTCCGATATTGAGTTTGCCAACCGTTCGTTTTGCACATACAAATACGACGAATATCCGTAAGGCAGGCAATACACATCATCATTTATATCATCAAAACACAAAGGTACATGTAGCTCTCCCTGTCCGTTGACAAACCCAATCTTATTATCACTCTGAACAACCGCTACTTTCCCGGTAAAGGATACAGAATTTTCATATTGAGGCATTATCTTCATTTTACCCTTTTTATCGATAAAGCCCCACTTTCCGTTCAGTAGAACAGGAGCCAATGCAAACCCATTAAACGGCCGTACAGCATCATATACGGCATCAATAATTACGCGACCATCTTCATCACACCAACCCCACTTCTTTCCTTGCCGAATCATATAATTATTACTATCTACAGACATTGCATCAAAACGAGGAGTAACGACATATTTCCCGTCACGACCTATCAGCCCGCATTTTCCTCCAACTTGGACAATCGCCTTTTGGTTAGAGTCAAACCTCAGATTCCCCGATTCATATGGGTTATTATAATCTACCCTATTAAAATCTTTCTCAAATAAAGCAGGGATAACCATCGCTCCCGAACAATCTATAAATCCCCACTTCCCTTCCACCGTACGCACAGCAGCCAAACCATGAGAAAACAAATCGGCATCAATATATTGGGGTATAACTATAATTTCTCCTTTTTTATTGATATACCCGAAAAGTGGAGCATTTCGATTTTTTATAACTGAAAAAAGGGCCATCTCATCAAAAAAAGTACTTACAGAAAAAGCACTGTCCAAAACTATCTCAACTTCTCCTGACGTATTAATCGCTTGAGGTACATCCCCCGGAAGAACCACCCATGCCAAACCTTCATTAAAGCACGTCGCCTGGCTGTATCGGGCAGGTATCACAAAATCACCTTCCCTATCAATATAGCCATAATATGTGTTATTCCCTTCTTCTATGGATACGACCGCAAGGCCCTCTCTGAACAAAGATGCAGAACAAAAATTTTTATCAATGGCAACATTTCCATCTGCATCAATATATTGCCAATATTCTCCAGTCTGCACAGGATACAGCTCTATCCGATTCTTTTCACCTGTACAACCCCAAAGAATACAAAAGTATCCCAAAATCAAACTTCGGGTTATAAAATCCATCATAATTTTCATATTTACCGATGGTAAGAATGGTCTGTATCCACTATGACATAATATGATTGACCATCCAATGCATTAGAAATATAATCCCTACTGATTTTATCATATTGAGGATTTATTACATAACGTCCATCCTCATTTATAAAGCCTATACGAGTACCGGTCCACACAACAGCCTGTTTCCCTACAAAAGGCAACGCCATATCAAACTGACGTTTTATCTTGATTTTTCCCTTTCTGTTAATATAGGCCCATTTCCCATCTATCCGTACAGGAGCCAACGGTGCATCATAAAAATTAAAACCTTTCTCAAAACGAGGCTCTATAACTATAGAACCATCTTCATTGCACCATCCCCATTTTTTGTTCTTTTCTATCAAAAGCCATTTCCCGTCCGCACGCATATGACTGTATTCGGGAGCTACAACACCCTCACCTTTTTCATTAATTACTCCCCATAATCCATTCACACAGACAATTGCCCGATCTTCCCGATAAAAAGGCTTCACTTTATCAAACATATAATCGATAATCACCTCTCCTGTTTTATCGATATATCCCCATTTACCTTTTTCATTCATTACTGCAGCTTTCCCAAAAGAAAAACTTCCGGCATTCTTAAAATGAGTATCAATAATTGTTTCCCCATTACGATTTACAAATCCCCAAAAAGAGCCTTTGGGCTCTTTTACAGAATAGGCCGCCATACCCTCACTGAAACATAATACATTCTCTGCCTCACGGAGAGTAAACTTCAACTCACCTTTTTTATTGATGGCACACGGAGCCTCCCCCTGCTTAACGACCCATGCAAGGCCTTCGCTAAACACCGTAGCTCGTTTGTAAAGAGGCGCTACAACAAACTCCCCGTCTCCATCAATATACCCATATTTCTGTTCTCGACCCTGTGTCTGTACAAGTGCCAGATTTTCCCTAAAAAGAGAACTTTCCGAATACTTTCCCCAAAAAACTGATTCGTCATTATCGTTGATATAACGGCATGTATCTTCTGCCCATACAGGTACCAACGAAACAGAATCGATGCGACTTTTACCTTTATTTCCACAAGAAAAAGCTCCGAACACTATCAGCAAAAATAAAGATAAAAAACTTTTTTTTCCAAGAACAACCATAGGACTTATTATTTATGAGAAAATAAAATATTATACATATCACCTGCCTATACAAAGATACATCTTTTTTCAACACAAAAACGGAGAGTAATACATTTTTACCCTCCGCTCACAAAACTCTTTCCTTTATAAAAAATGCTATACAAGCTTGATTGTACCTACTTTATCATAAGTCTCAATATGTCTATTTCTCTTTTCTTCCAAAATTTCATTTACCGCAATCAATATGCCCGATTCCTCTACATCACCAAACTCATCATTGATTGCCGTCCCAAACATTTTCATCATAGGAGACAATCCCATATATGCATTTACCAACGGAGGAATATTATATCCCAAAGCCCGAACCTCTTGATTCAATATCCTATAATTTTCCTTAAAATCATCAGAGGGGAAAAGCTTCTCCATTTCCTTAACATCTGTAGTAGTCTGTAAAGGAGTACGCGGCCATACCAACTTTTCCTTATCAGGGAAATGTTTATTCAAAAAATAGAGAATCATATCCCGTCCACGTGTTGAGTAGCTCGGATACATAGTTACCTTTCCGAAAAAATATTCTATCTGCGGGTAATCTACGGTCAGAGCTCCCAATCCGTCCCAAAGATTATCTAAAACATATAAGCCCTTTGTTCCCGCCCGGGATGACTGATACTCCAAAGTTACGAACGAACGTCCGAGTTCAAGAGTATAAGGCATATATTCCTCTATAAATTTTTTAGAAAAATCAAACATATGGGAGGTTGCAATTATCGGCCTTCCGAGAGAGTCATATTTGACATTCTCCCCCAAAATAAAACGATATCCACCCAATATCTCCTCAGCCTCAGGATTCCAGACAATGAGCTGCTGGCACGGCTCCTCCATAGTATCATACTCATCAATATCACACGGCTTTCCCGTACCACCTCCCGCATAACGGAATGCAATTTCACGTAAACGCCCTATTTCTTTCAAAACATTGGGAGCATTATAACAATTAACGATATAAATTTCATTGTTTGCCTTACGCGTTTGGCGCATAAAACGTTCCGGAGTAAGTTCTGCCTTTATCAGTTTTTTATCCACCGGTGCTATTATCTCTTCCATAATACTGATAATTTTTCTATCATTTTTTTAAATCGTAAACCTGTTTTTTTACCTCCGTAGCCCACTGTCCCAAAGTCTTGGTCCGGTCGAATGTCTGCCAAGGTATCGGTTTACCAAAATATATAGTAAACGTTTTATTTTCACTTTTAAACATTTCGCTGGGTAAATATATCAACTCAATATTGAATTTCAGCCCTAACATTTTCCGAATTCTTGCAAAACGATAAAAGAATTTTGAGTTAAGACCATCAAAATATACCGGAACCACATCCCGTTGATATTGAATCGTTTTTGCGATGAATGTTTTCTTCCACTCTAAATCTTGTACTCCTCCCGGCTGCAACCGCGAACACAATCCGGCAGGAAATACTAAAATCTGATCATCTGACTCATAAGCCTTTCGTATCTCTTCGGCCGAGTCCTTTGCCTGTCCTCCATACTTATTAATAGGCAGAAAAACAGGAGCTAAGGGCTTCACATTCATCAATAAATCGTTGACCAGAAATTTTATTTTAGAATTATACTTGCTTCCTAAAACAGAAACTAAACTTATACCGTCGAGGCCTCCTAAAGGATGATTAGAGGCAAATGTGAAACGTCCCTTTTCCGGGATATTTTCTGTGCCGACAAGGTTGACGGTTACATTTAATTCATGAAGTAATGAATTTGCAAAGTCCACACCTTCATCTCCGTTATAAGTACGTAAGATGTAATTCATGCGCTCCTGGCAAATTGTCTTTTCAAGAAAACGGTAAGCGAACCCAGGGAGTTTTTTCCCCAGCCCCGGGGCTTTCGTCTTTATAATTCGCTCAATGTCTAATTGTAGCGGTAATTCTTTATCCATTTGACCTTTATACAAAAAGAAAGTGCACAAAAGTACATTATTTTTTTTAGAAAAATGCCAGTATTACACAATTCTGTTCTTTTTTTCGGAAATTATTATCGATTTGCCTCTTTTCAACGACTTTTTATACCATTTTTCATATCGCCTTTTTTTTAAATCTTTACAGAAAATAAACATTGCGAAATCCTTAATTATCAAAAACTAACTGTTGATAACTTTTACATAAAAAATCGCTCTTTTCGTAAAGACAGATAAAAGAATTATTTCTAACTTTACCTGCTAAATCCGAGATAGTTTTATTTTTAGGTGAAAATGACGCAAAATCCTATATATCACATACCTGCTTTGCTCAATGAATGCATAGACGGACTACACATTTCTCCTTCCGGGACATATGTTGATGTTACATTCGGTGGCGGTGGTCACTCCAATGCTATCCTGACACAGCTCAATGCATCAGGGCATCTCTATGCATTTGACCAGGATAAAGATGCCGAAAAAAATATTATCAAAGATTCCAGATTTACTTTTATAAGAAGTAACTTTCGATTTCTGAAAAACTTTATGCGTTATCATAATGTACAAGAAATCGACGGCCTATTAGCAGACTTAGGAGTTTCTTTTCATCATTTTGACGATGCTCAAAGGGGATTTTCATTCCGTTTCGATGGGAAACTTGACATGCGGATGAACAATCGAGGGGGAGAATCGGCAGCCGACGTAATCAATAACTACAATGAGGAACAACTCTCAGATATTTTTTATCTCTACGGAGAGTTAAAATCTTCACGAAAAATCGCATCTGCCATAGTCAAGGCTCGAAACAACAGAAAGATAACCGAAACTCATGAGCTTTTAGAAATTATACAGCCATTCATCAACCGAAAACAGGAAAAAAAAGAACTGGCTCAACTATTTCAAGCTCTACGCATCGAAGTAAATCACGAAATGGATAGTTTGAAACGATTGCTAATACAGTCGACAGAATTACTGAAACCAAGGGGAAGACTTGTCGTTCTTACCTATCACTCTCTCGAAGACCGAATAGTAAAAAATTATTTTAAAACCGGAAACTTTGAAGGAAAAATAGAAACCGATTTTTATGGACGGATAAATACTCCGTTAAAACAAATCAATAATAAAGTAATCACCCCCACGGAAGAGGAAATAGAAAAAAATCCTCGTTCCAGAAGTGCAAAGCTCAGAATAGCAGAAAAAATATAACTATCAGTTTCGACATATGGAAGAAGAGACAACAAATAATAAAGAGACAATAAATAATGATGCGCCAGAAGAGAAAAAAACGTTTATGCATTATATAAAAATTTTATATAAAGCCATGACCGATATTTTCAAAGGACGAGGTATTTCAAATGAAGTCCTTATAAATAGATGGAGAAGCATTGCCGTATTTATGATTCTTGTGCTCATTTATATAAGTAACAGATATACCTGCCAGCAAAAAATAGCCGAAATAGGCAGTTTGGAAAAGCAATTGACAGATATCCGGTACGAAGCTCTAACCTTGTCTTCTGAATTAATGGGCAGCAGTCGCCAATCACAAGTACAAGCACTGATAGAATCCAAAGGAATTTCTTTAGAAGAATCGAAACAGCCACCATTTAAATTGATAAAAAAAGCGACAGATAAATGACAGCAGATAAAGGTAACATATTGCTCCGTTATTCTATTATCATCATATGCATTCTTATTGTCTGTATAGCAATATTGACACGTGCCGGACGGACTATTTTCGTCGAAAGAGAGGAATGGCAGAAGAAAGCCGACTCCCTAAAAATCGAAAATGTTACTCTCTATCCCAATCGAGGGAATATATACGCGGCCGACGGTCGCCTGATGGCAAGCAGCATACCCCAATATTATCTGTATATCGATTTTAAAGCCGACGGGTTGAAGAAAGACACATTGATGAAATACATCAAACCTCTGAGCGAGGCCCTATCCAAAAAACTCGGAGACCGTTCCCCTCTCGGGTATGAAAAACATTTGTTGAACGGATATAGAAAAGGAAGCCGCCAATATCCGATTTGCAGAAAAAGAGTTTCATATACCGACATGAAAGAAATAAAGACTTTCCCATTCCTAAGAATGAGTCCTAATAAAAGCGGTTTTTATACCAAACGCATGGTAAGAAGAATCAAACCTTTCGGTTCATTAGCTTCCCGGACAATCGGTGACATATACGGTGAATATGAAAAGGGAGGGAAAAATGGCATCGAATTGGCCTATGACTCTCTCTTAAGAGGGAAACCGGGCTCTTGCACCAAACAAAAAATACGAGGCAGATGGGTAAATATAGCCAATAAAGAACCTATCAATGGATTAGATATCCATACGACCATCGATATCAACATCCAGGATATTACCGAGAAATCCCTTATTGAGATGTTAACAAAAACAGACGCAGAATCTGGCACTGCTGTGGTTATGGATGTAAAAACCGGAGAGGTAAAAGCAATTACCAATATAGGTAAAAATTATGCCGGAGTCTATGCAGAAACAAGGAATCATGCCGTCGCTGACGAATTGGAGCCGGGATCAACGTTCAAAGTCGCATCCATGATGGTCGCATTAGATGCAGGTGTTGTCAGACCCGACGATCCGGTAGATACTGGGAACGGAATATTTATGTATGCAGGCTCACGAATGACCGACCATAATGCACACAAAGGAGGTTACCATGTAATAACCGCAGCTCAATCAATCTGGTATTCTTCAAACATCGGTGTAGCTAAAATCATACTCAACGGATTCGGGAAAAGGCCGCAAGATTTCGTTGACGGTCTGTATGCCATAGGTCTGAACAAAACGGTAAAATTAAACATACCGGGAGAGGGGCATCCAATCATCAAACATCCGATAAAAGACCGGAAAAACTGGTCCATGACATCTCTGCCGTGGATGTCATTCGGATACGAAACCCAGATTCCTCCTATTTATACCCTAATGTTTTATAATGCCATCGCTAATGGAGGAAAAATGATAAAACCCATCTTCGTAAAAGAAATATGCAAAGACGGGGTAAGCTTACAAAAGATGAGTACTGAAATTATAAACCCGCAAATATGCAAACCTGCAACATTGTCGATTATCCAACAAATGCTGGAAGACGTCGTAACGAAAGGTACAGCTAAAGCCGTGCTTTCTGACTATATAAAAATTGCAGGGAAAACAGGTACGGCGCAAATAGCTCAAGGAAGCGCCGGATACCGCGGTGCCGGGAAAAAACATCGTGTATCGTTTTGCGGATATTTTCCTGCAGATAATCCCCAATATTCGGCAATCGTAGTAATAACAGCCCCCCGTATCGGTTATCCTTCCGGAGGAACGATGTCTGGTGGAGTAGTAAAAAACATCGCTGAGCAGATTTATGCCCAAGGAATACAATCCGCCATTACCCCCAACCAACCGGACACTGTTCACAGCCATTTGCCCCGTATCAAAAATGGTAATTTCAAGCAAACGGTCTTCGCCTGCGATAAAATGAATCTCTCTTACGAAGATTTCGTCCGAGACGAGAGCTGGACAAAAGTCAGTGACGACACTCATAAAGTCCTCCTAAAAGGGCTATCGATAGAACCGAAAACCGCACCAGATGTTATGGGTATGGGAGCTCGGGATGCCATATATTTACTGGAGCAAACAGGATTGAAAGTCTCTTTTTCAGGAAAAGGGCGAGTAATAAGCCAATCCATTCCTCCAGGACGTAACATTGTCAAAGGGCAGACGATTGCAATAGTTTTAAAATAAAAAATTCACACCGGAGATATTCTGGTTTTATATAATAAATGAATATAGGAATGACATTAGAAAGATTAGTACAACACATTACCGTAAAACAAATTTATGGTAAACCTGACATAAATATAGAAGGTATAGATTCCGATTCCCGAAATATCAAAGACAAATATCTTTTTATTGCCGTAAAAGGTACATCGGTCGACGGACATGAATTTATCGATAAGGCAATAGAACAAGGAGCAACTGCAATCGTATGTGAAAGCTTGCCACAAAAAATATCAGACAAAGTTGTTTATATTCAGACGAATGACAGTGCCGAAGCATTAGGACGATTGGCCTCGGCCTGGTATGGAGAGCCATCAAAAGAACTGACATTGGTCGGTGTAACCGGTACTAACGGTAAAACGACAACGGCTACTTTACTATATGAATTGTTCCGTCTTTTCGGTGAAAAAGTCGGGTTACTGTCTACTGTATGCAACTATATCGACACCCTTGCCATACCAGCGACACACACGACACCCGACCCCCTCAGCCTGCACAAATTATTGAGAGAAATGGTAGATGCAGGGTGTACCTATGCTTTTATGGAAGTAAGCTCTCACTCTGCCCATCAGAAAAGAATCGCTGGACTCGACTTTGATGGTGCCATTTTTACAAATCTGACTCGCGACCATCTGGATTATCACAAAACAGTAGATGCCTATTTGAAAGCAAAAAAGATGTTTTTTGATGATCTGAAAAAAGAGGCCTTTGCCCTCGTCAATCTGGATGACAAATCAGGGCTGGTCATGCTACAAAATACCCGAGCCCAAAAACATACATATTCTCTACGCACATTGGCAGATTTTAAAGGACGCATTATCGAAAGTCGTCTCGACGGTACTACACTCGAACTAAACGGGCGAGAAGTAGAAGTACAATTTGTGGGAAAATTCAATGCCTACAATTTACTGGCTGTTTATGGTGCTGCCTGCCTTTTAGGAAAAGATGCCGAGGACATCCTTGTAAAAATGAGTCTGCTGGTTCCGGTTGCCGGACGTTTTCAAACATTACATGCCCCTGAAAAATATACAGCTATCATAGACTATGCTCACACTCCCGACGCATTAAACAACGTACTCGGGTCCATCAAGGAAGTTATTGGAGACAAAGGTCATATCATTACTGTAGTAGGAGCAGGAGGAAACCGAGATAAAGGAAAGCGCCCTCTTATGGCCCAAGAAGCCGTAAATGCCAGTGACAAAGTAATATTGACATCTGACAATCCTCGCTTTGAAGAACCCGGAGATATACTGAACGATATGTTAGCCGGATTGGATTCTATTCAAAGGAAAAAAGTTCTTTCCATTGCAGACCGGCGAGAAGCCATACGTACCGCAACTCAGTTTGCACAACCCGGAGATGTCATTTTAATTGCCGGAAAAGGACATGAAGACTACCAAGAGATAAAAGGTGTGAAACACCATTTTGACGATAAAGAAGAAGTAGAAAAAATTTTTCGGGGAGAAATGTAATATCGATGTAAAAAAATAAAAATATATACGAATATGTTATACTATTTGTTCCATTACCTTGACCAATTAGACTTTCCCGGAGCGGGGATGTTCAAATATATTTCTTTCCGTTCAGGAATGGCACTTATCTTTTCGCTGTTTATATCTACGATTATCGGGAAAAAAATTATCGATAAACTCCAATACATGCAAATTGGAGAAATAGTCAGAGACCTCGGATTAGAAGGGCAGATGAGTAAAAAAGGAACCCCAACTATGGGTGGAATTATCATTATCATTGCCATAATCATACCATGCCTTCTATTTGGTCGCCTCGAAAATATATATATGCTTTTAATGCTCATCACAACGGTATGGCTGGGTGCTATCGGATTCCTCGACGATTATATAAAAGTATTCAAAAAAGATAAAGAAGGGCTGCACGGGCGCTTCAAAATCATCGGACAAGTCGGCTTAGGATTAATCGTAGGGCTAACCTTATATTTAAGTCCCGATGTTGTAATTCGAGAAAATGTATATGCCAAAAATACCAATAACGAAGAGGTTATAAAATACATGCCCGAAAATATAAAATCCACACAGACCACCATTCCATTTTTAAAAAATAACAATTTTGACTATGCTGATTTGGTTCCATTTTTAGGAGAAAATGCTCAAATAGCCGGATGGATAATTTTCATATTAGTAACTATTTTCATTGTAACAGCAGTCTCCAACGGAGCAAATCTTACAGATGGACTCGACGGATTAGCTACCGGAAGCTCTGCCATAATCGGAGTTACACTTGGCATTTTGGCCTACCTCTCAGGACATATTGCCTATGCGTCATACTTGAATATTATGTATATTCCCGGGACAGAGGAGCTTGTCGTATTCGCAAGCGCTTTTATCGGAGCGACAATCGGGTTCCTATGGTACAATGCATTCCCAGCACAAGTGTTCATGGGTGATACCGGAAGTCTTACGTTAGGTGGTATAATCGCTGTATTTGCCATACTGATACACAAAGAATTATTAATTCCGGTTCTTTGCGCCATTTTCTTGGTAGAGGACCTTTCGGTAATGATACAAGTAGCCTACTTCAAATTTACCAAGAAAAAATACGGAGAAGGCAGACGGTTTTTCAAAATGGCTCCCTTACATCACCATTTTCAAAAACAAGGAAATTCGGGAATAGATGCCATTATACAACGGCCCTTCCGAGCTATTCCCGAATCTAAAATTGTAGTGCGATTTTGGATTGTAGGCATTATATTGGCTGTAATCACTATCGTAACATTAAAAATGCGATAATAAAAACAACGTTTTTTAAGATAAGAAAAAATGAGTAAACGAATTGTTGTTTTAGGAGCTGGAGAAAGCGGTGCAGGTGCTGCCGTACTGGCCAAGGTAAAAGGATTCGACGTCTTTGTGTCAGATATGTCGCTTATCAAAGACAAATATAAAAACCTTCTCAATCAGTATGATATCGTTTGGGAAGAAGGGCATCACACACAAGAACTGATACTCAACGCCGATGAAGTAATAAAAAGTCCCGGAATACCCGAAAACGCCCCTATAATAGAGGCTTTACGGGAACGGAATATCCCTGTCATTTCAGAAATAGAATTTGCCGGACGATACACGCATGCCAAAATGATATGCATAACCGGCAGTAACGGCAAAACAACGACAACATTACTGACTTACCATATACTCAAAAACGCCGGGCTCAATGTAGGGCTTGCCGGAAACGTAGGGCAGAGCCTTGCTTACCAGGTAGCGACACAAAATTACGATTACTATGTCATAGAGTTGAGCAGTTTTCAACTTGATAACATGTACAATTTTAAAGCCAATATTGCCATTTTACTGAACATAACCCCCGACCACCTTGACCGATATGGATACAATATGCAAAACTATATAGATGCAAAATTCCGTATCACTCAGAACCAAACGGAAGACGATGTATTCATTTATTGGAATGACGATCCAGTCATATCAAAAGAATTGAAAGCCCATCATCTCAAAGCAAAGCTATTCCCGTTTGCGGAAACCCACGAAGATGGAGTCAAGGCTTATAAAAAAGATCATGATATCATTATAGAGGCTCCAGATACCACTTTTTCTATAACTGACCAGGAACTCGCATTACAAGGCAGGCACAACCTGTTCAACTCAATGGCTGCCAGCATTTCGGCCAATGTCCTGGACATAAAGAAAGAAGACATCCGCGCAGCATTGAGTGATTTCCAGGGAGTGGAACACCGGCTTGAAAAAGTTGCACGTATCCGGGGAGTAGAATTCATCAATGACTCAAAAGCGACCAATGTAAACTCCTGCTGGTATGCATTAGAAAGTATGAGAACCAAAGTGGTCCTGATTTTAGGAGGGAAAGATAAAGGTAACGATTATACCGAAATAGAATCACTGGTACACGATAAAGTAAAAGCTATCATTTGTCTGGGAGTCGATAATAGCAAACTTCATGCTTTTTTTGACGGAAAAGTAGATACAATACAAGATGCCTCATCCATGAAAGAAGCCGTCGATAAAGCTTTTGCCGTGGCTCAACCGGGTGATACCGTATTACTATCTCCTTGCTGCGCCAGTTTCGACTTATTCAAAAGTTACGAAGACCGAGGTACTCAGTTCAAAGAATGCGTTAAGAACTTATAAACTCAACAATAGATATGGAAGGAATCAAATCTATCCCCAAAGGAGATAAATATATTTGGGGTATTTATTTTGTCCTTTGCATTATTTCCATTTTGGAGATATATAGTGCATCGAGCACCCTGACTTACAAGATACAGGATTATTTTGCACCCACTGTAAGACATGCATTATTTCTGTTTTGCGGAACAATAGGTGTGCTCATTATACAAAATATCCATTATAAATGGTTCAAGGGAGTAGGTCTGCTCCTCTTGCTGATTTCTTTCATCTTGCTTATTTATGCCTTAGTTGCCGGACAAGTCGTAAACGATGCCAAACGGTGGATTTCCTTTTTCGGAATATCCCTTCAACCATCCGAGTTTGCCAAATTAGGAATGGTAATATTCACAGCTTTCATTCTGGCTAACAAACAACGGCCAAACGGTGTAGAAAAAAACACATTCACAATTATTTCTTGCACAGCCGGAGTATTCTGCCTGTTGATTTTTCCGGAAAACTTTTCAACAGCATTTCTTCTAGCATCTGTCATATTCTGTATGATGCTTATAGGTCGCGTAGAACTGAAAAAACTTTTCGGCATGGTAGGAATCATCGTTCTTGTGGGAGTACTTACATATCTCCTCGTACCTCATTTACCTAAGGAATGGACACTCTTTGATCGTGTGACCACTTGGGAAAACCGTGTCGACCAGTTCTTTCACGGCAGTGAAATACCCGAATATGAAGTCAAAACCGTAGATGGAAATTATCAGGTACATCATGCCCGTATGGCCATCGCCAACGGTGGAGTTTTCGGTAAATTCTGGGGAAACAGCCGAGAACGTGATTTCCTGCCACAAGCTTATTCCGACTTTATTTATGCAATTATAATTGAGGAAATGGGATACATTGGTGGCATATTTGTTATGTTCCTGTATATCTCTTTACTGATACGAGCAGGCATGATAGCGAAAAAATGTACTCGGGCATTTCCAGCATTTCTCATATTAGGAATTGCTTTAATGATTGTATTTCAGGCAATTATAAATATGGCTGTCGCTGTGGGGTTGATTCCTGTTACCGGGCAACCACTACCACTTATCAGCCGAGGCGGGACTTCCACCATCATTACATGTCTTTACTTCGGCATTATGCTAAGTATCAGCAGATATGCAACAATCGAAGGTATCGAAGAAGAGAAAAAATTAACCGGGACTGTAACCGAAATCCCAGAAGATCTTTCGGCTCCCAATCCCAATATGATGTAAAATATATATGGAAAATCATATCAAAGTACTCATTAGCGGCGGTGGTACCGGAGGACATATTTTTCCGGCCATCTCTATCGCCAATGCTATAAAAGCAAAAATACCTGATGCCGATATCCTCTTTGTAGGAGCAGAAAATCGGATGGAGATGGAAAAAGTTCCGGCAGCCGGATATAATATCATAGGTCTACCTGTTTGTGGATTTGATAGGAAAAACGTGCTTAAAAACTGCAAAGTCGTTGTTAAACTATTACAAAGTATAAATAAAGCCCGAAAAACAGTAAAACGATTCCAACCCGATATTGCTGTTGGAGTTGGAGGTTATGCCAGTGGTCCCACACTATGGGCTGCTGCACACATGGAAATACCGACAGTCATCCAAGAACAGAATTCGTACGCAGGAGTGACAAATAAATTGCTAGCATCCAAAGCAAAAAAAATTTGTGTCGCTTATGACAATATGGAAAAATTTTTTCCGAAAGAAAAAATTGTAATAACAGGAAATCCGGTTAGACAGGAATTACTCAACAAGACAATCAGCCAGGAAGAAGCTGTACGTTTCTTCAACCTTGACCCAGAGAAAAAAACAATATTAGTCATAGGAGGGAGCCTGGGAGCCCGCACTATAAATGAAAGCATACTTGATTGGATAACTCGGTCAAAATCCGATGAAGTACAAATCATCTGGCAAACCGGAAAAAACTTTGATGCAAAAGCTCAAAAAGCTTTATCTCAAAAAATTAGTCACCACATAAAGCAAATGCCTTTCATATCCCATATGGATATGGCGTATAAAGCTGCAGATTTGGTCATTTCCCGAGCTGGAGCAAGCTCCATATCCGAACTTTGCCTATTAGAAAAGCCGGTCATTTTAGTTCCATCTCCCAATGTAGCAGAAGACCACCAGACAAAAAATGCACAAGCCTTGGAATACAAAGGTGCTGCCATTCTCATTCGAGACAACGAAGCTCGAGACAAGCTCATGCAAACAGCATTGGCCGTCATAAGGGACAACGATAAGCTGAAAAATATGCAAGACAATATAAAAACGTTGGCTCAAGAAAATTCTGCTGCAAGAATCGCTGATATTATCATCCAAATTGTCAACGAAAGGAAAAAATAAAAATGGAAAATTTTACATCTCTTTATTTTATAGGAGCCGGAGGTATCGGCATGAGTGCCTTGGTACGCTATTTTTTAGCAAAAGGATACCATGTAGCCGGATATGACCGTACTCCCTCCGACCTCACCGAAGCCCTAATAAATGAAGGGGCAGAAATCGTGTATGATGAAAACTCCGCACTCATCCCCGAATACTGTCGCCATCCTAAAACAACACTGGTCGTATATACCCCTGCTGTACCGGAAAGCCACAATGGATTTTCATATTTTCGAGAAAACGGATTTACTATTGTAAAGAGAGCCAAACTTTTAGGTATGATTACCCGTACAAGCAAAGCGCTATGCTTTGCCGGTACTCACGGAAAAACAACAACTTCGAGCATGGCCGCGCATATATTGGCTCAATCACCCCTCGAATGTAATGCTTTCCTTGGCGGTATTTTGAAAAATTATAACAGCAACCTGATACTTTCCAATACCAGCGAATTTACCGTAATCGAAGCAGACGAGTACGACAGGTCGTTCCATCAATTATCTCCATATATGGCTGTAATTACAGCTACTGACCCCGACCATCTGGATATTTACGGTACGGAAGAGGCATATCTTGAGAGTTTCCGCTATTTTACATCATTGATACAACCAGGAGGAGCCTTAGTCATAAAAAAAGGTATCAAAGTACAGCCCGACGTGCAAAAGGGAGTGACTATATACCAATACTCGGCAGACAACGGGGGTGACTTTCATGCCCAGAATATTCGCATCGGAAAAGGAACGATTATATTTGATTTTGTTACTCCCAAAGAAGTTATTTCAGATATAGAGCTGGGAGTTCCGGTGAAAATCAATATAGAAAATAGTGTCGCTGCCATGGCCATCGCCTGGCTAAATGGTGTTGACGCAGTAGATATACGCAAGGCCATGGCATCTTTCAAAGGAGCAAAACGGCGTTTCGACTTTTGGCTGAAAACTGCCAATATAGTGATGATAGACGACTACGCTCATCATCCCGACGAACTAAAAGCCAGCATCACCTCTGTCCGAGCTTTATATCCTGACAAAAAAATCAGCGGTATCTTCCAACCGCACCTATATACCCGTACAAGGGACTTTTACAAAGAATTTGCAGCAGCACTGTCACTCCTTGACGAACTAATCTTATTAGATATATATCCGGCCAGGGAACACCCCATCCCCGGAGTTACATCCAAGCTCATCTTTGACAAAGTAACATGCAGCAATAAAGAACTTTGCCACAAAGATATGTTGTTAGAAAAAATAAAACAACGTAACTTTGAGGTCCTAATAACTCTTGGTGCCGGAGACATAGACCGGATGTTACCGGCGATAAAGGAGATATTGTCAGCCTGATGAAAAAGATATTTAAGTACATACTCGTAAGCCTGATGCCTATCTATTTGATTGTAACACTGGCCCTTTATGCTCCCGAAACCGGGAACATAAAATGCACACGCGTTCACATCGAGCTAGCAGACAGTCTGGAGACCCATTTCACTTCAGTAAAAGAGATTCAACGGGAAATTATGGATAAAGGAATAAACCCGATAGGAAAACTTTATTCACGAATAAACACCGAAAAAATGGAAAATGTACTTAAAAAAAATCAACTTATTGCCTCTGCCGAATGCTTCAAAACTCCATGCGGCACTGTACATATAAGACTGACCCAACGGATACCCATACTCAGAGTCATAAGTAACGGGGAAAATTATTATATCGACAAAGATGCCCAGATAATGCCTACTTCGGGAAACTTTACTGCATATCTTCCACTTGCTACAGGATACATAAATAAAGCATATGCAAAAAACAAATTATATCCTTTAGCCTGTTTTCTTGACCAAGATGAGTTCTGGAATGCTCAAATAGAGCAAATCTATGTCTCTCCTGAACAAGAGATTGAATTAATACCAAGAGTGGGTGATAATTTGATACTTTTAGGAAAAATAGATAACTTTGAACGGAAACTGGCAAATTTACGTTGTCTTTATGAACAAGCTCTGCCTAAAGTAGGTTGGAACAAATACGATACTATAAACATTAAATACGAAAACCAGGTGATATGCACCCGGAGAGCTTTATAACAAAACGCTATGGACGCAGAAAAATATATTGCAGCAATTGAACTCGGAACCTCGAAAATCATAGGTATAGTAGGGCAAAAAAACGAGGATGGCACTCTACAGGTGTTGGCAATCGAACGAGAAGAATCATCGGGATGCATAAAACGCGGATGTATTCAAAACGTAGAAGAAGCGGCCAACCGGGTAAAAAAAATCATTACAAAGTTAGGGAATCGAGTCCCTGGCTCCATCAATAAAATGTATGTTGGTGTCGGAGGACAATCGGTACGTACAATCAGCCACAAAGTACGCAGGCGCCTGGCCGAAGATACTCCGGTAACAGAAGTATTGATAAACTCTTTACATGCCGAAAGTCGTACATTCCCGGTATTCAACGCTGAAATCATGGATGTCGTCCCAAATGAATATTTAATAGACAATCATCTTGAAACTAATCCTGTAGGTACATTTTGCTCCGATATTGAAGCCAATTTGAAACTTATTATCGGGAGACCATCTATAAAGAAAAATATAGAACGGTGCCTATTCGAACGCAGCAAAATGCAAATTGCCGGCTACATCATCTCTGCACAAGCCACAGCAGCAGCATTGCTTACCAGTAATGAAAAAAGCTTGGGCTGCGCATTAATTGATTTCGGGGCCGGAACAACAACTTTGTCCATATATAAAGACGATTTGCTCCGATATATGATAACAATCCCATTCGGAGGGAAAAATATAACGAAAGACATCGGGACATTAAATGTTTTGGATACCGATGCTGAAAAACTTAAAATTGCATTCGGTAGTGCAATCAGCACTCCTATTACAGAAAAAGGCATTCGGCAATTAGGCATAGACGGACTCGATTCCTCAAAAATAAAATACCAGGACCTCTGCCATGTAATAGAAGCCCGTATCGAAGAAATTGTGGAGAATGTAAAAGAGCAAATTGACGCTTCGGGATACGCCGACCAGCTTTCGGCTGGAATTATTATTACCGGTGGGGCATCCCAGTTACGAGAACTACCCGAATTGCTTCACCAAAAAACCGGATTAGAAGTAAAAAGAGGTACTTTGCAAAAGAATATATCATTCGCCAACCGTACCGAAGCAGGAAATCCGGCATACTCTCAAGCAATAGGACTATTATTGCTCGGAGAAGAAAACTGTATGACTAAAAAAGTCTCCGTAACCGAGACTGAATCAGAAGTCGTTACACCTCCGGTTCAAAAAGAAAAACCGAAAAAAACGCCCAAGCCACCTAAAGATCCAGACGGTCCTTCTTGGTGGAAAAATCTAAAAAACAAGGCAGAACAACTTTTTGACGAAAATGATGCCAAACTTTCTTAATAACGAATCATAAAAACAAAAAAGTAATTTAACAATATACAACCATGGACGAATTGACGGATAACTTACCGTGGGATTTCCCCGGACCACAAAGTACTCCTTCCATTATAAAAGTAATCGGAGTTGGAGGTGGAGGTGGAAATGCTGTAAGCCATATGTATAAAGAGGGTATACAAGATGTAACGTTCGTCTTATGTAATACCGATAACCAAGCCTTGTTACGATCCGAAGTCCCCCGCAAAGTGCAACTGGGGAAAACAACGACCGAAGGCCTCGGAGCAGGGAACCGGCCTGAACGAGCTCGACTGGCGGCTGAAGAAAGCATCGATGAAATAAAAGACCTTTTCAACGATGGCACCAAGATGGTATTCATCACTGCCGGTATGGGAGGAGGAACAGGAACCGGAGCCGGACCAGTCATTGCAAAAATAGCAAAAGAGCTAGATATTCTTACTGTCGGTATCGTCACCATACCTTTCCTGTTTGAAGGAGAACGCAAAATATTGCAAGCACGCGAAGGAGTGAAAGAAATGGAACAATATGTCGACGCGCTATTGGTTATCAATAATGAGAATCTACGAAAGATATATCCCGACCTTGACTTTCTTAACGCCTTCGGCAAAGCCGATGATACACTGACTATCGCAGCCAAAAGTATTGCAGAAATTATCACAGTAGAGGGACATATCAATCTGGACTTTGCCGATGTAAACTCTATTCTCAAAAACGGAGGTAAAGCCATCATGAGCTCTGGTTACGGCTCCGGAGAGAAACGTGTATCAAAAGCTATTCAAGATGCCCTTAATTCTCCGCTTCTCAACGACAGCGATATATACGACGCTAAAAAGATACTATTCAACCTCTATTTTAGCAGTACCAACCAGATAAAAATGGAAGAAATAAACGAGGTAAACTCTTTCATGGCAAAATTTGGGAAAAATGTTGAAGTTATTTGGGGAGCAGCCATTGATGACAGTCTGGAAGAAACCGTAAAGATTATCATACTGGCTACAGGATTCAAAGACGGGGCATCCATGGCTTCACAAAACTTTATCGATCCGTTCGAACAGCAAAACGAAGAATCCTTCAATGATACACAAGATTCTATCACAGAGATGTATGGACCCGAAGCTGCAAAGGAAATAGAAAGGAACAGGGTCAGAGCATCTTTTATGATATTAAAAGCTGAGCAAATGGACGACGATGCTTTACTTGAATTGCTCGATAAGTCCCCTACATACAATCGCGACCCACAATTTGCTGCCCGTTTAGCCATCAACAGCAAATCGGGACAAAACAACGAATCGGCTCCGTCAGCACCCCAATCATCCGCCAATACGAATACAGCGGGAACAGCAGAAGGAACAATACGTTTTTAAAATAGTATAACATCATTAAAATCAGAATATAAAATGAATTTATTTGATCAAATCAGCAATGACATAAAAAATGCCATGCTGGCCAAAGACAAACTGAGACTGGAAACTTTAAGAGGAATAAAAAAAGAATTTCTGGAAGCAAAAACGGCTAAAGGTTCAGACGGTGAGCTATCTGATGACATAGCGATGAAAATACTGGTAAAAATGGTAAAACAGCGTAAAGACAGCGCTCAAATATATATAGAACAAAATCGTCCAGAATTGGCAGAAAGCGAATTAGGCGAAGCTAAAGTCATTGAAGAATATCTCCCGAAACAAATGACTGAAGCAGAACTGGAAGCCGAATTGAAAAATATTATCGCTGAAGTAGGTGCAACATCTGCCAAAGATATGGGAAAAGTAATGGGTGTTGCCAGTAAAAAATTGGCCGGACGTGCTGAAGGGAAGGCTATCTCTGCCAAAGTAAAAGAACTATTAGCCTGATAAATATCAGACATATCACAAATACAAACATCATATTTATATGTTAACACTGGCTGCAATAAAAGAAAATCAGGAAGAAATCGTCCGGAAATTAGCCAAAAAGCATTTCGATGCCAAAGAGCTTATTAATAAAGTATTAGATTTAGATAAAACTCGACGCAACTCACAATCCGAATTAGATGCACGTCTGGCAACTCTGAAAAATCTTTCGAGCCAAGTAGGTAAATTAATGAAAGAAGGGAAAAAAGAAGAAGCCGAAAAAGTAAAAACCGAAGTTGCCAGTTTAAAAGAAGGAAATGTTGCATTAGAATCGGCTATGAACGATGCAGAAAAACAGATTACTGATATTCTGCTTTCTATCCCGAATACTCCTTGTGATGCAGTTCCTGAAGGCCGTACTGCCGAAGATAATATTGTAGAAAAAAGTGGCGGAATAATTCCCGACCTTCCGGAAGACGCTCTTCCTCACTGGGAACTGGCAAAAAAATATGACCTCATCGATTTCGAATTAGGGGTAAAAATTACGGGAGCAGGATTTCCTGTATATAAAGGAAAAGGAGCTCGCCTTCAACGCGCTCTTATCAGCTTCTTTCTGGACAACGCCCGGGAAGCCGGTTACCTCGAAGTACAACCTCCTTACGTCGTAAATGCAGCATCTGGATACGGAACGGGGCAATTGCCCGACAAAGAAGGGCAAATGTACCATTGTAACGAAGATGACCTGTATTTGATACCGACAGCTGAGGTCCCGGTTACCAACCTGTACCGCGATGTTATTTTAAATGAATCGGATCTGCCTATAAAAAATACAGCATACTCTGCATGCTTCCGCCGAGAAGCCGGCTCTTACGGTAAAGATGTACGAGGGTTGAATCGTCTCCACCAGTTCGATAAAGTTGAGATTGTCCAGATACAACATCCTGACCATTCTTATGAAGCTCTTCAGGAGATGATTGACTATGTACAAACGTTAGTCGAAAAACTCGAACTCCCGTGGCACATCCTTCGCCTCTGCGGTGGAGATATGAGTTTCACATCTGCCATTACTTTCGACTTCGAAGTATTCTCCGCTGCCCAAAAACGTTGGCTGGAAGTAAGTTCGGTATCCAATTTCGAAAGCTACCAAGCCAACCGTCTGAAATGCCGTTTCAAAGGCACCGATAAAAAAACAAGACTGGTACACACTTTGAATGGCAGTGCTCTAGCTTTACCTCGTATAGTTGCCGCATTATTGGAAAATAACCAGACTCCCGAGGGTATACGTATCCCCAAAGCCCTAGTCCCTTATACGGGATTTGACATTATTGACTAATCTCATTTGTTCCATACTCATCAAAAACCGCCAATGAAAAATTTCTTTGGCGGTTTTTATTTGGTTGGCTCTCGGCATCCACCAATATCAAGCAAATAATAATCACACTAAATATTTACATACATCGGCAATTTATAAAAAAATTAGTTTTTACTCAAAAAATCGTCTCTACTAAACGATTTTTCTGAAAATTCAATCATCTTGAGCCTTTTGACGTTCGTATTCAATAGCAACTCCACAAAGTTCATTATACCACACTTCTCCAAACTTTCGAATCAATGGTTCTTTCAAAAACTGATAAACTTTTACACCCTCTTTACGCCCCAAAACTTCAGCTGCTTTACAAATTTTCCAACGGTTATAATTCACTGCAGTAAAACCACTATACTTCTTTGTTCGTATCGGATACAAATGACAAGATATGGGTTTATAAAAATCGATTCGCCCTTCCTTATACGCTTTTTCTATGGCACAATAACACATGCCATTAGCCCCATAACAGGTAAAAACACAATCCCTACCATTTACTATAGACGTAACCACATCGCCTTCCTGGTCGATATAAGCGACCCCTTGTTCTTGAATGACAGACTGTGCTGCAGGTAACAAATCATCCCAAATAACAGGTAATATCTCTTTAAGCTTTTGGCATTCTTCTTCCTCTAAAGGTGCTCCGGCATCTCCCTCAATACAACAAGCCCCCAGACAGGCTTCCAGATTACATACAAATTCCTTCTCAATAACATCGAGACTAACCAATGTATCTCCTATTTCCAACATAACAGGTTCCATATATAAAAATAACGGACAATGAGTAACGGCATTTATCCGCTGCCCGTTGTCCGCTACCATTTAATTATCGATAACTATTCAGTCTTTAATCAAACAACGTCCGGTCATCTCTTTCGGTGGAGTTATTCCCAATATATGACAAATTGAAGGAGCCACATCGGCCAATATTCCATTTTCGACTTTTGCGTCCTTATTATCTGTCACATACACAAACGGTACAGGATTCAAAGAATGTGCCGTATTCGGAGTTCCATCTTCATTCAAAGCATGGTCCGCATTACCATGATCAGCGATAATAATAGCTTCATAACCGTTAGCTTTAGCTGCTTCTATGGCATCTTTCACACAAGCGTCAACCGCTACTACAGCCTTTTCTATCGCTCCATAAACCCCTGTATGACCGACCATATCACCATTGGCATAATTTACAACGATAAAGTCATATTTATTCTCATTGATAGCCGCAACCAATTTCTCTTTCACTTCATATACACTCATTTCGGGCTTAAGGTCATAAGTTGCAACTTTAGGAGAAGGCACCAAAATACGATCTTCTCCTTCATATGGAGTTTCACGACCACCATTAAAGAAGAAAGTTACGTGTGCATACTTTTCCGTTTCAGCAATATGCAATTGCTTTAATCCTTTAGATGCTATAAACTCACCCAAAGTATTCACAACATTTTCCTTGTCGAAAAGAATATGAACACCCTTAAACGATGCATCATAAGGCGTCATACAATAGTATTGCAAGTTAGGAATCGTGTGCATACCAGCTTCAGGCATATCTTGCTGTGTAAGAACAATAGTTAGCTCTTTTGCACGGTCATTCCGGTAATTGAAGAAAATAACAACATCCCCATCCTTTATCGTTCCGTCAAAGTTCGCATTCACGATAGGCTTTATAAATTCGTCAGTTACTCCCTCATCATAAGACTCTTGCATAGCTTGAACCATACAATCGGCCTTCTTGCCCACACCGTTTACCAGTAAATCATACGCCTCTTTTACCCGTTCCCAACGTTTATCGCGGTCCATAGCATAATAACGACCAATAATAGAAGCTATCTTGCCTGCACTCTTATCGCAATGTGCATACAATTGTTCTATAAACCCTTTCCCACTTTTAGGATCAGTATCTCGGCCGTCCATGAAACAATGGATAAAAGTATTCTCAATCTGATACTCTTTAGCAATATCACAAAGTTTAAATAAATGTTCCAAAGAACTATGTACCCCTCCATCCGAAGTCAGTCCCATGAAATGGATATTCTTCCCGTTTTCTTTAGCATATGTAAACGCAGAAATAATTTCCGGATTCTTCAATATACTATTATCAGCACAAGCCCGGTTAATCTTAACTAAATCCTGATATACAACACGTCCCGCACCAATATTCAAATGTCCTACCTCCGAATTTCCCATTTGTCCGTCAGGCAAACCTACATTTTCGCCCGAAGCTTGTAATTGAGAATTAGGATAGTTTGCCAGCAAAGAATCCCAATAAGGAGTAGGAGTATTAAAGATAACATCATCCTTACCATGGTCACCTATTCCCCAACCATCGAGAATCATCAAAAAAGCTTTCTTGTTCATTTGTGTATCTGTTTTATAGTTTTATATCCTATTCTTTAACCGGGTACAAAGGTACGAAAAAGTATGCGATATTCAGAAATATAACAGATTATTTGACGACCTTAAAAACAGTACCATCTACGTTTACAATGTACACACCATTTTGTTGAATTAAAATTAATCGGTTTGTCATCTCCTGTACCAATAATTTCCCCTCCAGATTAAAGACTTTCACGACTTCTTCTGCTTCACTTTTCACAATAAACCCTTCAGAAGTCTGCAAGATACATTTTGTCGATTGTGACACATCTTCAATTTCAGTAAAATCGGTCTGAGCAAAGGTAAATTTACTTCCGGCATACGACTGGTCCAAAGCTTGCACTCCAACAGTATAATTACCTGCTTCGGGAACAGACATAATATACTCTTTCACAGTCGAAGATAGTGACGTCTGAAGGTCAGTCCCTACCTTCACTCTCCCAGTTGATATATCAGAAGGAATCATCATCCACTCTTTTCCTGTTTTATTATTTTTTAAATAGATATTATAGCGCAAGGCTTCCGTAGGTGTAATATCGTCAGTTGATTCACCCCATGAAATATAGATTTTTCCTTCTTTTTGTACAATATTTACTTTAGATGGAGCACTTGGAGCTCTATTATCGGACAATCCAGCCTCTAAAGGCCGATTTTCATAAATTCGTACTGGAGAACCATAGGCATCTCCGGTATCTGACCCTTTATATCCAGCAATCACAACGTCTATATTATTATCTCCATTCACATCTCCCATATTTATTCCTCCGTCTTTAATCGAAATCAACGGAAAATCTTCATCCAAAATAAATCTTTTTTTATCATCCTGATAAAAAACACGAGTCAAGTCTTTTGTCCCGTCATAACCATGAGCAATCAAATCCATACGTCCATCATTATTAAAATCCGCAATCAATAAATTTGCTTTATTCATAAGCGTTATTCCATTCGCTTCAGACTCAACTAACGTAAATTCAGGAAGCCCAGTCTGAGAATTGACCGTATTATAATAAATCGAAGAGTAGCGTACCCAATTATCACCATGACCAGTAACCAGAATATCCAAATCTCCATCTCCATCTAAATCGGCCAAAACAGATTGGCTTTCGAAAGAACCCTCTATGTTAGAAGGTGTAATATCTTTAAACGTCCCATCCTGCATATTTTTATAAATTCGAATCCCCCTCGATACATCACTATACCCAGTATAGAATATATCGAGCCACCCATCATTATCTATATCCCCAAACATAACCGAACCATTTGAAGCTCCATGAAAAGTTCCCGGGATATCTCCATCTTTCGGAATAGCATTCTGCTGTAATATAAATTTCCCCGAACCCTTATCATTTTTATATAAATCGATTCTCCGAGTATTATTTATATCATAGCACATAATAAGAATATCATTATATCCATCATGGTCATAGTCCCCGATTGAGATAGTATTAAAATACATTTCATCACACTCCTGTACCAAACCTGTATTTCCTACTTTTTGAAACATATAATCATTTTCCTTCCCCATATTCCGGTACAGCAAAGCATATTTTTCACTCATAGGGAAACGCCAATCTCCCCCTTTTCCGACTAAGAGTAAATCTAAATTCCCATCATTATCATAATCAAAAAAAACGCTGTTTGTCCATATCGATTGTTGGATATTCGCATCATATTCCTGTACTAATGAAAAAGTACCATCTCCATTATTTTTTACCAATGCTGCCAATTCATTCCAAACATGCCAATCTGCAAACCCTCCCGGGTCGCTTATTTGATTGACATATTTACCAGGACCATCATACTCATATCTAAACCAATTAAAATGTGCTTTTCCCTCTTCCTCTACCGTATTATAAGAATATATACCTACCCTCGGACCTTTCCAATCGCTCGACTGTAACGAATAAGAAGACTTACACTCGATATAAGTCACATTATCCAAACTATAATAAAGCTGATGATGATTTGTATTTCCGTTTAAATATACCTTAAAATAAAGAGTATTTTCTTGCGTCTCGATAATTTGCTCGGCATCGCCATTCATCTCGACATAAATATAATTTTTACCGCCCTTTCGTTCTACCCCGATTGCATTATATTGACTACCTGCACAAAATAATCCAGCACGTTGACCATCAGCCAAATCATTACAATCTACCTCTGTTGATGCCTCTCCATAATATCCCATTATTTTCTGAGTAAACATATTTTTGGAAGCTTTCAGATGAGAAGCTTTCAATGCTCCGACCGTCAAATATCCGGGTTTCTCGGTAAGTGACCATTTCTCTCCCACCGGATTATGGTTCATTTGCCACTGAATTGCCAAACTCGGTGTCAAAAACTCATCACTCGTCTGCGGACCATAGACTGCAACATCTTTGCCTGTTACAGGTTTGGTCCACTCTTTTACCGGTTCTCCAATACCATTCCCATCTATATCGACCCCAATCATTGGCCAATCGTCTTTCCAACTCACCGGTTGCAAATGTACGACTCTCCCTTGAGGATCTCTCGACTGAAAATGATAAAACCACCATTCCCCATCCGGAGTATCGACCAATGCCCCTTGATGTGGCCCGTTCACTTTACTAACACCGTGTTCTAAAACAATCTTTTTTTCATAAGGTCCATATATATTATTAGAACGTAATATGGTCTGCCATCCGGTAGACACTCCTCCTTCTGGAATGCTGATATAATAATATCCATTTTTTTTGAAAAGCTTTGTACCTTCTGCTGTGGGTCCATTATATACTTCTTTTCCATCGTCCAATAACTGAGTCCCATCGGCACTCATCTTATGTATGATAATAGGGCCTCCGCCTAACTGGCTTCTTCCTAAATATGCTTGCCCATTATCGTCCCACAAAGGGCAAGGATCTTCCCAGCCACTAACATTTTTTACATTGATTAAAGGAGCCCATGGCCCAGCCGGATTTGTTGCTGTAGTCATAAATAGCCCTTCATCAGGAGTGCAAAAATATATCCAAAACTTATTATCATAATATCTGATGGCTGGAGCCCATGCTCCCCCTCCATACCGGTCATTAGAATCATATTCTGGGAAATCGATTTTATTGTAAACTTGCCCGATAATTTTCCAGTTCACCATATCTTCTGACTCCAATACCGGAATACCCATATAATGAAATTCAGAACATATCATATAATACTTTTCTCCCACACGAATGACATCCGGATCAGAATAATCGGCATTAAGAATAGGATTTACATATTTACCATTCCCTTGATCTCCCCAACGGGTATCTTCCAACACCTCTTTCAAATACCAACCTGTCGAACCTCCTAAATCCTGTCCTCCATAAAACAAATCCAAATAACCATTATTCGTAAAATCAGCCATAACCGGACGAGCTCGGTGAGAACCAGGAAACAAATCCTGCACCTTTTCATCCTGACTACCTAACCGATAAAAATACGTTTTTTGTTGTGCCTCCATTTTTACAAAAAACACAAACATCAACCCGAACAACAAAATCTTGTGCTTCATGATAAATCTTAATTATAAAAAGTTACATATAAAAAATCAGTACCTCAAAAGTAGATATCCTAACGTCTTTCCAGCATAACCAAATGTTGAAAAAAATGCCACAAATGTTGAAAGTTTTCTCTTCATATAGGTTTATAAATAGCTTTGTAATTATCTTTGTTCGAGACATACATACAATAAAATCATGAAAATCTACCCAACAATTCTAATACTATTATCTTTCTTATTCCCATCCTTACTACAGGCCGAGGAACACTACCTCTTTTCATCTATCAACAGTAGCAACGGGCTTTCCGGGAATAGAGTACATTGTATAACCCAACTACAAGACGGAAGAATAGTAATCATGACCGACGGGTTAGTCAATCTATATGACGGTACATCATTCCATTATTTACATATTGATGATAAAAACGTCTACCCTCTAAAAGATTATCACGGATATTATCATCCTTATGTAGAAAATGGGAAATATTTATGGCTTAAAGACTATCAACGTTTATTGCTATTCGATTTGGATAAAGAATGTTTTGTCCCAAACTTAGAATATTTTCTGAAACAACAAGGAATAACAACTCCTATATCAAATTTTTTCGTCGATTCTAAAAACCGATATTGGTTTCTGACTCAAAAAAATCAACTTATCTACAAAGACCCCGATTTGAACAACACAAAAATATTTATTTCGGATTTGACCTCCCTATCAGAAAAAACAGACAAACTATTAGAGCTGTCAACCTATGAAGACCAAGTCTTCCTCTCTTTTCAATCAGGTCAAACAATTTGTTTAAACCTCAATACCAAAGAAAAAATCTTTCGATACAATCCATTATCCAAACAAGGAAGAAAAAATCTCAGACAAGTTATATTCACCATCCAACATCGTCAGTACCTCTACCAAATACACAATGGTTCCGAAGGAATCCTGTTACGATACAATATAGAAAAAAAATCATGGGAGACTCTGCTACAACAAAATTATTGGCTGAATACTTTATCTATAGACCTCAACGGAGACATTTGGCTCAGTTGTGAAAAAGGAATATGGCATATTGATAAAACTCTACATAAGAAAGAATTTATTTCTCAGATTCATTTAGTCAACGGCCAAACCATAGAAACGGCAGTAAATACCCTATTTTGTGATAACCAAGGAGGAGTTTGGCTCGGAACTTCCAACCGCGGGCTCTTTTACTACCATCCCAACCGGTTCAAATTTAAAAATATCGGGAAATCATCTTTCGGTATCGACAGTAAAAAAGAATTCCGAGTAAATTGTTTTATCGAAAAAGATAGCAACATTCTGGTCGGAACTCCAATAGGATTATTTCAATACAACCCGAAAAACTCTCTTATAACACGATATAAAAATATTCCACACAAAATACAATGCTTCAGCATGCTGAAAGACCAAAAGAGCCAAATATGGATATGTGCTGCCGAACAAGGGCTTTACTGTATAGATGACAAAAAAATCAAAAACTACACATTCTCTCCTCATAGCGTCTTCTACATGTACGAAAACCCAGACGGCTCATTCTTTCTCTGCCTGGGACATGGTTTTGGCCTCTTTACCCCCGAAACCGGAATATATAAACCTATAAAAGGGACAAAACATCTGAATGTTATCTACCAAATAGCCGAATTTGATAACAACTCCCTGATAGGACTTTCCGACGCTGGAATATTCATCTTCGATCGAACAAAAAAAATATTGCAGCTTACACAGACCTTCGATAAACACAGACCTCCTATATTCCAGCAAAATAATTTTCGGTATGATTGTCTATACACTGATAGCCGGGGACTAACTTGGATAGGAACCCGGGACGGACTCAGTGTATGGAATCCCCAAAAAAAGAAACTACAAATGTTCCATACAGAAAACGGACTCGTTAACAATCGCATCCAAGCAATACAAGAAGACCTGAATCGCAATATTTGGGTTTCCACATCTGGGGGAATCTCCCGTATCGATATAAAAAAAGAGAACGATTCATACCGATATTTATTCTCCAACTACAATCAATACGATGGTATAATCGATAACGAATTCTTTGAAAGAGCGGCATATTGTACCCCTTCAGGACTCCTTTTATGGGGTGGAATAGATGGATTCAATGAAATCTCCCCCCAGAAAATACAAAATACATCATCTTTATTACCCAAACCATTGTTCACAAAACTTTTCATATCGGGAACAGAAATACGGCAAAATGAAAAATACGACGGAAAAGTTTTACTGAAAAAATCTATAACAACTACCACAGAACTGGAATTAGCACATAACCAAAACTCCTTTAGTTTACAATTTACAGCATTAAATTATATGAACCCAACACAAACATTTTATCGGTTCAAATTGGAAAATATGGATAACAGTTGGAGAGAGATAGCTGGAGAAAATGGCATAGGAAAGGCCAACTATACCAATTTAGCTCCAGGAAACTATATCTTTAAAGTATATGCAGCCAATAATAAAGATTGGGGAAAACACTATGCTGAACTTAAAATCAAAATCACTCCACCTTTTTATAAAACCACTCTGGCATATATTACGTACATTATCGGAATATTGGCACTTTTTTACTTGTCAACGTCATATTATCTAAAAAAGAAAAAAAGAAAACTGGAAAAGCAACAAATAGAAAATTTAGACAAAATGAAATACCGCTTTTACACCAATATGAGCCACGAATTACGAACACCTTTAACCCTCATTCTTACTCCATTAGAAATCCTGATAAAAAAAACAGCAGAAATAAGCATCCGGCAACAACTGGTTGGAATCTATCGTAATGCAAAAGAACTACTAACCATAGTTAACCAATTACTCGATTTCCAAAAATTAGAAACAACAGGAGAAACTCTTCGTTTGAGTTATTGTAATATTAATGAATTACTTAACAGCATCTGCCTTCCATTCAAATCTCTGGCACAAAATAAAGCTATCTCATTCGAGTGGAAACAAAACACTGCAAATCTCTTCCTATATGTCGATAAAGACAAATTACACAAAATAATCAACAACCTACTTTCAAATGCCTACAAATTTACACCAAAAGGTGGATATATAAACGTATCATTGAATAAATGCTACATGCCCGATAATACAACCGAGGCTTTCTCTATACGAGTGACCGATACAGGGTACGGCATACCTTCTAAAGATATTCCTCTCATATTCTCAAGATTTTACCAAAGTAACAACTCCAAAGAACTGAATACGGGAAGTGGCATTGGTTTACATCTGTCACAAGAATATGCCAAACTCCATAATGGTATCATACTGGCCGAAAGCAAACCCAATAAAGGCAGTACATTTACAGTATATATCCCGACAAACTTGCAACCGGAAATATCTGAAACAAAAACACATCTCGTTGATAAGAAACATACGTTATTAATCGTCGAAGACAATATCGAATTCCAGGACTTTCTGTGTTCTCAACTGACTAATCAATATTCCATACTGAATGCAAGTAACGGACAAGAAGGTTTAGAAAAAGCTATAACCGGTCAACCCAATATAATCATCAGTGATGTTATGATGCCCGAAATGAATGGATTCGAATTGTGCAGTAAACTCAAACAGAATATCCAAACATCCCACATCCCCATTATTTTACTTACTGCACTCTCTTCCGACGATGAGCAACTCAAAGGCTATGGAGCAGGAGCGGATGCATACATTTCCAAACCTTTCAATATGGAAATATTGCAACTCCGAATACAAAGTCTTATCGACCAGCAAGTAAAATATAAGGAATTATTCAAGAAAGCTATTATTATACATCCAGAATCGGTAACAACTTCGAATATCGATGAAAAATTAATCCGGGACGCTCTACGTTGTGTCGAGAAAAACTTAAATAATCCGCTATATTCTGTAGACCAGTTCGGAAAAGATATGAATATGGACCGAACAGGACTTTATCGTAAACTTATGGCCATTGTAGGACAGTCCCCAGTTGCTTTTATCCGGACTGTCCGGCTCAAACGTGCAGCACAGTTGCTGAAACAAGGATATACTGTATCTGAAGTTGCCGACATGATCGGCTTCGGAACTACCAGCTACTTTAGTAAATGTTTTCAAGAAGAATTCGGCATAAAACCCTCGCAATATGCCAAACAAGAGAAAAGCAATTAAAATATATTCTCTTTTGTGTTGCACATGGTTACTCTATAAAATAAAGGCCGCTTTGAAAATTTTCAAAGCGGCCTTTATTTTGCCTTTGACAGAAAAAATTATATTCTTTTTTCTTTGATACGGGCTTTCTTTCCGGTAAGGGCACGCAAATAGTACAATTTAGCACGACGCACTTTACCGACTTTATTTACAGTAATGCTATCAATGAACGGAGAATCCATTGGGAAAATTCTTTCCACACCTACATTTTCCGACATCTTGCGAACTGTAAAACGCTTTTTGTCACCGTGTCCCGAAATACGGATAACAACGCCCCTATACTGCTGGATACGTTCCTTGTTACCCTCTTTGATACGGTATGCAACAGTAATAGTATCTCCGCTTTTGAATTTCGGATGCTCTTTACCGCTGGCGAATGCTTCTTCTGCAATCTTAATAAAATCCATTTTTAATAGCTATTTAAAATGTTTGTACTGAAACGTAATATAACAGGTCTCTCTTTCCTGACAGAGATTACGAAAAGCGGTGCAAAGAAACAATATATTTGTCAGAAAACCAAATAGAAGCAAGAGAATTTTACAATAATAGTTAATACTCGTTTAAAAGCCTGTTCAAATTCTATAGAAACTTTTTTCTTTTATTTTCATTCTCTTTACAATACAAATAGATAGTTTTCCTCTTCCCAGATAAACCACCGCAGTAAATAAATAAAAGTTAATAAGTGACCAATAGCTTCTCCCCCAAACAAAGTTTTCTTATTTTCGCAATACTTAACCGATAACTGAATAATTCTTATTATATATGAATACCTTTTCTCTGTCTCGGAAAAGTCCGTTCAAAACCATATTTAAATACGGGCTTTTATTCTTTGCTTTCGGCTTATTTTCTCAAGCACAAGCTATTGATAAAACGATTGTTTTTATTCATACAAACGATACACACAGCCAAATCGAAGCTATTTCTAAGAATGCATCTAAAAACGCCGACATGGGGGGGGTATTACGAAGAAAAGCTTTTATCGACAGTGTGCGTGTTGCCGAAAAAAATGTAATCCTTGTCGATGCTGGTGATTATGTACAGGGAACTCCTTATTTTAATTTCTTCAAAGGGAAAGCCGAAATCGACCTGATGAACAAAATGGGCTATGAAATAGCTACTTTGGGCAATCATGAGTTCGACAATGGAGTAGAAGCCCTGACTCAAATGTTAACTCCTGCCAAATTTGACATCGTTTCGGCCAACTATGATGTCAATAACACTCCTTTAAACACTCTGGTAAAACCATACGTGATAAAAGAGATAGACGGAGTGAAAATAGGGATTATTGGCTTATGTGTAGACCCCAAAGGCCTAATCGATAGTAAAAACTGTGAAGGAATCATTTACAAAGACCCCATAAAAACGGCTAACGAACTGGCTGCTAACTTAAAAAAATCGGGAGTAGACCTGATTGTCATTCTTTCCCACTTAGGATTAGAAACAACCCCAGGAGATAAGGAATTGGCCGCAGCCAGTAAAGATATAGATATTATAATAGGCGGTCACAGCCATACTTTACTTTCAGAAGCCATTAAAGTAAAAAACCTTTCGGGAAAAGATGTCCTTATCGGACAAACCGGAAAAAGCGGATTAAATATCGGACTCATAAAAGTCAAACTCAAAAAATAACCAATTCAGAGAAACAAATATGAAAACCATACTATACACACTACTGTCGATATTTCTGACATTTACAACATCGTGCAATTCGCCGCGTTACCGCGTTATCGAAACAGAGGGACACACTATACCTATGGATAGTTTGCAGAAAGAGACAAATGATACAGACTTCATTGCAGCCGTAGACAATTATAAAGCTCAAGTCGACAGTATTGCCAATCAGGTTATCGGTCATTCCGCCATTTTCATGGATATACAGAGGCCGCAAAGTCTTTTATCAAACTATACATCAGACTTACTATGTGACAAAGTCAGCGAATATTCCAAAGAAAAATGTGATTTTGCTATTATGAATATCGGTGGCATACGCACCTCCTTAAATAAAGGGGAAATTACGATAGGAGATATTTTTAATATATTTCCTTTCGAAAACTCCTTATGCTTGATAAAGCTAAAAGGAAATGATGTAAAAAAGATATTCGAATCAATCGCTTCCCGCGAGGGTGAAGGCGTAAGCAAAGAAATACAAATGACCATCACTTCCGATAATAAAATCAAGAATGTGACGATAAACGGGAAAAATATCGATGATAATCGGATATATACGATAGCCACCATCGATTATTTGGCCAATGGCAATGATGGCATGGATGCTTTCAAAAATGCGACAGAACGCAAAGATATACCCGTACATTTAAGAGATGCAATGCTCGATGAAGTTAAAAAACAGGAAGCTGCAAGTAAACCATTGAACTCTAAGATGGATAATCGGTTAATATATGAGAAATAAATCCTAAAACAAAAGAAATTACTCGGAATGAAAAAAGCAGGGCTACTAATAATATATCTAATTTGTTTATCGGTCCATTTGTTTTCTATGGGAAAAGAGCCGTCGTTATATCGCAATATCGATGAAAAACAAATGGAACATTGGGTAGACTCTGTATTCGATTCCATGACGTTTAAAGAACGAGTAGGGCAACTTTTTGTTTTAGGAGTAGACGTCAACCTTTCTGCTCGTAACAAAGAGTTAGTAAAAAAATACATACAAGAACTCAAAATCGGAGGCATTCTGTTTACTAAAGGAACAGCAAAAGCCCAGGCCGAACTGACAAACTATTGTCAATCACTGAGCAAAGTCCCACTGATGATTACTCTTGACGGAGAATGGGGGCTATCCATGCGTCTGACCGACACACCCAAGTTCCCCATAAACATGACATTAGGAGCAATAGAAAATGATAGTCTTATATATGCTTACGGGAAAGAAGTAGGACGTCAGTGCCGCCGGATGGGAATCCATGTAAATTTTGCTCCGGTACTGGATGTCAACAGTAACGAAAATAATCCGGTAATCGGGCGTCGCTCTTTTGGAGAGTCGCCTGAAAAAGTAGCTCACAAAGCCATCGCTTACGCCCGCGGCCTTGAAAGTGAAGGAGTTTTGTCGGTAGGTAAACACTTTCCCGGGCATGGGGATACCTCTGACGACTCTCATAAGACTCTTCCAATAGTTAACCAAACACGGCACCATCTGGAAAAATTCGAACTCGTTCCTTTCAAAAAATACATCAACAGCGGTCTGGGCGGGCTCATGGTCGGCCATTTGAACGTACCGGCTTTCGACAATTACTCTCAACTCCCAGCTTCACTTTCCCCGGCTATCACCGATACTTTGCTACAACAAAAAATGAAATTCAAGGGTCTTGTTTTTACAGATGCATTGGAAATGAAGGGGGCATCAGAATTTCCAAATCTGGCAGCCAAAGCTTTATTGGCAGGAAACGATATTTTATTGAAACCCCTCTCCCCTATCACTAAAATGGATGAATTGCTAAAAGCGATAGATGACGGAGTAATACCTCATTCTCTCATTGAAGAAAAATGCCTTAAGGTTTTAAGATATAAATACATTCTCGGACTCAACCACTATTCTGCCATTCCTTTAAAGAACCTGAACGAAGACTTAAACACTAGACAAACCCAGTTATTAATACAGGAACTATATGCGGCAGCCATCACAATACTAAAAGATACCAAAGAGATTCTTCCGTTAAAAATGCTGGGACAAAGAACCATCGCAGCAGTAGCTGTCGGAAAAAACGATGAAACCCCATTCCAAAAAATGCTGGGAAACTACGCCTCTGTCGAACCCATTTCCTTAACCGGGAAAATGCCTACGGCCAAACAATCCGAAATTATATCACAATTGGATAAATACAACACAATTATTGTCGGTATTCATTCAGGGAAAAAAGCAGATATAACTCTGGCCCGACGTATTTGTCAGAATAGGAATACCATACTCGTATTCTTCACTTCTCCATATCAAATCAAAGGATACCAAGAAGTTATAAAAAAATCACAAGCTGTAATTCTGGCCTATGAAGATAATGTAACAGCACAGGAATATGCTGCCCAAATTTTGTTCGGGGGATACGGTGCACAAGGCAAACTCCCGGTCAATATCAATAATCTATTCACCTTAGGCAAAGGTACTGAAACCCAGGCGACCCGTTTAGGATACACTCTGCCGGAAGCAACAGGGATGAATAGTGACTCCTTGGACAAAATCGCTCCTATAGTAAAAGAGGGCATCTCTGCCAAAGCTTTTCCCGGATGTCAGATATTAATCGCACACAAAGGAAAAATCATATATTCAAAATCATTTGGTTACTTCGACTACGCCGGTACTCATCCAGTACAAAATACCGATGTATACGACTTGGCATCCGTCACTAAAGCCACAGCTACTTTACCTGCAATCATGAAATTATATGATGACCATAAATTATCTTTTCATCAAAAATTAAGCAATTACATCCCTCAGCTAAAAGCGGATACACACAAAAAACAAATCACTATAAAAGATGCTCTTTACCATGAAACCGGGCTAGCAAGCACCTTATCGGTATTTCCCCTATTTCTGGACAGAAACTCTTACGGAAATCATTTGTACCAAAAGAAAAGAGACAACGACTATCGTATACAAATAGACCGCCAATTATATGCGCATAAAGATGCCCGACTACGCAAAGATATGTTTTCTACCAGCCGGTCAGATACCTTTCCCATAAATATAGCAGAAAACTTATATGCCACCCCCAAAGTTCCCGATACATTATTTACCTGCATTGTAAAATCTAAAACAAGAAACAATAAAAACTATTTATACAGTTGCCTTAATTTCATACTATTACAAAAAGCAGTCGAAAACATAACCCAGCAACCTCTGAATCTGTTTTTAAACAAAAATTTCTATGCCCCCTTAGGAGCTACAACTACAACATACCTACCGCTTACACATATCAGCAGAGAACGAATCGCCCCAACTGAGAACGATGCTTTACTAAGAAATCAAATTATTATCGGTTACCCACACGATGAGTTGGCTGCCTTCTCCGGCGGAGTAAGCGGAAATGCCGGTTTGTTCTCAAGCGCCAATGATTTGGCTAAACTTTTACAAATGTATCTCAATCAAGGAGAATACGGTGGAGAAAGATATATCTCTGCCCATACCGTCGCAAGCTTTACCAGGGCCAAAAGTGAAAATAGTCGTAGAGGATTAGGCTTTGACAAACCCAATACCAATAAACCGGAAGCCAGTCCTACCTGCCCCGAAGCCCCAGCCTCCGTATACGGCCATACAGGATTTACCGGTACAGCTTTTTGGGTCGACCCGGACAACGACCTCATATTTATATTTTTAAGTAACCGGGTATATGCCCATAGATGGAACAAAAATCTAATGACCCTGAATATACGTCCTCGCATCCAGTCGATAATATACAGTGCTCTAAAATGACAGTAACTATATAAAACAATCCCCCTATCTGAATTGGATAAGGAGATTGTATAAAATTAGATTCAATTTATCAATGAAACCTCACAAAAGGAAATATTAACAATTATTTTTTAACCAACTTATAATCTCGACTTTCATTATTGTCGGTTAATTTTAATATATATACTCCTGGCATAAATTCAGTTGAATGTACAACTAAAGTTTTAGCACCGGCAACTTTCGAAAATACACAAACGCCAGACATATTATATATCTGAATCAGTGAGCCTGCCGATATGCCATTGACCATAAAACTACCTGTAAAAGGATTTGGATAAATATGAATACCGTTGTTCCACTCATTTGTCAAACTACTAACTAAAGAAAATTCTGCATCAATTACAATATTCTTTTTTACAGTCTGAAGATAAACTCCATCTGATAATAAATCTTTTATCTCATTGTCATTCAATAACAAAGAATGTAACTCATAACCGTCATTTGCAACGGGCTTGATTGATAATACAACGCCATCCTCAACTTTACTGTCATTACCCAACAATTCACCCAATACTCCGTTCTCTGATATACGTACTTCTATCACTCCATTTTCAACTTTTCCCATTGTCAGGGTATGTACTCTTTTAAATGACACAGAAATTCTCAAATCTTTTGTAACTTGATGCTTATAAATACCGTCCTCCAAAAATCCTATCTGTTCATAACCATTTATTTTCAAAGAAGACACTTTATAATTTTCATCAGAAATGGGCTTAATCAGCACTACCGCATTTTCCTGTATCTTGTCTCCATTTTGCAAAAGCTCATCCGAATCTTCCAAACGTACTTCTATGCTCCCATTTTGAGGTTCATCAATAGTCAGGCCATATAAAGTTGCAAATTCCGCAGAAATCATAATATTATCCTTACCTTCCATTACGGTATAAGTATATGTTCCATCTACTGATTTTATATCTTCTCCATTTACCTTGACAGATACCAACTGCAATTTATTAGGTATATCAGAATAAGCATCAATAATCAACTTAGTCCCTATCTCTATTTTATCTCCAGAATTTACAACCACAGGCATAATAGAACCCGATTTTCTATAATACACATCCAAATGAGCACCTATTTGGCTTGGTGTTTCAATAAGGACTGTACGTGGCAATTGCATATGCTCCTCTACCATCACCGGAATATCATATACCATACCTTTATCTACTTCACTACAAGGACCATCCAAATATGCAGGATCTGATGGATTCTTACGATTATGCCATGCATCGGTATATTTAATACGTATACAAGTTTTCCCGATTTTGGCATCAGCAGGTACCCGAAACTCTTGTACGATATTTTCCATCCGCTCCCCATTATTCCAATTATTCGTCACGGAGGGAGCACACTCACCCACCATTGCTACACGCTCGCCATCGGCTTCTGTAAAGTCCCCATCTCCATTCCAGTCTGCAAAAATTTCAGCATGTGTATATTTCAACCCATTACTGGCGGCATTATTTCCTACGAAAGAAATAGTAAATGTAGAAGACTGTTCTACAGTCAGAGACTGATTCAATTTCGTATAAACAACCGCAAGCGGAGCATTGGCCGTATAGTTGATTTCTTCCGTCCCTTCTTTTGCCCCTACAGAAGTAATTGCCGTAAGATATCTTTCATTAATCTTCGTTCCTGCGGGAATACAATATTCCGGACCAGCATCTTCCAAACGTTCAAATTCTACAGTAACAGTAGTAATCCCTGTTACTGTGAACGTGTTAACTCCTGCTGGTAGAGGTGTGCCATTAATCAAAATACTTTTCAATCGATAACCTTCAGCAGGAATAGCTTCAACTGTCAGGATTGTATTCTCTGCAATATTTATGCCACTAATTACCTCTGCATCTCCATTCAATACCTTTAACGTACCTTGAACTTCATCTGGTGAAGTTATAGTCACCGGATAGCGAGATGCCACATCCGGGAAATTAACCAAAATTCCGTCGTGACCATGTCCCGAGATATCCGGTACCGTCGTGCCCGATATATTTGCAAAATCATAAGCAGCAATAAGACCCTCCGTATTCTCACCTACAACAGACGTCATGTCGGCAATAACTTCTTCTCTTGTCAACGCTTTACTATAAAAACGTACATCATCCATCTCCCCATCCATAAAATATGAGGGGACTGATAATGCTCCATTCTCATTGAGCCATCCGGCTCCGACTAAAATATCAAAATTATTGGCCAAAGGTTTTGTTTTAAACGCACCGTCCAATGTTTTATTTTCTTTTTCTACTCCGTCAACATAAGCTATCGTTTTATTATTCACCGCATCGTAAACCCAAGTCAAATGAGCCCATGTATTCTCAGGAAAAGAAATCCCAATGCCATGACCTTTTCCTCCCCATGGATCGCCCTGAGGAGACAAATTCACTGAATACTTTGTATTACCGCTACCATCACCCCATAATTCATAACCGGTTGTACCACTATTGTTTGTTCCTTCATAAGAACGCTTTGCTACAAAACGGCATGTACTACCTGTAAACCCCATTTTTACCTTACAAGTTACTGTAAATGTACCTCCTATTTGTGGATTCAGCTCTTCGGCATTAGGAATACGCATATAACGGTCGACACCATTCAATTGTAATGTATTACTCACTTGAGGAGCCGGTTCTGCATTCCCCGTCAACCAATCCATCGTAAAACGATAAAAAGCAAGTTTAAATCCATCATCACCAGGCAAACTCGAATCCCATTTACCTTCTTCTACCAAAGCACCAATACTACCATCCGGTAAAACAGCCAGAGAAGAATAGGCCGAATATCCCTCAAATAATTGCCTTTTTACTTTCCAAGATTGGCCTTCGTCATAACTCAAATAAACTGTAACATTTTCACGAGTAGTAGAACTCGCCGGCAAAGAATGCAATAGGCAACTTTGCCCATCAGAGGAATACGAATAGCGAATAATATCCCCATTACAAGCAGGGTCGTCCAAATCGGAAACCATATAAGACCGTCCCCATGTCTCCCCCCTATCTGTAGATTTGCAAAATTTTCGATATCCCTTATTCGGATTTCTGATACTCATCAATATATCTCCATTTTCAAGTTCTACAACTTTAGCCTCATCCCCAATAGTTTCCGCAACACCAGACACATCCCATGTATCTCCTCCATCATCCGAATAACAAACATAATTATAAAGCGGACCATTTGAGCGACTATCCGGTCGAACAGCCAACACAAACATTAAACGCCCGTCTCTCAATTGCAGTGCATTGCCAGAACCGGCAAAAGCGGCATACCAATCGGAATGCTCTTTATAAATCTGGTCGGTAATAGCCCGGGGAGCACTCCATGAAATTCCATTATCCATACTCTTTGAGATATAAATACCCTGCCGATTCGAAGGAGCTGCTGTCCATAAACCCTGGTCACCGACAAAAATGCAAAGTAAATGCCCGGAGTTCTTATCCAATACCACAGCCGGGTCTCCATACGTTTTACCATTACCACCTTGCGCTACCACGACCGGAGCCGACCATGTCTTTCCATAATCAGTACTACGTCTCGATACAATACTGATTGTATTGGGCAAGTCCTGCAACGAATTGCCGCGTTTATCTACTACCGCAATTAAAGATTTATCTGCAGCTACTGTCAAAGCCGGAATACGGTAATATTTGGAACCGTCATAGTTCATATCAAAAACCAACGTCCGCTCCGGTAAATTTTGTGCTACTAAATAGGATGAACACAAACATAACAAAAAGAACAATACAAATTGTGTGCTTTTTTTCATGATATTACTATTTTAAATTAAAAAATTAATTTTTGAGGCAAATATAAATAAAAATATTTAATATAATAACTTTAATTATAAAAAATATATATTGTGCTTAACTAATAAATATATTTTTAATATAAAAATAGTGCAGAAATAATAGATTTAAGTATTTTCTCGCGATTAATCAATTTTTTTTATTTTATAGAATACCAAGAAAAAATCCTTTAAATACTCTCTAACAAAAAAGAGAAGAAATAATTAAGACAATAAATCATAGAGCTATTTATCAAAAAATAAGGGATGTGCCGATTGGCACATCCCTTATTTTTTACTTTAATTTCATATCATTCTGCAGGGTGAATTGCTCCGGTCGGACAAGCGTCTGCACAAGTACCACAATCTGCACAAACATCCGGATCGATTTTATAAATATCACCTTCAGAAATAGCTTCAACGGGACATTCACTAATGCAAGTACCGCAAGCAATACAATCTTCACTAATTACGTAAGCCATTGTTTTAAAGTTTTATTGATAAATAGTACTAATTATGTCCTGCAAAAATAATGGATTTTTATCATTATCTCCAAAAAATAGATACTTTTTATGCCTTATTTTATCTCAATATAAATTAGACCAAAAGTAAAGCCCATAATAAAACTCTATCGATATTTATAGTAAGCCCAGATTCTCAAATTTATTCCAAAACCTGATTATGTAAATCATAAAGCAACTTTAAAATGTTATCTTTGCAAACAATAAGCATCAGCATTTACCGTTTAATAGGTATATTTTTCGAAAATAATATGTCCAAACGTTCGCTAATATTTTCTTTATTACTATTCTTTACGTTGGGAGTTCAGGCTCAACGAAACAAAGTACAACGTTTGCCATATATTGACCAAAGACTTCTACATTTCGGATTTTCGATAGGTACTCACGTTCAAGATCTCCGTTTTGTAAACAGAGGGGAACCCGGCGATAACGGAGAAACCTGGTATGCAGAAATTCCCAGCTTTTCTCCAGGATTTAATGTAGGGTTGGTCAGCGACTTATATCTTTGTGAATATCTAAATCTCCGCTTTTGTCCCACTATGTATTTTGGAAATAAAACCATCGAAATGCGAGAGAATACCTCTGACGAACGAAAAATCGTAGATATAAAATCAAACTACCTTTCTCTTCCCATAAGCATAAAATATGGAGCTAAACGCTTGAACAATTACCGCCCCTATATCACTGCCGGAATAAGTCCTACTCTGGACCTTGCCAAAAAGAAAAATGACATATTGCGTTTGAAACCATACGATACTTACTTGGAAATAGGATTTGGATGTGATATCTATTTACCCTTTTTCAAGCTTATCCCCGAACTAAAATTCTGTTTCGGATTGGGCAATATGCTTGAAAAGAAAAGAAATGACCTACAAGACCCACTCGATTATAAATATACTCAATCTCAGAAAAAAATTACCTCCCAGATAGTAGTCCTTTCATTTTATTTCGAATAATATTTTGAAATTAAAAATATTTAACATACAAATTCTTGCAGATAGGACAGATTATTGTACCTTTGCACTCACAAACATCGCGGGGTGGAGCAGTGGTAGCTCGTTGGGCTCATAACCCAAAGGTCGTCAGTTCGAGTCTGGCTCCCGCAACTAAAAAAGAGCGTCAAGTGGTTGACGCTCTTTTTTTATGTCTATCATTCTGGCCTTATCATTTCTGATTTGTATGCAAGCAGGCTTCAACTAATTTATCCAAATCATCTAACGGAGATACCGGACATACCCTGAATCCCATTTCCCAACCAGCCTCAATATTTGCCGGACTGTCATCCAGATACAAAGTTTCTTCAGGCTTCAACCCAGCATCCTTTATCACATAATCGAAAAATGCTTTTTCAGGCTTCGAAGCGCCTATTTCATAAGATAAATATAACTTATCAAAAAAGTCATCTATCGTATGACCTCCGTCCTTAAACAGATGCTCCTTGGTATAATCCATATGGATTTTATTAGTATTACTCACCATATACACTGAATAATTTTTACGTAGCCCCAATAGCAAATCCAGCTTATACAACGGAATGTCTTGTATTATCGCACTCCATGCAGCTCGTAATTCTTCATCTGTTGCCTGCAAACCCAAGGAAAAGTTCAGATTATCAAAAAACTCACGTTCTGTAATTTTTCCATTTTCAAAATCACGAAACATCCCGTCAAAAGACCACGATGCCGGGACAATCTCATCTGCAATTTCTGCACCTAAAGCACGAAATGCAGCAACAGCCTTTTCTCGACTTAGGGTTACCAAAACTTCCCCAAAATCAAAAAGCAAGTTCTTTATCTTCATATTTTTATATATTGTTTCTTTCGATATTAGTATTTAAAACTGCTCCCTCCCAAAAACTCTCTCAACAATGAAGTCGGAGGTATTTCATGCTCGGCCAATGGCAAAAAGAAGTCAAGAAATTTCAATAACCGGTTGGCCTCCCCATATTCTGGACAATCACGAGGGACAGCACTCAATATAGGAGTTGCATGACGTTTCATTACAGCCAGTTCAAACAACAAGGAAGAATTGAACATTGCGTCGGCATTTTCCTGATAAGGAAATATCCATTTTTCTTCACCTCGCCGGACACTCGGCCATCGAGCAATCGTGCTTTGCGCAGTACTACCCCGATATTTATAATCGCGAATGATACGCCGAAGCAATCGATTATCACCTGTAGGTATCCAATTATGATCATCTATTGATATGGATGTCAAAGCCGATACATATACCCGATATTTCAATTTATTTTCTATCTGCGGTGTCAAGTCAGGGTTCAACGCATGTATACCTTCTAAAATCAGAACCGATGCTCTATCCAGCTTCAGTTTATTGCCTCGATAAATACGTTTGCCCGATTCAAAATTATACGTAGGCATATCCACTTCTTCACCTTTTAACAAGCGATTCAAGTCTTTATTAAATAGCTCCAAATCAAGAGCATAGAGTGATTCATAATCATAATCTCCACTCTCATCTTTCGGCGTATTTTCCCGATTGACAAAATAATTATCCAAAGAGATTGTTACCGGACGCAACAGATTAGTCATCAATTGGATAGATAAACGTTTAGAAAATGTTGTTTTTCCTGAAGATGAAGGTCCAGAAATAAGGATAACACGAGCCTCCCCGTTCTTACATTTCTCTGTAATCTCATCTGCAATACCCGCAATTTTTTTTTCGTGCAGAGCCTCTATAACTTTTATAAGATCAGTGGCTCTTCGAGCCAAAATAGCCTGATTCAGATTTCCAACATTCGAGAGACCTACAATATGATTAAAGCGTACATATTCCTCGAAAGCCTTCAACATTTTCTCTTGTCGTACAATTTGAGATGTCACTTGCGGATTGTCCACCGAAGGAGGGACAAGAAGCAATCCCCCATTATATTTTATCAAATCAAACACTTTCAAATATCCGGTCGAAGGGACAAGGCAACTATAATAGTAATCTATCAGATTATCAAGACGATAATAGATAGTATACAGCCTCCTCGAAGTTTCCAATAAAGCTACCTTATCTTCCATTCCCTGACTTCGGAATATCTCAAGCGCTTCTTTAGTCGGACATTCAATTCGTTCAAAAGGCATATCTGCATCAACAATTTCCCTCATCCGCTGTTTTATACGGATAATGCTCTCCTCTGAAATCTTATCTTGAACATTAATTTCACAATAATATCCTTTCGATATAGAATGCTCAATACGCAGTTGCATCCCCGGCATTATATCTTCTATAGCCTTATACAAAACAAAACATAACGAACGGACATAAGCACGGGAGCCCGAACCGTGAGTAATATCTATAAACTCTATCTGCTTAGGATTATATACACAATAATTAAGGTCTTCTGTCTTATTATTCACTCTGGCACACAAAACCTGATGGGGTAATTCAACTCCCAACAATCGGTATATCTCAAGTAAAGTCAACCCTTCACGCACTTGTACCGACTTCTGTAAATTCACGCAATAAATAGTTATATCTTTCATGCATCCTCCTTCTTCAAAAACAAATATTATTTTCCTTTTTTACATTGAATAAATATTGTATTTACATTAAAATTCAAATATATAAACTTACGGCAAATCACTTATTTTTGCTATTTTTGCAAAAAAAATGATTTGACACATTATTTATCAAATATATCAAGAAGTCTTGTATAAAACAACAAATCAAATAAACTAATTGAAATGGAGTACACTTTTTTCGACTTTTTGACCCTTATTGGCTCTTTAGGGCTTTTCTTGTATGGGATGAAAGTCATGAGCGAGGGGTTACAAAAAGTGGCAGGCGACCGGTTGAGAAGCATACTTACGGCAATGACGACCAATCGGGTGACCGGAGTACTGACCGGAGTATTGATTACCGCTCTTATCCAATCATCATCAGCAACAACCGTAATGGTTGTCAGTTTTGTCAATGCCGGACTTCTATCTCTGACCCAGTCTATCACCGTAATCATGGGTGCCAACGTAGGTACCACCGTCACAGCCTGGATTATCTCCATTTTCGGATTCAAAGTCAACATAAGTCTTTTTGCCCTTCCTCTCATCGGATTATCTATCCCATTTATTTTTTCCGGCAGTAGCAAACGTCGTTCCTGGGGAGAATTCATTATTGGCTTTGCATTCTTGTTTATGGGACTCGACTTTCTGAAAAACTCGGTTCCCGACTTACAAAGCAATCCGGAAATCCTATCGTTCCTCAGAGAATACACCAACATGGGATTTTTCTCAGTACTGCTTTTCCTGTTAATCGGAACTATTGTTACCATTATCGTACAGTCTTCCAGCGCTACCATGGCTATTACTCTAATTATGTGCAGCAAAGGGTGGATTTCTTTCGATATAGCCGCTGCAATGGTATTAGGGGAAAATATAGGCACCACCATTACAGCCAATCTGGCAGCTCTATCGGGTAATGTCTCTGCAAAACGGGCTGCCTTTGCACACTTTATGTTTAATATATTCGGTGTCTGCTGGGTTCTCCTCTTATTTTATCCATTCACACGTTTCATCTCGTTCCTGGTGCATGAAATGACCGGTGGTTCCCCTACCGACCTAATGAATCTGATCAGCCATCAAAGTCCGGAGGTTGTAAATAAAATCTCTGCCGAGAATATAAGTAACCTTACTTCCGGGGAAGCGGCTTTACGGTCTCAATTTTTAGCCGCTCAAGTTACCGTCTCATACGCTCTGTCCTTGTTCCATACAGTATTCAATATCATCAACGTACTCATTATGGTATGGTTTGTAAAACTATATGTTTACATTGTGACACGAGTAATTACCGTCAAACACAGCGATGATGAAGAATTTCAACTTAAATTTATATCCGGCGGTCTACTGTCAACTTCCGAATTATCTCTTCTACAAGTAAAAAAAGAAATTGCCGTATATGCTGAACGCACCCAAAGGATGTTAGGTATGGTCAAGGACTTAGTACACGAGAAAGAAGGAAGTGAAGCTTATTCAAAAATATATAGTCGCATAGAAAAATACGAAAAAATAAGTGATCGTATGGAGCTGGAAATTGCAAATTATCTAAATAACGTAGCTGATGGACGTCTAAGTTATGAAGGTAAGCTTCAGGTAAGTGCCATGCTCACAATGACCTCAGAAATCGAAAGTATCGGAGACAGCTGTTTCCACCTGGCTCGGACTCTACTGCGCAAGCAAGAGTCGAAAGCTACGTTTACTGACGAAATCGTACAAGATGTAGATACCATGCTCCGATTGGTCAGCGAAGCTATTGAAAATATGATTATAATTCTCAATAAAAACGATGCTACAGATGCAGATTTCAACAAAGCATACAATAAAGAAATGGAGATAAATAATTATCGTAATCAGTTACGTACACAAAATATAGAAAATATAAACTCAAAAAAATACGAATACCAATCCGGGACTCACTTCATGGATATCATTTCAGAATGTGAAAAATTAGGAGATTACGTAATCAACGTTATAGAAGCCGTTAAGGAAAAACGAGGAATTAAGAATTAGAATCCTGTATTATTGAATACAAAAAACTAAAAAATGCATCATAGATTTTGGTATACTCTTATGATGCATTTTTTATTGCCAGATTACCCGTTCCCCAAATCCCTGATTCAAAGAATAATAAAACTGACAATTACAAAAATTTCCGGTCTATATCGATTCAAAAATAAAATTAACCCTTCTTCATGCTCTTCTTTTTATAATTTTTTTTTAGAAAAATCATGTAATTAAAAAACAAGTACATTTTAACCCCCAAACCGAGAGACTTATCAGTCAAACATTTTACGGCATCGGTCTTAGAGCCTATTGTGCAAAAATCACTCAATTACCATATCCTCTGAAGACACAATCGAACAATTTTCTTATACAAGACTACAAAAGATTTCCTGCCTGCAAAATGGAGGAAAAACAGAAGAACTCAACCTCTTTTTCAATATAATAATCTTACATTAGAAATTACAGAAACTTCAATTCCAATAATCCATTCTAACTATGTAACAATAGCTTTTTCAATTCTATTACACCTTCCGTCGCACCTTTACGGATAACTCGAGTTACATTTCCGGATGGGTCTTTTACTTCATTCGGGTCAATCAAATAAACCGGTGTACCCCGATGCACATAATGCAATAACCCTGCCGCAGGATAGACATTCAAAGATGTACCAATTACCACAAAAATATCAGCAGCTTTTACCCACTCAATTGCCGGCTCTATCATCGGGACAGCTTCTCCGAACCAAACAATATAAGGGCGCAATTGGGCCCCATCATCAGCGACATCGCCTAAATGAATCTCCGGATGTTCGGGCGATAACTCATAGACTAAATTTTCATCCTTTTCCGACCTTACTTTCATCAACTCCCCATGTAAATGCAATACATTATGGCTTCCTGCTCTCTCATGAAGGTTATCAACATTCTGGGTTATAATATATACATCAAAATTTTTTTCTAAATCAACCAATCCTAAATGTCCCCCATTAGGTTGGGAAGAAATAAGGGTTTTACGTAACATATTGTAAAAATTAAGCACCAATCCAGGATTCCTAAACCACCCTTCGGGAGTAGCAACATCTTCTACACGATGTTGTTCCCACAATCCATCACTACTGCGAAAGGTAGATAATCCGCTTTCTGCACTCATTCCAGCTCCTGTCAGTACAACTATTTTTTTCATAATCGACTTTTTTTAAGTTATAAAAACTATAAACCGGCAACTTTCACATCTTCCGCACAAAACAATATTATACTGAAATGTGTTTGATTTTAAAAGTTTGTATTATTCAGTTAGCACAAATTTATATTTTTTTTTAATAGAAAATAAGAGAACTATACAATAAAAACTCTATCTTCGCCCGTAATTTACGGAAATACATAAAATGGGTAGAGAAAATACAATATCCTAATTTTAACAAAAAAATATGGACAAATTAAGTTATGCATTAGGCCTGAGTATGGGCAACAATTTTAAAAGTTCCGGCATACAATCTCTGAATATCGATGATTTTGCCAACGGGGTGAAAGCAATATATGAAAATATAAAACCCGAAATGTCATACGATGAAGCCAAACAAATTATAAATGAGTTCTTTACCCGTATGCAACAAGAGATTACAGAAAAAAATCGTGAAATAGGAGAAAAGTTTTTGGTAGAAAATAAAAAACGTGCAGGAGTAATCACTCTACCCAGCGGACTACAATATGAGGTTATAACCGAAGGTAAAGGGGCAAAGCCTAAAGCCACAGATAGGGTTAAATGCCATTATGAAGGACAGTTAATAAACGGACAAGTATTCGACAGTTCCGTCAAAAGAGGAGAACCTGCCGTATTTGGCGTAAATCAGGTAATTCCGGGATGGGTAGAAGCTCTTCAACTTATGCCTGTAGGCTCGAAATGGAAACTATACATTCCTTCTGATCTCGCTTATGGAGAAAAAGGTGCCGGTGAAGCTATAGCTCCGAATTCGACATTGATTTTTGAAGTAGAATTGCTCGATATAGTATAAACTTTATTATAACAACAAAAAATGAAAAAAACAGTTTTATTTTCAATTATGGCTGCTGGCTGTGTTGCTTTCGGGCTAACATCTTGCGATAGCAAAGCCGGTGCAAATCTAAAAACAGATGTCGATAGTGTCAGCTATGCTTATGGTGTGCTCAATGGTACCGATATGGCTGAAGGCATCAAACAATACCCTAAAAAAATCGAAGCTTCTGAGTTGATTAAAGGTATCGCACAGACATTGAACAGCGATTCTACCAAAATGTCATACGAACTGGGTATGAACATCGGTGTAAACTTGAAACAACAATTCGAACAAATGGGACAGCAAGGTATCGAAATCAATAAAGCTACTTTCCTCGCCGCCCTTAGTAAATCTATAAAAGGAGATTCTACTATCCTATCAAGAAGTCAGGCAGAACAAGTTTACCAAGCTTTTATGACCTCTTTCCAAGAAAAAAGAATGAAAGCCGAAGAAGCGAAAATCGCTGAAAGCCCTGAAGCTAAGAAAAATGCAGCTGAAGGTAAAAAATTCTTAGAAGAAAAATCGAAAGAAGCCGGTGTACAAAAAACTGCGTCAGGATTGCTCTATAAAGTAATCAAAGAAGGTAAAGGTGAAAAACCGACAGCTACCAGCAATGTAAAAATCAATTACAAAGGAACTTTAATCGACGGAAAACAATTTGATGCCAATAAAAATACTACAATGAATGTAGGCCAAGTCGTTCCTGGATTTAGAGAAGCTTTGATGTTAATGACTCCGGGGTCTACATACCAAGTATATATCCCTGCAGAATTAGGTTACGGGTTACGCCAGACCGGCTCTATCCCTGTAAACTCTACATTGATTTTTGACATAGACCTTCTCGAAGTTGAAGCTCCTTCAAAATAAAATGTAAATAACCAGTCTAAATAAAAAGAGAACCGGGATGTTACTCCGGTTCTCTTTTTGTTCGTAACAATAACATAAATACATACCACATGATGAAAAAATATATCTTAATCCTCTGTTGCCTGCTTTCCATTTCTGCTTTTGGCAAAAAGAAAGATAAAACCCTGGCAACTCCTGCCGACAGTACCGGATACGCTTACGGCTTGCTCAACGGTGCAGAAATGGCTGAAGGAATAAAAAAATTTCCTCACAAAATAGAAATGAAAGCCTTCATCAAAGGGTTTAAGGCAACTTTTACAACCGATACAACAAAACGCTCATACGAAATGGGATTAAATTTCGGTATTGGGTTAAAAGAGCAGTTAGAAAAAATGTCTAAAGAAGGGATTAACCTTGATAAACAAGCTTGCCAAGATGCCCTTATTGCAGTATTGAGCGAACAACCAACTCTCTTGGATAAAGAAAATGCCGAAAAGTTATGGACAGAAGTTATGAACACTTATCGTGAAAGGAAACAAAAAGAAATAGAAGAACAGAAAAAAGCCGAAGCCGCCAAAAACTTAGCCGAAGGAAAAGCTTTTCTTACTGAAAAAGAAAAAGAGCCCGAGGTTATCAAAACAGCATCGGGATTATTATATAAGGTCTTAAAACAGGGAGAAGGTCCACTAATCACCTCCAATTGTAAAGTGAAAGTTCATTATACCGGAAAATTAATCGACGGCACCAAATTTGACAGCTCATATGACCGAGGGAAACCCCTTGAAATAGGTGTGACTAATGTGATTAAAGGCTGGACAGAAGCCCTTCAACTCATGAATAAAGGAAGTAAATATATTCTCTATATACCGGCAGAACTAGCATATGGTGAACGAGGAGCAGGCAGAGATATAAAACCAAATTCCGTATTAGAATTCGAAATCGAAATAATAGATGTCACTTGCCCGGACAAAAAATAAAATCATATTTACAATTAAAACTATAATTATGGATAGAAATAGCAAGATAAGTTCAATATATCTTTCTCAAAAACAAACAAATTTCTGATAAAAAGTGAATTTTTGAACTATTTCATTCATAATTTGCATATTTATTCCAAAAAAAGAGTTACTTTTGCTGACATAATGATTAAATTCTTCAGTAATGGAAAAAATTGATAACCTTGATAGACAAATACTAGAAATCATTATGCGCAATGCGCGTATACCATCTAAAGATGTAGCGATAAAATGTGGCGTCTCTCGGGCTGCTATTCATCAACGAATACAACGAATGATTGATATGGGTGTAATTATAGGTTCTGGATACCACGTCAATCCCAAAACTCTTGGATATCGGACTTGCACATATATCGGGGTAAAACTTGAAAAAGGCTCTATGTATAAAGATGTGGTTCCAGAACTTGAGAAAATACCTGAAGTTGTCGAATGTCATTTTACAACAGGCCCGTATACGATGCTTTGTAAATTATATGCACGGGACAACGAACACCTTATGGAACTTCTTAACGACAAAATACAAGAAATACATGGTGTTACTGCTACGGAAACATTGATATCTTTAGAACAAAGTATGAATCGGGAGATTCCCATCAAAAAGAAAGAAGATAAATAAATATAATAAGCTTCTACTCGAATTAAACAAAATTGAGGAAATTCTATTGACTAAGGAGTATACGAAGAGTATGCTCCTTATCTTTTTGTATTTTGGCAATCAACTTCTCTATATTCGAAAACCTCTCTTCCTCCCGCAAAAACGCAATCAAAAAGACCTTCAAGACACACCCATACAAATTTCCCGAAAAATCGAAAAGATTCACTTCTATACTCCTGTCACTTCCATTACTCACCGTAGGCCGTGTTCCAATATTCAACATCCCGTTCTTCAAACTACCGTTCGGCAACTGTACCCGCACAGCATAAACACCATTTGCCGGAATGATTTTATTATTGTCCGTCAATCTGAGATTTGCCGTAGGGAACCCCAATTCTCGACCCAATTTATGCCCTTCAATCACTTCTCCCTCCAGGCAATACGAATAAGTCAATAATGAAGCTGCCTCTTCAACTTTTCCCTGAGACAGTAACGTACGCACTACGGAAGAACTCACATGTTTACCACCAGGATGGTAGGCTTGAGCGCGAATAATATCAACACCTAACTCTTTTCCATACCGTACGTAATCTGAAAAACCTTCCAACCGATTATGTCCAAAACGATGGTCATAACCGACATATAAACAAGAGATACCATAATCTTCTGCTAAAAAAGATATAAACTGCCGGGCAGACAACATGGACATATCTTGAGTAAAATCAAGTACGATACAATAATCGAGTTCTGTTTCCGAAAGATGTTGCATCCGCTCCTCAAAAGAATTAATCAAATGTGGACAGTAATTATTGTGCAATACCTGACGTGGATGGCTCCGGAAAGTAACAACCGCCGAAGACATATTCCTTTCACGAGCTGTCTGGACAATATTCCCAATAAGAGCCTGATGCCCCAAATGGACTCCATCAAAAAAACCGATACCGGCAACCAACATGCCGGGAGAAATAATATTAGGCTTCTCAATTATCTTCATCGCATCATAAATCAGGCATCAAAGATACAAGAAAATTCTTTTTCATACATAAATATAGTTTTATAAAGAAACGAACATTAGTTCATACCGATAAACTCTTCCGAAACCTGCCAACTACACTTTATCCCTAAATCGACAGAAAACTTCGAATAAAAAATTTCAATAAAATTGTTCTGATATATTATTTGTAAACCAACTATTTAGCTTATTCATCAACAAGAAATCAATATAAAATCACAATATTTATTTGGTCATTTCAGAAAAAAGCAGTAATATTGCATCGCTTTTGAGAAAACTCAAGCCGGTCCTATAGCTCAGTTGGTTAGAGCATCTGACTCATAATCAGGGGGTCCTTGGTTCAAGCCCAAGTGGGACCACATCAGAAAAAGACTTACAATAAATTGTAAGTCTTTTTCTATTAATAGAAATCCTAAATTAAAATAATGAACTTTGTTCAATACGAAAGCTCCGAACATTCCGGTCTTTTATGATATCTTCATCAGATACACTTCCAATAAGAAGTGGGGAATTTACATTATGCTTTTCTCCATTACGTCGAATCTTATCGTAACACTTCTTATTGGCATAGCAATATACACAACCATTAAGGCAGCTATCATACATGCCTATATCGAGGCTTTCGATACAATTGCAAAACAAGCGCTGATTTTTATCTTTCCTGGCAGAAATAGAATAACCTGTAATCTGTTCAATAAGACTCTGACTAATACAAGCATCTTCGGAAACTCCCAAATAACCTAAATTTATTTTAGTAGCACACGTATTCAATTTGATAGCAAACTCTGAAGCAATTTCCTGAAAAGCAGAAACTACGTCTTCAATTACTTCTTTCTCCAAAGAATGTATATTGAATTTAGCCATAGCAGGACGAATATGACTATAACAATCTATAAATTCCAGTGTACATCTATCCGTATAATCTTTCAACTCAAATGCAATTCGGGCAAAAGCATCTTTGTGAAAAGATATACTATATTCTTCATTTATAAATATAGGATCATAACGCCAAATCACTCTTTCTTTACCAATTTTGTCAGAAAGGGTCTTAAATATCTTTAAACGTTCTGTCAACGAAGGTAGTTTTCTTTCTATTTCCTGCCCATAAGGATTCAAGGTAAATTGAAAATAATACTTATAATCCCCCAACTGATCTAATTCACCAATCATAGGTGCCGGATTTTTACTCCAAAACACAATACAATCAATCCAAGCCGGCTTTAAGCTAACACGACTTACCATTCTGGGATTATATGGATTAGGAACCAATACATATCCTTCTCTTAGCCGGTTGAAAACCACCGAGAATAAAATGCCGGAATATCAGTTCTTCGACTCGCACTTATTATCATACCATAAAATATTTATTATAAAAGTAAACGAAATGTCATCCAAGCACAATTTTCTTTCCTTAAAATATAAAAATAAATCATCCAAAACTTTACAAAATAATCCATATTCCTAAAAAATCCAAATAAGAAATCGTATGTTTATTCAATTTTTTGTACGTTTGTTATATATAAGTCACATTGAATATGAAAAAAGCTATCAAACTATTCCTTTACATTATACTATGTTTCATACCGACAGTCTTGTCTGCCCAAATGCTAATCGTTTGCGCCCCGGAATTCGCAGATGAAATGAAACCTTTTATCCAATGGAAAACACAGAAGGGCATGAAGGTGGAACTGATAACGATGGATAAAATAGGCTCGACGGCAGCTGAACTTAAGAATTACGTCGCTGATTATTACAAGAAAAATAACAATCGTTACCTTCTATTAGTCGGGGATGCTGAGCAGATACCTGTACATTTTTGTTACGGAATTACCAAGCCCGACCCAAATACCGCTTACTCTGACGCAGAGTACGGTTATATATCCGGTGACGAATATCCGCCATCTGTGCTGGTAGGCCGTTTTTCCGCAAAAACAACAGAAGATGTACGTACTCAGGTAGAAAGAGTTATCTACTATGAACGAGACATAGATGAGTCTGCAACATGGCTGGGAAACAGCATAGGCATTGCCGACCCCTCCTCCAATGAAAAAGGAGATAATGACGAAACAGACATCCAGCACATCCGGACCATAAATGATATTTTGAAAGATAACAACTATACAACCTATGAAATCAGTAAAAAAAATGACCTTGTAGAACAACTTGACAAAGGATGCGGCATTGTCAATTATACAGGACACGGTTACACCGAATCTTGGGCAACAACCGGATTCTCTGTCAACGATGTCAATAAGCTGACCAATATAAACCGGTTACCTTTCATCATTGCTGCCGGCTGTCAAAACGGGCACTTCAGATTGGGGACTTGCCTATCCGAAGCATTTTTGAGAGGACAGACTCAAGAAAGAAAGCCTGTGGGAGCTATTGGAATGTTAGGTTTTACCATTCAGATATACTGGAATCCTCCTATGTTAGGACAAGACGAATTTATAAAAATACTGACATCTGACAACTCCCCAAAAATCCTTGGAGAGGTTATAAACTCTGCTTATAAGAAAGTAATCGAAGTATATAAAGGCAGCGGTTCTGATGCAGCGAAACAATGGTCTCTGTTTGGAGACCCCAGCCTACTTTTACGAAGAAGAACCCCTCAAAACATGAATATCGTTTATGATAAAACTTTGCCCGTCGGCACGTCATCCATAAATATAGATTGTGATACAGACGGCGCTACCGTAGCTTTGTCGGCAAACGATAAACTATTGGACGTACAGACTGTTACCGACGGACAGGCATCTCTTTCTTTTCCGGAAATAGAACAGGATATAACCCTATATGTCACTATAACTGCTCAAGACAAAGTTACACACCAAGGCAAAATCATCGTGGGAAAAGGGTCTGGAATAGAAAAAAACAATATCAATAACTCCGTTCTGATTTATCCCAATCCTTCTACCGGAACCATCACATTATCTGGTATCTCATCTCTTCAAGAGCCTGTATTGGCTCTGATTTATTCTCCTGACGGACAGTTGATAAAAGAAATCGAGATAAAAGAAAATGTTCCTTTTACCCTTTCTGTTGAGCCAGGTACTTATTTTCTGCAAATACCAAACAAATCATTAACCCGGAAAATTGTCGTAATTCATTAATATATCATAAATTAGAAATATAACAGTATCTAAATTTTAAACCGCTATTCTGATTATTTTTTATCCAATTCTTCAAGGTCACATGCAAATTGCTAATTTATTCATTATTAAGAAATCTTCAGGGAAACAACACAAAAAAAACTTCTGCGCCTATATTATACGAATTAATAATAATAAATAAGGAATAATTAATTGTTCATCGTTAGCCATTCATCATTAATATAAAAATAATCCGAGAATAATTATACTTCTTCCTATCAAAGCACCGAATATACCGGGTCTCCATCAATTAAGGAAAAATTAAAGCTTTTTCAACGACTGATTCATATATATAACAGATACTTCCTCCCCTCAGTACCTGATTTCCAATTAATTTTTATTTAAAAATTTGAGTGAAATTATCATACTAATTATCATATATTTAACACCTCATCTATAATTCAAAAAGTAATAAAATTGCAATTCTATTACTCAATGTAGAAGTATAATAACAGAGTTTACCCCAATACTTCCAGCCTATCTATTTACATTTAAAAAAATTTTTATCATCATCACCTTTTAAAATCATACTAATTATGAAAAACTTCCTGTTATTATTTACATTCTTAGCAACAATCACACTGCCCTTGGACGCTGAAATAAAAAAACAAGTCTTGTTTCACGATAGTTCCAGCCCCGAATTTTACGACCAAAGCTGGCTCAATATCAAAGCACCAAGCAGTATTTCTCTACCCACAGGTAAAACCGATAAATTTCCTATATCGACACAGATAAAAAAAGATGGAGACAATGCAATAGAACTAACCTGGACATCTAAACCAAATGGCGAATGGAAAGCTTTAGTCGCAGGTCTAAACTGGGATATGTTCAGAATGGAAGGAGTATCTGAACTCAGATTCTGGATGTATGCCCCCAAAGCTTTTGACATTGAATATTTACCGGACATTAATATGGAAGGCCATTATGGCGGTCAATGCGGCAAATTGAAATTGAGTAATTATATTCAGTCTATCTCCCCTGAAAAATGGATACAGATACGAATTCCAATAAATGATTTCCGCACGGTTTCGAAAGACTTCGAAGGTTTTAATAGCATTAAAGGTGTCTTTTTCCATCAATCAGCTACAGACGGAAATACTCATACTTTATATCTGGATGAATTTGAATTTATTCCCATTTTAACAACCCCAGTTTTCAACAACGATAAACTCGTAGGATTATGGACATTCGACAACTTGGATAACCCCTTTATGGCAACTAAGGGTTCAGATATTGAACCTCATGGAAACTGGAGCAAGACGGGAGGCTATACCGAAACTGACCAAGCTATCGAAATACCCCAAGGGACAAAGAATTATCTGAAAGTAAGCCATACTATTTATCCCAACGGGACAAATGATGGTCAATTCGAACGGGTAAATAGTTACGCAATGCTATATGACATTATGGTAGAAAATGCATCTCAGTGGCACTGTCTTTTCCAGACAGACACAAATAACGATGTAGACGGCACTATATTTATTAATCCCGACGGAAAAATCGGATGCGGAACAACACATTATACGAATAATAGAGTTATCCAGAATAATACATGGACCCGGATTCTCATAAATGCCAGTCTGGCTGGAGATAAAACTATTTATGAATTTTGGGTCGATGGAGAAAAAGTCCTTACAACAGCCTGCAATCTTGCACCAGACAACAATCGTTTTTCTTTAGGTAAAGAATTTTTATTTTTTGCAGACGATAACGGAGACGACGGAGATATAAATGTTGCAGAATTAGTGCTATTTAACCGCCATTTAGATGACTCAGAAATAAAAGCGATTGGAGGTATTTCCCAAGAACTACCAGATTTCAGCCAAGATAACCGAGTCGACGGTTACTGGAATTTCGATGACAAAAACGACTTGAACCAAGCACAAAAAGGAAACAATCTGACTTTAAACAGTATGCAGGGAGAAGAAGTTCTTCAAAAAGCTGTCGACGGTCCGGAAGTGGGAAACGGTGCTATGCAAATAGGTGTTGGCAGTTTTTTGATCTGTACACATAACATCAGCCCGAATGGGCCTAATTTGCCAATATCGAGAGTAAATGAATATTGTATGATGTATGATATCAAATACACAGATATCAGTAAATCCCGTTCTATTTTTCAATCAGACCCAAACAACCAGAAAGATGGAAGTCTTTTTGTCCGAAGTGACGGAGCAATAGGTTTGGCCGGAACTATCGGATATAGTGACGGAGGGTATATTGAAAAAGATATCTGGAACAGAATCGTCATAAATGTTCGTTTAGGAAAAAGTGAAAATTGTTTTTTCTCCGTATATTTAAATGGCAACCTTATTTTTGAAGGTGATAAACCGGAGATAGACAATCCGAATATGTCATTAAAAGATGTATTCCTGTTATTCGCTGATGACAACGAGGAAAACGGGTATGTCGCAATATCTCAATTCGCCTTATTTAACACATGGTTAACCGATACTGAAATTCGGGAACTCGGAGGCTTCATAAAAGAAAAGGAAACTGAAATGTTACCTTACCTCCAGGCTCCAACTCCCCATTCCATCGTGATAAACTGGCATACTATGGAAAAAGAGAATACGCCGACCGTGGTATATGGAACCTGTAAAGATAACCTAAATAACACGATTTCAGGAAACAATGAAATGGTAGGAGATCACATTTGGAATACCGTCAAATTAATCGGACTAAAACCTGACACCGAATATTTTTATCAATGCAAATCGGGACCTTACCAATCGGATATTTGTGCTTTCAGAACTCCTATGGAAGGTAAGGCCTCAAAAGTCCGTCTTATCCTTGTCAGTGATTCCCAAGACAGCGACGAAGTTACTACTCAAATGGTAAAACGCTTCACCGAAATGTTAAAAGTAAAATATGGAAAAGATTTACATAATCATATCAATTTAATTTGTCATACAGGAGATATGGTAAGTGGTGGAGGAGTAATCGACCAATATGAAAATCGCTTCTTCCGCCCATTCTCACCTCTGACCAATGCCATCCCCGTCGCAACTACTCCAGGAAATCATGAAGTAGAAAGTAAATTCTATTATGGATATGTCAAATACGATGATTTTGCAAATGGTATCTCTGGCGTAAATCCGGAAAGCTTTTATACCCTAAATATAAACGGAGTACAAATTCTTATGCTTAACAGTAATACACCGTTAAGATTGCAATCGCAACTCGACTGGCTCAGAACCCAACTCGACAACAGCAAGAACGATAACAATACCGTCTTTTCACTGGGCTTTTGTCACCATGTATTTTATAGCGAATTATGGCCCGGAGGTTCTGGTACAGGATTGACAGAAGATACATATCAGGGAACACCTTATGTAGGAAAGATTATCGATATTTTGAAAAAATACCCCAAAGTACAATCGCTAATTACAGGGCATGTTCACGGATACGAGCGGCATGTTTTACCCGGAGAAAACTGTTCCGGACGAGACTTTCTGGAGATGGTTTTAGGTGGAGCTGGAGGAAATCTCGACCGCTGGGGAAGCAGCTCCACCGGACCGGATATATATGAAGTGAAAAAATCGTTAGATCATTACCATTTTGCCTTATTAGAATTAGACCTTGAACATAATTCCTTCGAAGGAAACATATATAGTTTCGGGAATCCTGATAAACCTCTCGACTGTATCATTGAAGATACCTGGTATGGAAAATTAAATCAGGACGCGCCACAAACGCCATCGATAGAAGCCTATGCAACCGATATAGTTACAGTATCCGATTATCATGGAACTGATAGTTTAATGACTATAGAAATACAAATCGATGAAAAAAATGGAAATTTTAGCTCTCCTATTTACAGTAAAAAAATAGACGCTATAAATATTTATGGAGTCGATAACAAATTTAATCCTGTAAATATCAACGCTGGAGTCAATCTGAAAAATATAGATATATCTCCCGCCGGATTATCCAACGAGAAATCTTATCTGATACGGGTCCGCTTTCGCGATTATAACTTAAAATGGAGTAACTGGTCAGAAACTTATCAGATACCAGTACTTACCTCTACAAAAAACGATATGAATAAGAATGTGAGAGCTTTCCAAAAAGAAAAAGTTCTACATGTGCAGTTACCAGCTACATTATCAGGGCAAGTCCAAATCGCATTGCACGACATATCTTCAAAATGCATCTTTAACAAAAAAATAGAAGGCATGACATCTAACCAAGATATTCCCTTTTCCATCGAAAATTTACCTAATGGAATATATTTTTTATCTGTCTTTTTCGATAATCAGAAAGAACATTTAAAATTACTTTTGCAATAAAACTATCCATTTTCATCTATACATAAACAAGGGTATTCCGATGACAGAATATCCTTGTTTTTATTTAAGCACATATATAAAATTTTCCAAATCTTCTGATAACTTATTATTTAGATCCAACTTCACAAGCCGTATTCTAAAGTATTTTATTACAAATAGTCTCATTATCACTAAATAAATAAACAAAACTCTCTTTTTTAGTGTTTTCATTATAGAACTCGAGAGATGCAACTCATCACTATTGACATTAAACAAACTATAATGAAAAAAGAATCAAAAAAAATATGGACTATCGGACATTCCACGCATTCTTTCGAAACATTTGTTGCAATGTTAGAAAACTTCCAAATAGAAGTATTAGCAGATGTAAGGCGTTTTCCCGGCTCTGAGAAGTTTCCACAGTTCTCCAAATCCTATTTTGAAAGGTACCTGCCTGAAAATGGCGTTAAATATCAGGCAATACCTTTATTAGGAGGAAGAAGAGAGCCAAAAGCTGAATCAGGAAATAAAGTTTGGCAAAATCCATCATTCAAGGGATATGCCGACTATATGGATTCGGAGAGTTTTAGAGAAGGTATTCGTGAGCTCAGCTCTACGGCAATTTATTATAAAACTGCAATTATGTGTTCTGAAGCTGTCTGGTGGCGATGTCACAGAGGGCTTATCTCTGATTATTTAAAAGCTGAAGGCTGGATCGTAATGCATATTATGGGCATTGAACAAATTATCGAGCACCCATATACGCGGACTGCCCGCATCATCAATGGCAAACTTAGTTATTCTCATCCGGTAGACGGAGACGAATGCAATTAATCACACTTACTAAATATAAATTTATGTCAAAAATAGAAATAAGAGATATATCTATCATTTTCGGTAGTGAAAAGACAAAAGCTCGAAAAATGCTCGATGAGCATAAAAGCAAACAAGATATCTTGAAAGCTACAGGATGTACTGTTGCTGTAAAAAATGCCAATCTATCGATAAATGAAGGAGAAATTTTTGTTATTATGGGATTATCAGGCAGTGGAAAATCTACTCTCCTGCGTTGCATCAATCGACTCATAAAACCCACATCCGGCGAGGTATTTATCGATAATATAAACATTATTAGAATCCCCGATAAAGAACTTCTGGGAATTCGAAGGAAAAAGATGTCAATGGTGTTCCAACATTTCGGACTATTACCGCACAGAAGTGTCCTCAGCAATGTCGCATTCGGACTCGAATTACAAGGTATAGATAAAACAGAACGGTTAAACAAAGCAAAGCAAAGTATCGACATCGTTGGTCTCAAAGGATATGAGGAACAAAAGGTAAGTGAACTTTCAGGTGGAATGCAACAACGTGTAGGATTGGCTCGAGCACTGGCAAATAATCCGGAAATACTATTAATGGATGAAGCATTTTCGGCATTGGACCCTCTTATCCGTGAACAAATGCAAGACGAGTTATTGGAATTACAATGCAAGATGCAAAAAACAATAGTATTTATCACACATGATTTAGACGAAGCTATAAAATTAGGGGATAGAATCGCCATTATGAAAGATGGAGAAGCTATCCAAACTGGAACTCCCGAAGAAATATTGACAAATCCCGCAGATAAATATGTAGCCCGCTTCACCGAAAATGTCGACCGTGGCCGGGTAATCACAGCAGCTTCTATCATGATAAAAAGACCCGTAACTGTACGATTGCAGCGAGAAGGCCCGGAAGCCATACTTCGAAAAATGAGAGAAAAAAACCTTTTTGCACTTCCGGTGATTGGCAAAAACGACGAATTCATCGGAGAAATAAGATTAAGAGATGTTATAAAACTACGTGAAAAAGGAGAAAAAAACATCGATTCGATCATATTTACAGAAATTCCTTCTGTTTTAGAAAATACTACTGTGGAAGACATGCTTCCCTTATTGAATAAGGTAAGACAAGCCATTCCGGTAGTAAATGAAAAAGGCCAGTTAGCCGGAATGGTCTCTCCATCATCCGTAATCATTGAAATGACCGGAAAAGACAAAATCGAAATAAACGAAATTATACAAAACGCTATAGACTTATGATAATTAATATAGGAAAATACATTGAAATCGCAATAGACTGGATAACCAAAAACTTTACATCTTTTTTCGATGGAATCGACCATATTGTGGGCAACTTCATCAATGGGTTCCAATATGGACTCAATTGGATACCCTTCTATATAACCATCGCGATAATCGCTCTACTGGCTTTTTATAAAGCAGGAAAAACAATCGGCATATTCACGATATTAGGCCTGCTCCTCATCTACGCAATGGGATTTTGGGCAGCCACTATGGAAACTTTGGCTCTTGTTCTATCTTCAGCAATCATAGCTTTAATTTTAGGCCTTCCATTAGGCATCTGGTCTGCAGAAAACAAGAAAGTAGAAAAAATAATGCATCCGATTCTGGATCTTATGCAGACGATGCCAGCCTTTGTCTATTTAATTCCAGCTGTTCTCTTCTTCGGGTTGGGCAACGTCCCGGGAGCATTTGCCACTGTCATTTTCGCAATGCCACCGGTTGTACGATTAACCACTTTAGGTCTGAAACAAGTACCCAAAGACATAGTAGAAGCCGGATATTCTTTCGGGGCTACCCGAAGTCAACTTCTGTTTAAGATACAGCTACCTCTGGCCCTACCTACAATAATGACCGGAATAAACCAAACGATTATGATGTCTCTATCAATGGTTGTAATCGCAGCCATGATATCTGCCGGTGGTCTTGGAGAAGTTGTCCTGAAAGGTATTACTCAAATGAAAATCGGATTAGGATTCGAAGGCGGTATTGCTGTAGTAATTCTCGCTATTATTCTGGATAGAATCACTCAAGGATTTGTAAAACAAAAGAAATAAACCAAACACGAATATCAAATTAATCCCATATCGTTATGAACAAAATCCAAAATCTATAAATTAAACATTTTACTATTGATTCTGACCACAATTATTTGTCTGCCATCATGTTCTCCCGGAGAAAAAAAGAATAATATATCTATCGTATATCCCAATTGGGCCGAGGGTATAGCTATAAGTAACATGGCTAAAAAAATCCTCGAAAAACAAGGATACAATATCACATTAATGAATGCGGATATTGCCCCCCTCTTTGCCTCCCTGTCAAACGGGAAAGCCGATGTCTTTCTCGATGCCTGGGTTCCGGTTACTCACCAAGATTATTTGAACCAATACGGAAAGAATCTCGAAACGTTGGGTGAAATCTATGACAGTGCACGAGTAGGCTTTGTCGTACCGGACTATGTCAACATAAATTCAATTGAAGAATTGAATGCCAATAAAAATAAATTCAGTGGAGAAATCATAGGTATCGATGTCGGTGCCGGGATTATGAAATCGGCCGAAAAAGCGATTCAAGAATATGGCCTTGACTTTCATCTCAAACCATCCAGCGGGCCGGCCATGACAGCTTTATTGAAAAAAGCCATTGAAAATAAACAATGGATTATCATTACCGGATGGTCCCCTCATTGGATGTTCTCAGACTTCAGACTGAAATTTCTGAATGACCCCAAAAATACATTTGGCAAAACTGAGACAATAGAATCTATTGCAACTAAAGGATTTTCGCAAAAGCAGCCCTTTGCCGCTGAATTATTGAAAAATATAAAGCTTGATACAAAACAGCTGGCTTCTTTAATATCTAAATTCAATAAAATACAAGACGAAGGAGAAGCTGCAGAAAGTTGGATTTCAGAGAATCAGGAACTTATAAATAGTTGGCTTCCTACTTCCTCTCCCGAGATATCCGAACCCAACAAAAAAATGAACCAATCCGTAAAATAAATATCAATCAGGTTGTCTCAAAATAAAAAAATGAAGTGCCCTCCAAAAGTTTTATGTCTAACTTTTGGAGGGCACTTCAAAATGAGGCAGCCTTACTTATAATCTGTAAGTTGGATTGTAATTATCTTCTCATACCAAAAGAAAAGTATGGCTCAATCCCTGATATCATCATTTAATAATCCTTGTAAAAAGTTCAATTTAGGGGATTACTATTTTTAACGGGCAAAAGACTGCTAATCGATACATATTAACAGAAAAAACACTATCTTCGTTTGCAGAAATCTTTACCCCGTAAATGATGCTGAAACAACAATTACAACAAAAGCTACAACAGAAGTTATCGCCTCAACAAATACAGGTTATCCGATTACTCGAATTGACAGCCATAGAACTGGAAGAACGCATCAAGCAGGAGTTAGTCGACAACCCGGCTTTGGAGGAAGGCAATAATGAACCGCAAAGTGATACCGATACCTTTGGTGACGATATGCAAAATGAAGAAAGCTCTAATGAGAGTGCTGAAGAGATTTCGCTCGGAGATTACAGAAGTGAAGATGATATTCCCGATTATAAACTCGAAGCCGATAACTTTTCACAAAAAGACCGACGGGAAGAAATTCCATTTTCCGGGAATTCGTCTTTTCACGACAATCTTTTGAAACAACTCGGACTTAGAAATCTTAGTGAACAAGAGTATAAAATGGCCGAATACATTATTGGAAACATAGATGACAACGGCTATTTACAACGACCGCTTTCCGCAATTTCAGACGACCTTATATTTCAAGTAGGAATAGATGTCAGCATCGAAAAACTCGAGGAACTATTGCAACTTATACAAGATTTCGAACCCGCGGGAGTAGGAGCATCCAATTTACGGGAATGTTTGCTATTACAACTTGAAAGGAGACCAGCAACCCCGGCAAACTTACTGGCATATAAAATTATTGACGAGTCGTTTGATGAATTCAGTAAAAAACATTATGATAAAATACTGAAACAATATGGTATTGACGAATCTCAATTAAAAGACGCTATCCATGAAATAACAACACTGAATCCTAAACCGGGTAATATATGGGGCGATTCGTTCAGTGACGGGATGAGTCAGGTTGTTCCCGATTTCATTGTAGATGTCCAAGATGGCGAAATTACTCTTAGCCTGAATAATAGCCAACTTCCCGAGTTACGAATCAACCGTTCTTATACTCAAATGTTAGAAGATTACATGGGCAACAAACAAAATCAGACCCGAGAACGTAAAGATGCCCTACTTTTTGTAAAACAAAAACTTGATGCTGCCCAGTGGTTTGTTGATGCTGTCAAACAAAGGCAGCAAACTCTATTGCAGACAATGCAAGTAATTATCGATTTACAAAAAGAGTTTTTCCTTACCGGAGATGAAAGCACTCTTAAGCCAATGATACTGAAGGATGTAGCAGAACGTACCGGATTTGATATATCTACTATATCCCGAGCCAGCAATAGTAAATATGTACAAACAAATTTCGGAATTTATCCCCTGAAGTTTTTCTTTTCTGAATCCATGCAAAACGATTCAGGCGAAGAAATCTCATCCCGGGAAATAAAAAAAATACTACAAGAATGCATCGAACACGAAGATAAACGCAAGCCCTTAGCTGATGATAAGCTTTGTGAATTGCTGAAAGAAAAAGGATACGTGATTGCACGTCGTACTGTCGCCAAATATCGGGAGCAACTGGGTCTACCGGTTGCCCGGCTACGAAAAGAAATATAATAAATCAGCCATAAGAGAAGAAATATGAAAATCCTGGCAAAAATTTTTTCAGAAATTTTACATCCATTACTTATGCCGTTCTATGGCATCCTTATGATGTTTTATTACTCATACCTTTATATTCTACCCCTTCAATATAAATGGCTTGTATTAGGTGGAGTACTATTATTTACTTGCATCATCCCGGCTTTATGTATACTTTTACTTTATAAAACAGGAAAAATAAAAACGATAGGACTCAATCATAGAGAAGACCGCCCTATCCCTTATGCCATCTGTCTTATATCATACATATGTTGTGGTATCCTCCTATATCGATTACTACTACCACCTTGGGTATTAGGATTTGTAGGAGGAGGACTTTTATCGGTCATTACCGCTGCACTCATAAATATACAATGGAAAATCAGTGCCCATATGACCGGTATTGGAGGCGTTTTAGGAGCAGCATTCGCTCTTGCGTCCATGCAACATACTTTCCCGATATATCTATTTATCGGGCTTATTCTGGCAACAGGGATTCTCGGAACTTCCCGTATAGGATTGGGATGCCACACTTTCATGCAAGTAATTGCAGGTACTCTTAACGGATTTATCTGGGTATTCGGATGCATGATTTTATGTGCCGGTATTCCTGTCGTTTAAAATCGAATTATACTAATTTTAGAAATAATATATACATTATGAATCCAATTGTAAGTATCATTATGGGCAGTACTTCCGACCTGCCTATCATGGAGAAAGCAGCTCAACTTCTCAATGACTTTGAGATACCATTCGAAATGAATGCTCTGTCGGCTCATCGAACTCCTGCAGAAGTAGAAGAATTTGCTACTGGAGCGCAAAAACGTGGTATCAAAGTCATTATTGCAGCTGCAGGAATGGCAGCACACCTGCCCGGTGTCATTGCATCCATGACCACTCTCCCGGTTATCGGTGTTCCTATCAAATCGAGTCTCGAAGGCATCGATGCCCTTTACGCTATCGTGCAAATGCCCCCGGGAATTCCGGTTGCGACAGTAGGTATCAACGCCTCTTTAAATGCCGCTATACTGGCAACTCAGATTCTGGCTTTAACAGATAAAGACATTGCTGAAAAAGTAAAATCTTATAAAGCAGGGTTAGCGAAAAAAATAAAAGATGCTAATTCAGAATTGGCAAAAATAGAATACAAATTCAAAACAAATTAAACCATTCCATAATGGACTTACTCGATATGGACTATTTCAACTATCATCGTAGAAAAAGCTCGGAAGTAAAAATAGGGAAAACGCCTTTGGGAGGCAACAACCCTATCCGCATCCAATCTATGACCAACACTTCGACAATGGACACTCTGGCTTGTGTAGAACAAAGTATTCGTATTATCGAAGCGGGTGGCGATTATGTCCGGCTAACGGCTCAGGGGGTAAGGGAGGCCGAGAATCTGGCAAATATAAAAAATGACCTACATAAAAAAGGTTATTATACTCCTCTGATTGCTGATATCCATTTCAATCCGAGTGCAGCTGAAGCTGCGGCCAAGATAGTTGAAAAAGTCCGTATCAATCCAGGCAACTTTGTCGATTGTGCCCGAAAATTCAAACACTTCGAGTACACCGAGGAAGAATATGCTGCTGAAATAGATAAAATACGAGCAAGGTTGGTTCCCTTTCTCCAAATATGCCGCAAACACAAGACTGCAATCCGCATAGGAGTAAACCACGGGTCGCTATCAGACAGAATTATGAGCCGGTATGGCGACACTCCGGAAGGTATGGTTGAGTCTTGCCTCGAATTTTTACGTATCTGTAAAGATGAGTCTTTTTCCGATATCGTTATTTCAATCAAAGCATCTAATACCGTCATTATGGTACGTACAGTACGCCTATTGGTTGCTGCCATGGAAAAAGAAAACATGCACTATCCTTTACATCTCGGCGTTACAGAAGCCGGGGATGGAGAGGATGGACGAATAAAATCGGCTGTAGGCATTGGTGCTCTTCTTGCCGACGGCATCGGAGATACAATCCGGGTATCCCTTAGCGAAGCTCCTGAGCAAGAAATTCCAGTTGCTAAAAAGTTGGTCGACTACATTTACAAACGTAATCACCATCCTATAATCCATGCCCAAAAAGCTCTCGAAATTGACTATTTCAACCCCCAAAAAAGAAATACCTGGTCATCCGGTAATATCGGAGGGACACAAGTTCCTGTTGTTATTGCTGATTACAATGAAAACGGAACTCCTCTATCCCAATATCCTTTCAAAGCAGATTTCTATTATACCGGGAAAAATGATTATAAAAATTTTCCGGCAGCATTGAACAGAATTATCGATTTTTCGCATTATAAACCAGCCCAAAATCAATACCCTCTGTTTTCGACCCATGAAATCGACAAAATAAAAGACTGTAATGCATCGATAAAATTTTTATCGATACAACTCTCCGATTATAATGGAACAATACAGCATATATTAAATGAAGATAAAAACATAGTCCTCATCTTAAACTCTTCCCATAACAATCCCGTCGGAGAGCAAAGAGCATTGTTCCACCAGCTGATAAACGATAAGATAAACGCTCCTGTTATATTGCGCAATGAGTACAACGAATCTTCAGAAGAAGATTTGCAGCTAAAGGCCGGAGCTGATTTCGGCGCTTTACTTTTGGACTATTTTGGTGAAGGTATTTGGCTCAAGAATAACGGAGAAATAGATACTTCAAATCTAGTCCAATATATGTTCGGCATTTTACAGGCAACGCGGCAAAGGATAAGTAAAACAGAGTACATCTCATGTCCGGGATGCGGCCGTACATTATTTGATTTACAACAGACTATCTCACGCGTCAAAGCTGCGACATCACACTTAAAAGGATTGAAAATAGGTATCATGGGGTGTATTGTGAATGGCCCAGGAGAAATGGCCGACGCAGACTACGGATATGTGGGTGCAGCTCGCGGGAAAATAAGCCTGTATAAAGGAAAAACTTGCATCGAAAAAAATATCCCCGAAGAAAATGCGGTAGATAAACTCATCGAATTGATAAAAGAAAATGGAGATTGGAAAGATAAATAATAAATCAAACAATCTCACTCTGTTTCCATTTCATGAGTATCTCAAAACTAAAGAAACCTTTGTTGTTTTGATTCACAAAACAACAAAGAAAAACGGTTGTACAACAACCGTTTCATGCATATATGTATCTCTCTTCAAATAATGGCATACAAGACAGTACAAAGAATCACACAATAATCAAAAAGATATCTTTCCGAAAGATTCCATAGGGGTATCAATTTCAATCCGTATTCTCTCGCTGACCCGACAAACGTTAAACAAGTTCTAAAATTATATTCTTTACAATAATTGTTCTCTTAAATAGGGAGGGAACTCCGGCATTGCCCCATTTTGCGTGCAAACATAGGCCGAGACCTCAACGGCATGCTTATGCACTTCGGATACATCTTTACCTTTCAATATACCTGTAATAAAAGTTGCAGTAAAAGAATCTCCTGCTCCTACAGTATCAGCGACATCGACTTTGGGAGTTTCTACAAACGAAATATTTCCCGGAGTAAATACATAACTACCATTTACCCCACAAGTCAATATCAACATTTTCAAATTATATTTAGCCAGAAGAATCCAGCATTTATCTTGAAAATCAATATCAGGGTAGCCAAACATACGGCTAACTGTAATCAATTCTTCATCATTAATCTTCAATACATTACACCTTTGCATTGAATTACAAAGAGTATCTTTTGTATAGAAGCCTTGTCTTAAATTTATATCGAATATTTTATACTGGCCTTCTCCGTCCGGCATTACATCCAAAAAGTAATTGATTGTTTCTCTGGATACAATACTACGCTGAGCTAACGAGCCAAAACATACAGCCCGGGTTTTCTTCGCTAACTCTTCCAATGCCGGTGTATATGGAATATTATCCCAGGCCACACCTTCTTTTATTTCATAACAAGGAATTCCTGTCTCATCCAGTTCTACTTGTACCGTACCGGTAGGATAAGGGACTTTTTCTATTAAATAATTCAATTTTTTCTTATCAAAGTTATCCAATATTTCATAACCCAATTTATCATCTCCTACTGCACTTACAACACAGCTATCCAATCCAAATTGTGATATATGATAAGCAAAATTGGCAGGAGCTCCGCCTATTTTCTTTCCTTCGGGCAGGACATCCCAAAGGACCTCACCCATTCCAACAATAATATTATTCATCTATTATCTCTCTATTTTTTGTTACTTCTTTTGTTGTCATAGAAACCGTTCTCCTCCACCGAAATATCCTTGGTAATTGATAACTAAAAAGAATATACTATCTCCTAAACACCCCCCAATTATCAATTCTGAAATTTCATTCTTTTCATTTAATATCAAACAAAGCTTACGAGAACATGTTAGAGTTACCAAATCCTATCTCTACAATACAAATATACACATTTGTTTCGGTAGAAACCATACATAATCCAACCATTACCAAGAATATAATAAACAAACAGTTTTTCAAGATAATGTTTTCATCGATATCAAATATTTTCAGACTAAAAACCGATATATCCAGATAGCGACATAACACATCTATACATAAAAGTAACAAAATCTATAATTATATGCAAAAAAGAGGCAATCAGAAAACTGATAGCCTCCTCAACTATTATTATAAATAAATCTATTTCGTTCGTCTTACCGAGCGCACTGGTGCCGACTTAGAAGTTGACCGGGAAGAAGAACGGGATACTTTAGACGATTTGGAGGATGATTTAGATTTAGACACTGTACCTCTTGAAGAACGAGCAGACCGTGAAACCGTTGTTTTCTGCTCCTTCTTAGAATTATTATCTTCTTCCTTTACATCTGAACTATCTTTATCTTTGGCCTTAGATTTCACATCAGTATTCTCTTGTTCAGGCATCTTCACCCAAAGATTATTCTCAAAGTTTTTCAATTGATTTTCTATTTTGGTTTGAGCAGCCACCCGAGCAGTATCAGACGGATACATCTGCATAAGAGACATATTTCTTAAATTCGTCGTCTTATATATTTCCCCCTCGAACAAACGTAATTGGAAATAATCATCAAATGTATAATGTTGTACATTATTTTCATTATTCGTCAGAATATATTGTTGAGACAAATAAGGTTTGATATCATTATAACGTACCCAAAACATCGGATATTTTACAGCTTCACCCCCAAAATCTCCAGCTCGGTGCAATACCGGACAAAGGGCTTCTACTATCGGATAAAATTTTGAATTTCGCTGATCAAATACCCATTTCTCCCTCATATAATACGACAGGACCTCATTGGTCGGTATATCACTGTCTTCTATACCAAATGTCACCGTTTTGGAAGTACGCCCCTGCTTTTCCTCATAAGGGATATGATATCGGTCAAGTACATCCTTCACTTTTAATTGATAAGCCTCGGTAAATATTTCCCGGCCATCAAGATATTCATAAACCGGAACTTTTCCATCTGCCATCAAACGGACAATCAGCCGGAACATATTCTCTTGATTTTCCATCGATTCTTCAGGATAATACAAAGGCATATTTTTCTCCTTTGTAAGATCCACAGACCGATATATAACACGCATCCAAGGGATATCGGCTTCAGTTATCCCCGCTTTATCATATAATGATTGGGCCCGCACCGAAAGCTCATTTTTTTCCTCTTTTGGAGAAACGGTGCGCACCGTAGACCGATTTTGAGCATGCAGAGCCGGCATAGTACACGCAAAGGCGACTGCAGCTGCCACAATTTTTACAGTGACTTTCATACGCTCTATCTGTTTTTTACTTTTCATTTTCAGTTTACAATTACTTCTATCGGGGACAAATCTCGCTGTATTCCATCTGGACCAACAGCTTTTACACGAGATATATAGAATCGTTTCCCCCGTGACAATCGCCGGAAAGCTGTCCTTTGACGTTCAGAAAATGATGCTCCATCCGAAATCTCAGGCATAGCATTTCCCATTGAATCAAAAAATACTGTCTCAAATTGTAGCACTCGATAAGTTACATTCAACAAATCATCATCAATCGCTGCCTGTATGCCCGGTGCAGACAATAACAAACTCTTTGGGAAAGGTTTTCCCCCTTTATAGCGACGCTCGTACCCCTTATCATCCTTATATGTAATAAAGGGCATAGGATCGGGCAGCTGACGTACTCGGAACTGGGTTGTATTTACAACTTGCGAATGTCCTTCAAGTACAGCCGTAACCGTAATCGTCACATCTTGGCCGACACGCGCCGGACGAGCGACCCAATGGTCTCCCGAACGCGTCAATGAACCATTGGACATGGTTGCCGATACCGAATGCATCGGGACTCCGGGGACGGATATACTTATCGGATTATCGATACCCGCATATAATACATTCATCATGGTTGCCGATACCGTAGCAGTGGGTTCCACAACTGTATAAGATGAAGAAAAATCATGTCGTGTCAGTGTACCATCTCCATGTGGGACCTCCAAATAGCCAGAGAAGTCAAAAACACCTGTCTTGCCGCAAATAAACTCATATTTTCCCTTCCGTTCTTCCGGCAACTTAGTATCACCTATATATATCACAGGTGCTTGTGTCGTATCTATAGCAGCCAAAACAATATCTGCCGAGTATTTACCTCCACGAATAATAGTTTTGGAATTAGGTATAACGAACGCATTCAGACGATTCACCCTCACATCTCCTACATCGACATTTTTCAACAATGTGTGCAAAACCTCTCCTTCCGCATAGCGTATATCACTTTGGATTTTCGATAAAATGGTAACAGCGGCTGCCACAGGCATATTTTCGAACATAGCCTCTTCCCAGTTTTTGTGATTCTTTACCCCTGATACGGGTGTTCTGGGTGTTAAATAATCACTAATTACTTTCCGTTGTAATGTATCTGGTATCATTCCCGAAACAACCCGACTATATTCGGTCAAAGATTGCCTGAGCTTTTTACCTTCTCCCCTCGCAGGAGCCAACATAATACGAGAAGCGGCTTCCAAATCATCCTGATGCTTAATATCAAAAACATTTCCATCATCACCGTCAGCTTGGCGTACGATGCGTAATTTCAAATCAGCAATATAATCATAAAGTTCCTGTGTCCGTTTTTTCACTTCAGACGCTTTATCATACCACTCTTTGGTCTTTTCAGGATTTTTTTGATTAAATGATGATAATTCATTATATAACGCCTGGTTCTGTACCGTCGAGTTACCAGTAGAACGTACCAAACCCTCTTCGACCTGCTTAAACCCATTAAGCACATCAGAAGACACGTTCAACGCCAGCATGGCAGTTAAGACGATATACATCAGGTTTATCATCTTTTGCCGCGGAGAAAGGTTTGAATTAGGTGAAGCCATATTTTTTATACTTTATAATCCCAATCGGATTTTACTGCTGTTCCGTTTCTTTCTGTATTTCTTGTTTTTGAACTACAGGTTGTCCCTGCGGTTGCTGCGGCATAGGCCGCGTATACATATTTACAGTCATTGCTGTCAACATCTTTTCGTAAACCGAATTGAGTTGTTGCATATACTGAGTCATTTTTTCGGTCTCTTCACAATATCTTGAACTGTCGGCCATAGAATTTTCATACATATCACGAATACTCTTCAACCCGGCATTGACCCTGTCAATGCTGTCGAGTTGAGAACTGATACTCTTCAACTGGATTTCATAGATTGTATTCAATCCATTTAAGTTCCGGTTCAAATTTTCCATTTGAGTTACATAACCTTGAGAATGATTTGTAATACCCTCGGAATTATCGGTTATGCTCCTGTACGAATCGAGCAGGACATTAGAGACTTCAGTCAAAGAACGAGTAGCTTCGCCTAAATTAGTCATCTGTTCCGAAATTTCAGATAATTGACTCAGATATTGCTGAGTAGCATCCGTCAATTCAGCCATACGGGATAACTGGTCAGCGGCAGCAGACAGTTTCTGTATACTTTCGGTCAGACTTTTCGAATCCTCTTCTTCTAATTGGATACCTGGTATACCAGCAGCATGCTGGGCCATCTCAGGAGTAATATTTACAGCCCCCGATATTCCCCCGGCAACTCCACCTTTCGAGCCTCCACCATTCACAATAACCGTACCATTACCTCCGGCAAAGGACGGACGATCGTCCGGATTCTTACTGTCAAGTACAGGAAAAACTTCTTCCCAATTATATTCTTTGGCCGGATGGTCAAAAGCCGATAAGATAAACATCAGAACTTCAGTACCCATACCGATACATAACATAGCGTTGCCACCAGGTAAGTGCAATATTTTAAATAATGCTCCTAAAATTACGACAGCCGCACCTAAACTATACGCAAAATTAAAAAATCGTTTACCAGAATCTCCTGAAAGAAATTTCTCCAAACTGTTTTTATATCTCTTATATTTTCCCATAATTGGTAAAAATTAAATCATTACTATATATTTATTCCGGTTATTTACGGCCTTTAGCAAACCCTATTTGGGACCTTACACACCGGAATCCAATATAAGAACGCTGCTCGTTTTGGTATTCCCACATCCTGACATCGGCTCGGACAAAATTAGAAACATCCTTCCAAGAGCCACCACGTACAATTTTTCGCTTCATTTTATACGGATCCTCTTTTGCCGCATTATATTGATATTCAGGATTCATATCACTCGTATGCAAATTAGCCGTTTCCGTATATGCCGAAGAGGTCCATTCCGAAACATTCCCAGCCATGTCATACAGCCCAAATTCATTTGGAGAATATGAGCCGACTCTTGCCGTAATTAAATTTCCATCTTTTACATAATTACCCTTATCTGGTTTGAAATTAGCATAAAAACAGCCCTTTTCAGCCATTGGAGCATCTCCTTCCCAAGGATATTTATTCTCATTTTTTCCAGCACGGGCTGCATATTCCCATTCTGCCTCGGTAGGCAAACGATACGGTTCTATAAATACCGGACCTCGGCCTGCAAAAGAAGCTACCAAATAATTTGTTCTCCATACACAGAATGCATTGGCCTGTTCCCAAGATATCCCGACAACCGGGTAATCATTATAACCGGCATGGGCAAAATACATGCGCATATACGGCTCATTATAAGCATTATCAAAATCATTAACCCAAGCTGTCGTATCAGGATAAATATTAATAATATAAGTATGTAAAAAATCACATTCACTTTGTAGAGGACGGGTAATCGTCTCTCGTATTATACGCCCTTCATCATCAATAAATGCCGTATCTTTTGAAATCATTATCTGTTCATCATAGTTAGGCCGTATATCTGTATTCAGATTCCGGCGAGTCACATCAAAACGATGTTTCCGCTTTGCCGCCTCTGTATGATTAAAGACCTCATAACGATAATTCATCTGCGCGGCATCCAATTCTCTCTTACCTGTAATAGGATTAGTTCTATAAACACTTTCTATTGCCCGTGCTTCATCTTCTGTCGGGTTACGCCACGGAATCGCTTTATTCCAGTTCAAATGGGGAGTGACAGGATTACCTTCTCGATCTTCTTCTATCTTAAAAGCTTCATTACCTCCATAAGCAGGGTCTGCCAAGCGTTCACGAATAATGGAATCACGCACCCAAAATACAAACTGCTTGTACTTTGAATTAGTTATCTCCGTTTCGTCCATCCAGAAAGCATCGATAGAAATTCCTCTGGGTTCTTGATAAGTACCCCATAAGCTATCTTTTTGAGCCGGGCCCATCTCAAACGAACCACGCTTAACCAATACCATTCCATACGGAGTCGGTTCGGCCCAAGCCGTTCCTCCAACCCCCACCAATTCTCCGCCATTGCCCTGAGAGCCGGGAGCACATGATGTAAGGATGGCAATCGTCGCCAGAAACAATATTATTCTTTTCATAAATTACAATATGCGAATGCTCTTATGTTTGTTTTTATTCTTATCTGAAAAATCAATTTTCATACTATATCCTACAAATACCTCGTGGCTTCCACTGGTCGCTTTTACTATCGGTGATAATGAATAATCGTAAGAATACCCAAAAACCACATTTTTTATCTCAGCCCCAATCATCACCACCATAGCATCTTTCCATCGATACGACAGACCAGCCCATAAAAACTTTTTATATTTCAGCCGAGCCGTCAATTCTACCTGAGTAATATTAAAAGTTGTCTTCAGCATCATAGAGGGCTGCAACTCTAATAACGTGTTTTTAAAAGGAATATTGCCTCCGGCAATAAAATAATATGATCGTCCTATATAGGTTTCATATTTTTCATCAAATGTAATAGATGGTTTTGTCAAATGTAATGCGGATAAACCAGCATAAAAGTATTTATGTGTGTAATATGCTCCAAATCCCATATCAAATGCCATACCTTGCAATTCGGTTTGAGGTATCCCATCTTCTGTAGAGACATGTTCATCACTGGTCGGAATCGAAACTTTTGTACCATCAAAACGCTGATCAAGTAAACCGAGCTGCAAACCGAGCCCCAAATTCCCTCCCCACAATTTTACTTTAAAAGCATATTGAGCACCTATCGACATATTTGAAAACAAACCAATAGTCTCATTGGACAATAAAAGTCCCACTCCATGATTCTGTTTGAGAAAACGCAATGGCATATCTGCTCCTACCAAAAATGTCTTAGGAGCTCCCGGCATACCGACCCATTGCTGACGTGTTGCAGCTAAAATATTCAACTTCTCTTTCGCCCCGACACTTCCTGCATTATAATATGAAGGCAATGCCCAATACTGGCTAAATTGCGCATCGACTTGTGCCTGCAAGTCTAAACCTGCAAACATTATCAAAATACCCAATATAACCCTCTTTATTTTTTGCATTTACAATCCGGGAAAAGGCAATCACCGCATAACGATAAAAAACTATTGTATCTTATAAAACTCCGAATTCAATATTTCATTGTCCAAAATATCATAAAAATTCATATTTATACAAGAAATAACAGCTATATTGGTTCTCTTGCCAATTTGTAAAAGGCAAAAATACGAAAGAGATATGTCTCCGACAAATAAATGTTAAGAAACTGTTTCTATAAATTAAATACAGCCTCATTATCTAATATTTGTTTTTCATTCTATCTTTTCCCCGTTTATATCCAGCGTCATACCCTTCTTCATATTCCTCTTTATTTACAATATAACTACTTGATGCATCATAATTCTTTTTTTCATCATACGCTCTATTGAAACCCTCAACATAACCTCTTTCATACACTTCTTCCGGTGTCTCTTCTTCAAAAAGTATTTCTCGATACACTTTTTCTTTTGGAATCTTTACACTGTCATATCTGAAAGTACAACCAGACGAATCTGAAATATCTGAAACTTCAATAGACTCATAATCATCTGACTTATAAATCCAAAAAATAAAAAGTAATACCAAAACAATTATAAACAGCCTCAGTATCCGCATTCTTTTTTCTAATAAAAAAGCAGCCTCATCGAAGCTGCTTCAATCTCTTTATTCCATTCATATTTACCAAAATACGCTCAATATTCTTCCTCGTTGAAGAAAAAGTCTTCTTTGCTGGGATAATCGGGCCAGATATCTTCGATACATTCGTAAATATCACCCTCATCTTCCATTTCCTGAAGATTTTCTATCACTTCCAACGGAGCACCCGAACGCATAGCGTAATCGATCAGTTCATCTTTAGTGGCAGGCCACGGTGCATCTTCGAGTTTTGATGCCAATTCCAACGTCCAATACATAGTATATTGATTTTAATTGTTCCTTCCGTTTTTAAATTTCCGCAAAAATATAACAAAAATTCCCATTAGCAATTCTTATCCCAATAAATTTCATTTCCCGAAGTTTTATAATTGTTAAATCTTGCAAAAACGAATAGATAATCAGATAATCGGTTCATAAAACTTAACAAATTACTATCTACAGAGCATTGCGATGCCAATTCACAAATACGTCTCTCTGCTCTCCGACATATTGTCCGGCATATATGAGCAACCGAAGCCGCCTGAGTTCCTCCCGGCAATATAAAATTTGTAATCTTGGGCAATTGCGCATCCAATTCATCAATACGTTGTTCGATACGCAACACATCATCAACTTTCAATTTACTGGCATCCCTTAATTCTGCAAACGAAACATCTGTTGCTAAATACGAACCTATAACAAACAATTTATTTTGAACAAAACGCAACAATTCTACTTCTTCCTCTACTTCGGGCATTTGTAATAACCAACCAAGGAAAGAATTCAGTTCGTCAATCGTACCGTAAGCCTCTAATCGGGTATCCCACTTATTTACTCTTGTTCCTCCAACTAACGCTGTCTGGCCCTTATCTCCCGTGCGAGTATAAATTTTACTTTTATTTGCCATACATCTTTATTTTTAATTTTCCATAATTGTATTATACTTCGGTCAACAATAAAACAAATCAAAAAGCCACTACATAATCCTGCTTATTCAGTTTAGGATTATTAAATGCAAGCCCGATATCATACAAATCCATCGTCACACGAACCTTATTATCAGCAATCAAAAGTCTCCAAGCTGCTGCTATCCTCTCATGGGAACGAATACCATTTATTACCCAAACGGTTTTATCTCCAGAATGTTCAATAAGCAAGGGAATAAGCCAGGTATAATCTGCCGGATTACTTAATTGGTGGACATACACAAAATTCAGCTCTGTTCCAGAAATAAAATATAAATCCAGCGAATGAGATAAAGAATCTGTCAAAAATGAAATTGACTCTTTATTATCCCCAACAACTTTTTTTGCCATTTCCGCAACAGCATTATCCGGCTCTATACATACCAAGTGAGAAGTACTATGCCCATTATGTAGATATAATGTGGATATCCCCCATGCAGTACCTATTTCTAAAATGGATGATGGTGTAAAACGATTCACCAGACGAAATAACAACGACCCTTTTTTAAAAGATATTTCTGCTCGTCGATTCAAAGATTTACGATTGAGCTTCCCCTGTAATTTCTCACGCCTTATCTGTTCTATCTCGGCATAACTATAATACATAAAATTCTCCTCAATCACTTTTGTTATCAAGTTAAATGCGAATGGAGAGTGCACACCAAATCCCCGGCGATGCCGTAACCGGCGTATTGCTTTTATATAATATTTTTTGAAAATCCTTTTTGCCATGAATGCAAATATAAAAAATTATTAAATGTACGATATACTAATTCTAAAGAACAATCCGTTTTTATATTAAAATTATAACAAAGATAACTATCTTAGCTCAACCATTTTTAATCCAACTTTATATGGACAAAGAACGTAATATGAAATGGGAAGTACTTTCAAGTGATTATATTTCTCATGAACCGTGGTTCACTGTCAGGAAAGAGAGTGTCAAGCTCCCAAACGGTAATATATTAACACCTTACTATGTTATGGAATATCCTAACTGGATAAATGTCATAGCAATTACTAAAGAAGGTAAATTTATATTTGAACGGCAATATCGGCATGGAGCTGGAGTGGTCTCATATGAGCTCTGTGCCGGTGTATGCGAAAAAGAAGATGATTCTCCTCTAATATCGGCACAGCGGGAATTAATGGAAGAAACCGGATATGGAAACGGCAAATGGGAGCTTCTTATGAAAATATCCCCCAATCCCGGTACCCATACCAATCTGACTTATTGTTTCCTGGCCACTAATGTAGAAAAAATAGGAAGTCAACAGCTCGAAGCCACTGAAGACATTGAAGTTTTTCTTTTATCAGCAGAAGAAGTCAAACAGTTAATGATGAATGATGCTATACTTCAAGCCCAACATGCAGCTCCTTTATGGAAATATTTTGCACTGTATGAAAACAAATAACCCAACAATCATACCGACATGAAAAAAATTATTTTATCAAGAGTACTCACCATCTGGTGCTTAATCTTCTTTTTACCGGGAATGGCATGCGCGCAGAGTTACCTTTCCGAAAATAAATCAATGAAAAGTAGCATCCTCAAAGAAGATGTAAAATATTCTATCTATCTGCCCAAAAGCTATCAGACCTCAGAAAAATCTTACCCTGTGCTATATTTGTTACACGGTTTAGGAGACAACCACACATCGTGGAGCCTCTTAGGGCAAATACAGGCTATTGCGGATCGAGTCATCGATTCAGGCAAAGCCGACGAAATGATTATTGTAATGCCCGATGCAAAACAAAGCTGGTACATAAATGACTGTAAAGGAAAAGCCCAAATGGAAAAAATGTTTTTTGAAGAATTTATTCCTCATATTGAAACTACCTATCGGGCTATATCACAGAAAGAACAACGAGCTATTGCAGGACTGTCGATGGGCGGATATGGATCTTTGCTTTACGCATTAAAACATCCGAACATGTTTGTTGCATGTTTCCCGATAAGTGCTGCCGTCTTTTCTGACGAAGATATACTTAATTTCTCAGAGGAAGATTACAAACGTCGTTTTAAAGATATCATTGGAGGAGGAAATACAAAAGAAAGCCGACTTACACCAACTTGGAGAGAAAATGACATCTATACTATACTGAAAAACTATCCGAAAGCTGATAAGAAAAAAGTAAAATATTATATAGCTTGTGGCGATGACGATTTCCTATACAGGAATAATTTACAATTAGCTTTAGCCATGTATGACACTCACATTCCGACTATTTTCCGTTTACGGAACGGGCAACACCACTGGCCTTTCTGGCGTCGAGAAATAAAAGAAATACTACATACAGCATCCAGCCACTTTCATCGAGGAGAAGATTTCTAAACAATAAAAAAACTTCCTTTAAAGTAATAAAACATAGACAGTTTTTGTTATCTTGGATAAAAATTTATCCAAGATAACAAAAACAAAATTCTCAAAATAGTTATTATTTCACAATCTCAATCCGATTCCCCTCATTATCCAGAATTACAGCTTCATAATATCCGTCCCCCGTTATACGGGGTTCACCGACCACACAATAACCATCAGCCCTTAACACCTCTACCAGTTCATTTACTCTCTGCTCAGAGCCAAGAGTAAAAGCCAGATGTGCCCAGCCTAGCCTCTCTCCATCGGGTGCTTTGCAGGAAACATCTATACGTGTCATTATCTCAAGGGCCGTCCCATCTTCAAAGCTAAGCATGTAAGAAGCAAATCCTTTAGTTACATTTTCATATCGCTCACCGCACTTACCGCCAAAATAATATTCATAAAACCGTCTTGATGCTTCTAAGTCAGAAACCCAAAGACCAATATGGTGTATTTTCATCTTTTGTTCAATATTTCATTCAATGCTTCCCTCCAATCTTCTCCATTTGCCGGCGTATAAGTCACAAACCCCATACCAGAGGCCATATCAGTATTGCTTTTGCCATCATCGACAAACAGGGTCTCTTCAGGATTCATATCTGCATCCTTCATCATAAAATTAAAAATACGGGCCGCAGGCTTACAAACTCCCATTTCATAAGATGTGTATATTTTATCGAAATAATGTGTTATGGGATTCCCCGTAGAGGAAAATTCGCCAGTCCTTGCCCAACCCATAATAATAGGGTTGGTATTACTCAACAAATATACTTTATAGTTCTCCCGTAACTTTAATATATAATCAAGCTTATATTCGGGCAACGCAACGACAAAACCCATCCAAGCATAATCAATATCCTTTTCCGGGACATCTTTTCTCATGTGCTCCCGTAACAAACGATAAAATTCGTTCCGATCGATACGTCCTTCTTCCAAATCGAGAAAAATTCCTTTCTGATGATACGGGTCTATAAGTTCTTCTGCATCAGATAGGCCTATTTGTTCAAAACGACGCACCGCTCTATCCCTGTCAAGGTCAAGAATAACTCCGCCTAAATCAAATACAATATTTTTAATTTTTCCCATATAAAAATCCAATTATTAACATATTAAGCACAATATTCTTCAAGTAACTGAAAATAACGGCTCATCTGATAGCCATCCATCAAACCATGGTGAGCCTCTATATTTACCGGCATCCATACTTTTCCTTCCCTCTTTATCAACTTTCCGCACGTGACTTTGGGAATATCTGCATCGGACAAATCCCTGTGCGGATGTTTTACCGCAGTAAACGATACCCATGGCAATACAGAATTTTGTAACACATCTTTCCGAAATGCGTCACCGTCATGTTCTTTTCGTTGCAAATGTTCTTGTAAATGTTTTGTCGCGACTTCCATAAATTCTTTATAAGTTTCCTTATACGCAAAACTGGCAAAAGTTATCATCCCTCCTCCATGCGATATGATAGTACCGGCATCCATATGGTCTATTTCCCAAACTTCTCCATCGATAATACGCAAACGAAACTCAAGAATTTCGTTCGCCACTCTCGTCATATAATACAAAGAAGCCAAGAAGAAACTATCTCCATTTATCTTACAATCATTGTACAGACGGGTTACATCAACATTAGCCGTAATATGAAAAGAGGGATCGGCATAATTTCTGAATATTTCATAACTGGGCTTCCGCGCCCAACCATTTACATCGAATTTTTTCATTCTTTCTATTATTGAAATCGTGATAAAGTTACAAAAAATCATGAATACTCACTGACTAAAATTCAATTTATAACAGCTTTTATCCTTTACAAATAGATACATAAAACAAAACCGGGACATAGAAACTATCTTATCCCGGTTTTATACAATATGGAAATCTTTTATTTCACTTCCCAAGTATCACGCGTAAGCAAATAATCTCTCAATGTTCGTCTATTTGTCTGGGCTCTTACCGACTCAATTTGAGCTTTTACTTCCTGGTCATAGACCGGAGCTTCCACCGAACGTATTACTCCGACTGCCAATGGTAATTCATGACCATCCATCATAGCCAGCATACGATGTAATGTCCCATCTTGGTCTGTAACATCATGAGTCAGGATATCGTCCAGTGTAACTCCATTTTCCCCGATAGTAACGACTTTTAATTTCAGACCATCTAAGACCAAACCTTTCTCGTTATTTTTACCAAAAAGCATTTTCTCTCCATGTTTGAGATGGATAGTACGTTCTGCCCGGAACTCCTTATCTGCAACAAAACTATGAATCTTATCATTAAAAATCACACAGTTCTGTAATATCTCGACCACCGACGCCCCTTTATGTCGAGCCGCCTCTACCATAACTTCTTTTGCTACAGACAAATCCACATCTATAGAACGGGCAAAGAAAGTACCCCGAGCCCCGAATGCCAATTCTGCCGGAATAAAAGGATCTTCGACAGTCCCATAAGGAGACGACTTAGTTACGGCACCCCGGTCTGACGTAGGAGAATATTGCCCCTTCGTAAGACCATAAATCTTATTGTTCAGTAGTATGATATTCAAATCGACATTCCTACGGACAGCATGAATAAAATGATTTCCCCCGATAGCCAAGCAGTCCCCATCTCCCGTAATCTGCCAAACCGTCAGCTCAGGATTAGCAACTTTAACTCCTGTAGCAATTGCAGATGCCCGGCCATGAATTGTATGAAAACCATATGTATTCATGTAATAAGGGAGCCTTGAAGAACACCCAATACCGGATATTACGGCAGTCATATGAGGAGGTATTCCCAATTCGGCCATAGCCTTTTGCAAAGTATTCACAACAGCATGGTCTCCACAACCGGGACACCAGCGAACATACTGATCGCTTTTAAAATCTTTTGCTGTATATATGGTATTATTTTCCATTTGTTATTCCTCCATGAGTTTATTAAAACATTCGACAAGCTCGCTTACCATAAAAGGCTGCCCCTGCACTTTATTGAATTTTTCAACATTCAGTCCCGGAATCTTAGAACATAAATGAGTAGCTAACTGCCCATTATTCAGTTCACATACCACAACTTTTCTGTATTTTTTCATAACTTCAGCCGTATTTGCAGGTAGCGGATTGATGTAATTAAAATGGACCATAGCAACTTTTTTCCCCTCTGCATTCATCTTTTCAACAGCTGAATATAAATGCCCGTATGTTCCACCCCAACCAACAACCAATAAATCTGCATCCGGATTTCCTAAAACTTCAAGAGCCGGAATACACTTCGAAATATAATCAATTTTAGCCTGACGGATATCTGTCATCTTTTGATGGTTGGCCGGATTTGTAGAAATTGCACCTGTAATACTATCCTTCTCCAGACCGCCCAATCGATGCATAAAGCCCTCCATACCGGGCTTAGCCCAAAAACGAACTTGTGTCTCTGTATCCCGATGATAGGGTCGCCAATTTTTTTCCAACAAATCAGGAGTCACATAATGAGGAACTATTTCAGGATATTCTTCCATCTCAGGTATACGCCATGCCGACGAGCCATTTGCTATGAATCCATCTGTCAGTAAAATAACCGGAGTCATATGTTCAAGGGCAAGTTTTGCTGCATTAAAAGCCATATCAAAACAATCAGCAGGTGTCGACGCTGCCACAACGACAATGGGAGACTCTCCATTACGGCCATAAAGCGCTTGTAACAAATCGGTCTGTTCTGTTTTTGTCGGAAGCCCCGTAGAAGGCCCTCCTCGCTGGACATCAATAATAACTAACGGTAATTCTGCCATTACAGCCAAACCGATAGCTTCGCTTTTCAATGCCAACCCTGGACCGGATGTAGATGTCGCAGCCAAATTTCCGGCAAAACTTGCTCCTATAGCGGTACAAACCCCAGCAATTTCATCTTCTGCTTGAACGACTTTTACACCCAAATCTTTTCTTTTTGCCAGTTCATGCAAAATATCACTGGCCGGAGTAATAGGATAACTACCCAAGAATAAAGGAAGACCTGATTTTTCAGAAGCGGCAATCAATCCTAATGCCGTAGCTGTATTCCCATTTATATCGGTATAGATACCTTTTTTTGCTGTTGCAGTTTCAATACGATATGTCGAAACCGTTGCATGTATATTATTTCCGTAATTATATCCATCGGTCATTACCTTAATATTAGCTTCAAGTACCGATGGCTTTTTAGCAAATTTATTTTTTAACAAATGTGTCGCTTGGTCAAGTGGGCGGTCGAAAAGCCAACATACCAATCCTAAAGCAAACATATTTTTACAACGCAAGACCGCCTTATTGTCCAATCCCGATCCAGCTAAAGAATCTTTTACCATGCTGGTTATTGCAACTGGGACTAACTGCATACCTGTAAGCCCTAGTTCATTAAATGGATCATCTGTTACGAAAGCCGCTTTCTCTAAATCATTGGCTGTAAAAGAATCTGTATCATAAATAATCACAGCATTCGGCTTAATATATGCAACATTCGTTTTCAGTGCCGCCGGATTCATCGCGACCAAAACATCAGCTTGGTCACCCGGAGTATATACACCTTTACCAATATGTACCTGAAAACCGGATACTCCCCCTAAAGTACCTTGTGGAGCTCGTATCTCTGCCGGATAATCAGGGAACGTGGAAATCTCATTCCCAATTGCTGCCGAAACATTAGAAAAAAGATTTCCCGCCAGCTGCATTCCATCACCAGAATCTCCGGTAAAGCGAACAGCTACTTTATCTAATGTTTTCACCTTTGTTTGTTCTAACATAATCCCATTATTTTGTTTCTGAATCTTTCAATTAATAAGAAAAAAGAGTTTTTCAAAGCATAATCAATAGTAAAACTATTATTTTTTATTCTATTTGTAAAAAAAATCGGGTAATTTCTATCTTTTTTCTCGCAAAATGCAAAGAAACAAAATATTTATTAATATCCTAACTATTCTTCTTTAAATTTTATTGCTTCTGGCCAATTTTTAGAAATCCGGTTAAATTATCTAAATTTTAGTTTTATCTTATTTTCTCCCCAAAAAGTAGGCATGAATTTTGTTTTTTCATAAAAAAGAATCTACAAATAATCAAAATCGTAAGAAACCTGTTATATAAATATAAAGGAGCTGATGAATAGAATATTAATTTAAAAAATTCAATGATTATGAAAAAATTTATGACGATTACTTTTGCTCTTCTCTCTCTGATAACGATACAGGCTCAGAATAAGCAAAACAATAAAAACGAACAAAAAGAAAAGTTAGATGTAATATACCATAACAATGCACTTATTTCATTACAAGACAGTACTTTCGTTTTAGAAGCTGACCGAGTCATCTTCAAAAGAGGAAGAAGTGTTTATGTAAATCCAACAAGTAATTTTATATCTCTCAACAAAAACTTTGGAGTCGTACAGACCAGTTTCAATATTCCGGCAAGTGGACCTAATGGTATGGGAGGCGTAACGGTCGAAGGCCAAATTTCCAACATAAAAATCACAAAAGACAAGAAAGGGACAACCTATTACTCTATGAATATCATGGGAGCAGGCATTTCTGCTCTAGTAAACATTACCCTATATGCAGGGAGTAACAAGGCTTCTGCTACAATAAGCCCCAACTTTAACAGCAACCGTATCACATTAGAAGGAAGTCTAATCCCCTACAGCCAATCCAATATAATCAAAGGACGGTCTTTTTAATATCTAAAACATATTGATAAACAGCGATATATCACAATAAGGCAAATTAAACCTATGGGCAATATCGCTGTTTACGATTTTTGTATTGAATAGATAAACTGCATCTCTGAAACCTCGCTCGCGTTTTATCATATTTTCCACTCCCTGACACTCCCCAATTTCCAAAAGAATAGGGACCAATAAATTACTTAGTGCCATTGATGCCGTGCGTGCTACAGCAGATCCTACGCTCGATAAACAATAGTGCAAAACCCCATACTTCTCAAATATAGAATCTTTCGGTTTATTAGGACACAAAGAAGTTTCAAAACAACCACCCTTATCTATACATAAATCTATCAGCAATGCTCCTTTTTTCATCTGGCGTATTAACTGCTCAGACAATCGATGAGTCATGTCACAGGATGTTCCAATAACAACATCCGCACTACGAAAAGCATTTGTCAACACATTCGGATGCAAATTGGATGTAAATAAGGGTTGTCCACACGTGTCTAATGCCATACGCAATCGAGAAATATTTTCATCAAATAATTTTACCAAGGCGCCCAACCCTCTCGCTGCACAAATCGCAGCACGTCCACTTAAACCGGCTCCGATGACAACTACTTCAGCAGGAAAAACTCCCGGAATTCCTCCCATCAATATACCTTTACCGCCATAAAGATTGGTCAGTAATCCAGCAGCTACAATCACTGCAGCCCGGCCGTCAACTTCATCCAGACAATCGGCAAAAGAACACTCTCCCGTATCATTTTTTATTTTATCAAACGCTATTGCAATGGCACGTTTCTGCATTAGCAGTTGTAAAACTTCTGTATTTTGATACTGTGGTTGTAACAATGATATTATAGTACTACCAGGTTTCAACATACCAGCTTCCTCAGCTGTTAATGGAGATACTTTGAGTACTATATCAGCCAAAAAGACTTCCGCACGCTGCTCAGTCACCTCTGCACCCGCCTCTGCATATAACAAGTCTGAATAATTTATCCCGATGCCTGCCGATGCCTCCATAATTACACGATGGCCTGCGTTGACCAATAACGCAACAGCTTCCGGTGTCAGAACAAATCTTTTTTCCTTTTCACAAGACTCTTTAGGCAAACCGATACAAAGAGCATGATTTTGCTGAGAAACAGCACATAAATGCTCTTGAGGACACAATCCCTCACGGGTTATATGCAAAAAACGGTCTTTCATATGCATTCAAATAATAGTGGAAAACGAAGTTACAAAAAACAACCTGTAAAATCTTATAAAAGAGAATGAAAAATAAACATATTTCGCAAATTATCTATAATCTGTGCCCAAACGTTCCAACACGAGCTCAGCCAGTAAATTTACCGAATGCTCTAATTCCTCATACGTATCGAGCTTATCTGCATTAAAGACCAAAACAGACTTCTCATACATCGGAGAACGACGCTCCAAGTTCATACAAATAAAATTCATAAGCTCCTGATCGCTCTTTCCTCTTAATAAAGGTCTCTTTCCTTTTGCTATCCTCAATCTCCGATGTAGCACCTCAGGCGTAGTTTTCAAATAAACTGTTATTCCTTGTTTATTCATATATTCCATATTATCATGAAAACATGGGGTCCCTCCTCCCGTAGCAATCAGGACATTCTCAAACTCCCCCACTTCATGCAACATATTACTCTCGATCAAGCGAAATTCTCCTTCTCCTTTTTCAGCAAAAATAGAGCCTACTGTTTTATGATAACGGTTTTCTATATAATGATCCAAATCAATAAATTCAAGGTTCAATTTATCCGCCAGCAATTTTCCCAATGTCGTTTTCCCGGCACCCATATATCCGACAAGAAATATTTGTTTCATATCCAATTGTTTGTATCAATCATTTTGGCAAAAATACAGTATTTTATCTCTTCGATGAATAAAAATGCCTATTTTTGTATTTTAGCTGGCAAAATAGTCATCTGCAAAATGGGAAAATTCAAATACTATGTAGTCTGGGAAGGTTTCGCCCCAGGAATTTATGAATCCTGGGAAGAATGCCGATTGCAAGTCGAAAACTTTAAAGGTGCAAAATACAAAAGCTTCGACTCCAAAGAAGCCGCCATACGTGCATTCCGAGGAAATCCGGAAGAGCACCTATTTATTCTTAATCGAGTCGCAGAAGCGATTGCACATCCTGAACTGGCAAAACCCAGACAAACCCAAACACCCATGGCTCCGCAATGGATTGTCGATAGTTTGGCTGTAGATGCAGCATGCAGCGGAAATCCCGGAGATATGGAATATCGAGGTGTCTACGTACGCACAGGACAAGAATTATTCAGAGTCGGCCCCATGCCCGAAGGGACCAATAACATAGGAGAATTTTTAGCTATAGTGCATGGCTTAGCCTATTTGAAACAACAGAACAGCAATATTCCCATCTATTCGGACAGTCGCAATGCTTTATTATGGGTACACCATAAAAAATGCAAAACAAAATTAGTTCCAACCCAAAGAAATACACAAATATTCGACTTAATCAAACGAGCCGAAAAGTGGTTAGCAAATAACTCGTACACAACACAATTACTAAAATGGGAAACTAAAGATTGGGGAGAAATCCCTGCAGATTTCGGTCGGAAATAGACAGCTTAGGAACTTTTTTCATCAAATTTGTTATTTATTTGAACGCAATGCAGCAAAGCCATTATAATTTGCATCTTATTAGTAGAAGATTTTTATGAAAAATAGAATCGACAAAAAACTAAAACGGAAAAAACGTATAAATCGCAAAGAAATGATTATAGGTTTGGATGCAAAACGGGCTGTTGCCAACCATACAGGACTGGGAAATTACAGTCGCTTTATGGTAGACATTCTGGCTACTTATCATGAGGGACATAATTACCGGTTATTTATTCCCAAAAAGAAAAAAAATAGTTCTTATGATAAATTGCTGACACATGTCAATGTGCATTCAGAACTTCCACAAACGACCACGATGAAGAGATTCTCGTCTCTTTGGCGTTCATTTTTTATCAAAAAAGACCTTTTGAAAAAAGGGGTTCAATTATATCACGGCTTAAGTAACGAATTACCAATTGGTATTCATAAAACGGGAATTAAAAGTGTCGTTACCATTCATGACCTTATATTTTTGAGATATCCCGAATACTATAAACCTATCGACAGAAAGATTTACAATTTTAAGTTCAAATATGCCTGTCATGTAGCCGATCGCATTGTGGCTATCAGCGAATGCACAAAACGGGATATCATGAATTTTTACCAGATTCCTGCCGAAAAAATAGATGTAGTATACCAAGGTTGTGATCCTCAATATTCCGAAATCGTAAGCGAACAGAAGAAAAAGCAAGTAAAGGAAATTTACCAGTTACCGGAAAAATACATATTGAATGTCGGGAGTATAGAAACCCGAAAAAATTTAATGTTAGCATTAGAGGCATTAAAAGACATTCCCGCAGATATCCATTTAGTTGCTGTCGGGAAGAAAACGCCGTATGTGGATAGCTTAATGGAATATGCAAATGAAAATGGCCTAAATGACCGTTTACATCTCATCCATAATCTTCCCCACTCTGACCTTCCAGCGGTTTATCAACAGGCTCTTATGTTTGTATACCCATCACGTTTCGAGGGTTTCGGAATTCCCATTATCGAAGCAATGCATTCCCAGCTTCCTGTCATTGCTGCTACCGGATCATGCTTGGAAGAAGCGGGAGGTGCTCATTCCATCTATGTCGACCCAGATGATGTCAAAGGAATGACAGATGCCATACTTCGGGTATTATCTGACAAAGAACTTCGAGAAGAAATGATAACAGAAGGAAACAAATACTTGCAAAGATTCAGAGAAGACGTCCTTGCCGACGATATGAACCGAGTATACAACAAATGCTTTGCCACAGCAAATGATCGTATTCCAATACAGGCAATACAGACAGTACCCTACCAGTCTCGGAAATTGGCAGCATCGGATAAATAACATCTTTCTTGGACTGGATATATCCAAAGAAGATTGGCAAATATCAAAAATATAATGAAAAGTATCAGCAAATTTATAGTTTGTATTTACCAGCTTTAATACTAANTTTATGAAAAATATTCTCTTTGTATTAAATAAATTTCCAAATATCGGAGGTATAGAAACAGTCACAACCCAATTAGCAAATCGATTATCAGAAAAATATAACATTTCCATTTTATCTACTGGAACCTCTTTAGACAAACAACCCGGCCTAAAAAATGACATCTCTATAACAGTCATTCCAGAAAATATTTCTGCTTTAGAAAAAAATGTCCTATTCAATCAATATCTTTCCGAAAAAAAAGTTGATGTTATAATCAACCAAGGTTGTAATGAAAATATTACACAACTTTTTTTCGACAAGAAATTATCTGACAATATAAAAATAATCTCCGTCTTACATGGCCAACCTATGAACGAAATTGTTCTTGCCAAACAATTTAAGCGAGAGCAGATAATTCGGAAAAAATCGGGATTCTCTAAATATTTGAAACTTTGGTTAAATCATTATGGCCAAAATGCCATGTGCAAAACTGCCCGAAAAAAGGCTTTATCAAATCAAAAAAAACTATATCAAATCAGTAATTATATTATCGTATTACAGGATTTCTACATTGATGAATACGCTCTAAAATATCATATACCGGATATACAAAAAAAGCTAAGAGCTATCCCTAATCCTTCGATATATGGACAAAGGCCAAATGTGTCCGAAAAGAAAAATGAAATCCTTTATGTCGGACGGCTTAGCAACTCAGATAAAAGGGTAGACCGACTTCTAAAAATATGGAAACTCGTAGAACCTCAATGCCCCGACTGGTCTCTGAAAATATTAGGAGATGGAGAGGATAGAAATAAGCTGGAAACTTTAGCACAATCGCTAAAACTAAACAATATAGCATTCCTCGGATATCAAAATCCAGAGCCATTCTATAAATCGGCACGCATAGTATGCTTGACATCCCAAACAGAAGGCCTGCCCATGTCCCTTATCGAAGCTCAAACTTTCGGAACCATACCTATTGCTTTCGAATGTAGTTCTGGAATCAGTTATATTCTCGAAAAAGGAAATAGCGGAATATGCGTTCCTCCATATAAAATGAATATCTTTGCCAATGAATTAGCTACATTAATAAAAAATCAGGAACTATTAGAGACACTCTCCCAGAGAGCAAGATTTAGTTCCGGCCGATTCAATGAAGACGTAATTGTTTCTCAATGGATACAACTAATAGAGTCATAAGCAAATCAAAAGATATGCCGTTACTGTCAATCATAGTTCCGGCATATAACGTAGAAACATACATTAATGCCTGTATTGATTCAATTTTGTCTGATACTTATCCAAACAAGGAAATCATCGTTGTAGATGATGGAAGTACAGACCAAACCACTCAACTCTTACATGCCTATTCCAATTTAGGAAAAATCAAATTAATAGAAAAAGAAAACGGAGGTCAAAGCGATGCCCGCAATATTGGAATAAAAAATGCAAATGGGCAATACATTACATTTATAGATAGTGACGATACCATCGAGAAAAATACCTTGCTCAAAAATATGTCAATTCTTACAGAAAATCCCAGCATTGACATCCTGCAATATCCAATCCTTTATTTTTGGACATCAGATCATGAAATTAGCTACAAAAAAAATAAAGACGAAATTGTCGATAACCCACAAGAAATTGCCCAATTATTGATTACAGAGCGTATATCGGGTTCCCCTTGTGACAAAATATACCGAAAATCATTATTCAATACGGTCCAGTTCCCAGTTGGCCAACTATATGAGGACATGTACACACAACCAGCCTTATTTAAACAAGCTCATAAAATATATTTATCAAACCAAGGAGAATATAAATACAGATTCAGAGAAGGCTCCACTTTAAACCATACACCCTCTTCAAAAATAATTTTCGATAGATTGGCTGCAAGGCTACAACTTATATCATTCGGCATTCAAAGTGGAGTAGAATCGCATCGTATACACAAAACGCTCATAAAATCATATACAGAAACAGCTTCTGACTTTAAATATCTTACTGACAAAGACCAGAATAATATATACCGATTGTTCAATAACATACATGGCATACGTAAAGTAGATTGTTTCCGTAACCTATTATTAGGAAAATACGGTTACACCTCATTCAGAATGTGTCTCCTGCATAATAGACATAATGTTGCCGCCATATTTCAATATCTACTTCGTAGCCAATAGTTTTATCCCTGATATAATAGACAAACATTAACTAACCCTCTATCTTTCTTTTTAAATCGGTGATATTCCTATCAAAGTAAAATATATAATTACTACTTTTGCAAAAAGTAGATAAAACATAATGCTTTCAATAATTACATGTTCTATAAAGCCAGAGCAATTAAAAGCTTTCAAAAAAAATATTGAGGATACTATTGGGATACCTTTCGAGCTCATTGCTTTTGATAATAGAGTCCATCAATATGGTCTTTGCAAAGTATACAACGAGTGTGCCCGACAAGCAAAATATGATTTCCTTTGCTTTGCTCACGAAGATATTTCTTTTCAAACATATGACTGGGGGAAAATCATCATTTCAGAACTGAGTAAACCGGATTGTGGCGTAATCGGATTTGCAGGAGCATCACACAAATCCCTTACAATCTCGGGATGGCATTCATCTGCTCAATATGACCGTTTCAACTTTATACAACAATCTCCTCAAGAAACAAGCCCCAGGCCTCATTATTTCAATCCGACAAAAAAAGATTTCCCAGAAGTCATTGTATTAGACGGTTTCTGCATGTTCGTTCGTCGTAGTGTATGGGAAAAAATGCCTTTTGATGAAAAGACATTTACCGGATTCCATCTCTATGATTTGGATTTCAGTATGCAAATTGCCCAGAGATACACCAACAAAGTGTGTTTTCCAATAAAAGTCATACATTTCTCAGACGGCAATTTTACAAACGATTGGCTCAATAATTCTATCATTTTCCATAAAAAATGGGAGAAAAGCCTACCTCTCTATATATCAACCCCTTCTAAAAAGGATATTTTGGCAGATGAGAGAAGAACTTCTCGAAAATTAGTAAAAATGCTCATTCGCAATAAACTTAACTCTCAGACAATAAAGCCCTTTCTCTTAAAACATACACGTAAATATCCACTCAGATGGGGAACATTAACTTTATGGTTTAAATTTTTACGTTACAAAAAACAACTATCATGACACCACCTCTCGTCTCAGTCATCATTCCCAACTATAACCATGCACCTTATCTGGATGAACGTATCAGGTCGATTGCAGGACAATCATTCCAGGATTTCGAGATTATACTTCTCGACGACTGTTCCACAGACCAAAGTATAAGTATCCTGAACAAATGGGCCAAGCACCCCAAAATATCCCACTTTATTGTGAATAAACAAAATAGTGGAAGCACTTTTCTCCAATGGGAAAAGGGATTCTCTCTTGCTAAAGGGAAATATATATGGATTGCAGAAAGCGATGATGTTGCTCATCCTGATTTTCTAAATATAACAGTCAATTATTTAAATCAATTTCCCGACGCCAGCTTGTGTTTTACCGGCTCCTTTCTGATAGATGCTTCTGGAAATATAGATTCCAGAAATTGGGACAGATGGACGAAAAGCGAGGCAACAAAAAATTTCAGTTACATTGAAAACAAACATTTCATAACGCACCAATTACTATGGTTCAACACGATATACAATGCCAGTGCTGTGTTGTTCAGGCGCTCTGCCTTATCTGAAATTGACAATACATATAAGCAACTGCACTATTGTGGCGACTGGTATTTCTGGTCTGAACTTATCCAAAAAGGTCATGTTATCATTGTCTACAATAAACTAAACTATTTCAGACAACACAATATAAAAGTCTCCCCTAAAGCAGAAGCTAACGGTCTACAATTTAAAGAGGGATTTATTGTGATAGAACATATATCTAAATCTTTCCACTTATCAGCTTTTATACAAAATGCAGCAAAAGGCGCCTTATACAGAAAAATCAAAAAATACAATAAATTCTCAACTCCCGACATTAAGGCCAAACTATTGGAGGAATTTAACCAAAGATACAAAACCCGTCCTATCTTTCTCCGTATTTGCTACCGTATACAGAAACTTATCAGCAAACATAAATAAGACCTCATCAACTAAACATTCTCATAAATCTATATTCTACATCTTCGCTTTTTCAACAAAGAATAATACCGGGCAAAGAGCATAGGATTCCAATTAAAAAAACAAGAATAAAAAGATAGAGGTTTCATCCGCAAAGGCAACAATCCGGCACCTTGCATCGCATCCAGCAATTTTTTCTGTATCGGATATCCCTCACGTATACTGCGCTTAAAAATCATAAGACACATCTTACCTATACGATTATCAAAAAAATCCTTTATTTTCTTATCGGACGAGATATGTATGCTTTTTTTAAATTTATTCAGGCTTTCCATTGCCTTTATCATATCAAAAAAATTGCTTTCCCGGTACCTGCCCATATAAGAGTTTTTATGTTGTACATACTGATAAAAAGCCAACGGAATAAATTTTATCCGACGGGACAGATAAATTGCCCGAGGAGTGAATTCTTCATCTTCATGACCAATAGGCAACATATACAAATCATTAGAAATCAACCAGTCCTTTCGATAAACGTTAGCCCAAACCATCGGAGCAAAGAAATTTGTCAATATATAATCTCTACCAGACAAAACAGCCGATTTATTTTTTGCCATTCTCCGAAAATAAGGATTTCGACACCCCTTGCCATAGTCATCCACGTAATTATAATTCAAAGCCAATATATCCAGATGATTAGCATCCATTTCACTACATATATGTCCATAGCAGTTCTCTAAGACATAATCATCTGCGTCTACAAACATAATATATCTGCCAACAGCTCTTTCTATACCATAATTACGAGTCAGACTCAATCCCTCATTTTTCTTAGTATATACATGTATTTGGGAATATTTCCGGGATAATTCAAGTGCTACTTTTTCTGTATCATCGGTAGAGCCATCATTAATTACTATAATCTCATATTCATATTTCGATAAATCCTGGTTCAATAGAGATTCGACACACTTTTTTAAATATTCAGACACATTATAAGCCGGAACTATTACACTTAATTGAAGTCCCTGCATCTGCTTTTTATTATTATCCAAAGCTGGTATCTCCTCCATCATAAAACCTTATACGGATATTGCTCTCCTTGTGCATATCCATCTTCACAATATGTAATTTTCTTCTCAAGGACTTTTTGATACACATCATAATTGCGTAATTCTTGTTCCCGAGAATTTATATTATGATACAAATGAAATGCAATACCCTTCATTTTTATTTTTTTCATCTTTACACCAGAAAGGTAAAAACGTGCTGCCAATTCGATATCCTCATGCCCCCATCCCAACAGCATATTATTATAGCCATTAACCTTTACAAAGTCATTCTTCCAATAAGAAATATTACAGCCTTTTACATGAGCAATATCAGCAGACATCCTTGTCAGGAAAAGAGAAAGAAATGGATTTCGCACAGAGTTTAATCTGTTTTTTAACTCTTTCGATAATATATGTGCATCTATTTCAGACGAGACAATTGTCCTTTCTGTCTGTTCAGGAGATAAAATTGCCCTTCCTCCTCTCAGAAAAGTATTTTTCCGGGCCTCTGATAAATGATCTTCAATAAATTTAGGATGCAAAATAATATCCCCGTCTATCTGGATGATATAATCACCATCTGTTTCACGAATAGCATTATTGAGAATTATCGTTTTTCTGAAACCTTCATCCGTATGCCAGACATGACGAATAGGAATTGATGATTCGCTTCGGAGCTGCTCTATTACTTCTAAGGTTTTCTCCGTAGAACCATCATCCGCAACAACAATCTCATCTGGCAAAACAGTCTGACTCAATGCACTCCTTATACTTAATGATAATGCTTCTGGCCAATTATATGTTGAAATTAATAATGTAACTCGAAATTTATTCATATATCCCCTATTATAATCGAACATCCATGGTACCCAATTTTAGCAATAACAAAAATACTCAAAAAATATTCCTTTCTACTTATTTGCAAAGGAAAATAATCCGGTCACTATATATTTTATCCAACTTGGTATATTCTTTATATAAAATCCAAGATTATTATTTCTAATCAACCAAATAAAAGAAGATTTTTCATCAAAACCCAACTTATTCAAGCTCCATGTTTTTATGAATGCAAAATACCTTTTAACAAAATCAATTTTGCTCTGTTATAATCTCTGCATGATATTCCCGTTCCTCAAGCTCATCACCGTGTGACAATTCATTTAAATCCGAATTTTCATTAGCATCAGAGATTTCCTCGGTATCAACTTTACTGCGTCTTAATATTTGAGATTCAAGAACAGACTCTAAAAATGATTTATCCGTTTTGATTTTCTTCAAAGCCATCTGAGCAGCATTTTGCTGAGACTCTTTCTTGGAGTAACCAATACCTACACCTCCAGAAATACCGGCTAAAAGGGCTTGAAATTGAAATACCGGATTATTTTCATGGTCAGTAAAAGATTCGACTAAAGCAAACTCTACATCAACTTTATTCTTTTGACTCCATTCTATCAATTTAGATTTAAAATTTACTTCCTTTTTTGCAATCAATGATAAATCGATATAAGGTTTTATGATACGCTCTTGCACAAATTTTTTGCAAACATCATATCCCCTATCAATATAAATAGCTCCAATAAATGCTTCAAACGCATTACCATAGATATAGTTATTATGAGAACTCGTCCGAGTAGATGATACAATCAATTTATCCAAACCTATTTTAAGAGCAATTTTATTCAAGGTATCCCTTTGTACAATTTTTGACCGGGTATTCGTCAAAAAACCCTCTTTCTTCGACTCAAATTCATTAAATACAATATCTGCGACAATAGCATCTAAAACTGCATCGCCTAAAAACTCAAGCCGTTCATTATTAATCCAATGACCCTTTTCTGTTCTCACTGAAGAAGAGCGGTGCAAACATGCCTGCTCATATATTCCCGGATCATGGGGATAAAATCCCAAAATCTGATAATATAGAGAATAAGGCTCTTTACGCCGAAGCCTAAAGAGCCTTATTTTATTATACATCTTTTTAAGCACGTTACTTCACAAATTTTTTTACTATTATACTTGCATTATGACCACCGAAACCAAATGTATTCGACAACGCCACATTTACAGTACGCTTTTGAGCTTTATTAAATGTAAAATTGAGCTTATAATCAATTTCCGGATCCTCATCTCCTTCAGTAAAATTAATCGTCGGAGGGACAATATCATTTTCTACAGATTTCACGCAAATCATTGCTTCTATAGCTCCTGCAGCTCCCAATAAATGTCCGGTCATTGACTTTGTCGAGCTAATATTCAAGTCATATGCATGTTGTCCAAAGACTTTCTTGATAGCCTTTACTTCAGAAATGTCACCCACAGGAGTAGACGTTCCATGTACATTGATATAATCGACTTCTTCCGGTTTCATTTCTGCATCGGCCAAAGCATTTTCCATAACCAATGTCGCACCTAAACCTTCAGGATGTGTAGCTGTAAGATGATAAGCATCTGCCGACATACCCCCGCCAGCAACTTCTGCATATATTTTAGCTCCACGAGCTAATGCATGTTCCAATTCTTCCAAAACAAGGCATACACCACCTTCTCCCATCACGAAACCATCACGACTTGCACTGAATGGACGCGAAGCCCCTTTGGGATCATCGTTCCGCGTAGAGATAGCATGCATTGCATTGAATCCACCGATACCGGCTACAGTAATAGCAGCCTCAGCACCACCGGTTACAATCACATCGGCCTTACCTAAACGAATATTATTAAATGCATCAATCAATGCGTTAGTCGAAGAAGCACAAGCTGAAACTGTAGCATAATTGGGCCCATGAAAACCATACATCATAGAAATATGACCAGCAGCAATATCTGCAATCATCTTCGGTATGAAAAACGGATTGAATCGGGGACCTTTATCTTCATTCAAATAAAAACCGCCTACTTCTTCTTCGAAGGTACGAATACCCCCAATGCCTGCAGCAAAAATAACTCCTACCCGATTTTTATTAACCTTTTCCAAATCGAGGCCAGAATCTTCGACACCTTCTTTTGCAGCAATTACTGCATATTGTGCGTAACGATCATATTTACGAGCCTCTTTCCGGTCAAAATAAAGACTGGGATCGAAGTCTTTCACTTCGCATGCAAATTGCGTCTTGAATAACGAAGCATCAAAACGAGTAATAGGCCCGGCACCACTTACTCCATCAACCACTGCTGCCCATGTATCGGCAACATTATGTCCTAATGGGGTAATTGCTCCCAGACCTGTTACTACAACTCTTTTCAATTCCATACAAATAGAGTAGTGTTGGATTTACTTCACATTAGCTTCAATATAAGCTATTGCATCTCCTACAGTTTGGATTTTTTCAGTTTGATCATCGGGAATGCTAACACCGAATTCTTTTTCAAAATCCATGATCAATTCAACGGTGTCAAGAGAATCAGCACCCAAATCATTTGTAAAGCTTGCTTCAGGTGTTACTTCCGATTCTTCTACGGCCAATTTATCAACGATAATCGCTTTTACTCTTGATGCAATTTCAGACATAACTTCCAGTTTTTAGTTAATTAATAAATTACTTTCTTATTTTTGCAGTGCAAAGAAATACAATTTTCTCCAAACAAAAAAAATATTTACCGTATTATTTCATTAAAATTGCACACACATACATATTTTGTGCAATTTTCACTATCCAAATTAGTATTTCATCGTCTTTTTTCTTTCGAATATAGTCTTTTGGAAGCCACTATATTAAGACAACTACAAATAAAATGCCCCTTTCCCAGCACAACTTTATGTATATTCATTTTTATTGTTTACACATTACATTTCAAAAATGTCTGATTTTCTTAGTTTTTTAGTAATTTTGTTTTTTCGAATAACAAGCTGATTATTATTTATGACAAAACATATCGCCATATTCGCATCCGGTTCTGGAAGCAATGCAGAAAATATAATTCGATACTTTTCAAATTCCTCCAACGTTGAAGTATCTCTGCTTATTTGTAACAAACACAATGCTTATGTCCTGGAACGAGTGAAGAAATTCGACATAGAAACTCAAATCATTACTCGGGAAGATTTCCAAAAATCCGAATATGTTCTGTCCATACTTAAAAACAAACATATAGATTTTATCGTATTAGCAGGATTTCTATTGCAAATACCATTATACATCATCGAAAGCTATCCTAAATCAATTATAAATATACATCCTGCACTTTTGCCTCGTTTTGGCGGTAAAGGTATGTATGGAAATAATGTACACCGGGCAGTCATAGATGCAGGTGAAACTCAGACTGGTATTACCATACATTACATAAATGAACATTATGATGAAGGCGAATGTATATCACAGTATACCTGTCCTGTCTTTCCGGATGACACTCCAGAGACCGTCGCTGCTCGAGTACATGAATTAGAATATAAATACTATCCCCAAACAATCGATTTGCTATTGTCCTCAAGAAACTTGGAAACCTAATTTTTGAAGTAACTCTATATCTCGTGAAACTGCATGATGCACCGTATAGGCGTTGAACTCTCTCCGTAAGCCATATTCTCCTCGCAATTTTTCAAAAGTTCCAGGAGCTGCCCGTAAAGCTGCAGTATCGTTTCTGGGGTCATAAGTAGCCAATACTGCTGAAGCCAGTATATTATCAGAACACAGGCTTAAGTCTATATCCGGAAATACCGGAGCCGGAGGCTGTATCAAAGACGTATCTATAGATATACCCATCCATCGACTTATAGCCTGCACTATCTGTCTCGTTGCATTCGCTTTTCCATCAGCCGAGTACCCTGCAATATGGGGAGTCCCAATAAATACATTAGACAACAAAACATCATCTACATCAGGCTCATTTTCCCAACAATCTAAAATCATTTCCGAAACGTTGCCGCTTTGATAGGCGTTATATAGAGCTCTATTATCTACAACTTCTCCTCGCGAAGAGTTTATAATGACAGGTCTTTTTCTCAACCGAGAAAAAAAATCCGCTCCTGCCAAATGATATGTACAATCCATACCTGATTTATTCAACGGAGTATGGAAAGTAATGATATCACATTCCTTGGCAACCTCATCAAGGGAGACAAAACAAGTAGAATCCTCTAAGCGGGCTCTTGGTGGGTCATTCAACAAAACTTCCATTCCTACCATTCGGCAATAATCGGCAACAATACGCCCCACATTACCGACACCTACAATCCCGATAACCTTACCTTCCAGAACAAAATCCTTTCGTTCTTGCAATGACAACAAAGATGATAAAATATATTGCCCGACTGAAGATGCATTACAGCCCGGAGCATTCGTCCATACAATACCATTTTTGCCGCACCACTCCGTATCGATATGGTCATACCCGATAGTTGCCGTCCCAATATAACGCACCTTACTACCCTCCAATAATTCTCTATTGCAACGAGTCCGTGTCCTTATAATAAGAATATCGGCATCACAAACTACCTCCCGGTTTATATCGGCCGGAGCATAATACTCCACATCAGCAAAAGGCTCAAGTATACCTTTTATATATGGTATTTTATTATCAACAATTATTTTCATCTCACATTTTTTCTTTTGTAAAGATAATTTCTTTTTTAGTTCATTATCAAATGTTCTTTGGTATTTTGTAAAACTATTCTTATGTTTGTAACAAAGAATTAAAAAATAAACAAAATGGATTTCAGCGAAAAAAGCAACCGCATTTTTTGGAATGCGACTCAATATTACCATACAATGGATGATGTCAATGCAGAAATGAATAATCCTTTTGAAGAAAAAAGCATCGAATATTATTTGTTTCTCAAAAACTGGATCGATGCCGTACAATGGCATCTTGAAGATATCATACGAAATCCCGAAATCGATCCGGTCGAAGCTCTGAAAATAAAACGAAGAATAGATAAATCTAATCAAGACAGGACAGACTTAGTCGAACTTATAGACAGCTACTTCTTAGACAAATATAAAAACGTAATCCCTGCCCCTGATGCCACAATAAATACAGAAAGCCCAGCTTGGGCACTCGACCGGTTATCGATACTTGCATTAAAGATATACCATATGCAGCAAGAAGTTGAACGCAAAGAAGCGTCTCCTGAACATATCGAAAAATGCAGAGAAAAGTTAAGGATACTACTTGAACAAAGAATAGACCTAACAACCGCCATCGACCAATTGCTTGCCGACATTGAAACCGGACGGAAATACATGAAAGTCTATAAACAAATGAAAATGTACAATGATCCGGCCCTTAATCCGGTGTTATATGCAAACAAAAAATAATTAAGTTTTGGATATCAATAAGATAAAAAAAGTCTTGATTATCCGTCTATCTGCTTTAGGAGATGTTGCCATGAGTATACCTATTGTATATTCGGTATGCCGTGCATATCCTCAAATAGAATTTACGATGCTTACATCTCCTCATGCATCGAATCTGTTTATTGAAAAACCCGCTAATCTGGTTATCATATCAGCACAAATCCGAGGGAAACACTCCGGTATTAAAGGGCTCTATACATTATACAGGGAATTGAGAAACAGCTCTTTCAATATCATAGCCGATTTACACGATGTGTTACGATCCAAAATCTTGCGCTTCTTATTTGCACTTTCTGGATGTAAAGTTGCTCATATAAATAAAGGTCGTAAAGAAAAAAGAAAGCTTACCACCCGCGAACACAAGCAAAAAAAACAATTAAAGTCATCATTCGTACGATATACAGAAGTATTCAATAAATTAGGATTTTCTTTTAACGAAACTTTTATTTCCCTATTCCAAAATACAGCCATACCTCCATTACCTAATGGCATAAATATATCAGATAACAGCAAAAGCCTAATCGGTATAGCTCCCTTTGCTAAGCACAAAGGTAAAATATATCCTATAGAATTGATGGAAATTGTCGTTTCCCAACTATCCTCCTCAAACAAATATCAAATATTCTTCTTCGGCAGTAAAGGACACGAAGAGACTATTATAAACGAATGGGCAAATAAATATAGCAATACTATATCATTCGCAGGGAAAAATTTGGGTTTTGAGACAGAACTCTCTATTATGAGCCAACTCGACGTTATGCTCAGTATGGACTCTGCAAACATGCATCTGGCTTCATTGGTAAATACCCCTGTAATTTCTATTTGGGGGGCCACGCATCCTTATGCAGGGTTTATGGGATGGAGACAAGACAAATCAAATACGGTAGAAATAGAGCTGCCATGCCGCCCATGTTCCATATTTGGGAATAAACCTTGCTGGAGAAAAGATTATGCTTGCCTTTACGAAATCACCCCCGAAATGATAATAGAAAAAATAAAACTATTAATAAACTCAAAAAAATAAAGTAATAGCCTGCATATGTAACTAAAATAGGTATTTTTGCGACGGTAAGAGAACTTTTATTTTCTCACCATGCAAAAGACAAGATTCACCCATACAATTTACACAAATAACTATAATAAAACCTATTTCACATGAAAATTGTGATAAATCCTAAATATAAAAAATTGGGAAGCTTTATAGAAAATCTCCCATATGAATTCGAAAACAGTGGGGAAACTATATATAGTGCACGAAATATCATAAAAAGATTCATTATCGACGATATCGACCTTACCGTCAAACGATATAAAGTTCCTTTACGCATCAATCAACTGGCATATACATTTTTTCGTCCAAGTAAAGCCGAAAGAGCATATAAGTACGCACTATATTTATTAAAATGCGGCATTAGAACACCTGAACCAATTGCTTATATAGAAGTGAAACGTGGCCATATTTTTTACCAAGGATACTTTATTTCATTAACTGAAAATTATCCTCGCTTAATGAGAGAATTCAATGACGGAATCCACGGCCAAGAAAATATCTTAAATGCTTTTGCCGACTTTACAGTAAAATTACACGAAGCAGGTATACTGCATCTCGATTATTCGCCAGGAAATATACTATTCAAAATAGATCAAGATAAAATTTCATTCAGCTTGGTAGACCTTAACCGTATGCATTTTGGCAAATTAACACCGAAACAATGCTTACGAAATTTCGAACGGCTGACTTGGGATCCGAATGTCATACGTTATATTGTTACAGAATATGCAAAAAAACGGGGATGGGATATTGATAAATCAGTAAAGGCTGCGCAACATTTTCAAGCTGAATTTTTTCGGAAATGGGCAAAAAAAATGGAGCTGAAAAAACGAATAAGACGGAAATAATCTTTAAATATTACAATATAAATAAGGACTTTTTTAAGTCGAAACATTTATATTCCCAGAATTATTGGTTAAGTTTGTCATCCGAAAGAGAAAATCCGAACAATGGAAAATGATTTTGACATACGAGATCAAAACTTATCAGATACCGAAAGGGAATTTGAGAAGGCTTTACGTCCTTTAGCTTTCGAAGATTTTAGCGGACAAGATAAAATAATCGAGAACTTAAAAGTTTTTGTTATGGCTGCTAAAATGAGGAAAGAAGCTCTTGACCACGTTCTCTTACATGGACCTCCCGGACTTGGGAAAACCACTTTATCAAATATTGTTGCCAATGAATTGGGTGTGGGATTCAAAATTACATCCGGACCGGTATTAGACAAACCCGGAGACCTTGCCGGGATATTGACATCTCTGGAACCTAATGATGTATTATTCATCGACGAAATACACCGATTAAGCCCAGTTGTAGAGGAGTATTTGTATTCTGCAATGGAGGATTACAGGATAGATATAATGATAGACAAAGGGCCCAGTGCCCGTTCTATCCAGATAGAATTGAATCCTTTTACTTTGGTCGGAGCAACTACCCGTAGCGGATTGTTGACCAGCCCGCTACGTGCAAGATTTGGTATCAATTGCCACCTCGAATATTACGACCATCAAGTTCTGTCCCATATCATTTTACGATCGGCAGCAATCATGCAAGTTCCATGTACACAGGAAGCTGCAATCGAGATATCGATGCGAAGCCGGGGTACGCCTCGTATTGCAAATGCCCTACTCCGCCGAGTAAGAGACTTTGCTCAAGTAAAAGGCTCCGGCAAAATAGATATAAGTATAGCCCGTTTTGCCCTGGAAGCTTTAAATATCGATAAATACGGATTGGATGAAATCGATAATAAAATACTGACAACAATTATCGATAAATTTAAGGGAGGCCCTGTAGGACTCACAACAATAGCAACGGCATTGGGTGAAGATGCAGGAACCGTAGAAGAGGTATACGAACCTTACCTGATAAAAGAAGGCTTTATCAAACGAACTCCCCGCGGACGAGAAGTTACAGACTTAGCGTATACTCATCTTCATAGAACCAGATTTTCAGATCAGGGATCTTTGTTTTAATAAAAATCAGATTTATTCATTTTCAAGAACATCAAGCTTATGTCGGGAATGAAAAGTTTAGCCAAAGACACGGCTATATACGGGTTGAGTAGTATCGTCGGACGCTTCTTAAACTGGTGTTTTGTATTTTTATACATCAATGTGCTCAAAACTACGGCAGAATATGGTATTGTTACCAATCTGTATGCTTATATGGCACTATTACTTATCATACTAACATACGGATTGGAAACCGGATTTTTCAGATTCGCCAACGACGAAAAATACGAAGACCCCACCAAGGTCTATACTACCGGCTTGATATCTCTGGCTTGCACTTCCTCACTTTTCTTCATCTTAATACTCATATTCCTTCAACCGATTTCGCGTTGGCTAGGATATCCAGAACATACCGATTATATATGGATGATGGCTCTTATCATCGCCATAGACGCTTTTACAGCACTGCCTTTTGCCTACCTTAGATATCAGAAAAGGCCGATTCGTTTCGCTACAGTCAAATTATTATCCATATTCATCAACATATTTTTTAATCTATTTTTCATTTTACTTTGTCCATGGCTATATCAGCACTATCCGGCAACAGTCTCTTGGTTTTTCGAACCTACATTTATGGTCGGTTATATTCTGGTATCTAATATCATCAGTTCGGGTATCATTCTCGTCATCCTCTTACCCGAAATATTCGGAGTCCGTTACCGATTCGATACAAAAATATGGAAACAGATGCTGAGCTATTCGTTTCCTCTTCTCATATTAGGAGTTGCGGGAATAATGAATCAGACATTCGACAAAATGTTATACCCTATATTAGCAGCCAACCGACCCGACCCCATGTCTGAACTCGGAATTTATGGAGCTGTATATAAAATATCTATTGTAATGTTGATGTTCACGCAAGCTTTCCGCTTTGCATACGAACCTTTTATCTTTGCAAAAAATAAAGAAAAAAATACAGGCGACAATAAACAAGCATACGCTGACGCCATGAAATATTTCATTATTTTCGGACTACTCATTTTTTTAGGAGTAATGTTCTATATTGATTTGGTTCAATTCTTCATGCCTGCCCAATATTATGTAGGAATAGACGTCGTACCAATTGTTATGATGGGACAATTATTTTTTGGCATATTCTTCAATTTGTCTTTATGGTATAAATTGACAGATAAAACCCAATGGGGAGCATGGTTTTCTCTTTTCGGATTTATCATTACCATAATTATAAATGTAGTATTTGTACCTCAATACGGTTACATGGCATGCGCGTGGGCAGCCTTTGTCTGTTATCTCTGCATGATGCTGGCTTCTTATTTTATCGGCCAGCACAATTATCCGATAAATTACGATTTAAAGTCAATAGCTTTGTATACTGCTCTGGCCGGAATATTATATTTAATAAACAATACAGTAACTATTGATAATTTAATATTGAGATTATTGTTCAGGACCATTTTATTAGCTACTTTTATTATCTGTTTTATACACAGAGATTTACCATTAAAAGAGATTCCAATCATAAATCGATGGATAAAAAGATAATATTATGACTTTCAATAATGCATTAAATGCCGTAAAGCAATCTTTAAAACGCTATCTCGATCAAAAACAAGACCGGGAAAATGAACAAACTACCGTACAAGCAATACGGGAAGGGATAGAATTTAAAGGTTCTAATATATGGATATTGATTTTTGCCATTTTTATGGCATCATTAGGGCTGAACACAAATTCTACTGCCGTCATTATAGGGGCCATGCTTATATCTCCATTGATGGGCCCTATTATGGGAATAGGATTGGGCCTTGGTATCAATGACTTCGAGCTTATTAAACGTTCTTTTTATAATCTGGGAGTAGCAACCATATTCAGTGTGTTGACTTCAACTCTTTATTTCCTTATTTCCCCTTTAAATGAAGCCCGTTCTGAACTGTTGGCCCGTACCGCTCCGACAATCTATGATGTACTTATCGCATTTTTTGGTGGAGGAGCTGGTATTGTAGCCATGTCCTCAAAACAAAAAGGGAATGTATTACCTGGTGTTGCTATTGCTACTGCACTGATGCCTCCTCTTTGTACCGCAGGTTTTGGGTTGGCAAACGGTAATCCTCACTACTTTTTTGGTGCATTTTACCTATTCTTTATTAACTCCGTTTTTATCGCCTTTGCAACTACACTGGGAGTAAAACTCATGCATTTCTCAAAAAAACAATTTGTCGACCCTAAACGAGAAAAAACAGTACAGCGTATAGTATACACTATACTTACACTCACCATAGCTCCAAGCATAATACTGACCTACAATATGATACGGCAAAACTATTTTGAAGCAGCCGCTTACCAATTCGTAAACACTCAACTCAATTTTCCAGAGACACAGATATTAGACAAATCAGCCAATATCATAAACGGACAACGAACCATCAAAGTAAGTCTTATCGGCAAAGAAGTACCCCAAGACTCTATTGCTATGATAGAATCTCGCCTACCTCAATACGGACTTGGCGGTACACGTTTGCTCATTTCTCAAGGATACGGACAAAACAACATAGACATAAACAGCTTGAACAGCATGATGTTCCAAGACATTTATAAAGATAACCAACAAAAAATAGAAAGACAAAACCGTTGCATAGATTCACTTTTAGCAGTTGTCGAACATTGTCGTCAATACGATTCAATCGGCATAGCCATAGCTCCCGAGCTAAAAGTATTATTTCCCAAAGTAAAAGAAATAGCTATCTCACAAATGATATTCAGCGATATCGATTCGTCAAGACTCGATACAGTGACCACAGCCATCACCCGATATTCTCACCCTTTAAATCAAGAAGAAGAAAAACAATTCCAAAAATGGCTCGAAGCCCGTATAGGCGCAAAAAGCATATATGTCCTGAATGAAAATTAGAACATCCCCAAAAACATCAAATAAAATCGTCGCCAAAATTGACTTTGGCATCCGTTATAAATTTACGTATACGCTGTTCTTCTTTTTTTTGACAAATTAATAATACATTATCTGACTCTACAACGATACAATCATTCAATCCTTGTAGCACAACCAATTTATTTTCAGGGACAGCTATTACATTATTATTGCAATCATATCTCAACTGCTTGCCCTTAGCTCCGACATTTCCATTACGGTCTTTCGCCGAGAACTCATACACAGATCCCCACGTTCCCAAATCGGCCCATCCAAACTCCGCGCAGAGCACAAACACATTAGAGGCCTTTTCCATCAAACCAAAATCGATAGAAATATTAGGACATGCCATATAATTTTCATTGACAAATTCCTTTTCTTTAGGAGTATTAAAGACCTCTTTATTGGCTTCACATCTATTCACAATTTCCGGCAAATGACGCTGCATCGCTTTAATTACAGTCTGCACATTCCAGATAAATATGCCTGAATTCCAGAAAAACTCTCCACTCTCAACAAATACTCGGGCCAACTCTATATTCGGCTTTTCAGTAAAAGTCTTTACAGTCTTTATATCTTCATTATTATCATCCTCTATCTGAATATAGCCATATCCAGTTTCAGGTCGATTAGGTTTTACACCCAACGTCAACAACGCCGGATATTTCTCCACGAATTTCATGCCTTTATCAATGCACTCGGCAAAAGAATCCTCTTTCAAAATAAGATGATCAGCCGGAGTAACCACAATATTGGCATTCGGATTCAGTGCCTGTATATGATATGCCGCCCATGCAATACAAGGTGCTGTATTACGCCGTTGAGGCTCAGCCAAAATACGCTCATCAGCAACTTCAGGAAGTTGCTCTTTAACCAAATCGACATACATCTCATTGGTAGAAATAAAAATATTTTCCGGAGAAATAATCCGGCTAAAACGGTCATATGTCGATTGTAATAATGAACGACCCGTACCAAAAAAATCAAGAAATTGTTTCGGTCGGTAAGTGCGGCTAAACGGCCAAAAACGGCTTCCAATACCCCCGCACATAATAACACAATACCTATCTTTCATGAGTCTGATATTATATTCTAAAGTAAAGTGGAGCAAAGCCACTTTATTTAAGTATTACTGCTCGGCTAAGATAGCTAATATTTTGAGGATAGTATTTAAAAAAATATTTTTTTGTCAAAAACTTTATGTTCGACAACTCATATAAAAACCATCTTCATATCTTTTTCCCCAATTTATTCAAAAAAAACAATATTTCCTTTGGATAATTCAAAAGATTCACTACTTTTGCACCGTCTTTACGCCCAGATGGCGGAATTGGTAGACGCGCTGGTCTCAAACACCAGTGGAGTAACATCCATGCCGGTTCGATCCCGGCTCTGGGTACTGAAGCGGAGAAAGTTGAAAAACTCTCTCCGCTTTTCTTTTCTACTCCTCGTAACTTGTTGGCTTGCAGATAGATTAAATCAAGAACTTTATTGTAAGAATTGGTTCGATATGTTTTTCTGTCAAATTCGATTTTAACCAGTTAACTTTTCTGGGGCAGTCCGACTTTTCTTTATTAGCTATATAGCACATGAATCTTGTTCAAGATAATTCGAATTTATTCTATATTGTTTATGAATATGGATTTATACTCTCATATTTGTTGATGTAATCTATCAATGACAATAAATCATGTTTTTTTTCATAAGCTTTTTTAAGAAGTGGGAGATTTTTTTTTCCTATGTAATAAGCTAGAATAATACTCGCGTTTTTGATGATATCGGCTGAGGTACTATCTTCAGTAATAATATCTGCTAAATATGAATTTATGTTTTTGACTTTTGATAGAATGGCTTCAATCGATTGCCCAATACTTCCTCGACATATCATATTGTCGCCAATAATAGATAATAATTTAATTACGGTTGCTTTGTTATAGTTATATATCTTATTTAAAACTAGGACTTTGATGTTATTGGAAATATTATTACCAGAATACCATATATCTGGATGCCAAGGGATGTGTGCCAAGTAATAAATTAGTTTATGAGGAATTTCGTGTGCCTCCTTTTCTTGTATATAGTCTAAAAATGTATTCCAAGTCTTTTCTTCATTTATATATTTTTCAAACATAATAGTCATTCCCAAATTAAATTCAGAAATATCGTCTGAATTGAAATATGATAAGGCTTCGTTGAAAGAAACTAATGGTATTGTGTCTAATATTAAAGGTTGAAATAATCGTTTGAAATCTATTGTATTAAATTGATTTATTCGAGTCACTGGAAATTTTATGAGTGAAGAATTACATATAGTTTCTATGTATGTTTTGATATTAACCCAAAAAGCATTCTTTAAGTTAGGAATATATACAATTCCGAAAACTGGTAATGGATAATTTAGCCAATAATTATAATGGCTATCTATTGGAATAGAAAGTTCTTGATTCCTACTGTTAAAGTAGGAATCTCCTGATTTTATTTGTATAGCTATGCTTTTATTTGTAGGAGTACCATCTTGGATAAATTCAATAATTCCGTCTATCCCTAAATCATTTTCTTGTTCAATTTTATGGAATAAAGACCCAGATTCTTCAACTATAGTTCTAATGTAATTTATTCCGATTTTAGCTGTTATGCTTGAATTTGAATATTTGGGCATCTTGTTTTTTATTTTATTATTCTTATAATCTTATATGGTAAAACATCGTGTTGCAAATATAAGAAATCAGAAGTTCAATACATTCAAAATTTTGTTTTAACTGGCATTTTATAATATTATGTTATGGATGAGGTATCCATTCTCTTAATTCCCAAATCAAGTTCAAATCATGCAAGAATTGGTTCGAGAACAGAACGGTTAAGGGTACTGAAGCGGGGAAGGTTGGAAAGCTCTCCCCGCTTTTGTTATTTTCTTATTCTATTCCTGTCTTATTTCTTATCTATCCAAATAAAATAATAACTGCTTCTCTTGGTAAAATGCCATATCGGAAGTACTTTTGAGAAAAAGTACAATCAAAAAGAAACCCTTGTCAAAAAGAAATGACAGTATGTAATTACAATACAAAAACCGATATGTATACCATAAAAGAAAAATCTGTCTGTATAAATACAGACCTATACATAGAACGTTATCATAATCCTCAAAAATTTATACAATTCTGCAAAGAGTGCAAAATGTATAACTCCTGTTGGAGCTGTCCTCCGTTCGATTTCGAAACAAAAGCTTACTTACTAAAATATACCTCAATTTGGATTATAGGTACTCAAATCTTTCCTTCCCAATTTGAGCGTTCTTTTGCTACTAAAGAAGAACTCATCTTATACGAACAGGATTTATTAGCTAAAGTCAGAGGCCAGCTCGATCCCCTCCTTCTTACTTTAGAAAACAAATATCCGGAAAGCCGAGCTTGTTTTGCCGGGACATGTCATTTTTGCACCCCCTCGAAATGCAAAAGAAATAAAAATCTTCCTTGCATATATCCTCAAAAAATAAGACCTTCTCTGGAGGCTCTGGGATTTGATATAGAACACACTACATCCGATTTATTAGGCATTGAACTATTGTGGAGCAAAAACAATATTCTCCCAGAATATTATACCTTAGTCAGCGCATTTCTTACCAACAATAAAATCAAAAAATTAAGATGACAAATCTTTATCGAAAAAAAGCTGTATTCAATTGGAGCGGAGGGAAAGATTCGGCACTTGCCTTATACAAAATATTACAAGATAAGAATTATGAAATAATTTCTTTACTCACGATCGTAAATAAAGAAACTCAATACTCATCGATGCATAGAATCCCTGTCTCTCTTCTCAAAGCTCAAGCAAAGAGTATTGGACTGCCCATCTATATTGTAAACCTCCCTCCTAAAGGTGATATCAACGACTACGAAACAAATATGGCAGAAGCTGTACTTTATTTTAAATCCCTCGGTGTCAATTACTTTGTCTTCGGAGATATTTTCCTCGAAGACGTACGAGCCTATCGGGAGAAACAACTAAAACCGTTCAATATCAAAGTCGTAGAACCATTATGGGGACAATCTTCACAAAATATTATGAAAGATTTTTTATCCTCAGGGTTAAAAACCATTATTATTACCACCGATGCCGAAAAATTAGGGGAAGAATATATCGGCCAAGAAATCAACATGGATTTACTCAATAGTTTTCCCAAGGACATTGACATTTGTGGCGAAAACGGAGAATATCATACATTCTGTTATGATGGAAAAATATTCAAATCTCCTATCAAATTTTCATTAGATAGAGCAAAAATTCAGAATTACAAAATAAAGGACGAAAACGGAATAGAAAAAGAATTCCGTTATTGGTATGGTTCTATAGTTCCCTAAAAAGTGAAATATTTATTATTTTTACAAATAAATAAAATAAGTTATGATAAAGGCTGCTTTTTTCGACATAGATGGAACTCTAATCAGTTTCAACACTCACTTAATACCTGATTCTACCATAAATGCAATAAAAAAATTAAGGCAACAAGGAACAAAAATATTTATTGCCACAGGAAGGCCTCTATCCTTGATTTCCTTACCCAAGGACATCATTATAGATGGTATCATCACATTAAATGGAGCATTCTGCATATCTTCTGACAAAAAAGTAATATACAAAACCTCTATTCCTAAAGAAGATATCAATACAATCATCCGTTACCAAAAAGAGACCGAACATTTCCCTTGCCAGTTTACGACACAAGACAATACTGCAATAAACTTTATCAATCAACAAGTCATCGACCTTTGCAAATTAATAAATGTTCCCGTACCTCAAATTAAACCCTTAGAAGATATTGCTCAAAAAGACATCTTACAAATAAACATATATGTTGACAAACAAAAAGAAGAAGAACTTCAAAAGACTGTTTCTACCCATTGTGAAGCCAGCCGATGGAATCCCCATTTTGCAGATGTCAATGTAAAAGGCATTGACAAAAGTACCGGTATAAAACATATATTGGAATATTATCAGATAAATTTAGAAGAGACCATCTCTTTTGGAGATGGAGGTAACGATATTCCCATGCTGAAATATACCCATATAGGTGTTGCTATGGGTAATGCTTCCGATGAAGTAAAGCAAGCGGCCTCATATATTACTGACACCGTAGACAATGAAGGTATTGCCAAAGCTTTAAAATATTTCTCTCTTATTCGGTAAAAATTTTACTGATAGCTTTATATAGTTACGTATCATTTGTTTTTTTGAAATCTTTAAAAAATATATCGGTAATACAGAAAATTTTTATATTTTTGTTTCTTGACAAGTCTTAAGACAATTTTGTATTTTACTGATTGTCAACTATGAAAATACAAAAGATTCTTAGATTAGTGATTTTTAATAACAGTTTTAGTTAAATTAGAACAATACATACAGAATTTACACATATTGCAGAACTTTACTATATTATTAGTCTACAAACTATTATTATAGATTCGATCCAGTTCGATATAGTACATTCATTAAAACTTGGAAAAAGACAAAAGACATATTGTTGAATTATCTTTTTCAGACAAATACTTTTAATATGCTTTACAGACGAATTCTTCTGTTACTCATAATTATCAATTCTTTTTTCAATACAAAGAGTGAATCTGCTGATAATAATATGCGTTACGGACTTACGTTCCGCTCTCATTCTGTCAATCAAGACCAAAGAACCGGTGTTGATTTAAGTAATTGTAACCTGTTTTTAAAACCAGGAAGTACCATTGAATTTGACCTCCGTTTAGACAAAAAACCAGAAGGAACCTACGGATATATCTTCAGGCTTATCTGTAATGATACATTAAGTTTAGACTTTATTGCCAATACTTCTTTATTAAAAGTAAACTTCGTAGTGGCCAGTACCCGGCATATTTATTGCAATAAAGAGTTTCATTTAGACAACAATTACGACGAAAAACATTGGTTTCCTGTAAAAATTCGTTTCAACATATCGGATATCGAATGCTCTTTTAACGAAACCACTTCAAAAATACCATTTTCAATTCCTAACCTAAAAAATGCTCAATTGCATTTAGGCAAAAATCATCATGGTAATTTTTATACAACGGATGTACCCCCTATGTCAATCCGAGACTTAAAAGTATGTGATGAAAAAGGAAAAACCTTACGACATTGGAAATTTGCAAAGCATCTCGAATCATCAGTTTTAGACGAAATAGACGGCTGTATTGCATTAGTAAAAAACGGAGAATGGGAAATTGATAGACACATTTCATGGAAACCCGTAATATCCATGCATTTCAAAGAAACTAATCCACAAATTGCTTATGATAGCGATTCAGGACGTATTTTTATTGCAACGGCAGATTCTCTAATAACTTATTCTGTTACTACAGATATAGTATCCCGAGTAAAGACAAATAAAGGTGCACCTTTTCGATGTGGAGGAGGAAGCGCCTTGTTATATGATAAAGAAAGAAACTGTCTGATTTCATATAGTACACAATTCCCAGATCTCAATATTTACAATTTCCAAACCCAAAGTTGGTCGGGTTCTGGAACTGAAATTTTACCACCTATACAACAACACAACCATTTTATAGATTACAAAAATCATAAACTGGTTTTATTCGGTGGATATGGCATGCATCAATACAAGGCAAATTTAATTGTCCGGGACTTATTTGACGGTGCATGGAAGACCACAGATTTGAAAACTCAGATAATGCCACGTTATCTAAGTGCAGCGGGGCTTTATGAAGACAGCATCCTGATGGTAATGGGAGGCTATGGTTCCCCTTCCGGAAAGCAGGAAGAGCTTCCCCAAAATTTGTATGACCTCTACAAAATCGATTATCCAAACGCTCAATGCGAAAAAGTTACCAATTTTTCAATTGCCGGAGACCCCATCGCTATGGGCAATTCACTATTAATTGATAAAAACGAGCATACAGTATATACATTAGCATACAACAATGACCGTTACAATTCATTATTGTATCTCATATCTCTTGACTGGGAATCATCACGAACAACAATTTTAGGAGACACGATATTATACCATTTTTTCGATAGTGAATCATATTGCGACCTTTTCTTAGATAAAGAAAGCAATAATCTTTATGCCATAATTTTACAACAAGCACCCAACCAAAATGGATACTTTGTATCTATTTATTCTATGGCCTATCCCGTATTACAGTCCAAAGATGTTTTGCAAGCGGAGAAAACATCCCCTCAGCCCCGGGCTAAACTTATCTTTGGAGGGATAGGTATAATCTGCCTTATCTTAATCAGTTATTGGATTTGGTCAAAAAAACAAAAAAAACATTCTCAAATAATATCTCCCGAAATTATTACTTCGGCCAATACTAAAGTCAATCCTATACCTAACGAACCCTCTCCTATCCCAGTAACATCTACTATCAATTTACTCGGAGGATTTCAAGTATTCGATCGACAGGGTATAGATGTCACAGGAGGCTTCTCTTCCGTCCTGCGCCAACTATTCCTATTTATTCTCTTACATTCAGTAAAAAATGACGGACGAGGAGTCAGTTCACTAATGTTAGACGAAGCTTTTTGGTCAGGAATGGATAAAAAATCCGCATCAAATAACAGAAGTGTAAACATAAGACGCTTACGTCTCTTGTTAAATAATATAGGGGATATTACTTTGACCAATGAAAATAGTTATTGGAATATCAAGTTAGGGAAAGATGTTTTCTGCGATTATATAGAAATATGGAAACAACTAAAAAAATACCAAAAACGAAATAGCAATTATAACCGAGAGACAATAGAAACAATTATCGCTCTATCCTCTAAAGGCATGTTATTGCCAAATGTCAATGCTGAATGGGCTGACGAGTTCAAATCAGAATATGTTTCTCGCGTATCGGACATTCTATTATCAGCAATAGCTCTTCCTGAATACAGTTCTGACTCCAAGCTTTCACTCCAAATAGCAGATGTCGTTTTATTACTATATCCTACTGAAGAAGAAGCTGTAAAACTAAAATGCCGCTTATTATATCAGCTGGGACACAAAGTTCTATCAAGACAATGCTATGACAAATTTTGTGCTCAATATATGTCTTTATTAGATGCTCAGCCAGACTTCAGCTATGAAGATATTATTTCTTCCAAGAATAACGATTAAAAAATAAGCATATCATATATTAAAGTATCATAAGCAAGAATTTTTAGTAGTTCTTGTTTATGATTTTCATTGCTAATTTCTTCTTATAAACACTAAAATTATTCTTCCTAATAAAAAACGTATATATATTTATATTACTGATAATAAATGAATTATATATACATTAATACATTTTTAAGGGGTTTTTAATCCACCTTTAAGCACCTATTAAAAAAAAATTAATTGTTCTCACATATATTTGCATATATTTTAAATTTAAGAATTAAAATAACATATGAAAACATAACCATATAAAAAACACAAATCATGACCTTTTATTATTAACCGTCTAAATTAAAACGATGCAGACGTATGAGAAAAAAAAGTAAACCTGAAAAACTCAATCACAAAGTCCTTTATCTTAGCATTTGCCTTCTATTCGTGGGAACACCACAAATAAATGCAGTCATTGGAAAAGAGGATAAATCTGAGGCCGTAGTACAGAAGGCTGAAATCATAGTAACCGGAACTATTAAAGACTCAAGTGGAGAGCCTTTGGTAGGAGCTTCTGTAGCAATACCCAAGTCAGCGATAGGAACCATTGCCGATTACAATGGGAAATTTACACTAAAAGTACCTGAAGGGACTAAAACAGTGATGGTCTCATGTGTAGGGTTTGTATCACAAACTCTGAAATTAGATGGAAAAAATACATTTTCCATTACTCTACAAGAAACAACTACAGATTTAGATGACGTAGTTGTTGTCGGATACAGTACTCAGAAAAAAGAAACTGTAACAGGCGCTATTTCCATGATATCAACAAAGGAATTAGTGCAATCGCCACAAGCTAATATTAGTAATTCTTTAGTAGGCCGCATGCCAGGCTTATTTGCTGTACAAAGAAGCGGAGAACCTGGAAAAGACCAATCGACATTACGCATTCGAGGTATCGGGACATTTGCAGAAGGTGAGGGCTTACAAGACCCTCTCGTGATGGTTGATGGTATCGAAACTCCTAATTTCAATACTATAGACCCTAACGAAATCGAATCTATCTCAATCCTTAAGGATGCCTCCGCAACAGCTGTATACGGAGTACGAGGTGCAAATGGTGTCATATTAATTACTACTAAGCGTGGAGAAAAAGGCAGGCCCAAAATCAGCGTAACATCAAGTGTTGCTGTCACCGATTTTCCATTCCTAAGGAAAAGTATGAATGCGTATGATTTTGCATACAATCGAAATATGGCAGCAGGTTATGACTTTTATCGTACAGGCAGCTATGACCTTCCATATACAGACGAGGAACTTATGAAGTTCAAAGACCATAGCGATCCTATCTTCTACCCTGATGTCGACTGGTTCGATGAAACATTAAAAAAATCTTCTTTACAGCAACAAAGTAATATTTCTATCAGTGGAGGTACAGACCGAGTACGATATTTCTTCTCCATGGGTCAATTTTTACAAAACGGGATGTTCAATACCGCTAATTATGATCCGGGATATGATTATCAATTAAAATATCGTCGATATAATATACGTTCAAACTTCGATATCGACGTAACAAAAGATCTTCTATTGAGCTTTGATTTCTCTACGCAGATAGACAATAACCGAGGCATAAATTGGTCTACTCAAGGCTTTATGGAATGGATTTCTTCTATCCCATCCAATGCTTCACCGGGTATAGTAGATGGAAAAATTACAACAGCGCAAACTACGACAAAACGAGGAGATAATCCATTTACTGCATTCGATAAGGGGTGGCATAGTGACTACAGCAATACATTAAACGGGTCAATACGTCTAAATTACAAAATGGATTGGCTCCTAAAAGGACTTTCTGTTCGGGGAGCAATATCTTACAAAAATTACATTACAGATGTAAAAAAATATGATGCATACGGTCAGACATATGATGCACGTCCTACAACAGAAGGAGGATATATTTTAGTACCATTATCCTCATCTACCCCTATGCGTTTTGGAGACACTGTATCCAAAAACCGACGTATTTATCTCGAAGCGGGAGCTTCCTATGACCGTAGTTTCGGAGCTCATCATGTAACAGCCTTAGTGTTATATAATCAAAGTAAATATATAGATCCTAATCTTGCATATTTAGTTCCAAATGGATATCAAGGCATTGTCGGTCGTATAACTTATAACTATGACAGCCGTTATTTGGCCGAATTCAATATCGGCTATAATGGTACTGAAAATTTTGCTGAAGGCCATCGTTTTGGCGTATTTCCTGCTTATTCATTAGGATGGGTCTTAAGTGAAGAACCTTTTTTCCCAAGGAATGACTACGTTTCATTTATAAAAATACGAGGGACATACGGGGAAGTAGGTAATGATAAGATTGGAGGAGACCGATTCTTATACCGCCCTACATCTTATACCTATGTCAATGATGTATATCACTTTGGAGAATTCGGTATTTCAGAAAAAACTTATAACGGAGCAATCGAAGGGAAATTAGGAAATCCTGATTTGACTTGGGAAAGGGCTCGTAAGATGAATATCGGTGCCGACTTGAAATTCTATAAAGACAAGATAGGCTTAACCTTTGATTTCTTCCGTGAAAAAAGAGACAATATTTTATGTAACCGAGGTACTGTTCCCGACATAACAGGTGCCAATATGCCAGCTTACAATTTAGGGAAAATGACCAATGGAGGTTTTGAAGGAGAACTTTCTTATATGGATACTTTCGGAGACTTCAAACTCGGTATCAGAGGAAACTTCTCATATGCGCATAATACAATCGACTATATGGACGAAGTATACCAAAAATACTCTTATCGGTACTCTACGGGAAGACGTTATGGCCAATTTTTCGGATTAATAGCTGAAGGTCTGTATAATACATGGGAAGAAGTAAACGATATCAACCGCCCTGTATACACTTTTACAACTAATAAAATACAACCGGGAGATGTAAAATATCGTGATGTTAACGGAGATGGAAAAATAGATTGGGACGACCAAGTTCCCATCGGTTATTCTACATTCCCTGAAATTACTTATGGCTTCTCTTTGACCGGGGAATACAAAGGATTTGACTTTTCTGTATTATTTCAAGGAGCTGCTCATGTATCTAATATGCCTTCCCGTCGTACACAAACCGGATTCTATAACAATACCGGTGCGGGCGAGCATCTATTGGAAAGCTGGTCACAAGAACGGTACGAACAAGGTTTAAAAATCCGATACCCACACGTATCAACTTATAATGACCACAATTATTATACTTCTACATTCTGGTTGGAAGATGCATCTTATTTACGATTAAAAAATGTAGAAATCGGCTACACTTTTCGCAATAAATTTTTCGACCGTATCGGTGTAAGTTCTTTACGCTTATATGCAAACGGCAGTAATTTATTAACCTGGTGTGATATGTTACCCGGTGAAGACCCTGAGGTTGCAAATTTAGGAGCAAATAACGAACCCTATCCTTTGACACGGGTATTCAATTTCGGAGTAAATATTAACTTCTAAGAGTAACAAACATGAAAAAGATATTTTATTTAATGCTTTTGACCTTGCTGATTTCAATCTGGTCATGTGAAGACAGCAGTTTTTTAGAAAAAGCTCCGGGGATAGATGTCACTGAAGACACAATCTTCTCATCGGCAGCTCAAACTGAACTATTCTTGAATACAATATATCAGTATGGCATGCATTCTAATTTGCCTTATTATAATGATGATGGTATTCCTAATATTTTTGTCAACCCAGAAGGTCATATAGGTGGTGCATGCTGTGATGAAGCAGAACAATGCGCCGACTGGTATCCTCCTCAAAAATGGAATACAGGTTCTATTACGGCCGATAATACTGAAGATGCTCGTTGGGTATACCGGTGGAAAGCTATCCGTTATATTGCAGTAATGCTCGAAAGAGTAGATGAAGTACCGGATATGTCTCCAGACTATGCCAAACAAATCAAAGCCGAAGTAAAATTTTTACGAGCACTGAATTACTTTGAAATGATGAAACGATATGGAGGTGTACCCGTCATCGACCATAGTATAAAATTAGATGAGGATCTTAAAATACCTCGTAGTACATTAGAAGAGACATATAATTTTATCATGAAAGACCTGAAAGAAGCTATTCCAGACTTACAGTCAGACCAGGCTGGAGCTTTGAGAGGCCGAGCTCATAAAGGTGCAGCATTGGCTTTAAAATCAAAAACCATGTTATACGCTGCCAGCAAAATGTTTAACACCTCAACTCCATTTATGAGTTTAGGGGCTAATAATAACCTGATATGTTTTGGAAATTACAAAATCGAACGTTGGCAAGAAGCGGCCCAAGCAGCTTACGATGTATTAGAATGGGCAAAAGAGGCAGGTTACCATTTAATTACCGACCAAGGTGTTGATGAAAATTATCGATATTCCTGGGAACATTATGACAATGCCGAAATCATTTTTGCTGAAAAATCAAACGGCAAACGAGGACGTTGGACTTGGCCATGGAGCAGTATCGCTCCTCCTACGATAGCTGCTGGAAATTCGGGATACAGTGGAGTAACTCCCACTCTAAACTTCGTCAGCAAATATGAAGACCGCCAAGGAAGAAAGGTCGACTGGAGTGGAGGAACAGGACTGCAAGCCAAAATGGCCAATTTGGATCGTCGCTTCAACCAAACCGTTGTTGGGAATTTAGGATATTGGAATGTTGACTGTCAGACTGTCGAACTATTTGAAGGAGGTAAACACACAACCTCATGTTTTGGAGGTTTTTGGTTACACAAATTATACCCAAGAGAAATTAGTCAACAAGTATGGTCTTACCAGCCAAACTCAACATTATTCCAACTCAACGAAATTTATCTCAATTTCGCTGAAGCCATGACCGAAGCTTATGGTCCGGATGATCCTCAAAGTTTCGGAATGACAGCAAGAGATGCTATAAATATTATACGTGATCGTTCGGGACAACCTAAAATAACATCAGGAAGCGGTATATATTCTGACTTCATGGAATTGATAAGAAACGAGCGAGCTCTTGAACTGGCTTTTGATGAACACCGATTCTGGGATGTCCGTCGCTGGTTAATAGCTGACCAAGAAGGAATTATGCAAGGGGCCATGAAAGGTATCAAAATCTATAAAGATACGGGCAATGAATACAGTTATGAGCCATATGTTTTTGAGACTCGTACTTTCATGAAACGCATGTATCTGCATCCATTCCCCACTGGAGAGATCAACAAAGGATACTTAATCCAAAATCCGGGTTATTAATAGTTATATCACATCGTTAATCAAGCTAATATGGAAAAACGAATAAAATATAAATCAATCGGTAGGAGCCTTTTGATAACATGTGCCATATCAAGCATCTTCGGGACAATACAAGCCCGTACTGCTATTGATGCAGATTCGGCAAAAGTAGCTCTTGGTATCGAGTCTGCAGGATTACATACAGGCGCAATCTCTACCGTATCTGGTGAAGAACTAAGAAAAGGCTTCGTCTCTAACATTGCCAATACCTTATATGGAAAAATTTCGGGTTTGACCGTTGAACAAGGAAGTGGAGAAGCTGGAGCCAACTCACCCACTTTATCAGGACGAGGGTTGGCAACCTATGGTTCCGGATATGGACTCATGTACGTTATTGACGGAATGCCTTCCACTAATTTATTTTTTGAACAGCTGGTTCCCGAAGAAATTGAATCGGTTTCTTTATTAAAAGATGCAGCAGCGACAGCATTATATGGAAACCGGGCAGCAAATGGTGTTTTAGTCGTAAAAACTAAAAGAGGGTTCAATTCTCCATTAAAAGTTTCAGTCGGTGCTGAATACGGATTCCAACAAGCAGTTCGCTTGCCCAACTTTTTAGATTCATACGACTATGCTACCCTCTACAATGAAGCATTAGCCAATGAAGGAAAATCACCGATGTATTCAGCCGCAGATTTAGAAGCTTATCGCAATGGCTCCGATCCCTTATTACATCCCAATGTAAATTGGTATGACGAACTATTACGTAAAGCTGCACCCGTAGCAAATTACAATTTTTCAGCCAGAGGAGGAAATGACCGTATAGCATACTATGTGATGTTCAATGCAGTAACACAAAACGGGCTGTACAAGCGAGTTGAGAGCCTTTCTGACAACTCCAAAAACTCTACCTATTCTAGATTCAATTTTCGAACGAATATCGATTTGAATATCTCTAAAAATTTATCTGCTCATGTATCCATGGGTGCTACTGTAGAAGATAAAACTAATTCCGGAGTGGATGCTAACACCTATAACGTATTTGAGCTCATGAACACTATTGCTCCCAACGCATTCCCGATATATGTCAGTCCCGGAATGTTGGGTGGAACATCCACTTTTAAAAGTCCATTAGGAGAAATCGCACAAGCCGGCTCAAACACCGCTAATGGTCGCTCCGCACAAGCCCAAGCCCGTTTGACAGAAAAACTTGACTGGATTACCCCAGGTTTAAGCATCTCCGCTGGAGTAGGATTCAATACTTATTTCGTTTCCAATTCAATAAAATCCAGAGATTACGAGCGTTTTTTGATAGAACGCGATAATGCCGGAGAATTTTTATATACCAAATTCGGAGAAAATACATCTCTTACCGGAAACGAAAGTGCATTCACTCTTTGGAGAAACTTAGTTGTACAAGCTTCATTAGATTACAAACGAACATTCGGAAGACATTCTGTCGAAGCCATGTTTATGAGTAATTATGATGACTATACCATTACCAGTGGTTCTCTTCCATATCGTAATGCAGGCATTGCTGGTCGTGCTACTTATGGTTATGACAAGCGATATATCGCAGAATTCTCATTCGGGTACAATGGAACTGAAAATTATCCGCGGGGACATCGTTTTGGATTTTTTCCGACAGGTTCTGTGGCATGGGTAATTTCCAATGAAAAATTTTTAGAAAATAACGATATAATCGACTATCTAAAACTACGGGCATCTTATGGTCTTACTGGGAATCACAGCATCGGAGGTCAACAATTTATGTTTAACCAATATTACGTATGGAAAGGCTCCTATTATTTAGGCTCCAGTAATAGCAGCGTCGACAGATACGAAATGGGGTCTTTGGCAAACCCTGATGTAACATGGGAAAAAGAAAAACAAACCAACATTGGGCTTGATGCAACATTATTCAAAGGTTTAGATATCTCCGTCGATTACTATATTCGCAACAGATATGACATTCTTTCCAAGCCCTATAGTACCGTACCGGATTTTTTAGGTATAAACTTACCGGATATGAACGTCGGGAAAGTTCGCAACACAGGTTTCGAAACAGCTTTACGTTATAATACAACAAGTAAAAAAGGTGTAAATTATTTTATTGGAGCCAATATTTCCTTTACCCGTAACGAAGTAACATATAATGCCGAAGCTCCTCAAGTATATGACTATTTATACTCCACCGGGCACCGTATCAATCAACCATTTGCTTTCGAAGCTATCGGTTTCTTTAAAGATCAAGCCGATATAGATAGGTCTCCTAAACAAGTATTCGATGAAGTCGTCCCCGGAGATATCAAATATAAAGACCAAAATGGTGATGGAATTATCGATAACAACGATAAAAAGGCATTCGGATACACTCAATCTCCCGAATGGTCATTCGGCCTCCACGGTGGTTTCAATTACAAAGGGTTCGATCTTGACATAATGTTTCACGGTGTTGCTAATCGCACCGTATATTGGGAAGGAAAACGCTTCCAGGCATTCCAGAACTCAGGAAAAATATCAGAAGTTGCACTAAAACGTTGGACACCAGAAACAGCTGAAACAGCAACTTACCCTCGTTTGTCCACTGACGGAAACCAGAACAACTATCAATATTCTACCTTCTGGCAAAAAAATGGAAATTTCTTAAAACTAAGAAACCTGGAATTCGGATATACGTTACCAGAAAGATTGACAAATAAAATAAAACTCGAAAAACTAAGAGTTTTTGCCAATGCGACCAATTTATTCTCATTGGATCACATGGAGGGACAAGTCGACCCGGAGACATTATATGGACACCCAGCTATTCGCACTTTTAGTTTAGGCTTAAATCTCCAATTTTAATATTGACTAAAAATGGATATACTTATGAAAAATAGATGGAAATATATAGCAACAACCGTATTTTCGATATGCATGTTGACTGCTTGTAATGATAAGCTCGACCCTGAAGTAGACCTAAATCAAAGCGAAGAACAGATACTTAGGGACTATAACAATACCGGTGCATTGCTAAACAATATATACGCCTATATGCCTAACGGTCTATATTATATAGACAATGCCATGATGGCATCGGCATGTGATGAAGCTGAGCATACATTGGAAACGTCAACCATACAAAAGTACAATACCGGCAACTGGAATGCAAACGACAATCCGGACGGAGCTTGGGGAAATTGTTTCAAAGCAATAAACTTAGTAAATGACTTCTTACAGAAAAAAGACCAAGTAGATCTCGACTATCTGAAGTATGACCAATCTGAGTCAGTTCAACAACAGTACAAATTATACGTTGAAAATATGAAACGCTGGGAATTTGAAGCCAGATTTTTACGCGCTTTCTTTTATTTTGAATTAGTAAAACGCTATGGAGGCGTACCTCTAATGACAGAAGTACAGGGCATGAACCCAGACTATTCAAAACTCGGCCGCAAATCTTTAGATGAGTGCATTAAGTTTATTGATAAAGAATGCGAAATCGCTGCAGAAAACTTACCTGCCGTGTATGCAGATCCCGGAGATTTAGGGCGCGCAACAAAAGGTGCAGCTTTGGCTCTGAAAAGCAGAGTATTATTATATGCTGCCAGCGACTTGTATAACAATCCTGCTTGGGCAAATGGGTTTGCTCATCCTGAATTAATTTCCCTCACAGGAGATAGAACAGAAAAATGGGATACTGCAGCTCGAGCTGCCAAAAAAGTTATTGACCTGACAAGTGCCAATTATTCTTTTGCAACAGATTATACAGGATTATTCCGGACATATAATAACAACGAAATCATTCTATGTTTTAGAGATGGAGCAAATAATACCTTCGAAAAAAATAACTATCCTATCGGGTACGATGGTGGTAACAGCGGTACTACTCCAAGTGGAAATCTGGTAGATGATTATGAAATGGCCAACGGAACGCCCTTTGACTGGAACAATCCCGAACATGCAAAAGCTCCATACTCAGGTCGAGATCCAAGACTAGGATATACAATTCTGACAAACAATACACAATTCAAAGGACGAGCAGTAGAATGTTGGACAGGAGGTCGTGATGGGAAAGGCGTCATGCATGCAACTCGCACAGGTTACTATCTGAAAAAATACATTGACCCAGATGTAGATTTATTATTAAATCAATCATCTGTACATAGCTGGATTCTTATACGCCTTTCTGAAATTTACCTAAATTATGCTGAAGCAATGAACGAAGCTTATGGCCCGGATGACCCTCACGGATATGGAATGACGGCTCGTGAAGCATTAAATGCCGTTCGTACTCGTACTGCAGTAGGTATGCCGGCCGTCATGGATGGAGGGCAAACTGAATTAAGAGAAAGAATTCGTCATGAACGCCGTATCGAGTTAGCATTTGAAGATCATCGTTTCTGGGATGTTCGTCGATGGATGATTGCTCCCGAAACACTTGGTAAGCCATTGAAAGGCGTCGAAATAACTCGGGCGGGGTCTTCATTCTCATACAACGTCATCAATGTAGAAAATCGTACATTCCAAAACCGAATGTATTTTTACCCTATACCACAAAAAGATTTAAATATAGTTGGTACTTCATGGCCCCAAAACCCAATGTGGTAAACCAATTTTACAGTACATAAGAACTTAATTTTTATATACAATTATGAAACGAAAAGGATTTTATAATATAAGGACTGGCCTGTTAACGTGTATTGGGGGGTTCCTACTGACATTCACAGCTTGTAACTATGATGAGATCGGAGATGGCGACTATCCAGAACAGTCAGTATATCTACCTATTACACAATACAACGAAGGCATACTAACGATAGATAATGTCCCGGCACCCATTGAACATTCGCCATCAAACGGACGATTAATACCTTTCTCTATTGAAAATAATCGAATGTTAATACCTTTAAGCGTATATCGTGCTGGAGTTGACCGTAAAGGCTCAGTAAATGTTTCCATCGAAATCAATACCGATACAATCCAGTCACTTATTGCAAACGGTACATTAGATAACAGTGTAGAGATATTACCTGCTGATAAATATTCCATACCCCAAACTGTATCTATCCCCGATGGTACTGATATAAGCACATTTCATCTTAATGTCGACCTCGATTTCTTAAAGACAAACACTCCAAATAAAAAATATGGGATAGGGATTGCCATTGTAGGTGCAGACAGAGAAATCAAATCTACTATGGCAACAGCTATAGTCGTGATAGATACAAAATTTCTGATACACCAGCCGACTTTTTCTTCTAAAGCCGATAACACAAAATGGACACAAGTAACTTTTACTAACACATCCTCCAACGCATTATCATGGTCTTGGGATTTTGGAGATGGAACTACCTCTAACGAATATTCCCCCGTCCACACTTACAGTAAAGGAGGAATCTATAATACAACACTTACTACCTATGGAGCTGGTGGAGATGCGCTATCTTCCACACAAAAAGTTGTAATTATCAAAATTGACAATATTGCACATGAAAGTTGGAGTGTAGTAGATTTTAGTAGTGAAAGAGCCGTAGGAAACGAACAATATCCTGACCAAGGAAAGGCTATATCAGCAATCGACGGAGACATAAATACATTCTGGATGACAAACTCCACTTCTTCTTATCCACATCACATAACAGTAGATATGGGCAAAGAATACATCATGAGTAGTTTTGAAGCTTGTCGCCGACCGGGCTCAAGTTCTGTCGCCCAAACTGAGATAGAATTTTATACCAGTAATGACGGACAGAATTGGGAGAAATGGGGACCATTCGAATTTGACAACAAAAGTGCTGACATGCAAAAATTTGAACTGACAGAATATCCGACTGGACGTTACTTCAAGTTCCAGTCTACAAAAGGTTCTACAAGCAAAGCTGCTACAACCGTTGGCGAAATTAATGTATACGGGGCACTAAATGAAGAATAAAAGATGTGTGATAGGGAAAAGATGTTCTTTTTATCTCTTCCCTATCCGACCGTCAAATTAAAATCTTAAAAGTATCAACATGAAAAAGATATTGCAAGGAATATTAACAAGTACTATCGTTATGTTCACAGCTGCTTGTGACGATGAACTAAAACCAGATAACTTTTCTGGACAATTGACCGAAACAGTAACAGCTAAACCTGTAAATGATTTTCTGAACTCAATCGGGATCAATACGGCTATATACACCCGAGGAGAGACCTTAGACAAGACTATCGAATGTGTAAAATACTGTGGATTCCGTTGGGTACGAGCTGGATATGAAGGAACTGCATTCTTCAATAACGGAGTTTTTCAAAAATTACATGACGAAACGGGAGTCCTTTTCTCATACGGAATGGGCAGTGGAGGGACAGATACTGCACGAGTTATGGCCGATGCCCGAAAATTGCATGAAATGGGAGCTTTTCTTGCTTTTGAAAGTTTGAATGAACCTAATAATTGGGGTATAATATGGGATGGTGAAGCCGGTGGAGGTGAAAATTCCTGGCTCCCTGTAGCAAAATTCCAACGAGACTTTTATGCCCGGGTAAAATCCGACCCAGTTATGAGCCAATACCCTATGTTTGGGATTAGTACCATCGGTGCAGAAAATGATAATGTCGGGTTACAGTACCTGACTATTCCTGAAGGAGCCGGAACACTGATGCCGGATGGAACACAGTATTATGATTATGGTAACTGTCATAACTATGCCTTCGGTGGAGATAATGATGTCTTACGAGACAACCAAACTTGGCTGGCTTCTTCGCCCGGAAATGATAACCCGTTTGATGGTCCTTACGGAAATTTTGTAAAAACATGGGCTAAAGGATTTTTGGGATATGACGAAGAAACCGTAGTAAACATGCCTCGTGTCTCAACAGAAACTGGAGTAACAATCCATACCGGAGTGGATGAAGACATGCAAGGACGAATGTTTTTAAATATTTATCTCAGTCAGTTCAAACGTGGCTGGGCCTATACTTCTATCTACATTTTACGAGACCGCATTGATGAAGGAGGAAACCAAACCTATGGTTTCTACGCTCCAGGATATGTAGCCCGTAAAGCAGCCCACTACATACATAATTTTACGACAATCTTAGCCGATGACCGGGATAAATCTACAACAGCAGGAACACTCACCTACTCAATCCCTAAAAAACCGGAAACGGTACACCATTTACTGTTACAAAAAACAACAGGGAAATATTACCTAATAATATGGGGAGAACGTTATACCGGAGGTACCAACAATATCTCAATCTCTTTTGACCAAAATATGTCTTCGGTGAAAGTATATGACCCGACTATCGGCACAGAAGCCATTTCTACACACAACAACACCGGTTCTATTTCTTTAGAAATGGGAGTAGATATCGCAATTCTGGAAATCGAAAAATAAATAATATGATGAGAGAAATCAGACAAGGATTATTCCTAATATGCTCTATAATAATATTATTCAGCTGTAACAGAAACCACACCTCTGAAAATATTACCGGTATCCGAGCACTTCCTGTAGACAGCTTTTTAAACTCCATAGGAATAAATACAGCAATATATACAAGAGGTGAATCTTTAGATAAAACCATCGAATGTGTAAAATATTGTGGATTCCGGTGGATACGCAGCGGATATGAAGGCACTCCTTATTTCAACAAACTGGTATATCAACGCTTACATGACGAAGCAGGTGTTCGTTTCAGCTACGGATTAATGAGCGGAGGAACTGATATTGAACGAATTATAAAGGATGCTCGACGATTAGCTCAAATAGGAGCTTTATTAGCCATAGAAGGAAATAATGAACCGAATAACTGGGGTGTAAATTATAAAAATCGTTTTGGTGGTAGAGATTCTTCCTGGATTCCTGTTGCAGAACTGCAACGAGATCTTTATCTTGCCGTAAAGAATGATTCAATTTTATCCGATTACCCAGTATTCGGAATCAGTGCCAGCGGAGCCGAATGGGACAATGTCGGGTTACAATATCTGACCATACCGAAGAGTGCGGGAACATTAATGCCCGATGGTACCCAATATGCCGATTATGCAAACTGTCACAACTATTCGACCCATCCTTCTTGGCCTGGTATCCATGACAATCAGACATGGAATGCATCTTCACCTTATGCAGATTGTAAAGTGGACGGACTTATCGGAAATTACGGCCAAACCTGGATGAAAAAATTTACCGGATATTCTGAAGCCGGTTTAGAATCTCTACCTCGAGTAACAACCGAAACAGGACTAACACAAAACGAATTCATCAGTGAAGACATGCAAGCTCGTATCTTATTAAATCTCTATCTTGCACAATTCAAACGTGGCTGGTCATATACATCTGTATATCTCCTACGTGACCGTACTGACGAAGAGGGAAATCAGACTTTTGGATTCTATGCTCCAGATTATACCCCCCGTCGTTCAGCTCATTATTTACATAATCTGACAACAATACTGAATGATTCCAATCCAATCAAAAAGTTATCTTCCTTGGACTATACTATCCCCGATTGCCCCGAAACAGTACATGACTTACTATTACAAAAGAGTAACGGGAATTTATATTTAATCGTTTGGGGAGAACGCTACACTGGAGGTGAAGATAAGATAACAATTTCACTCGGAGAAACTTGCAAACAAGTAAATATTTATGATCCGACCTTTGCAACTGATGCGGTAGATGATTACCAAAATGTATCTACTATCGATTTATCACTGAGAGATACCCCCTTTATCTTAGAAATCAAGAAATAAATATATAATCCTTTTTTGTTTAACTTAAAATTTAGTGTATGAAAACATCTACTTTTTTGAGAAATTCTGTAGCGATAGCTGCCTTTTCTCTTGTTTGTTCTCCTCTCGTAAAAGCTCAGGAAATAGCACATGGCTCTATCTTTTTACAAGAGCTGGAGATGCGAGACAATGATGCACCATCCGACCCATCAAAGAGTAATGGACATACTAATGTAAAGGCTGTAGTCATTGATAATACAACCTGGGCATGGATATCTATGAATGCCGACGAATGCTATGCAGGTATTGGCTCTGAAGACTTTGCCTGTCAATTACAATGCTGGAATAATACGGAATTGGTCAGCAACTTAGGTTGTCCGGAAGACAGGGATAAAACCGATATCATCCTACAACGTTATCATCAGCCAGACCAATCAGACTCTGACCCATATTACTTCGCTTATGCCAAAAAAGAAGGATTTGTCCCTGTCAGAATGATTAGCCCGTGGGTAATTATGTCCGGACGCTGGCAGTTCTCTGCAGAACGTCATCCTTTTGATATAACAAAAGCAAATAGTGCCGATGAATATGACCTGGAAGCTCCTGTTATCGAAAGTGCCACCGTTTCTATGAAAGGCAATGTCGCCACTTTCGATTTTACAGCCTCAGATGATGCCAGTGAATGGTTTTATGTTATCGAAGACGAATCTAAAGGATTCAAAGAAGTATGCTTCGAAATGGAACATTGGGAATTTGCTATGCCGGAAGCCGGGGACTACACCTTTAAAATTACTCCGATTGACTTCAGCGGACACCAAGGCGATGCTTATATCGCATCTACATCGGGAAGCGTAAATATAGAAAAATCTGAAATAGCAAGCATTACTGTTGCCCCGAATCCTGCAACGGATATTATAACCATTAATGGTGCAAACATTGCTAAAGTAGAATTATATACTATCGACGGGAAATTGGCTATGACTTCTGTTGAAAACACCATCAATGTTTCAACTTTATCCGACGGGTTATACGTCGTTCGCATTTATACAAATGACGGAACTATAATTACTCATAAAATTACCGTAAAATAATTTGCAAACCAATATTTTCCCCAGAGTCCATTGCTTCATATAGCTCTGGGGAAATAAATAAAAATACAGAATCCTTTAATTCTTAACAATATGAAAAACAATACTCCACTTCGAAATATACTAACAATAATAAGTATTACTGTATTAAGTTGCAGCCTCTCTATTCAGGCACAAATCCAACATGGCTCTATCATGGGGTCTGATGTTTTATTAAATTGGGACAATCCGCAAGATGATGGCGGTAGTAAAGGAAACTTTACTTATAAAGTCGTTACTATCGGGGAACAAGCATGGGGGTACATGCGTTTAGATGACGAAAGCCGCAGAGGGAATGGTTTTGTTCCCGATGGCACTCCGGGACGTATTATGAACTGGGTTGCAGATATTCCCCCTATTCTTGGAAATGACAACCTTACATGGAATAAAAATGATGCTCCAGTCAGTGGCAATCCCGATTATTTTACATCTATCCGATTAGAGTCCCGAATAAAAACCGCCGATGATAAATGCTTTGAAGTATACGGCAAAGGATGGTTACCTGCCGACGCTAAACAAATAGGTGCTTGGTCATATATTGACGGCATGTGGGGAATAAGCCGTTATAGAATAGATTATAAACACGATGTTGCAAATTCTCGTGATGAATATGACCTCGATGGCCCGGTTATGGAAAGTGCAAAAGTTTCAATAGATGGTTCCACTGCAACATTCGACTTTTCTGCTTATGATGAAATGGGGGAATTCTTTTATATCATCAAAGACGAAGCCAATGGTATACAAGAAGTATCCTTTGTCGACCATTTTATAATATCAGACCTGGATGCCGATAAAACCTACAATTTTACAGTAACCCCTATCGACTTTTCTGCCAATGAAGGAGAATCAATGGCTGTAACTTCAGGTGGGGAAGTTGATATTGAACAATCTGAGATGATAAAAGTTACAGTAGCGCCTAATCCTGCGACAGATATCATAAATATAATGGGTACAGATATCTCGAAAGTAGAGCTTTATACCATCGACGGTAAATTGGCAATGACTGCAGTAGAAAATATATTCAACATTTCTTCTTTAAACAAAGGCCTATACATCCTGCATATTCATGCCATGAACGGCTCTTTATACTCAAAAAAAATATCTATTAAATAAAAAAACAAATAAATTTTTAAGAAGGAAAAGAACGACTATGAAATCCTTCATAATCGTTCTTTTTAGACATAAATTTTATCCGTAATCTACTATCAGAAGAAAACCATTGATAACACATTATCAATATATAAAAATATGAGGCTCATACATCAAAAAACAATATACATATCACTATTCTGTTCCCTACTATGCACACCTTTGTCTGCACAGTTTTTACCTGATTTTTCAGATAATTCTTCTGATACGGAATACTCTTCCTCAACTTCTTTAAAAAACAATGAAGACGAACTATCTCATCATTCTGTTGCAGCAAATGATTTTCTGAATACTTTAGGGATAAATTCCTCTCTCTGGACTCGTAGCGAAAAGCTTGATAAAGTCATTGAATGCATTAAATACTGCGGATTCCGTTGGGTACGTTCAGGGAGTATGGAAGACTATTCCATCGAGAAATACCGGCGTTTATATGAGGAAACGGGAGCTAAAGTATCATATGGAGGAGCTCCCCCAAAAGTTATAGAAGAAGGGAAGGAATTAGCTTCTATTGGTGTTTTACTGGCATTTGAAGGCCCGAATGAACCCAACAATTGGACGGTAGAATTCGAAGGTGAAATTGGAGGTGGAAGTGGAACGTGGTTGCCGGTAGCTAAATATCAGGCTAATCTGTACGAATCAGTAAAAGCAGAACCAGAATTAGCAAAATACCCTGTATTCGGTGTAAGTGAAGTAGGAGGCATGGTCGATAACGTAGGCTTACAATATCTTACCATTCCTGAGGGAGCTAACACAATGATGCCCGACGGAACTCGTTTTGCAGATTATTTCAACATACACAATTATGTTACCCACCCAGGATGGTGGGGATTACATGATAATCAAACATGGGTTGCTGCATCTCCTTATTCTGACTGCCGAGTAGACGGTTTATACGGAAATCAATGCGTTCTCTGGCATAAAAAATGGAAGGGCCTTTCCGAACAGGAGGTTGCATCCTTACCTCGTGTAACCACCGAAACCGGAACTACCATCAATGATGAATACGACATAGATGAAGAGATGCAAGCAAAATTATTGACCAACTTATACCTGGCCCAATATAAAAGAGGATGGAGTTATACTGCCGTATATCTTCTTTCTGACCGCACCGATGAAGGAGGGAATCAGACATTCGGTTTTTATAAAAGAGGATATCCCGACTATAAACCTCGACAAGCAGCCCACTATATGCACAATTTTACAACTATTCTCGCTGATGATGCCCACGCTTCCACACAAGCGGGAGGAATATCTTATTATATTCAAGGAAACAATAACAACACTGTACATGATTTACTTCTTAGAAAAAGTAATGGCCGCTATTTTCTAATCATTTGGGGAGAAAATTATAAAAGCGCAGCATCCGAAATCAGCATTCAATTAGATAAAAAATATGGAACCATAAAAGTATATGACATTACTAAAGGGATAAATGCAACTAAAATTTACACCGATACAGATGTTGTGCCTCTTTCTGTCAAAGATTATGCATTTATATTGGAATTTAACGAGAATTCGGAAAGTGTGAATATCGAAAAAAACAACATCGAACAACTACACTATTTCAATCAAGCTTCAGAATTACATCTAATCGGAAACGCTTCTATTAGAACTTTATCTATATATAATATCGGAGGAACCAGAGTATTATACCAAGAATTTCCCGAAAATATAGTCTCCTTAGCAAACCTGCCCAAAGGAAGCTATATAATTCAAACAACAAATATTAATGGGAAGAAAAAGGTAAAAAAAATTGTAAAATAATTATCCTCTTATCACAAAAAATGAGACACATTATTTGGAAAACATACCTAACTGGAGGAATAGGTTGGCTGCTTAGCCTATCATCACTTGCATATAATCCTCAACCATCAGCAAACAATACTGATATTTCCATATCGGAGCAAGTATCTATTGCTGCAAATGATTTTCTAAACAGTATTGGAATAAATTCGGCAATACACGTAAGAGGTGAATCTCCCGAACAGACTTTAAAGTGCATAAAATATTGCGGGTTTCGCTGGATACGATCTGGATACGAAAGTACAGCCTTCTTTAATGACGAAGTATATAAGAACATCCATAATGAGACTGGAGTTTTATTTTCATACGGAGTGGGAAGTGGAGGAACGAATATAGACCGCATAATCTCTGATGCGCGTCGTTTACATCATATGGGAGCTTTACTCGCTTTTGAAAGCCTGAACGAACCTAATAATTGGGGAATCATATGGAATGGAGAAGCTGGAGGGAAAGATAATTCTTGGTTGCCAATTGCAAAATTCCAAAAAGAATATTATGCCCGAGTAAAATCTGATCCGGAACTATCGTCTTACCCGATGTTCGGCATCAGCGAAGTGGGTGGAATGAAAGATAATGTTGGATTACAGTATCTTACTATTCCAGAAGGAGCCAACACAATGATGCCCGATGGAACCCAATACGCTGATTATGTAAATATTCACAATTATGTAACCCATCCTAAATGGCCGGGAGGGATACATGACAACCAAACATGGATAGCCGCATCTCCATATTCTGACTGTCTGGTCGATGGATTGCATGATAACCATGGGCTTACGTGGTGGTCAAAGATACCTGGTTACGAAAATCAAGATTTAGAAACACTACCCCGTGTTACAACAGAAACTGGAACAACCATCAACAATGATGTTGACGAAGATATGCATTCCAAATTATTAACAAATCTGTACTTAGCTCAATACAAGAGAGGATATAGCTATACTGCCATATATTTATTACGGGACCGTTCCGATGAAGAGGGCAATCAGACTTTCGGATTTTACGACCCCGATTACCAGCCCAGACAAGCGGCCCATTATCTACATAATCTAACAACTATCTTAGCAGATAATCGACAAGCTATCACTCCTGAAGGCAGTATTTCTTACAAGATAGATGGAAAAGGAGAGACGATACATGATATACTATTACGAAAAAGCAATGGAAATTATTTTTTAGTCATTTGGGGAGAAAACTACAAAAGTGAAGCTAAAAATGTCACTATTCAATTTAAAAAACAATATAAAACAATAAACATATATGATGTAAAACAAAGTTGTGATGCCATTGACACTCGCCAAAACACAGACGCTATCTCTTTGTCAATAAAAGATGAAATAAAAATTTTAGAGTTAGAAACATCCGAAAGCGTATCTAATGAAAATATTTCCTCAAATACCACTTCTGATTTCTACTATTTGCCACAATCAGACAATCTATATTTTACGTGTCCCCAAAATATTTCTTCTGTAAATATCATAAATGCTCATGGCCAAACTTGCAGCAAAGAAGAATATCCCAATAAGTACATGACTATGAAACACTTACAACCCAGCATTTATATAATTCATTGTCAACTCTCAAATGGAAATATAATATCAAAAAGAATCATAAAATAAAATATAAATGCATTATGAAAATAAGAATATGTAGCCTTGTAGTCTTCCTCACACTATTGTCTAATAAAATAGCAATAGCACAAGATTTGTCGACAAATGTACTATACAAAGTTATAGCACCATCAGGAATGGTCCTGGATACCCGAGATGCAACAGACAATGCATCAACTGTATATTTAGGGAAAAATATAAAAGATAAAAAAAGCCAGCTATGGCGTATCACTACATATGGAGATACCTACCTACTGTATAATCCCTATTCATTCCTTGCTCTGGACTTCGGTGTACATGGAGCTGACAAGCCTGTCGGATTATGGTCTCTTAGCCGGGGAAATACAAATCAGCAGATATTACTAATTCCTGTAGAAAACGGTCAATATCGCATGGTTCACAAAAATTCCGGATTAGAAATACACACTACATCAACAACAGATGTCCATGCCATGTCAGGAGAAGGCATTTTCTGGCAATTTCAAAAAACATCGACAAAAATTCCACCAGAAACTTTAACCGGGAAAAAGGAATGGCAAAATGAACAAATCTTTGCTATAAATAAAGAAGACGGCCATAATACTTATATTCCATTTCTTTCAGTAAAAGACCTAAAATCTGATCCCTATTTCGAAAAACCGTGGTTGACACCATCATCTGATTTATATCAGTCCCTGAACGGAATGTGGAAATTCAATTGGGTAAAACAACCCTCAGAACGTCCGGTTAACTTTTACAAGCCAGATTACAATGTTTCCTTTTGGAAAGAAATCCCCGTACCGTCCAATTGGGAAATGCACGGATATGGAACCCCTATCTACACAAACGTAACTTACCCGTTCAAAAATCAACCATCACTAATTTTACCTCAAAAAGGTTATACTAATGAAAAAGAGCCCAATCCTGTAGGTTCATATCGCAGAGATTTCACATTACCTGAGCAGTGGGACAATAAGGAAGTTTTCATTCATTTTGATGGTGTATACAGTGGTTTCTATTTGTGGATTAACGGGAAAAAGGTAGGATATAGCCAAGGAGCAAATAATGATGCAGAATTCAATATTACTCGGTATATAAAACCCGGAAAGAACACTATTGCTGTCGAAGTATATCGCTGGACTGACGGCAGTTATATAGAAGACCAAGATATGTTCAGGTTAAGTGGCATACATCGCGACGTATATTTGTATGCAACACCAAAGACTCATGTCCGAGATTATACATTAACTTCTCAATTCAAGGATGGACATTTGGATGAGGCGACATTCAAAGTTAATGCAATTGTAAGAAACTACGGAGACAAAAAAACAGCAGCCACATTAGAAATCCTGTTGCTTGATCCCTCTGGAAAAACAGCTGCAACTTTGGTCCAAAAAATCGGTGATATCAAAAACGGAAAAGAAGAAAACTATACTTTACAGACAACAATACAAAATCCTATACTTTGGTCTGCAGAATATCCCAATTTGTACAGTACCATTGTAACATTAAAAGATTATAACGGGAACGTAACAGAAGCTATGAGCTCCAAATTCGGATTTAGAAAAATTGAAATCAAAAATAAACGGGTCTACATCAACGATGAACAAGTATTCTTCAAAGGAACAAACCGCCATGATATCCATCCCAAATATGGGAAAGCTGTACCGGAAGAGACCATGCTTAAAGACATCGTTCTGATGAAGCAGCACAATATAAATACTGTTCGTACCAGCCATTATCCTAATAGCCCCAAAATGTATGCCATGTATGACTATTATGGACTATATGTTATGGATGAAGCAGACCTCGAAAATCACGGAAATCATAATATCAGTGATTTTAAAAGTTGGCTTCCCGCATTTCTTGACCGGATTACCCGTGTAATTCAAAGAGACAAAAACCATCCTTCTGTAATATTCTGGTCGCTCGGAAATGAAGGAGGTGCCGGAGTTAATTTCGATGAAATGTACAAACGAGCAAAAGAACTTGACCCCACCCGTCCTATCCATTATGAGGGGAAAAACGATGCTGCAGACATTGATTCCCATATGTATCCCGATATACCCCGCATGAGTAGATTCGATCAGGAAAAATCGGATAAACCATACTTCTTGTGCGAATATGCTCATTCTATGGGAAATGCTCCGGGCAATCTGGCGGAATATTGGGACTATATCGAAAACAAATCTCAAAGGATGATTGGTGCTTGTATATGGGATTGGGTAGATCAAGGAATTAATAAATTCGGGAAACCCGAAAATCACTATTATTATGGAGGTGATTTTGGAGACAGACCTAATGACCTGGATTTCTGTTGTAATGGGCTGACTACTCCCGACAGACGGGAAACAGCCAAGTTGAAAGAAGTCAAGAAAGTTTATCAATATGTCAAATTCCGGCCAATTGCGCTTTCTGGAGGTAAAGTAGAAATAGAAAACAAATACGACTTTACAAATCTCAATGAATTCAACATAACTTGGGAAATATTAAAAAATGGGACAAAAATCGAAACGGGAGAATTAGATGATTTAAACTTAGCTCCAAATGAGAAAAGCGTCGTTACTTTTCCCTATAAAACAAAAATAGAAAATAACAACGAATATTTCTTAAATATCTATTTTTCACTGAAAAAAGATACACAATGGGCCCAATCCGGCCATGTTATCGCAAATGAACAATTTGCTTTGAATATGCGTCCGACCGTAAGCATGATTGACTTATCTTCCTTAGGAAATCTTGATGTAAAAGATCAGGGAAACAGGCTAACCATAGAAAACGGCAATTTTAAGTGCATATTCAATAAAACAACAGGAACAATGATTTCTCTACAATACGATGGCAAAGAAATGATTTATGAAAATAAAGGTTTTGCCTTGAACTGGTACAGAAGTGTTGGCAACGATAAATTTACAGACCAGAATTATTATGAAACTATCTGCAACCAGCCTATATTCACTTATAAAACAGATTCAAGTAAAAAATTCGTAACACTGCTGACTGATGCTCAAGTTGTCATAAATGCAAAGCAACCTGTTACCATTCCCTACGGAATAAAATATACAATATATTCCAACGGAACAATAGACATAGATGCTAACTTCATCAAACCAGACAACGCAGAAATTATACGTCGTCTCGGGCTCCAACTTATTTTGCCCAATGAATATGAAACGGTTTGCTGGTATGGATATGGTCCTCATGAAAATTACTGTGACCGTATGGTTTCCGCATCTGTAGGACTATATAAAACAACAGTAACCGACATGGCTTCAGAACACTATGTCAGAGCTCAAAGTATGGGTAACAGAGAAGGCATTAGATGGCTAACTCTGACAAACCACGAAAACAAAGGTCTAAAAATAACCGCAAAGAATCAAATGGCTTTCAGCGCTTTGCATTTTACCGATGCTGAATTATGGAATGCTAAACATGATTTCAAATTAGGACAAATAACAAAACCAGAAGTCTATTTGAATTTAGACTGTATCCAACAAGGGCTAGGCAATGCAACTTGTGGGCCATTACCCCTTGATAAATACATGATTCCTGTAAATGTTCCATTAAGTTATTCGTTTCGCATCGAACCGGTAAAATAAAACAGACTAAACTTTAAATATAAAAACAAATGATGAGAGTTTTCAAAAACATATTATTCTTCATTCTGCTATACTGTATACAATGTAACTATACTGTATACAGCCAAGAAAAATATGTAAAAAAGAATTCTCAAAAAGATCGCTTTATTGAAGTTGATATTAGAAAAAAGGCCGGACAGTACGATACATTTCATAATACGTGTGTCAGTACTGGCCGAGCCTATCTTCTTCTTCGAAAAGATCATCAGGAACATATACAGAAAGCAGCCCAAGAATGCGGATTCAAGTATTTACGATTCCACGGTCTATTTCAAGACGACATGGGATTATATCGAGAAAATGCAGCGGGAGAAGCCATTTACAGTTGGCAATATATAGATAAAGTATATGACTTCATTTACGACGCAGGACTTCATCCATTTGTCGTATTCGATTTTATGCCGGAAGCTTTGGCAAGCGAAAAAAAATATATTTATTGGGAACACTCCAACATAACACCTCCGAAAGACTATAAGAAATGGGGTAACTTAATTTACGAAACTGTAAAACATTTCACCGAACGATATGGTCAGGAAGAAGTAAGCCAGTGGTTTTTCGAAGTATGGAACGAACCGGATAAAAACTTTTTTACCGGAACGATTGACAATTATTTAGAAATGTATGAATATGCGGCCCAAGCTGTCAAATCTGTATCTGAGAACTATCGAGTAGGAGGTCCATCTATCGCAGGGAATAATTATTGGATAAGTCGTCTAATAGAATACTGCAATAAAAAGGACATACCCCTTGATTTTATATCCGCGCACAACTATTCAGCAAAGACGTTCTCAGAAGAAAAAACTTATAAAACATGGGAAGTTCCGTCCATTCCATCATGGGAACCCGGTCCTTCTTGGCCATTGGGAAACTTATGCTATGATCCTCATGGGACAACTGAAGCTATAGAAAATGTATACCGCACGGTCCAATCCTCCCTAATACCGACATTAGACATCCACTACACCGAATGGGGACTATCTTGGGATTATTGGGATCCGATAAGAGACTCATATCAGGCACCTTCATTCATTCTATCAAGAATAAATTCCATTGCCAATGACCGTATAAAGTCTCTTTCATACTGTATGGTTTCCGATGTCTTTGAAGAAGATGGTCCACCCACAGATTATTTTCACGGAGGATTTGGTCTTATAAATCTTCAAGGATTAAGGAAACCGGCTTATTTTGCTTACAAATTCTTAAATGAATTAGGAAATACAAAACTTGAGTGCTCCGATAAAAATACCATAGCCTGTTGCTCTGAAAATGATAGCATTCAGATTATATTTTGGGATTGTACTGTACGTCAAGATAAAGAAAATAAAGCATATTATGCCCAAAGTACCCCAGCACTACCAGCAGGAACAGCAAAAGTATCTTTTTCCGGATTAACCCCAGGCATGTATCAACTAACCTTGTACCGTGTAGGATACAGAAGCAATGATGCTTATTCCCATTATTTAGACATAAAGCACAACAATAATTTGACCCGTAGCCAGATAAGAGAGTTGGACAAACTCTGTAGTGGTTCTCCGGAACAGACCATAACTTTAGAAATCTCTCCCGACGGAAAGTACTTATTTCAAACACAGATAAAAGAAAATGATGTTTGCCTGATAAAACTGAACCGATTATAAACAAAATTATAAATACTGATATGAAATACATGCCCAATCTTTTGACACTTGCTATTTTTTCACTGTTGACATTCAATGCATGTCATCAAGAGCAAAAAGAGAAACGACTGATACAGTACGTAGATCCGTTTGTCGGAACCGCATATACGGGACACACAACCCCAGCTGCAGCCTATCCTTTAGGCTTCATGCAGCCGGGTCCACAATCTGGAAATTTCGGATGGGAACATTGTAGCGGATATAACTATGAAGATTCTCTAATATGGGGATTCACTCAAAACAAACTAAACGGTACAGGAATACCTGATATGGGAGACATCTTGATGATGCCATTCTCTGGAATTCCTACACGGAGTGATTACAGAAGTTCCGTATTAAAAGAAAAAGAGATAGCCTCTCCTGGATATTATTCTGTAGAATTGCCCGATAATCATGTAAACGTAGAGTTGACATGTACTCCCCACGTAGCTCTACATCGATATTCTTTTAAAGATGAAAATCCAGGAGTATACATCGATTTTCAAAGTGGTTCCGTAAGCACAGAAGAACAATTCAATAATAGAGTATTAGATGCAAACATCGTTGTAGATGATGACTATACGATTACCGGATATCATAAGTTAAAGGGATGGGTAGAAAGACAATTATTCTATGTCATCAAATTCGACCAGCCTATTGTTTCTCAAGAAACTATTCCCGGAAACATGGGAAATAAAGCTCCCATGAAAATATTTTATTTCAAATTAAAAAAAGGACAGCCCTTGTTGGCAAAAGTAGCATTCTCTACTGTAAGTATCGATAATGCAAAAGAGAATATGATAACGGAAATTAGTCATTGGGATTTTGAACAAATAAAAAGTGATACGGAGAACGCTTGGGAAGACCTTCTAACACGAATTCAGATTGAAGGCTCAGAAGACCAAAAAAAGAATTTTTATACCTCAATGTATCATTTATTTTTTCAACCTAACAATATTGCAGACATAAACGGACAATATAGAGGAGCAGACGATTCTGTATACACCGCCCCCTCAGGGAAATACTACTCTACATTCTCGTTGTGGGATACTTACCGAGCAGCACATCCTTTATATACAATCATAGCTCCCGATATAGTACCTGACATGATAAATACCATGCTTATGCATAGCGATATACAAGGATTTTTACCGATATGGGCTTTATGGGGTAAAGAAAATTATTGTATGGTAGGCAATCATGGAGTCCCGGTAGTAGTCGAGGCATGTATGAAAAATATTCCTGGTATAGACATGGAAAGGGCATACGCCGCAGTAAAAAAATCTTTGACAGAAAATCATTACCGTTCAGACTGGGACATGTACAACAAATACGGATACTATCCTTTCGACCTTATTAAAGAAGAATCTGTATCTCGGACTTTAGAAGGAGCATACGATGATTATTGTGCAGCACAATTGGCAAAAAAGTTAAAGAAAGAAGACGATTATTCTTTCTTTATGAAAAAAGCCAATTATTACAAGAACCTATTCGACCCGGAAACAAAACTTATGAGAGGGAAAGACTCTAAAGGTAACTGGAGAACTCCTTTTGATAAATTCAAGCTATCCCATGCAGGTACTGCCGGAGGAGATTATACTGAAGGAAATGCCTGGCAATATACATGGCATGTACAACAAGATGTCGATTTTTTAATAAATGCAATGGGTGGAAAAGAAGCTTTTGCAACTAAATTAGATTCTCTTTTCTTTCTGGAATCTACCGCTAAAAATACCGGGTTTGTCGGAGATGTTACCGGACTTATCGGACAATATGCTCAAGGGAATGAACCGAGCCATCATGTTATCTATTTTTACAGCATGATTGGTAAAAATTGGCGTACAGCAGAATTGATGAGAGAAGTTTTCGACAAATTTTACCAACCTAAAGCCGACGGCCTATGTGGAAACGATGATTGCGGACAGATGTCGGCATGGTATATATTCGGAGCTCTCGGATTTTACCCTGTTAATACAGTAAATTGCACTTATGTAATTGGAGCTCCGCAAATACCTCAGGCAACGATTAATCTCCCGATGAATAAAACATTCACCATGAGAGCCGACAATTTGTCGGCAAAAAACAAATATGTTAAATCTGTCCGATTAAACGGACAAGAGTTGACCGAACCTCATATCACTCATGAACAGATTATGCAAGGTGGTACATTAATATTCGAAATGACCGATACACCGATTAAATAATTAAAAATAACAAACCCTTCATATGACAACCATCATCATGGATAGAGCAAAATTAAAATGGATGCACCACTTATCTTTGCTGATATGTGGACTGGCTTTCAGTACATACGTAATTGCAAATACTGTAGAAGAGCCTGTAAACCCAGTAGAAATAAAATTCGACCAAGCCGGAGCCGTTTATAATCCTCAAGAAGCAGGATATGCTACCATAAAAGTAAATGATGCTTCACTGAATAAAATAAAAATAACTATTCTCGATGCAAATCATAAACCCGTGAAAAAAGCTAAAACATATATTGTAAAAGAGAATCAGGTTATATTTCCTTTCAAAATAAAAGATTTGGGGTATTACTACCTCCAAATAACTTCTGACATCAATTCTGAAAAAGTGGAAGAAGGATTTGGGGTGATTCCCAATGTTACTCTGACCCAAAAAGATTGGGATTCTCCATTCGGAATCTGCGGGCATTATCAACGCTACAAAGATTGGCGTATCGGAGATATACAAAAAAAATTGGGCATTGCCTGGGTTCGCGACGAAAGCGACTGGCATGGCGTTGTAACTAAAGGTTTGAAAAGCGACCCTTATCTTGATTATTTAGATAGTAAAAATATCTGCTGGCTGGCTCTATTTAACTACATTGACGCATTTAACGGTATACAGGGAGCAGATAGTATCTGGCGATGGGATGCCGACCTTTCTATCCTGAAAAAATACGTACAAATGCACAAAGGCCATTTTTCTGTTTACGAATCTCAAAATGAACCAAATAATTTTGGAGGGTGGTCGAAGCGATGGCCTCATCCTCAAAATCAACAATGGAGACCTCAAGGCTGGGGCAAGCCTTTCGCTGACCTCATCAAACAAATGTACGACTCAGTTAAATCTGTGGACCCCACACTAAAACTAATGTGGCCGGGAGAAGACGAATGGATAGAATATTTCGTAAAAGAAAGAGACGCAGCCCCCTATATAGACATTACATCTATCCATCCATATGTAAACAAATCTATTTACCCTGAAACGGAACAATTTGCATCCGGATTCTATTCCGAACATAAAAAAATGCTTCAAGAAGAATTGAATGTACCCACCGAAATGTGGGTAACCGAAGTCGGTTGGACGACCTACGATAGACCGGACAAAATTGATAGATATGTTCCTGTCACAGAATATGAGCAGGCAGCTTACTTGGTAAGGACTTATTTATTGCATCTCTACTATGGAGCATCTAAAGTATTCTGGTATGAAATGACCGACGAACCGTTTGGATCTCAAAATCCAGAATCCTATTTCGGTATTGTTCGTTATCCGTCGTTCTCCGTAAAACCCTCAGCTGTTGCTTATTCTAATATGGTATACAACTATCGGCACGCCATTCCCGTAGGCAAATATAAAGGTTCATCATATGGCTTTGCTTACGAAAATCAGGGAGAACCTCAATTATGTATCTGGCGTGAAAAAGATACTGCTATTGAAACTCTCTTTTTACCGAAAACTAAGAAAATTTCTGTAATAGATATATTCGGACGAGAAAAAACAATGAAAGTATCTAAAGGAAAAATCGACTTAAATATTGATATATATCCATTAACAATCAAAGGAATACAGAAAGAAGATTTTAAGAAATTATATCAATCCAAATAGAAGTTAAAGTGTGTGTGGTTTTATCATTATAACAAACAAGGATGAATATGAAAAACAATAATTCCAAATTTATTATTGCAAGCCTTATTTGGATTCTGTTTACCGGCTGTAAACAAGCTTCTCCAGAAAAAGAACTTGTAGACTATGTCAATCCATACATAGGCAATATCAGTCATATGCTGGTTCCGACATACCCTACTGTCCATCTCCCAAACAGTATGTTAAGAGTATATCCCCAACGCAATGACTACACAGGGAATCAATTAAAAGGCCTGCCCGTATTATTGACTGCACACCGTGGGATACATGCGTTCAATTTAAGTCCATATCAAGGAGCAGAAAGCGGGCTACAACCCATTATTTCATATAACTACGATAACGAAGACATCAAACCTTACTATTACAATGTATATCTTGACAATATTAACGCAAACGTCAGATTTGCACCGTCTCATCAATCGGCTATCTACAATATAAACTTTTATCAACCGGACTCGAACTATCTAGTAATAAATACGAACAAAGGCCGATTAACAGCAAAAGGCAATAGCATATCCGGATACCAGCAAATAGGTAATGCAAAAGCATATTTATATCTCGAAACAGAACAACAGCCAACAACAACTTATGCTCTCTCCGACGGTAAAATAAAAAATATTTCTGAAAAAGACAATTGTATTGTTTTTCACTTTGCTGATGCCCGACAAATAAATATTCGATATGGAGTATCTTTTATCAGCGAAGAACAAGCTAAAAATAATCTAATCCGGGAAATTCCAGATTACAATATCGACAAAATTATCGAACAAGGCAGAAATATTTGGAACGAGGCATTGGGAAAGATAAAAGTCAAAGGTTCGGACGAGAATCAAAAAACGATATTTTATACCTCAATGTATAGAGTATACGAACGCCCCATATGCATCTCCGAAGATGGACATTATTATAGCGGTTTCGACGGTAAAATACATGATGACGGAGGGACGCCCTTTTACACCGATGACTGGCTATGGGATACCTTTCGGGCAGCACATCCACTACGTATAATCATTGACCCCCAAAAAGAAAATGAAATTCTCAACTCCTTTATTCGCATGGCCGAGCAACGAGACAATTATTGGACGCCAACTTTCCCAGAGATAGGGGGAGACAATCATTCCATGAATTGTAATCACGGAGTGGCCTGCTTTTTAGATGCCTATATTAAAGGCATTAAAAACTTTGATCTGAATAAAGCTTATAAAGCTTGTAAAGGAGCCATTACAGAAAAAACCTTAATTCCCTGGTCTGCAGAAAAAGCCGGTATATTAGATAAATTTTACAAAGAAAACGGGTATTTCCCTTCATTAGCTATCGGTGAAAAAGAAACGGTTGCCGAAGTTAATTCATTTGAGAAAAGGCAAGCTGTTGCCGTAACATTAGGAACTGTATATGACGAATGGTGCCTGGCTCAAATAGCAAAACAATTAGGAAATAATGAAGACTATAGATATTTCCTAAATAGAAGCTTGAATTATCACAAAATATTCAACCCCCAAACTCGATTTTTCCATCCCAAAGATAGTAAAGGCTATTTCATTGAACCATTTGATTATGGACTATCCGGAGGCATTGGATTCCGTGAATATTATGATGAAAACAACGGCTGGATATACCGCTGGGACTTACAACACAATTTCGCAGATTTAGTAAAGATGATAGGTGGCAAGAAACAATTTGTAGCAGAGCTTGAACGAATGTATAATACGCAACTTGTATTATGGAAACCCGATTTTTTTGCAACAAATGCTGATCACACAGGTAATGTCGGCCAGTTTTCAATGGGAAATGAACCTTGTCTGCATATTCCATATCTATATAACTATGCCGGAGAACCATGGCGAACACAGTATCGTATTCGTCATTTGATGAATCAGTGGTTCCGAAATGATGTAATGGGTATTCCCGGAGACGAAGATGGTGGAGGTATGTCAGCATTTGTTGTATTTTCATCTTTAGGATTTTATCCTATTACTCCGGGTCTACCCATGTATGTAATAGGCAGTCCCATATTCGAAAATACACAAATACAATTAAATAACGGAAAAGTATTCAAGATCATCTGTAAAAATTATGCCCCAGAAAATAAATAAATACAATCTGCACGGCTAAATGGACAAGAATGGAACAAATCCTGGTTTACTCATACAGACTTAATAAATGGAGGGACTTTGGAATTGACCATGGGAAAACTTCCGAATAAAAAATGGGCCTCAACAACTGAAGCCATTCCCCCATCATTTGAAATGCCATAAACTTAATATAACTCTCATTCAATTACTAATTTAAATAAAAAATAACTATTATGAAAAAGATGACCAAAAGTTTATTTTGTACAGCCTTTATAACTACAATGCTTATATCCTCTTCCAATATATTTTCTCAAGAAAGTTTTACTATTGACGGAGATGAAAGCTTAATAGATTTTATTGGAGAAAACAGTGCCTTGTATATGACCGTACAAGATTTTACCTTAAAAAATATATCTCCGGAGGTAGCCGAAGCACAAGTTCATATGTTATCAAGTTGCATATCAACAATTAAAGGTACCGCCATGTGGGATAATGTAGGATATTCGACTACTGAAAATTTTTTCAATACCATTAAATGTGAAGGGAGTATCATTGTCCGAAATTGTGATAAGTTGGCAAACCCCAACGGATTCGAAAACTATACTATTATAAACGGAGATTTCATTCTCGAAAACTGTCCGAATATGCCCACAGGTTATGGCGATGGTTGGGAGCAGCACGCATTTACCAAAATTACCAAGGTAGAAGGAGATTTTCGTTTGATTAATGTCGGTCGCATAGGAGACGCATCAATAAAAGTACTAAAAGAAGTAGGAGGTGATTTTGAAATCTCCCAATGCGATAATATGTTCTGGGACTTTAAAGGTGGATTAAGTCTCGAAACTGTCGGTGGAGACTTTATTATAAATAACAATGCTGCTTTTGAAAATTTAAAAGGGCTTGAAGGAATAAGAAAAATTGGAGGAGATATCTCTATCGTTGATAATAACAGCACTTTAGGAGCCTACACTCCGGACTGGGAAGATGGAACATTTTCAAATGCCAAAGGCTTTTGTTTATTAGCTACCTGGAAACAAAATAATGTATTCTCTACTGATGCCAAAGTAACATTAAGGAAAAAAGGTGACGAACAATATATAGATATAGATAAGCTTGTCCCATGTGGAGATGAACATGACGATGATTATTATTTAGGAATATCCTCAACTACAGCCGACCAAGCATTAGTTATAACAACTATTAACGGATGTATATCTATTTCTGCTCCCTGGGAATCATACAATATCGAAATCTATGATATGTCCGGTTGCCAGGTTTACAAAACTATTGCTTTTGAAAGAAATTATATCTGTAATGAAATAAATTTACAGCCAGGGGCCTATGCCGTACGTGTAGGAGGAAACAAGGTTTCTATTGGCCGCCTTATTATTGTAAAATAAAACATACAATAAGAATATGGGATAGCCTAATAAAGCCATATAAAATGCCGAATCTATCATTTCTCTTAATTATTTTAATAAAATGAAATACATCTTATCTCTTATATGGATATCTATATTTCCATATGTTTGTTTTCCCAATACCCATAAAAAAATACAAGCACAAAGTGTAAACGATTTTCTAAATAGTATTGGGGCTAATTCTTCTATAAATAAACGTGGTGAAAATTTAGAAAAAACCATCGAATGCACCCGCTATTTAGGAATCCGTTGGTTACGATCAGGATATGAAGATGGTACAACTATGGAAGTATACAAACGGCTCCGAAATGAAGCTGGAATCAAATTTACATACGGATTGGGAAGTGGTGGGAACAATATTTCCCAATTACTGAACGGAGCTCGAGAAATTGCAGCATTAGATGCCCTATTAGCTATCGAAGGCAATAACGAACCAAACAATTGGGGCATCGAATATCAAGGAGAAAAAGGTGGCAAAGCCAATACATGGATGCCATTAGCCAAATTGCAACGGGATTTATACTACGCAGTCAAAAATGATCCGCTCCTAAAAAAATACCCGGTATTCGGCATTAGCGAAAGTGGCGGAATGACGGATAACGTCGGTCTGCAATATTTACGTATCCCTAAAGGAGCAAACACTTCGATGCCCGACGGGACACAATACGCAGATTATGTAAATATACATAATTATATAACACACCCCTCATGGGATAATGGTAAAATACATGACAACCAAACCTGGATTAGCTCTTCTCCTTTCAGCGATTGCAAAGTTGATGGTCTATACAATAATCATGGCTTAACTTGGTATAAAAAGCATAAAGGATATAATGAAAACGAATTGGCAGCGCTCCCCAAAGTAACAACAGAGACCGGCCTTGTTATCGATGAAAACATTTCGGAGGAACAACACGGAAAATTGTTATTAAACCTATATCTGGCACAATTTAAACGAGGATGGAGTTATACGGCAATTTACATATTGAGAGACCGCTCTGACGAGGGAGGAAATCAAAAATTCGGATTTTACACCCCCAACTACACACCAAGGAAAGCAGCTATCTATTTACATAATCTAACAACGATATTAGAGGATAATAAGCCGACTCCAAAACCTGGAAGTTTATCATACTATATCCCAAACCAACCGGAAACAGTACATGACCTTTTACTACAAAAAAGCGATGGGACGTATGAATTGATAATCTGGGGAGAAAAATACACCGGAGGAACAGATACCATCGACATACATTTTAAAAAAAGATATAAAAGTATCTCTATTTACAATCCATTAATAGGAACCGATGCAACACAAACATTATCAAAAATCAAATCACTAAAATTAAAACTAACTGATCATCCGATAATAATAGAAATAACAGAATAATCGAACCTATTTATCAATATTACAGAAATTTACACATATCCTTTCTGAAAAATAAAAAAATTTATCAACAGAAAAATCAATGGTCGCAAAATCTATAGAAAGAAATATGAAAAATAAGAAACTCAGTCATATTGCTTTTGCCATAGCAGGTATATTATGTACAAGCAATGTCTGGACACAAACAGCAATCAAACCCGTATACGCAAATCAAGTATCAGTATATACTACTGCCGAGAGAAACAACCGACAGATGGTAGAAGCCAAAAATTCACTTTCTCCAGGGTCTCTGGAGCGAAATACCGTAACAATTTTGATAGATCCTAATCATCAGTTCGAAGAATGGATTGGATTTGGAGGTGCTATTACTGATGCTGCTGCAGAAACTTTAGCTAAACTGCCCAAAGAAAAACAGGATGAAATCATGACAGCCTATTTCGACCCACAGAAAGGCATAGGATATAATATGATACGTACCAATATGAATAGTTGTGACTTCTCCAGCGACACTTATGACTATGTAAAAGAAAACGACATCAAATTAGAATCTTTCGATATTGCCCACGACCGGAAATATAAGCTTCCTTTTATCAAACAAGCTCAAGAAATTATAGGAGATAACATGAAATTTTATTTCAGCCCATGGTCTCCTCCTGCTTGGATGAAAACTAATAATAATATGTTGTATGGAGGATACCTCAAAAAAGAACATTACCAAACATGGGCAAACTATTTCATAAAATTTATTCAAGCATATGAAGCGGAAAATATCCCTGTATGGGGGCTGACTGTACAAAACGAACCTATGTCTATCCAAACCTGGGAATCATGCCTTTATTTGCCAAAACAAGAACAAGAATTTCTGAAAAAATATCTGGGACCTACTTTGTGGAAAAATGACATGAAAAATAAAAAAGTTATCGTGTATGACCATAATCGAGACTTCGGATATCACTATGTATCTGATATGCTGAACGATCCTGAAACGGCAAAATATATATGGGGTGTCGGTCTACATTGGTATGACGGTGGTATGTACGAAAATAACATATGCCTAAACCGCGCCTTCCCCAATATAAAAATGGGCTTTACCGAAGGTTGTGTTGAGGGATATGACCCCAATCGCCTGCAATCTATCGCTATTGGTGAAAGATATGCTACGAATATTCTGAATGACATGAACAGCGGATTCGTATTTTGGACAGACTGGAACATTGTATTGGACGAATTTGGAGGTCCCAATCACGTAAAAAATGTCTGCTTTGCACCCATACATGGTATTACCAAGACAGGAGAAGTTGTATATACTTATGCTTACTCATACATCGGACATTTTTCAAAGTTTATACGCCCGGGAGCACGGCGTCTCAACGCGGTAAGTAATAGCCGAGATTTGCAAACAACATCATTTATCAACACAGACGGACATATTGCAGTAGTCATATTAAATACCACTGGGCGAATGATCCCCTATACCCTATACATTGAAGGAAAAACAATGGAAATGGAAAGTCCAGCTCATTCCATTATGACTTGCATATTATGACACATAACAATATAGACCATCTAACACAACAATAAAACACAATGAAAAGTATGAATAATTACAAAAGGAAATGGAATTTCAAGTCTATTCTGACTATTTTAGTCGTCAGTGGAACAATAGGTACATTAAATGCTCAACAAGACCGACGTACCGAATATCCCGATTTCAGTTACGGTGAAGGTGTAGAAAACAATGAATGGATACAAGCAATAAAAGTTATAGAGCCCGCATGCCGCTCCCATGTCAAAGGTAAAGTCAACATATCTTTCCAAGCAAAAGGAATGAAAACCGCGAAAGCTATGTGCTGGAGCCAACCTACAGACGATAATCCCAATACTTGGGGACACGACGTAGACTTGACTCCTAAAGGTATACATCTGAAAAAAGACGGGACTGGTAAATTTTCTTTCAATGCCGACCAATTTCCAAACGGCCCAATGAATGTACGTATTTATGCACAAAATGACGTCAATAAAGATATTTTTGAATTGCAATTATATAACGACGGAGGTATAAAATGGAATCAAGGCATCCCGGCTCAAGACCCTGGTATCGTAAAAGAAAAAGGACTAAGCCTAGTTTTTTCTGATGACTTTGACGGTCCGTTATCCATTTCAAATGATGGCAGAGGAGCCCGATACAATGCCCATAAGCCCTGTTCCGGAGACTTTAGCGGTTGGCCTTTTTCTGATGTAGATCATCCTTTGAAGCCATTCCGCCAGATTGATACTTACTTGCATATCGCTGCTCGTAAAGAACCGGGAACTAACGGTGCCACTGGGTTAATCGCTTCGGTCAATATGGATGGTGAAGGCTTTTGGGTAAAAGCTCCATGCTATATGGAATGCCGTTTTACAGCACAATCTGCTCCCGGCACTTGGCCGGCTTTCTGGACAATCAACCAGATACATAACGCTCCGGGTGATGAATTGGATATCATCGAAGCCTATGGAGGACAAGGCAAAGGCAATCCTAACTATTGGGGATATTCCGTCACCAGTCATTTTTGGGGACAACATAATGCCGACGGTACCCCTAAAGACGCTGTATGGAAATCTATCGATATGCTTAAATTAGGAGGAAAATCATCTTGGTCTACGACTTTCCACACATATGGCATGTATGTAGGCATGGATGAAACTATATACTATTTCGACAACATGGAAGTATTCAGACATCCGACAAATGAAATCTCAAGGGACTTTCCTCACCTATTCATGGTAAACTATGCAATAGGGGGTATTAGCGGTTGGCCTATCGACTTGGAGCGATATGGCAACGGCTCGGACATGTTTGTTGATTTTGTACGTGTATACGCTAAGCCAGAAAAAGGGAAATAAATAATTATCAAAAATTGAGATAGTGTTTTTCTGTTAAATAAAAAGGTAACTTTGGTTTATAATTTGCCAAAGTTACCTTTTAACTTTTTATATCATCGGGACTTCCATCAATAATATAGTTGCTCTCTTTTGTATTTTTATCTCAACAAAAGCCGTATCGTATATACCCATTCCATCCCGCCGATACAACGGTTCCCCGGCAATTTCAACTTCACCTTCAATAATAAATATATATACCCCTGTATCTTTTCTATGCATTTTATACTCTATAACTCTTCCTGCATCAAGAGTACCCATAGAAAACCAAGCATCTTGTAAAATCGAGGCTTTTGTCTCCCCATCAGGCGAAATAAAAAGCGCCAGTTCATTCTCTTTAAGTAAAGGTCGTATATCATAATTATTATACTCCGGAGGTGTACTTTCTTTCTTAGGGAATATCCATATTTGTAGAAACTCGACAGGGTCTTTATCACTCCCATTATACTCACTGTGATAGATACCTCGTCCGGTACTCATTACCTGTATTTCTCCGGGAACTATTGTCTGAACATTTTCTACGCTGTCACCATGCCTCAACCGCCCTCTCAACGGAATAGAGACAACTTCCATATTCTTATGCGGATGTGTATCAAATCCATTACCCGGAGTAACCCAATCATCATTCAATACTCGCAATGCACCAAAATGCATTCTTTTGGGATTATAATAATCAGCAAAACTAAATGTATGATGTGTCTTCAACCACCCATGGTCAAAATACCCTCTCGATGCAGCTTTATCAATAATTGTTTTCATAAACTATATATCTATTTTCGTTTACTATTTATAACAAGTAACCCTATATAAAGGTTTCTGCCCGAATACCTCATTACCATCTTTTTCAAAACTATTACTTCCATATAGATTAAGTCTTTTTCACTAAATACATTTAAAAATCTAAACTTTCATCGCAAACATCAGTTTTATCTCATAGGTATACAATCTATATAAAACAAAGTATGCTAATATGGAGAGACAATTTACTTTAATTTTATTACTTATTACTTTACCCAGGATGTGGTCATACTCTCAGACTATCGTCCTAGACTCTACTACAACATATAATGCTCCTGAAACTATTGTCAAGAACAAAACCGATACTATCACCAAACGGTCTTTTTCCAAAAAATTTCTGGATTATTTTAATGATGCCAACAAAAACAAGAATCACAAAAAGTTCGATTTCAGTATTATCGGAGGCCCCCACTTCTCCTCAGACACCAAATTAGGAATAGGAGTAGTGGCAGCTGGGTTGTACCGAATGGACCGCAAAGATACGATTCTGCCTCCTTCTAACATTTCTTTATATGGAGATGTATCTACAACAGGATTCTATCTTCTGGGAATAAGGGGCAATAATCTGTTTCCTCAAAATAAATATCGGTTAGATTATAACTTCTACTTTTATTCTTTTCCAAGTCTATTTTGGGGAATAGGATATAACAATGCTGTAAACAATGCTAATAAAAGCAAATACAATCGATTTCAAGCACAAATAAAAGTTGATTTCTTACTCAAATTGGTAAAGAACTTATATGTAGGCCCACTCGTAAGCTTTGACTATGTTCATGGAAAAGACTTCAAAAAACCTGAACTATTAGAAAACATGGCCAAAACAACCCGGAATATTAGTGCCGGTATGGCTCTCATTTATGATTCTCGTGATTTCCTGACCAATGCTTATAGAGGATATTATCTAAAACTCGAGCAGCGCTTTAGCCCATCTTTTATGGGGAACAAATATGCTTTCAGTACAACAGACCTACGAGCCAGTTATTATCATAAAATTTGGAAAGGAGGCATTCTTGCAGGAGAATTTCACACCCTTATCAATACAGGAGATCCCCCTTGGGGACTAATGGCCCTATTAGGTAGTTCCTATGCAATGAGAGGATACTATGAAGGTCGGTACAGAGACAAAGATTTAATAGAAATACAGTTAGAACTAAGGCAACATATATGGAAACGTAATGGAATCGTTGTATGGATTGGTGCCGGAAATATTTTTAATTCATTCAAATCTTTTCATTTCAATCAAACTTTACCGAATTACGGATTCGGTTACAGATGGGAATTCAAGAAAAGAGTAAATGTAAGATTAGACTTAGGTTTTGGCAAAAAACAAACAGGATTTATTTTTAATATAAATGAAGCTTTTTAATCAGATAAAAGAACTCTATGTTAAACAGAAAACTATTTTTTTTCTGTTTATTGGGGTACTATTAATTCCCAACCTTTTCCTATTTTTTACAGAACCGGCCTCATTATTAGTTCGTTTCTGTAATATAATTATACCTTTATCTATATATTGGTTACTCCTGTCATCCAGCTCAAAACCCGGAAAAATAATCTGGTTGCTCCTTCCTTTATTATTTCTTGGAGCTTTTCAACTGGTATTGCTTTACCTGTTTGAAGAGTCTATTATCGCTGTTGATATGTTTCTAAATTTATCAACAACCAACTCATCTGAAGCTCTCGAACTATTAGACAACTTATGGCCCGCTATTATTGGAGTTCTTGTACTCTATGTCCCAACTCTTTTTATAGGGATACTCTCCATTATGAAAAAAGAGAAACTATCATCAGTATTTTTACATCATCAACGAAAATTCGCTCTCTATATTCTCGGAATTGGGCTGATATTTATAGGAATAACTTGTTTTACTGATAAAAGTTTTCGAATAAAAAATGACATCTATCCAGCCAATGTAGGATATAATATCGTATTAGCACTGCAAAGAAATGCTTTCACCCGAAATTATGAAAAAAGTTCAGAAGGTTTCCTATTTTACTCTTTACCCGAACATATCAATCATAAGGAAAAAGAAATTTATGTTATGGTCATTGGTGAAACATCTCGGGCTGCAAACTGGCAATTATACGGATACAACCGGAATACCAATCCAAAGCTCAGTACAGTAGAAAATCTTATACATTTTTCTGACGTACTCACTCAGTCGAACACAACACATAAAAGCGTCCCTATGTTGTTATCAAACGCTTCAGCATTACATTATGACTGTATTTACCAAGAAAAAAGCATTATAACGGCTTTCAAGGAAGCGGGTTTCCATACTGCTTTTTTCTCAAACCAACGTCCCAACCACTCTTTCATTGATTTTTTCGGTAAAGAAGCCGACCGGCATATATTCATCAAAGAACTTGTAGATGACCCTGATTACAACCCCTCAGACAATATTTTATTAGAATTGTTAGAGAATGAAATAAGAAAAGGATATCAAAAATTATTTATTGTATTACATACATATGGCTCTCACTTCAATTACCAAGAACGTTATCCCCTATCTGCTGCATATTTTTTGCCCGACAACATTTCCGGAGCTCAGATAGACAATAGGCAACAAATGATAAATGCCTATGATAATACTATAAGATATACCGATAACTTCTTGTATCAGATAATAATATTACTCAGTCAAGATGATACACATTCGGCAATGATGTATGCTTCAGACCATGGAGAAGATATATTTGATGACAAAAGAAAACTTTTTCTTCACGCATCTCCAGTTCCTTCTTATTATCAACTCCATATCCCACTTATTCTTTGGATGTCAAATTCTTATAAAGAATCATTCCCAATTTGTTATGAAACTGCCAACAAAAATAAAGACAAAGCTATTTCAAGCCGCAATGTTTTCCATACCATATTGTCTTTAGGAGGAATTCACACCCCATATCGCAGTGATTCTTTATCCATAGTCAGCCCTCTTTTTGTAGAAACAAAAAGATATTATCTCAATGACCACAATCAGCCCAAGCCGTTCGATGATATTGGATTAAAGAAAGAAGATTTCATGATGTTCAAGAAAGCCGGCATCAAACATTAAAAAAAGCCGCTTACAACCAAATGCAAGCGACTTTCTCTATTTAATTTACAGAAAAAAGTTATTCTTTGTCTTCTTTTTTAGGCTTATTAAAAGGTTTATTTCGGCGTTCAACCTTTTCAGGACGTTCTGTACGCTCTACTCTTTCAGGACGAGGCTGAAGAGCTTTCATTGACAACCGGAACTTTCCTGTTTTCTTATCGATTTCAATGAGTTTTACCGTTACATCATCTCCTTCTTTAATCCCCGAATTTTCCATTGAATCTATCCTATCCCAACTTATTTCAGAGATATGCAACAGACCATCTTTTCCTGGCATAAACTCGACAAATGCTCCAAACGCCAAAATTGATTTTACTTTTCCAGTATATACCTCTCCTTCTTCAGGAATAGCGACAATACCTTTAATCTTTGCCATAGCTGCATTAATTGCATCTCGGCCAGGAGCAGAAACTTCTACACGCCCGATATTATCTATTTCCTCAATAGTCACCACGGCTCCAGTCGCTTCCTGAATACCTTGTATTATTTTTCCACCCGGGCCAATCACTGCACCAATCATATCTTTAGGAATATTGATTACTTCAATACGCGGTGCATGAGGTTTCATCTCTGCTCTTGGTTCCGGTATGGTCTCTAATATTTTACCCAAAATATGCATCCGGCCTTCACGAGCCTGAGCTAAGGCCTTTTCAAGAACTTCATAGGAAAGACCGTCCACCTTAATATCCATTTGAGTGGCAGTAATGCCATCTTTCGTCCCAGTCACTTTAAAGTCCATATCTCCCAAATGGTCTTCATCACCCAATATATCTGACAAGACCGCAAATTTAACATTATCCTTATCGGTAATCAATCCCATAGCAATACCGGATACAGGTTTCTTTATCTGTACTCCAGCATCCATAAGAGCTAATGTTCCGGCACAAACCGTAGCCATAGAAGATGAACCGTTAGATTCAAGAATATCCGATACCACACGAATAACATAAGGATAATCTTCCGGAATCATTCTTTTTAGCGCCCGATTGGCCAAATTGCCATGTCCGATTTCGCGACGTCCTACGCCACGGCTTGCTTTCGCTTCCCCAGTAGAGAATGGAGGAAAATTATAATGCAATAAGAAACGCTCCCGACTCTGGTCCAAAACATCATCTACGATTTTTTCATCCAATTTTGTACCCAAAGTTACTGTTGAAAGAGACTGTGTCTCTCCACGAGTAAACACGGCTGATCCGTGAGGGCCTGGTATATAATCGACTTCTGCCCAAATAGGACGAATTTGTGTTGTAGTACGACCATCAAGACGCTTCCCTTCATCCAATATGCAACGGCGCATAGCTTCTTTCTCAACATCATGGTAATAACGCTTTACTAAAGCTTCTTTCTCTGCTGCTGCCTCTGGGTCCATTGCTGCTAAATAATCTTCTACGATTCCATCAAAAGCAGCCATCCGTTCATGCTTGTTCGTGTTACCAGAACGAGCTATTTCATAAGCTTTATCGTAACATTTTTCCCAAACGTCTTTGCGAAGCTCCTCATCATTCACCTCATGACAATATGTTCTCTTTACAGTAGAACCTACGGCCTCTGCCAATTCTATCTGGACTTGACATTGAACCTTTATAGCCTCATGTGCAAACTTTAATGCTTCTAATAATTCAGCTTCTGAGACCTCATCCATTTCTCCCTCGACCATCATAATATTGTCCATGGTAGCACCCACCATCAAATCAATATCAGCTTTCGCAAGCTCCTCAAAAGTCGGGTTTATTTTAAATTGTCCATCAATACGAGCAACACGTACTTCAGAAATAGGACCGTTAAAAGGGATATCAGAAACAGCCAATGCTGCTGAAGCTGCCAAACCGGCCAATGCATCAGGCATATCTTTACCGTCTGATGAAAATAAGATAATATTCACAAATGTATCAGCATGGTAATTATCGGGGAATAAGGGACGTAATACCCGATCCACCAGCCGGGATGTTAAGATTTCATAATCAGAAGCCCGACCTTCTCTCTTTGTAAAACCTCCGGGAAAACGTCCAAACGCTGAAAATTTCTCTTTATACTCTACTTGCAAAGGCATAAAATCAACACCTTCTCCTGCCTCTTGTGCAGATACTACAGTAGCCAGTAACATAGTATTACCCATGCGAACTTCTACTGCTCCATCGGCTTGCTTAGCCAATTTTCCTGTTTCGATCGTGATGGTCCGTCCATCGCTCAATTCGATCGTTTTTTTAATAGGATTAATCATAAATCTTTATTTCATTTTCACTTTCTGTCCAAAATCATGCAAAGATAAACAAACTTTTATGCGCAACCGCGTGAAAATGAAAGAAAAATATAAAAACTACTTTTTTATATATAAGAAATCCTTTCCTAAAGAGCACCTTTTTGTATTTTTACTTTCTTTTTAATCTTACCAAAGAATTGTGAGTACAATGAAAAAACATATCTTTGTAACAGATTATCTCAATAATCCAAACACATTATCTATATGAAAAAATATATTTTAATATTATTTACTGCCGTATTATTTAGTGCTTGTCATCATAATGATTTCACAGTAAAAGGTGTTATTTCTGGGGCAGGCGGAGAAATACTTTATTTGGAGGCTAATGAAATACATAGAATACAAGTCTTAGACTCTGTCAAACTTAAGACTTCTGGTGAGTACGAATTTCATGCCAAAGCTCCCGAATATCCTGAATTTTATCGACTCCGTCTAAAGAACTCATATATAAATTTTTCGATAGATTCTACCGAAACAATTATCATAAATGCTCAAGAACCGGGATTTACATCCAATTATAAAGTTGAAGGTTCTGATAATAGTGAAAAAATAAGAATAATCGCATTAGCCGGTCAAGAATTAAAGAAATACGTTGATAAATACAACGAACAAATCAAAAATCCGGAGAACAATTCTCAACTACTTGCACAACAACTACTTGAAAAAGTACAGAACTATAAAAAAGAAATTCTCCCTTTAATCTATGAAAATCCCCGTTCTACAGCTGCTTACTTCGCTATTTTCCAACAAATCAACGGGCAAGATATATTTGACCCATATGATAAAGAAGATAGCAAGGCAATCCGGGCTGTCGCTACACAATACGATTTTTACTATAAAAATTCTGTACGGGCGAAGCAATTACATAATATGGCTATAGAAGCTCTAAAAATGGCTCGTATCGCTGAGAAGGGTAACACCATAAAAATAGATACCATAGCATCGGTCATCGATATATCTTTACCAGATATATATGGAAAAAAACAAACTCTTTCCTCATTAAAAGGTAAAGTGGTCTTATTGGACTTTACAGCCTATCAGACTGAATATTCTCCACAATACAATTTATTATTGGCTGAAATATATCGGAAATATAAACAACAAGGAGTCGAAATCTTCCAAATTTCTCTTGACAATGATGATAATTTCTGGAAAGTATCCGCGTCAAATCTGCCTTGGATATGTGTAAGAGACGCAAATAGCCTGAATTCTCGTATTGCTGCTACCTACAATGTACAGCAATTACCAACAGCTTATCTTCTCGACAGAACTGGAGCTATCCGCACTCGATTGACATCTATGAAAGAGATTGAAAATGAAATAAAAAAACTTTTATAATAAAACTCCATAAATAAATATTTCTAATATAGAAAGTTAGAAAGATTTTGCTTTTTATTTGGCAAGTCAAAAAAAGAGATTATCTTTGCAATACAGAAGAACACAAAAAGGAGTTCCGGCTGAACAGCGGGGATTCTTTTTTGTTTTATAAAAAACGGAAACAATTTAAATAATAAAAACTATAGGAGATCAAAATTATGGCAATTAGTTATATGACCGAAGAAGGTTATAAGAAAATGCTTGAAGAAATCGCTTACATGGAAAATGTAAAGCGTCCGGAAATTTCAAGACAAATCGCAGAAGCACGAGATAAAGGCGACCTTTCTGAAAATGCAGAGTATGATGCAGCCAAAGAAGCTCAAGGCATGCTTGAAATGAAAATAGCTCAATTAAAAGATAAAGTAGCTAATGCTCGTTTAATTGACGAAACAAAGTTAAATACCCACACTGTCCAAATACTGAACAAAGTAAAAATAAAAAATACCAAGAATAATGCTGTTATGCAGTATATGTTAGTATCAGAAAGTGAGGCTAACCTAAAAGAAGGAAAAATAGCAGTAAGCACACCTATAGGGAAAGGATTAATCGGTAAAAAAGTAGGAGACATTGTAGAAATACAAGTTCCGTCCGGTCTAATGACATTTGAAATTATTGATATATCGATATAAAGAAAAAGCGATTCAAGCCAACTTAAAAGTGCGTTTGAATCGCTTTTCAAATTTAGTAAAAGAATCTCTCTTTCCATCCTATAGTTATTGGGGAAGAGAGATTTTTTTATATATTTGTAACTAGAATTCAAAGGTTTGCCGTTTAAAGTTTTAAAGAAGGCTTTAAGATTATTCATAGAGCAAAAAGTTCCGAAGTCATTTATATTGAGACTTCCTGTAACATACAAAATAATACATTTATATTTTTATGAAATAACCTAATACGCAAGACATTGAAAACAAAAGGTTTAATCTTAATCAGTTTATTATTTATTGTCTTCGCAAAAGTAAGCAAAGCTCAAGACTTTACTTTCCGGCATTTGACGACCAATGAAGGACTATCTCAGATTACAGTCAACTCCATTTACATAGATGAATATGGTTTTGTTTGGATTGGAACACGAGATGGTTTATGCCGTTATAATGGCAACGATATCAAAACATTCAAATTACAAAAAGGGAATCCGAACAGCTTATTTTGCAATACAGTAATCCAATTGGAAGGAAATCAAGAAGGAATTATCTATTTACTTTGTACAGAAGGTCTCTCTGAGTTTAATTTTAAAACAGAGAAATTCACTACCCTTATAGAAGGAGATGTAGGTGCTATCTATTATAACGAAGTCCTTTATATTGGTCTCGGCAATGAACTATGTATCTTCGACCCAGATTTAAGAAAGATAGTACCTTTTTTCAGACTACCTGACAAATACGCAAGAATCAGTCGCTTGCTGAAAGATAACAATGGCATATTCTGGATCGGCACCTCCAATAATGGTTTATACCGATTAAATACAGAAAACAAAGTTTTGATAGACCAGCCAGTAAAAAAGGGGAATATAACCAGTATCTACAAAGACAAAGAATATGGCATTTGGGTCGGCAGTTGGACCAACGGGCTCTTTTGGTTCACAAAAGACTCTATCAAGAACTTTCGCTACAATCCAATTGATAAAAATGGCTTATGTTCTGATTTTGTCCGTGACTGTTGTGAAGACAATGCCGGTTATATGTGGATCGGTACTTTTCATGGGTTAAACCGTTATGATAAAAAAACAGGAGAATTTATGCGTTTTGAAGCAGATATAAATAATCCGGAAAGTCTGACCCACTCGTCTATCTGGTGCATTGTCAAAGATCAGCAAGGCTCTCTTTGGATGGGAACATATTTCGGAGGCGTAAACTATTTTAATCCAGAATACGAAATCTATACCCGTTTCAAGATGTCCACCAAAGAAGAAGAAGGGTTGAGCTCTCCCATTGTCAGCCATATGTTGGAAGATAAGCACGGTAACTTATGGATTGCTACCGAGGGAGGTGGATTGAATAAATATGACCCTAAAACCAAAACATTCAAATGGTATAAACATATTCCCGGACAGAATAGTATTTCACAAAACAACATCAAAGCTCTATATTACGATACAGACCACGATTGTTTATGGATAGGCACACATTTAGGAAGCTTGAATAAACTAGATTTGAAGACAAACCTTTTCACTAACTATCCCTCTAAAGAAGGAGATAATGAAAGTCTCCCGTCCAATATCATCCGAGATATTGTCCCTTATAAAGATAGTCTTATCATTGCCACTCAAAATGGGGTCTGTATGTTCAATCCAGTGGATGGAAAATGCCGACAAATGTTTAAAGACATTAAACTGGGACATTCCATAAAGATGGTCGCCTCTTTATTTTTCGATCACGAAGGCACCTTATGGATCGCTGCCACTGGAGAAGGAGTTTTTGCTTATCGTTTCGATACCAATGAATTGACCAATTATCGTCATGACCCAAAAGATTCGACAAGTTTAAGTAATAATAATGTAAATGACATTACCGAAAGTCATTATAATGATCTATGGTTTTCTACTTCTGGAAGCGGGCTTGACAGATACAATTACAAAACTAAAACCTTTGAAAACTTTGATATGCAAAGTAATGGATTATCCAGTGACTGTGTCTACTCTGTTTGTGAGTCCCGTTATGGTAAATTATTAGTAATTACCAACAAAGGATTTTCGCAATTCGACCAATCCAGTAAGTCTTTTTACAATTATACAATAGAAGACGGATTCCCACTAATGACAGCCAACGAAAACGCCCTCTACCTATCCGCTGAAGGTGAAGTCTTTTTAGGAGGTGTTACCGGTCTTATTTCTTTTAATGAAAAAGATCTCCGATTTGCCCCAAAACCTTATAACATTATACTAAACCGTTTAAGTGTCAACGGAAAAGACGTAAAAATCAACGATGATACAGGCATATTACACAACTCGCTCTGTAATACAAAAGAAATTACTTTACAAAGTCAACATTCCGTATTCAGCATAGAATTTGCAGTATCAAATTTTATCCCAGCCAATAAAGATGAAATTATTTACAAATTAGAAGGATTTTCTGATAAATGGACCGAGACACACGGCCAACACTCCATTACTTACACAAATTTAAATCCAGGCAAATATATATTAATAATAAAAGGAAAAAATAATCCATTCACTCCTGAAGCTAAACTTTATATCAAAGTACTCCCTCCTTTTTATAAAACTATTTACGCTTATACGATATATATTTTAGTTATCGGTATCATTCTCTTTTATTTAATAAGAACATACAAAGGGCGTATCAAGCTACAAGAGTCTTTGAAATATGAAAAAAAACATATTCAAGATATAGAACGGCTGAATCAGTCCAAATTACGTTTCTTTACCAACATTTCCCATGAGTTCCGTACACCTTTGACTCTTATTACCGGTTATGCAGAAATGTTAATGCAAGTACAATCTTTTGCTCCGGCTGTATATAACAAAATATTAGGAATTTATAAAAATTGTCTGCAATTACAAGAGCTTATCACGGAACTACTCGATTTCAGGAAGCAAGAACAAGGACATATGAAAATAAAAGTATGGCATTATGACATTGTAAATTTTTTGTATGAAAATTACTTGATATTCAAAGAATATACTGCAGCAAAACAAATACAATTTATATTCCAAAAAGAAATAGATACATTGGATGTATGGTTCGACGCAAAACAAATGCAGAAAGTAATAAATAACCTGATATCCAATGCCCTTAAACATACGAAGAAAGATGGTATAATTACTATTAAAGTACGGAAAGAAAATAACGAAGCAGTCATTGATGTTAACGATACCGGTACAGGTATTGCTCCAGAAGATATAGATAAAATATTTGATCGATTTTACCAAAACGCACAAACCCAATCAGGCACAGGTATCGGTTTAGCTTTCGCAAAAGGTATTGTAGAACTTCACCACGGCACAATCAATGTAAATAGTGAATTAGGAAAAGGGGCTACATTTACAGTACGACTCAAATTAGGCGAAACTCATTTCAAAAAAGAGCAAATATGCGAACCCGAAAATACGACTAAACCTCTGCTCGAAATTGCCAAGCCTGAAATAGACCTAAGGGAACAAGAATTGACAGATACACCAGCTTTGAAAAATAATAACGTAAAAATGCTGATTGTAGAAGATAACGATGAACTGAAAGAAATGCTCGTCAGTATCTTCTCCACTTTTTATACAGTCATAACATCTTCTGATGGTCAGGATGGTTGGGAAAAAGTAAAAGAAGAGCTACCGGATATTGTTTTAAGTGATGTGATGATACCCAGAATGTCTGGAACGGAATTATGCAAATTGATAAAAAATGACATCGATACTTGCCATATTCCTGTCGTATTGATAACCGCCAGGACAGCAATAGAGTATAATATGGAAGGACTACGTTTAGGGGCCGATGACTATGTCACCAAGCCTTTTAATATTAATTTGTTGGTATCTCGTTGTAACAACTTGGTAAACAGCCGTATTATTCTTCAAGAAAAATTTAGTAAGCAACCTCAAACTGCGCTGAAAATGCTGGCAACCAATGCTATGGATAAAAATATACTGGACAAGGCCGTGAAAATTATAGAAAAATACATAGATAATCCCGAATTTAATATTAATATTTTTGCACGAGAAATGGGAATTGCTCGTACTAATTTATTTGCCAAAATAAAAGCTATAACGGGGCAGACACCCAATGAATTCATCTCTACAATTCGCCTGAAAAAAGCAGCAATTTTATTAAAGAACAACCCTGAACTGAACATATCCGAAATCTCTGATATGGTAGGCTTCAACTCATCTCGCTATTTCAGCAAATGTTTCAAAGCCCAATATCATATCAATCCCATATCTTATCGAAAAGGAATATCTGGGGAAGAAGAAGATAACAATGAATCAATGTCTGAAAACGTGTATTGATTAACCGATATGAATAAAAAAAGTACTATTTCTGTACGATTTTTATCTCCATTTTATCGTATAGTTACCATCTTTGTGTGACAAAATCTCGTATATGCTATGAAATGTAACTTATTTAAACACGGAACCGGCCTTCTATTGGCATCTTTATTTTCTTTAACAACTTCTGCTCAATTAGTACAGCATGAGCGGTTGCTCTCTTTCGAAGCCCCAGAAGTGCCGTCTTTTATCAGTAGTGAAAAATCCGAACTAAGCATCACCCCGGAGCATTATAAAGACGGAACTCAAGCTTTAAACTGGAAATTCAAACCGGGGGGCATATTATCTATTCAGAAGGATTTGCAATTTGAGCCCAAAGACCCGACAGGAAAAGATACTTATTTATCTGGATTTGTCGTTTGGATATATAATAAAAAGGCAACAGATAAATTGCTAAACTTTGAATTCCTGAAGGACGGAAAAATCTGTTCACACTTCCCTATGGGATTAAATTTTACCGGTTGGCGTGCTGCGTGGGTATGTTACGAACGAGACATGCAAGGAACTCCGGAAATCGGGATGAATGAAATACGTATCGTTGCCCCTGACGAAGCAGGAGAGCTTTGTATTGACCATTTATTGACTGCAGCAAAAATGGACCATCGTTATCAGACTGCAGACATACAAGTGCCGTTTGTCAACGCTGCAACAACCAGCCATTGGTTAGTTGTATATAAAAATTCAAAAATCCGTCCGGACATTGCTTTAGAAGCAACGGTAACCCCTCAACAGAAAAAAGAAATCGCTTTATTAGAATCCCGCCTGCGTGAGATAATCTATCAACCCTCCCAACTGACTGATAAAACCATGCAAAGTATTCGTAAAGCCTATGCAAGATATGGCATTACTTACAACAATAAAGGAGAAGTAAAAGGCATGCCTTTGTTTTTCGGACGTGCCGTCGAAGCATATGAACGGATTGTACCAAACTATAATCCCAATATATTCAATGACAATCACATGGAGTTGAAAGAATATTTCAACTTAATGAACAAAATTGCAATCGCATACAACAACGCTACAGAAGAAAAGGACAAACTTGAATTGAAAAAAATGTTTTTGGCAATGTATGACCATGTAACAGACCAAGGAGTCGCTTATGGCAGTTGCTTAGGAAATTTTACTCATTATGGGTATAGTTTTCGAGGATATTATACATCTTACTTTTTAATGAAAGATGTACTCCGTGACGCAGGCAAACTGGATGATGCAGAAAAAGGTATGCGCTGGTATTCTATTGCCAACGAAGTATTTATCAAGCCAAATATATGGGGGCTGGATATGGACTCGTTCAATACCACCACCACCGGACGCATTGCCAGTATTTTAATGATGGAAGATTCTCCCGAAAAAGTACAGTATTTAAAAGCTTTTTCCCGCTGGATCAATAATGGCTGCCTCCCTGCCGACGGGCTGCTCGGTTCATTCAAACCGGATGGAGGGGCATTTCATCACTGTAACAATTATCCGGCCTATGCAGTAGGTGGCCTGGATGGTGCTACAAACATGATTTACCTATTAAGCCGCACAAGCTTTGCCGTCTCTGAGTTAGGTCACAATACAGTAAAGAATGTCTTGTTGGCCATGCGTTTCTATTGTAACAAATTAGACTTCCCATGGTCTATGTCCGGCCGTCATCCTGACGGAAAAGGGAAACTAGTCCCGATGCATTATGCCATGATGGCATTAGCCGGAACTCCAGACAAATCCCAAACGATAGATAAAGAGATGGGCAATGCCTATTTGCGATTAGTAACAAACGTAAAAGAGCATGAAACCGATAACCCAGAATATATACCCTTTGTCCCCAGCAGCCGGGAACAAGCGATGAAAGAAAAGTTACAAGCAGAAAACTGCATTGCCGAAGGTAACCCGCAAGGCAATTGGAACTTAGGATATGGCTGTACCAACATTCAGCGTCGTGATAACTGGTCGGCAGTCGCACGAGGTCATTCCCGTTACTTTTGGGCTTCTGAACATTATCGGGGTGTAAATATCTATGGTCGTTATTTGGCACATGGTTCCCTGCAACTACTAACAGCGCGTAATAAGTACGATGACGTATCGTCTAAAACAAGCGGTTGGGTAGAAGAAGGTTTTGATTGGGGGCGTATTCCGGGAGCAACAGCCATCCATTTGCCTATTGAGCAATTGAAAGCCGTTGTTTTGAACGTCGATAAGTATTCAGGATATGAAGAAATGCTTTATTCTGATGAAGCCTTTGCCGGAGGCATTACGCAAGAAAAAAAGAATGGTGCTTTCGGAATGAAACTCCATGAACACGACAAATATAACGGTTCACTTCGAGCACGTAAATCTTATCATTTTTTTGATAATAAAATTATCTGTTTAGGAAGTGATATCGAAAATATCAACAATGATTATGACACAGAAACTACGGTATTTCAATTAGCTTTGCTCAACAAACAAGACAAATCCTATTGGAATAATCCCATTATCGGAAAAAATTACTGGATCGATCATATAAACACAGGATACTATATTCCGGCTATAAAAGGTTATGACACAGCTATATTGGAGACACATTATAATCAGCATTCTATGTCCAACGAAGGGAAACCAACAACCGGAGATTGGATATCCCTGACCATCAATCACGGCAAAGCTCCACAAGGGCGTGCTTACCAATACGTTATATTGCCACAAATAAGCAAAGAAACGATGGAGCTGTTCATTAAAAAGCCGACTTATAAAGTTCTCCAGCAAAATAGTAAGGCTCATATCGTACAAGATCTGAATACAAATACAACTTCGTATATCTTATTCGAAACGCCCGAAGTATTACCGGAAGGCCTGATTCAACACGTAGATACAACCTGCCTGGTGATGATACATGAATTAGACAAAAAAGAGGCAATCTTAACTGTATCCAATCCAGACTTAGCACTCTACCGTGGAGCATCTGATGAAAAACTGGATGCACAAGGCAAACGGATCGAGAGAAGCATTTATTCCCGGCCATGGATATCAAACAAAAGTCAGGAAATTCCGGTTCGCGTAACGTTAAAAGGCAGATGGAATATAAGTGAGAATCCGGCATGTAAGGTTATTTCTTGTAACAAGAAAGCCACTACATTGGAATTTACATGTAAGGATGCGGCAAGTTTTGAAGTGAAATTGACAAAATAATCCATCCACAGTCATCTTATCTTACCCCAATAGTACAAAAAAGTCCAGCCTGATTACAAGAAATCGGTTGGACTTTTTTTTATTTCTTTTGCACTATCTACTTAATAAGGAATCCTATCTGATAAAATCCGCTCCTTATACCAAGGGTCATCTATCCCTTTCAATAAATTACCCATCTCTTGATATAATTGCTTTACAATTTCGGGATGTTCTTCCAATGACAAATTATGCATTTGATAAGGATCATTTACATCATCAAATAATAAGCTTCTGACCAGCTTCTTACTATCACGATCTATATAAAGAGCCATAGTATATTGTGCAGTTTTGATACCTCTCGATGAAGGGAAATAAGAGACAACCTTTCCTTCGCTATCTTTTTCTCCATCCAAATTTTGAATATACAAAGCTGATACAGGACGTTCGATATCTGCATTTTCATCAAAAAACAGTGGAGCGAAGTTACGTCCTTGTACCTCTTCGGGAATGGAATCTGACAGACCGCATAAACCCAGTAACGTAGGCATAATATCTGGAGAAGAAAGCATCAGATTATCTACTCGAGGAACGAGTTTATCCGGATAACGTACAAGAAAAGGTACATTCATAGATTCGGAATAAGGAGAATTCTTTGGATCATTCGTCCCTTGGCTACATAATGTTTCACCATGGTCTGACGCAAAAACAACAATGGTATTCTTGTCCAATCCAAGGTCTTTCAGAGCCGCCAGTATCTGGCCAAAAGCTCTGTCAACCCCAGACACAGAAGCAAAGTAGTAACGGGCACAAATAGCCTTCTCCATCTTGGTATCAGCGTTCGGGCGAACCAGAAGACTGTCTAATGGTACATCTTTGTATAGATTGAAGTCTTCTTCCATGCAATCATCCAACGAACGGTAAGGGCTATGTGGGGGATTCATACCTACCATAATAAAAAAAGGTTTCTTCGTATCGCGAACATTCCCTTCATTCTTTAAATAAGATACAACTTTCTCAGCCTCATGCAATGGAGACCACATCTTTGGTTCATGACGTACTCCGTCCGTATCCCAATAATGCGGATTTTTATGTTCATCAAACGTCCCGTAAGAATACCAATAATTAAAACCATGTCTTCGTTCCTCCGGTGTATAAGCATCCCACACAGGATTCTGTTCTTCTACATATTGGCCTGGACGTTCTGGATCATTCGGTGTAGGAAAATCGACATGAAGCTTACCGAAATAAGCACATTCATACCCAGACTTGCGAAAAACGTCTCCGATACATTCAGCATCTTCTCTCAAAGAACTAATCGGACGATTAGAATTGCAGTTTAAAGGGACACCGCTCTTATTTGCATACATTCCTGTAAGTAACATTCCTCGATGGGGACTACTAAGCGGGCAATTACTTTGTGCAGAAGTCAGTACGACCGATTCTCGTGCAAATTGGTCCAACACAGGAGTATGCACCGGATCTCCTCTGAAGTTTACTTTATCCCGAAATCCTTCCTGGCTCCAAAAACCCATGGCCTGATTTCTATACTGATCAGGAAATACATAAATAATATTAGGATAAGTCATTTTCTCTGTCTGGGAAATACTACATCCAGACAGAGAAAATAACCCTACTCCTCCTAATAACAAATTCACTGAACTTTTCATATTTTCTCACTTCTTTTCCAGTTCTCTTTTTCGTATCAACCCTTCCAAAAAGTAATAATCAGCATAATTCAACGGTACATCAATTTCACTTCCATGAGGTATACTACCCACCGAATGCATCAAGATAAAGTTCCCATTTGTCCCAATTTCAGCACGATAAGCCGGAGAACCTAAACTATACATAATCTTATCGGCAACTTCCTTATAATTCTTTTCCGGGACATAAGTGCTCAATTCATACAAAGCGGAAGCTGTACAAGCGGCAGCAGAAGCATCACGAGGCTCATTCGGGATATTGGGGGCATCATAATCCCAATAAGGCACCAAATCTTCCGGAAGGTTTTTATTACCAAAAATAAAATCATAAATCTTCTGGGCATGTTCCAGATATCTCTTGTCTTTTGTATAACGATAGCACATTGTATAACCATACAATGCCCAAGCTTGTCCCCTCGCCCATGAAGACTCATCTGCATATCCCTGGGCTGTCTGTTTACTCCGTACTGCTCCAGTCTCCGGATCATAATCCACCACATGGTAACAGCTGTTATCTTCTCTAAAATGATTAGCCATCGTTACATCAGCATGGCTCACAGCTATATTATAAAACGTAGAATCCCCAGACAAAAGGCTCGCTTCAAACATCAATTCAAGATTCATCATGTTATCAATAATTACTGGGCATGCCCATCCTCTTTGGCTCTGCCATCCACGGTCAGCATCCCATGATTGAATAACACCAGCTCCCGGACGGAAACGAGTAGAAAGCGAACGCGCTGTTTCCACAACTACATCCTTATATTCAGGTATATTTGCTATACGCAACCCATTCAAATAACTGCATCCTATCATAAATCCCACATCATGATGCCATTTCAAGTATTTGACCGAGTCTAATGCTTCTGTATATTTCCGAGCTAAAGGTAGCCATTTGGCATCTCCAGTCAATTTGTATGTATACCAAATATTACCGGGGAAAAATCCACTGCACCAATCATCAATAGGAATATACTTGATGTTCCCATTTTCATCGATAGTTCTCGGATTGAGAATCTTACCAGACTTTTCGATAATGTCAGTCTGAAGTGTTTCTTGAGCCACGGCATTAGCAATATTATCTTCGATGAAATCGACTTGACGTTCCTTGGAAGACGAACATCCTATTGCCGCAAACAACGATAAACTTAAAAGACAAAGAATATTTTTCATAATTTAAAAAGTTAAAATAAAATAGATGTGATTTTTGACNTCCAAAATTGGAGTTAATCAAAAACAAATTGAGGCACCTACAAGAAATGGATGTTTTTAGCCAATTTCCGAACGATTTTACACAATAATATTTTCGCAAAATAGGACATTTGTAGCGATACTTTTTTACATTAACTTTTAGATTACATATTATGAAAAAGAGATTACTTCTTATGTCATTACTTGTGACATCATTGGGTGCCTCTGCTCAATTCAACTGGCTATCAAACGGTGATTTTGAAGCAAGTGATAAAACTTTGGAAAGATTTACCAGTGCAGCAACACCGGAGAAAGGAGACTGGGCCATTTATGGTCAAAATGGTACCGATGCTTTTACTGGGGTATTGAAACATGAAGACGATACTTACAAAAATGTAGTAGAAATTACCGGTTCCAGTTCCGTAAGTTGGTACAAAGCTTATTTGATGCAAAATGTACAATATCCATTGAAAGCGGAAAAATTCCAATTGGTCTTCGATGCTAAAAACGTCAGTGGCAATACAAATATTTCAGCATGGATTTATTTGGGAGGGGGCAATACATATGCATTGAAAACCGATTTCGACGACAAAGAGGGAACTTCTGCAGCGTCCGGTGCTCGTTACGATTTTGCCGGGACATCCGAATGGCAAACTTTCACTGCAGATTTCGACTTTACATACCAATGTAATAATATAAATGCACCAAAATCTGTAGCTGATTGGGCCAAAACAGCAACTACAGATTCAGATTTGGCAGACGTACGCGTAGTTTTCGGGACAAATGCCAAGACAGGAGCTTTTCTAATCGATAACGTACGGTTAATCCCTGTAAATCCCGAAACAACACCTGATGGTGAAGAACCGGACCCAAAACCAGACCCAACTCCGACAGTTCCCGAAGATCCTGAATTTCCGGCTTACGTAGAAGTAACAGATGAAGGAGACTTCTTAAAAGACGGAGGCTTTGAACTTGACGTGGACGAAATCCAAAACTGGAGAACTCTGAACAAAGGTAAATTTTTAGGAGATATCGGCCATTGGTATTTCTATAACGAGGATAAAGATGGTGTTGACCCATATGCTTCAAGTGCAAAAATTCAAGATTCAGGAGACTCTCACGGGAAAGTGGCCGCTTTGGTAAACAAATCGCCTATTAGTAGCTGGTGGGGACACAACCTGATACAACGTATAGGTGTAAAGCTACAGCCTATGACTTATCGTCTGAGTTTCTATGTTCGCTCCAATAGTGGTGCAAAAGGAAAGCTAAACATCGCCCTGAAAGAAAAAGATGCAGAAAAATGCACAGGCTATGCTTTACTGGATGGATTTGTTCCGGCAGATCATCCCAAATCAAGCGGAACGACACCCGACTTTACAGCAACAACAGATTGGCAATTGATGGAATATGTCTTTGATCTTTCCAAAATGGCTACAACAATCTGGAGTCCGACATCTGGAACTACTACTGAAGAAGAAGCAAACGAAAGTATCGCCAATTACATTCAGGAAGTTACCAATGAAGAACTATGGAAAAATGCTTATCTCATAATGTGGAATGAAACTGCAAATTCTACGTTAGAAATAGACAACGTCATTTTTGAGCCGATAGACACATATACCGAAATTCAAAACCCCAGTTTCGAATCAAATACACTACTCCCGATTATGGTAGCCGCAGAACCTGCACCTGGAGCACGCAGTGGTCAATGGGTCGTTGTCAATAAACGTGGCGGAGAAATGAATCTCTCTATTGACGAAGAAGATGCTTTCGAAGGCAAACGGTCTATGAAATTGGAAACCGTCAAAGCTGCAAGTTATCCAAGAATGGACCAATACATGGCCATGGATATTTATGAAGTACCCGAAGGGGACTACACATTTGACTTTGCAGCCAAAGCTTCCCAAGAAGGGGCACCTATTCGTGTAGATGTATACGTTTACACCGATTCCGAAACATTTATGGCGGTAACAGGTGAAAACGGAGATGTATATGAACCCGATACTAACACTGGCCATGGGTTGAAAGTATTCAACGCAACCACAGAATGGACAGAATATAGTCAACCGGTAAAAATCGAAGAAAATATGTTGGTACGTTTAATTATCCGCCCCAATATCAAAGGGACAAACAATACCGGTTTACCTGACGATTATACACTCCCGGTATCACATTGGTTCGACAATTTCGCACTCAACGAAGCTGTACCTTCAAGTATAGAAGCAAATACTGTCAACAACAATGTACGGGTATATGCTCTGAATGGTTCTATTCAAATCAGCACTTCAGAAAATACAAATGTCAATATCTATAACATGAATGGTGCATTGGTAGACCAACTTAACAACATAAATGGAACTACAGCACGTACAGTGGCCCCGGGATTCTATACTGTGAAAGCAGTTTCTCCCAACCATGTACAGACATTTAAAGTCCTGGTAAAATAATGACAACGTTAGAAAGAAAATAAAACTGGAAAGAAGAAGAGGGGGGCAATCATAGTCCTCCCCTTCTTTCTCCATAAATTTCTTGTCTGGACCTTTATGATATAAATACTCACACTTGTTTGAGGAAAAACATTCCGATACATCGAAAACAATCAATTTCATAATATTACTTACTTAAACACATGTATATGAAAAAGTTTTTTACAATTGCCAGTGCTCTATTCTTGGCAACAAGCCTTTCGGCAAAGGTTGTCTATGTTGCTACAGACGGCAACAATAGCAACGACGGCTCTACATGGGACAATGCAGTTGCAGATATTCAGAAAGCTTATACTTTAGCTAATGCCGGTGATGAAATTTGGATAGCTGGAGGGACATATGTTATGACAGATGGTTCTGCTCTTTTAGTAGACATGAAAGACCAAGTAAATGTATACGGTAGTTTCCAAAAAGGAGATGCCAGTATAGATGCTCGTATTCGCCCAGATGCTGTAAATAAACCTTATGAGTTTGCCAATCCTACAATTTTCACGACTGAAGGAGTAACATTGTCTCAACGTCCTTTCGGTCGCTCAAATACAACAGACGAATGGGTGGGNTTCTCTGATATGGCAACAAGCAACGGTAAACTGCTTTTCTTACAAACAGGTGTAACCATGCAAAATTGTATTGTCAAAAACTGTGGCGGTACTGAAATTATTGTTTATTTCGAAGGTAATGGTTTGATGAAAGACTGCCTGGTAGAAGGTTGTTACTCACTTGGAAGTGATAAAACTAAATTTTATGCTGTCCGTGTTTGTGCCTCAGCCACCTTCAAGAAAATAAACAATGTAGAAAACGTTACATTTAAAAATAATAAAGATGGTTCTTCCTTACACCTGTATAACTACGCAGAAGGAAATGGCCGTAGCTACGTAAAAAATTGTACATTCGATGGAAATACCAATTATTGCTTGGCATTCAAAAATGACGGAGCCAGCACCCCTGTATTAGTAGACCACTGTTTGTTCGAAAACAACAAGTGTGCAACAGCAGCCAATACAGTAGGAGAAGGTGTCGTATTTACCGGTAATTCTGCCAGTGCTGTCGCTATCACCAACTGCATCATCCGTAACAATGAAAATACAGCTGCAGCTACTGCCGATAGTAAAAATGCCATTATTGCACTGAATGGCGGTTCTATGAAACTGGTAAACTGTTTGATTCATAATAATAAATCTAATCGCCTGAATATCTATGTTGCTGGACACATGATCAATAATACCGTTGTAAACAATATTGGTTCTGTAGGTGCAGCAACAAAGAGTATGGGCGATTATATCAACAATATCTTCGTTAATAATACACCGACAGAAGGTAATACTGTATTCACAGCCGATTCTGAATCAAACATAGAATTTATATATAACGGTATCGCAGAAACAGATATAACCATAGCCAACGATAATGCATACGCAGACTACTATATTTCTGGAATAGATGCTTCATCTTTTGTAAATCCGACTTTGACTGCAGGATTGGTTACAAACGAAGAAGCCGCTAATGCTGATTTCTCTTTGGCAGCTTCATCTCCAGCTATAAATGCCGGGCTTTGGAATTATGACGGTTACGATGCCTATCCAGAACTATATGTAGGTTATATCGACGGTACGGAAATTCATGACGAAGCAGTTGCTGCATATCAGAAAGATTTAGCTGGGAATATACGCGTAGAAGATGGAAAAATCAGCTTAGGAGCTTACCAAGGAGCAAAAACAACTTCTGATATCGAAAATGTTGTACTTGACAATCGTTCAGCTATTGTATACGGAATAGCCGGAGCTATCATTGTCGAAACAGAAGAAATGACAAACGCCTTTGTATATGATATGACAGGTTCACTCATCAAAACCGTAACCATCAATGCAGGAAGCAATACAATTTCGGTAGCAGGAAATGGATTATACTTGGTCAAAGTGGGTAATGCTGCCTATAAGACAATCGTTAAATAATTAGATATTAATAAAAGGGTGCACATCAAAACGATGTATGCCCTTTTATTATTTTTATAAATATCTTAAAATATAAATTATGAAAAATACTTTTTTGTGGATTTACCGGTTGCTTAACCTGTTTATCATTACTTGTTTCTGTTCGTTACCGATATACGCACAGAATCAGCAAATAACAGGTAGAGTCTTGGATAAAGGGAATGAACCAGTCATTGGAGCTTCTGTTTTGGTAAAAGGAACAACAAATGGAACAATTACCGACTTGGACGGAAACTTCAGACTAAACAATGTAGCCAAAGATGCAACTATCCAAATTTCTTACATTGGTTACAAAACACAAGAATTTAAATTGGATGGAAAAACACATTTTCCCATTACATTAGATGAAGATACTCAAACATTGGATGAAGTTGTAGTAGTAGGTTACGGTGTACAACGCAAATCAGACTTAACGGGTGCTGTCGCTTCCGTAAAAGCCGCAGATGCATTGAAAGGAACTCCTGTATCTGATATCACCAATGCCCTACAAGGTCGTCTTGCCGGTGTAAGTATCATGTCCTCTTCCGGTCAACCCGGCTCCAGTGCAACCATTCGTGTTCGTGGTTCCAACTCATTAGCCTCGGAAAGTGGTCCACTAATTGTTATCGACGGTTTGATGGGCGGTTCTCTTTCATCTTTAAATCCCTCAGACATTGCTTCTGTCGAAGTCCTGAAAGACGCTTCCGCCACAGCTATTTATGGATCAAAAGGTTCTGCCGGTGTCATCTTGATTACCACTAAAAATCCGGAAAGCGGAAAAGTCAATGTGGAATATAATGGTTATATCAATTTCAAAACACCATATGAGTTACCGGAAATGATGTCTGCCGGTCAGTTTGCCGAGTTAGCAAATGATTATGTTAATGAAATTAACGCATCGACAGGGTCTTCCATGTCTGAATTTTATACACCGGAACAAATCCAGGAATTCTATCAAAATGGCGGATATGACTATATAGATAAAGTTTTCCGAAATATGTCTATAGAACATACTCACGAACTTTCAATTTCTGGAGGAAGTGAGAAAACGAAATTTCTATTTTCAGGTAGCTATAATGACAATCAGGGAATTGTTAATAATTCTTGGGGAAAACGTTTCAATTACCGTTTGAAAGTTGATACCGATATTCGCAAATGGTTGAAAGTCGGTTTGAATTTCTGGGGTGACTACCAAAAAAGTTCCTCTATTCGCTTTTCTCAATACAACAATTTGCTCATTGGCGCATTAACTTATCCGAACACTTTATCTCCGACAGACGAAAACGGGGACTATCGGACGAACAATTTGATTAGCCCTCAATATAACCCCTCTATCTTTGTGGATACGCCCCAAAATGATGGATACATCTATACATCTCGGTTACAAGGATATGTAGATGTGAAATTGGCCAAAGGACTGAATTTCCGTATGACACAGGGTTTCACATTCTATAATCGAAACACCCAAAACTTGTATGGAACAGGCAGTTATGAATACTACCAGTCATATGGACAACAAACATCTGCAGATGCACGCAGTTACCACAATTATAGCTGGATAAATACGAATATCCTGTCTTATATACGAGAATTCAATGAAGATCATCGTATCAATGCAACAGCCGTATTAGAACAACAATATGCAAATAATTATTACTTGAGAGGATTTGGCCGAGACTTGATTTCTGAGAAATTGGGTTATGACGCTTTGGGTATGTCTTCTCTTCATACAGTCGAATCGGAAAGAGACATTACTACCATGCTTTCTTACTTATTACGTGCCAACTACGTATTCAAGAATCGTTATATGGTAACGGCATCTTGGCGTCGTGACGGTTCCTCCGCTTTGGCAAAAGACAACCGTTGGGAAAATTTCTGGGCTATGGCTTTAGCTTGGGATATCAAGAAAGAAAAATTCATGCAACAAGTTGATTTCATGGATCAGTTCAAACTACGTTTCGGATACGGAGAAAATGGTAACCAAACAATGCCTTCCGGTCAAGATTATCTGGCTTGGACACAAATCACGGCAGAAAAAGATAAAGACGGTAATTTGAGCTTCGTCACTGAACGGCTGGCCAACCGTGATGTAAGATGGGAAAGAACCAGCCAATTTAACTACGGTCTGGATTTAGGCTTTTTCAATAATCGGTTGACTGCATCAGTAGATTATTATACAAAAGAGACCAAAGATGTATTGTTATATGTAAATATGCCTATCTATACCGGATTTACCAGTCGATACGCGAATGCCGGTACAGTAACGAATAAAGGGTTCGAAATAACTTTAGGTGCAGATCCCGTAGTAACTAAAAACTTCCGGTGGAATACATCTGTCACCTTGTCAAGAAACATAGGTAAAGTAAAAGAATTAGCAGACGGAAACAGTTATGCCGACTTATCCGGTAACTATGAAAACAAATATTTCAGAAACATAGTTGGTGAAAAAATAGCAACAATGTGGGGATATAGAAATGAAGGCGTATGGACTTCGGAAGAAGTAAATGCAGGTTTGGCCCCAGTAGGAACAGAGGCAGGTTCTTATAAATACAAGGATAAAGACAATAACGGAGTAATCGACGAAAATGACCGTGAAATTATCGGAAACGGACAGCCAAGTTTCCAATGGAGCTGGAATAATGCGTTGAGCTATAAAGGTTTCGATTTTAGCTTATTCGTAATTGGAGTACACGGTTTCGACATTTACAATTATACCCGCGAAGCACGCCTTTCTACAAATGGTTCAATTGTATTAAGCCCGACTCCGGAATGGGAAAACCGATGGACTCCGGAAAATGATAAAAATACAGGAGTTGCAGGTTTTATTGGCAATAGAAACGCCTTAACTCCCTCTTCTCAATACGTAGAAAATGGAAGTTTTGTAAAAGTCAAAAGTATTACATTAGGTTATACTTTCCCGGAAAATTGGATGAAGAAAGCCACCATCAACCGATTAAGAGTCTATGTTTCTCTGCAAAATCCATTTTTATTCACAGGATACTCCGGTATGGACCCGGAAGTTACTTTACAAAAGTCATTGACTTCCGGTATCGACTGGGGATATTATCCCAATGGTCGTAATTATTTAGTTGGTTTAAATCTCTCATTCTAATCTATATGAAAATAATGAAGAAACAAATATTAATTGCATCCTGCTCAGTAAGCATGTTGCTATGCGGATGTGTAGACCTAATGCAGGAACCCAGAAGTTTCCTGACTCCGGAAACCATGGTTTATGACCAAAAGACCATCGAAATCATGGCCAATGGTTTATATAACGATTTATGGTTCGAGAACTATGCTTATAATTGCCGCTCACAAATATTAGGAGTAGGAGCCGATGATATAGTAACCGGAACTATGACAAAACGTTATACATTTGTTGACCAGCTAAATGTTACTAACGCACAGCATGATGCCGATGTAGAATTAATGTGGCAAAACATGTATGCTGTAATCCGTTCGGCTAATTCGATGTTGAGAGACGTGGTCAAGTCTGAAGATGTCTCCGATGAAGTAAAAAATCCATACTTGGGTGAAGCTCATTTTATGCGAGCTTTCGCTTATTTCAATTTAGTACGCTACTTCGGCCCGGTACCGGCAATTTTAGATCCGGATTGCAATGAAGATATGTATGGCAATGCTTCAGGTTCAATCATACGAGCAAGTGTAGCAGATATTTATGATAAAATTATTGTTCCCGATTTGATTGCTGCCGAAACAATGCTCCCTGAAAGGGCTCGTACCAACGATAATTCACGTGCCAGCCGGGCAGCTGCAAAAGCTTGCTTGACAGATGTATATCTGACTATGGCGGGTTGGCCTCTAAAACGTGGACACGATTATTATGTTTTGGCTCGGGATAAAGCCAAAGAAGTAATTGACCATACAGATACAAAAACTTATACATTAGTACAACCCTACGAAAATTTATGGAAAGAGGCAAACAAATCTGATGATACAGAACACATCTTTGCCTTGAATCATGATTCGAATAATGGGACGGCAAGTAACTATGGTCGTTCATACTACGCTACAGAAGAAAGTTCGTCTGCATGGAGTGACTATTTAGCGGATTCCTGCTTCTATGAACGTTATCCAAACGATACACGAAAAAGCTTCAACTTCATCGCAAATTTTAAAGTCGAAGGTACACCTCGTCCTTTAAATTATAAACGGACTTCTATGCGTTCACCGGCAATTAATAAGTATAGAGACTATACTCCGCTGGATGCAAATGGGAAAGTGATTATGACTGCTCAGACAAACGGCATCACGCCCATTTACCGATATGCCGATATATTGCTGATGTATGCCGAAGCCCAAAATAAAGCAGACGGCAGTCCCAACGCATTGGCCTATCAATGTCTGAATGACATTCGTAAGCGTGCTGCAAATGGCGGAACTTATACAGAAGCTGCCAATTTATCTCCGGAAGATTTCGACAAAGCTGTTTTCGATGAACGTGGATGGGAATTTTTTGCTGAATTCAAGCGCTGGTTCCACCTGGTACGTACAGAAAAAGTATTAGAAGCCAACATGTACAACCCTCGCGTGAAAGCGGCTATCGAAAAAAACGGTATTGCAGCTAAAAGCAAAGAGGCATACTACTGGATGCCACTTCCTATACAAGAAGTACAATCGTGTGGTTTTGAACAAAATCCCCGCTAACTACTTTTAATACAAACTTAGTAAAAGGGTATTCCGGAAGTTGTGCAATCTGTTTTAGTAAATGGCAATCCGTTTTGTAAGCAGTAACTCACTACCTCAGGTATACCCTTTTTAATTCCATTAAAGAAAAAACATATGAAAAAATTAGTATTGACAGGAATGTTATTGTTAGGAGGATGGATAACAGCCTCTTCACAACACTCCTTTACATTTGAAGATGAGACGGTTCCCTCCCAATGGGTAGCAGAACAAGGTACACTCACTCTAAGTACCGAACATATGACAGAAGGAACACAATCACTATGTTGGGAAGTCCCTGCAGGACAAAAAGCGTCAATGCTTATCAACTTTACATCCTTCAGAACGTCAGTAAGCTACGCTTCCATATTTGACATTTACAGTCTCCAAGCTACAGAATCTCCACTAACTGTGGAATTTTTAAACGGAAGCAAAGAAGTACAACATACAGCTAACGTTACCATCAATTTTAAAGGATGGAGAGAATTTAATAGAGCCTACGGATACGATTTTAAATCAAAGGTAGCAAAAACTCTTGCTTACGTTCGTTTCACATTGGATAATACAGCTCTATCCTCCCCTCAAAAACTTTTTTTCGATGACGTAAACTTCAAAGGTTCGACCAACAGCAGCCGTCAGGCAATGGATTTAATGGTAAAAGATGTACAATATATACAAGATGGTTGTAAAGACCTGCTGCAGATTTACGCTTTTGAACCGGATATCGAACTGACAACGCCGACGCAAGAAGAGCTGAATGATATTACTTCTATTAAAGGAAAATATCCTTACACACCTACACCAGCCGAAACTCCACGAGTTTTAAGAGATGTAAGAAATTATGTTGGAACACTTGATATCGTTAGAAACGCTGACGGCTCAATCAAAGGAAATTCGATTATTACGAGTTCTACAGATTTAACAACGACCAAACAACGCGAATTGCTAATTCAGTTAAATGCCTTAGCTGCATCTTCGACAGATGGAGATTCTGAATTATTCCGAGACTTTCTGGACTTAGTCATAGACCAAGGTGTAATGTACCAATACCCTCAATTACCTTCAAATAATTATAGCGTAGTTCGTGAATATCCTCAATTACTGTTAAATCTCCTCCCAAAATCTACAGAAGAACAGCAGACTGAGATATTAAAAATGGTTCGCTGGATATCTGAAGCCGGATGGGCTTATGCCGACACAGATTATCTATCTACAGAATTCAGTTCGGATATCATGTACAATTATTTATCTCATTTCTTATCATATGCAGCCTACCAGCCAGATACAAAAATTGCTGTTCGAGAACTAAAAGCAATGTCCCGGTTTATGGAACGGATAGTAGCGCCTGTATCCGGAGGATACGACACGGTAAAACCGGATGGTGTAGGGTTCCATCATGGTACACATTATAATAACTACATGTATGCATATAACGGATGGACCGATGCCGTCTATAATTTGAAAGGGACAGCATTCCGTATATCAGAAACAGCATACAATTATATGAAGAAAGCCGTTTTGGCTTGTTATATAATGAGTAATCGTTCCAATACTGGCTCCAATTATTATGCAAACAGTTTGAGTGGCCGTCACCCATTAGATGGAGGTCATGTGAATCAATTCTCTAAAGCTTATTTAGAAAAGTTCATTGAAATCGGGACAGACATTTTCGGGATGGAAGATACAGAATTGACTTCTGCATACAACTACTTCTTACTGAGCGATAAATACAACGCACCTGAAGCCGATTATACAGGTTTTTACCAATTCAATTATAGTCCAATTGGAGTTTATCGAGGTAACGATTGGGTTGTAACCATGCGTGCCCCAACAACAAGAATGTGGGGAGCTGAGATTTATAGTGGTACCAGTCGATTTAGCCGTTATCAATCACACGGAACAATGGAAGTTGTTTATAGTGGCGCATTGACAAACTCCGGATTACCTCTCTCTCCTACCGGTTACGATTGGAATGTTGCCCCTGGAGGAACAACCGTACATTATACTTCATGGAGAGAAATGATGCCTAAACAAAATACAACCCAACGGTTTGACCAATTTACAGCCACTAAAGATTTTGCAGGAGCATTAGCTTGGGGGAACTATGGTATGTTTGCCTGTGATTTCGACCAAATAGACACCTGGGGAGGACAATGTTTCACTCCTACTAACTTGGTATTCAAAAAATCGGTATATGCCTTTGACAGCATGTTGATTAGCTTGGGCTCCAATATCAGTTCTTCCGGGTCATATGGAGACGACCGTGTCACGGCAACTAATCTTTTCCAAGAAGTCGGCTCTGATATGGGCAATTTGAATATAAACGGTACAATGATGAGCTCAGGTGATGCTGATAAAGAACTTTCATCCGAAACAGATACTTGGATAGTAACTCCTAAAGGCACAGGATACTTTATCCCTAAAGGAAATGATAATATTGTCGTAAAATATGGAGAACAAGAAGGTCCGAATGAGGATGGCTCCGATGTAGATTCTCCAGCAACAGCAATTGCGACGAAAGCATACATCAACCATGGAGTGAAGCCTACAGATAAGAACTATACATTTGTAATGGTTCCTCAAACAACAGCAGAAAAAATGCAAAACCTGGCCTCAGAACTGACAAATGGTGGGGGAGAACGTTATACAATCTTATCACAAACAGATAAATTCCATGCATTGACTTATAAACCGGCCGGAATCACAGCCTATGCTTTCTTTGAAGCAGTAGACGATACCAAATTGAGCGTAGTGAAAGCAGTAGGGTCTGAAATGTTATTGATGCAACGCCCTCAATCTGACGGTTCGCTCCATCTGGCCGTATGTAACCCCAATTTACGTCCTCAATCCAAAAGTTCTTCCCTTGGAGACTGGTTGCCTGGTACTACCGAAACAAGTATTACATTAGAAGGAGAATGGTATACAGATATGGAAGCAGAAGGATTTAAAATCAACGATCCAGAAAACGGACAGACTGTAATCGAACTGACATTGAATCACGGATTACCCATTTATATACAAGTCGGTCCAGAAGGATACACCTCCTCTATTGACTCCGAAGAAATCGAAGGAGATTGGTTAAGAGTATTTCGCTCAGGCGAAGAAATGGTCGTAGAACTGACAAAACCGAGTTCAAATGCCACATTCGTCGAACTTTATTCCATTGACGGAACAAAAACCAGAAGCGAAGTTCTGAATCCAGGAATACAAAAAGGGAGTATAAAGTTGCAGCAAGGTAATGCCGTACAAATATTACGCGTTCGCAATGGAGATAAAGTAAAAGTTCTTAAATGTATTCACTAACCATACAAAATAGAAATAAAGATAAAGTTTGATGTATTATCCTTATCTTTATTTCTATTTCGAATAATATATCAAAAACTATAATATCATATGAAAAATCGAATCATCACTATTCTTTTATTATTTTGCTGTTTATTAGCAACAACTCCAATTTCTGCAAAAAAATGGCGTGCTAAGCATACTGTGTTGATTGCATTGGATGGCTGGGGAGCATACAGCGTATCAAAAGGAAATATCCCTCATATAAAAAACTTAATGGAGCAAGGTTCTTATACTTTGCATAAACGCTGTGTTTTTCCTTCCGCCAGTGCTATCAACTGGGCATCCATGTTTATGGGTGTAGGAACAGAACTTCACGGATACACTAAATGGGGTTCTAAAACGCCTGAAATTCCATCTCGCGTTGTAAACGAACACAATATATCTCCTACCATTTTTTCTATTATGCGTGAACAGTATCCAAATGCAGAAATCGGTGTATTACACGAATGGGAAGGAATAAAATATTTAGTGGACACTTTGGCATTAAGCCATCGCGGCCAAGCACCCTCTTATGATGATTATCCAGAAGCCCTATGCGAAATGGCAGAAACGTATATCAAAGACAAAAAACCAGCATTAGTAGCTGTATGTTTCGACCAATTAGACCATGTCGGACACAAATCCGGTCATGATACCCAAGAATACTATAATTGTCTCCATACTTTGGACGGATATATCGGTCGTATTATTCAAGCAATCAAAGATGCTGGAATCTGGGACGACACGATTATCATGTTAACGGCAGACCATGGAGGAATCAACAAAGGCCATGGAGGTATTACACTGGAAGAAGTAGAAATACCGTTTATCATTGCAGGAAAAAATATCAAACAAAGTGGAGAATTTCAGGAAAGCATGATGCAATTCGACACAGCAGCAACCATTGCTTATGTATTCCGTTTAGAACAGCCTCAAGTTTGGACAGGTCGTCCAATGAAGCAAGTTTTCAAGAAATAAGTTACCTATTTCATTTTTCCATATTTCACTTTTTTGTAGTACCTTTGGTTATAATAAACATAAAAACTTATCGACATGCCAACTATTTTTAGTCGTATTGTAGCCGGAGAAATTCCTTGCTATAAAGTGGCCGAAAACGACCGTTTTTTTGCTTTTCTGGATATCAATCCAATAACCCAAGGTCATACATTAGTTATACCTAAAAAAGAAGGGGATTATATTTTTGCCATGGATGACAAAGAATTAAGCGACTTCTCCTTATTCGCCAAAAAAGTAGCAAAGGCTATAGAAAAAGCCATACCTTGCAAACGTGTAGGAATGGCTGTTATCGGATTAGAAGTGCCACATACACATATTCACTTAATTCCTATTAATAAGGAATCCGATATGTTCTTTACTAATCCAAAACTTAAATTATCTCCTGAAGAAATGAACGACATTGCTGTTCGTATATCTTCGAAATTTGAATAATAATTTCTTATAAAAATAGCCGGAGTTTATTCCGGCTATTTTTATCTTCTGTATAAAGTATTGAAACATATAAAATTGGGATGAAGAGAACTGTTTTTCAATCCTATTCCCAACAATAAAGGCTGGTATCTTAAGCTTTAAAGCAATTTAGAACGCATATATCTGACAGGGTACCACGCTGATAAAAATCCCAAAAGAGAAACAATACCCATTACAGCAATAACATCAACCCACATCAATTCCACAGGATAAGCGTCTACTACAAATGCTCCAGTCCCCTCTCCCAATCGTAATAACCCGAAATGCTGCTGTAATAAACATAAAGTAATACCTAATACAAGGCCAATAACTGCACCTATCGCTGAAATCAAACAACCTTCGGTAAGGAATATCTTGGATATAAGTCTATCATCTGCACCCATACTTTGTAAGGTAAGGATATTTTCTTTCTTATCGATAATCAACATTGACAATGAGCCTATGACATTAAAAGTAGCAATCATTAAAATAAAAGCCAATATCAAAAAAGTCATCCATTTCTCAATCTGCATCATTCGAAAAGAATCTTCTTGCTGCATCATACGGTCTTTTACTGTATAGTTTTCTCCTAAAACTTCTTTCAAATGAGATATCATTCCTGATATATCCGCCCCCGGTTTCAATTTTATTTCTATTGCTGAGACCTCGGTTGTATAATCCAAAATTTTCCGAGCAAAATCAAGAGGGACAATAACCATCTGGTCGTCATACTCCTGCTGATTGACACTGAAAACCGCTGCAACAAAAAGATTTCCCTCATTAAACGACGCTGCAGGGTTGGCCATATTGACTCGAACATTTCGCTTAGGAGTATAAAATTGTAATGGATGTACAAAGCGAGCTCCTGCTTCCAACTGATTAGCTATACCAACTCCTATCGTAGCGTAACCTACAATAGAATCACGAAGCATAAAATTCCCATCCAATAGAATCTTGTCTATTTCTGTCAATTGTCCGAAATTGTCAGATACCCCTTTCATTAATGCAGGCATTTGTTTATCTCTATACACTAACAGAACATTCTCTTCAAGTACCGGAGACCACACCTCAATATTCTCCCATTTAGAAATATCCGTAAACAGAGTATCTGAAATATCAAACGTTTTTCCCTTTATCGGTTCAATTTTTATATCTGGGTCAAGAGTCGAATATAAAGATGCTATCAATTCCTGAAAGCCGTTATATACTGATAAAGTACAAATCAAAGCCATTGTAGTGAGAGCAACACCACAAACCGATACCATAGAAATAATATTAATTGCACTATGTGATTTTTTAGAAAAGAGATAACGCCATGCAATTGTAGATGATAACCCCATTTTTCTACTGGTTTCTTGTTTTCTCTACTTTTTCAACAACATATCAATATTTTCGATATAGTCAAGAGAATCATCCAAAAAGAAAGACAACTCTGGAGTTTTACGTAACTGGAACCTTATCCTCTGAGCCAATTCATATCGTATATTTCTGGCATTCAATCGTATAGAATCTAATATTTCCTGTGCTTTTTCTGAAGGGAATATACTCAGATACACTTTTGCCACACTTAAATCCGGGCTCACACGAACTACACTAACCGATATCAATACACCATGAGTCTTCCGGGTTTCATTTAAGAATATATCACTTAAATCTTTCTGTAATAAGCGACTTATTTTACTTTGTCTGGTCGTTTCCATAATAACAATTTTAAATTTTTCAAGATTTGATATTCCATTAAAACAGGAACAAAAACCTATCTATAAAAAAAGGGTATAAATTTCACAAAGTTCAATATACGAACTTTCTATGAATTTACCCTATTTTTTATCTTATTTTATTTTTTCCAAATCAGAGTTAACCCATCTCGTAAAGGCAGAATAACTTTTTCGACCCTATTGTCTGCAGCAATCATTTCATTAAAACGAAGTATGCCGACTGTCTGTGCATCTCTCGACTGAGGTTCGGTAACAACCTTACCGTCCCATAAAGTATTGTCGGCCAAAATAAAACCTCCCGAACGTACCTTATCAAATACCAAATCATAATATTCGACATAATGCCGCTTATCTGCATCAATAAAAACCAGGTCGAACACACGATCAATACTCGGGACAATATGCATGGCATCGCCTATATAGAAACGAATACGCTCCTTATATTCTGACTGTTCAAAATAAGAACATGTGAAGTCCTCTATTTCATCATCTATCTCAATCGTATGAATTTCCCCATCAGGAACAATCCCTTCTGCCATACACAAAGCTGAATATCCTGTAAAAGTACCTAACTCAAGAACATACTTCGGCTTTATCATCCGACAGAGCATCTTAAGTATACGCCCCTGCAAATGCCCCGACAACATACGAGGTCTTAATAATTTTACATGGGTTTCCCGATTGAGCCGGCTCAATAACTCCCCTTCTTCGTCACTATGCCTGAGAATATAGTCCTCAATACGATCATCCATATCAACGATCCGATTCCTCTAAATTAGGCAATACATAGTGATGATAATCATCTAACACTCGGTCCACCTGATTTATTTCAAGGAATGTAGAACCTCCGCCTTCTCCGAAAGCCCCTCCTACATAAGCAATTAAATCATCTCGCGTAAGCCATCCCCGCCCAATCAACAAATTCAGCCCATTATAAAGATATTCACGCGATGTTTTAGTCTCAGCCTGATACATTGGGAAAACACCATAGGAGAGTGCCAACTCTCTCATTGTCCGTTCCTTATAACATACGGCCAAAACTGGATATTTGCCTCTATATGCTGCGACATAACGAGCCGTGCGTCCGGTATAACTATCTGTAATGATAGCTTTGGTTCCTAACTTCACTGAAGATTTTACTGCTTGTTTTGCCAAAAATGAAGTAACATCCATCGCTGATTCAGGTGTAACTACACGAATATCATTATCGGAAAGTTTTGTTTTCTCCGCTTCCTCTGCAACTTTCGACATAGTAGCAATAGCCTCTACAGGATATTTTCCATAAGCTGTTTCCCCACTGAGCATTAAAGCATCGGTACGATAATATATCGCATTAGCGATATCTGTAACCTCTGCCCGAGTCGGCCGAGGATTTTTTATCATAGAATGCAACATCTGAGTCGCCACAATAACCGGTTTTTTAGCCTGAACGCATTTCTTTATCAAAATACGCTGTATACCCGGTATCTTTTCTTGCGGAACTTCAATACCCAAATCTCCACGAGCAATCATTACCCCATAAGCGACCTCAAGAATCTCATCAATATTATCAACACCTTCTTGATTCTCTATCTTCGCAATAATTTTTATTTCACTGTTATGGGCATCCAATATTTCTTGTATATCAAGAACATCTTGCTTATTACGTACAAAAGAATGTGCAATAAAATCAATATTGTGTTCTATAGCGAAAAGAATATTTCGTTTATCCTTTTCCGTCAAGGATGGTAAATTGATTCGTACACCCGGTACATTGACACTCTTTCTTGACCCCAGCTCCCCTTCATTTTGTGCTTCACACAATAAGTAATCAGGATGCTTTTCCAAGACAGCAAACTCAATTTCTCCATCATCGATAAGAATACGGCTTTGCGTCGTCAAATCCTGGACAAAATTGGGATATGAAATACCTATACATTCTTTAGTGGTAGGAATATTCGGATCCCCAACCATTTTTACCCGATCCCCAGTCACAAAATTCACTCTCCCATCATCCTCTATTGTAGTCGTACGCATCTCAGGGCCTTTAGTATCCATCAGAATAGCTATCGTATTTGACACGGCTCTTACATTCGTAATGATTTTATTGAACCCGTCAGCATTTAAATGCGCAGAATTCATACGTACTACATTCATTCCATTATCGAACAATGCTTTGACGAATTCTACATCGCACCTCAAATCCGAAACTGTAGCAACAATTTTAGTGTGTTTAGACATATACTTATTTATTATGTTACTTTCTATTATAATTTATTTACCAAAGCTTCAACAGCCAAACGATATGAGTCAAGGCCAAAACCTATTACCGAACCTTTACAAGCTGCCGCAATCATTGATACATGACGATACGATTCCCGATTATGAATATTAGAAATATGTACTTCGACAACCGGAGCAGGAATTGCACGTATAGCATCGGACAAGGCAATTGATGTATGCGTATAAGCTCCTGCATTCAAAATAATACCATCTATGTCAAAACCATATTTATGTATTTGATCTATAAGCTCACCTTCAATATTCGACTGGAAATAATGAATAATATGATCCGGATAATGCTTTCTTAACAATTCAAGATAATCTTCAAACGAACTCTCCCCATAAACGCTCTTTTCTCGTTTTCCCAATAAGTTTAGGTTAGGGCCATTAATAATTAAAATATTCATAATTAATCATCCTTATTTATATCTTTGTAATGGCAATTGTTCTGTTTGAGCACTTTCAACAGCCCAATATCCGATTATACAAAGATGATGCAAAAGTAGATAAAAAAATTGAATATATAATCAGCTATACTATGATACTTAACGAAGAAGGAATAATAAAAAAATATACTTCTTATCTGAAAATAGAAAAAGGGTTATCTGCAAATACTGTTCACGCTTATCTCGACGATTTGAAAAAGCTGATTTCCTATATAGATAGCTGTGACATAAAAATAGAAATATTTGAATCTATAGATTTGCACAAATTCATCCACAAATTGCAACAAGATAAAGTTCAACCTCGCACCCAAGCTCGTATCATATCGGGAATCAAATCTTTTTACGAATTTCTTTTACTTGAAAATTATATAACACATAACCCGACAGAATTAATTGAAGGTCCTAAAACCGGATTAAAATTGCCCGAAGTCCTCACCGTTAAAGAAATTGATTTACTATCATCATCTTTCGATTTATCTCAACCCGAAGGACAACGCAATAAAGCTATTATTGAAGTAATGTACGGATCGGGGCTTCGAGTATCTGAATTGATAAATTTAAAACTCTCACAAATATATCCCAAAGAAGAATTTATTATTATTGAAGGTAAAGGAGACAAACAGCGCTTGGTCCCAATTTCCCAAACCGCTCTCCACGAAATAAACTTATATTTGCAAGACCGAAACAAGCTTGATGTAAAAAAAGGAGATGAAGACATTCTTTTCCTAAACCGTCGAGGCGGCCGACTCACCCGTGTAATGATTTTTTATATTATACGCAACCAATGCAAAAAATGTGGTATTTCTAAAAAAATAAGTCCTCATACTTTACGACATTCATTCGCAACACACTTATTGGAAGGTGGAGCCAATTTAAGAGCAATACAACAAATGTTAGGACATGAAAGTATTACTACCACCGAAATATATACCCACATGGATAACGAATTTTTACGAAGTGAAATTCTCACACATCACCCCAGAAATACCCACAAATAAATTTATGATAATAAAACCAAAACTGAAAGATTATAAAAAATTTGCTGATAGGTTTTATTCAAAAAGCAACATTTATTTACAAAAATATATATATAATATCCATATCAAGGGGATTTTCTCTTTTATTTTTGTTTTTTTAAACTATTCAATGATTTAATTTTAAGACAATATATCAAAGCCTATTATACTTTTAACTATATTTGTAACGGTATTTTTTATGTATTGTTGTAAACAAATGATAATATATTTTATAGACAATAAAAACAGAAATATAGAGAACTTACTATTTTTGCAATTATAAAAGTATAAGTGTAACCAAATAAACAATTAGTTATGAACAAAAAACTTTATTTACCCTTATTGTTAGCTGTATTGGTAGCCTTTGTAGGGTGTAAAAAAATGGGAGGACTTAAAGCCGAGTACTTTACTGTAACCCCGAATCCACTTGAAGTTGTTGGTGGTGAAGTTCCAGCGACTATTACCGGCCAGTTCCCGGAAAAGTATTTTAACAAAAAAGCAACTGTAGTCGTTACTCCATATTTGGTATATGAAGGTGGAGAAACTGCAGGAACTCCGTACACCTATCAAGGTGAAAAAGTTGTTGGAAATGACCAAACTATTTCTTACAAATTGGGTGGAAATATTACAATGAAAACTTCATTTAAATATATTCCCGCTATGAGAAAATCAGATTTATATCTGGCATTTAAAGTTTCTCAAGGCAAAAAATCATATGACTTGCCTCGCGTTAAAGTTGCAGAAGGTGTTCTTTCCACAGCAGAAATATGTGACCCGAATTCCTTGACTCCAGCTCTCGCTGCAGATAAGTTCCAACGTATCATTAAAGAAAATTATCAAGCTGACATTTTATTCTTGATACAACAAGCTAACCTTCGTTCTGAAGAGCTGAAAAAAGCAGAAGTTCAAGACTTCCAGTCAAACTTGAAAGATGCAGCTGCCGCTCCCAATAAAAAAATCACAAACGTAAATATTTCGTCTTATGCTTCTCCTGATGGAGGTGTAAAATTAAATACTACTTTGGCCGAAAATCGTGAAAATGCGACAGTAAAATACATGAAAGGTCAAATGAAGAATAACAATGTAGAAGCTGACATGACAGCTGAATTTACTGCTCAAGATTGGGAAGGCTTCCAAGAATTAGTATCTAAATCCAACATTCAGGATAAAGACCTTATTCTTCGTGTATTATCTATGTACAAAGATCCAGAACAAAGAGAACAAGAAATCAAAAATATGTCTTCTACATTCCAGATCTTGGCCGAAGAAATTTTACCCAAACTTCGTTATTCCAGAATCTCTGCAGCAATCGATGTTATTGGTAAATCTGACGAAGAAATCAGCAAATTGGCTGCTTCAGATCCTAAATCTCTTACTGTAGATGAACTTCTCTATGCTGCTACTTTGACTAAAAATCCGTCAGAAAAAGCTGCAATCTACAAAAAAGCTACAGAAATCTACCCGAACGATTATCGTGGATTCAATAACTTAGGTATGGTCAACTTCGAACAAGGAGATCTTAATGGTGCAGAAAACAATTTCAAGAAAGCTGCAAAAGTAAACCCGAACTCTCCTGAAGTACAAATGAACTTAGGCTTGATCGACCTTACTAAAGATGAACTCAACAGTGCAGAACAAGCATTTGGCAAATCAGCAGGTGTTAATGAATTGAACGATGCTCTCGGTGTTCTCTACATGCAAAAAGGTGATTACACCAAAGCTGTACGCGCATTTGGTGATTCCAAAACCAACAATGCTGCGCTAGCTCAAATCTTAACAAAAGATTACAATAAAGCTAAAAATACGTTGTCTGCCGTTAGTGAACCTAATGCAACTACATATTATTTGATGGCCGTTGTCGGAGCTCGTACCAATAATCAAAAAGCTGTTACTGACAACTTGAAAAAAGCTGTTAGCTTAGACAGCAACATGGCACAACAAGCTGCTACTGACCTTGAATTCGCAAAATATGATATTTCTTCTATCAAATAATAATAGAAAATAAACTTACAGGAAAGGGCCCTTCAATGAAGGGCCCTTTCCTTTTTATCCCAACAATTTGATACCGATTCCATTGCATAAGCAGTATAAATATTATATCTTTACATCATATATTTTCATTAAAAATCGGCATTATGCAGGAACGCCATTTAAACAGAAAAAAATACTTTGAAGAACTAAGTATAACCAGCCAAAAATATTACATCCCATACTTAACACAACATTTCGAATTAACCCCAGAATGCTCGATTCTCGAAATCGGATGTGGTGATGGAGGTAATCTTCTTCCTTTTGCACAATACGGATGCAAAGTCACTGGAATAGACATCTCAATAAACCGAATAAAACAAGCTCAAGATTTCTTTTTAGAAGCAGGACTTAAGGCTCAATTAATAGCATCTGACATTTTTAAAATAGATGATTTTGGAAAACTGTTCGATATCATCATTATGCATGACGTCATAGAGCATATCGCCGATAAAGAAAAATTGCTAAAACAACTAAAAATCTATGTGAAAGATAATGGTATCATCTTTATCGGATTCCCTGCATGGCAAATGCCTTTTGGGGGGCACCAACAAACTTGCAGAAACAAAATAATTTCACATCTTCCGTTTATCCATCTTTTGCCCAATCCAATATACAAAACTTTGTTAAAAGCTGGAAACGAAATCCCCGAAAAAGTAGAAGAGCTCCTTGATATAAAGTCTTGTCAGATCTCCGTCGAACATTTCAGAAAACTATCTAAAAAAACCGGATACGATATACAAAAAGAAACACTCTACTTTATAAATCCTCATTACGAGATCAAATTTGGCTTAAAACCCAGAAAGCTATCCCCAATACTTTCACACATACCCTATATCAGGAATTATTTTACAACTTCGGCATTCTTCTTATTGAAGAAACATATCTAATTATAGCTCAACATAGTAACAGATATTCATTTTTATATAGATACCCCAAAATCATCTCACATTTTTTCGTAGATTTGCAAACAAAATATTGATTACGACATGACAGAAGAATTGTTTTCACAACTGCCTTATAAAGTAGCAGATATTACATTAGCCGATTTCGGACGTAAAGAAATAGAATTAGCAGAGAAAGAAATGCCAGGATTAATGGCCCTCAGAGAAAAATATAAAAAAGATAAACCGTTAAAAGGTGCCCGAATCATGGGTTCCCTGCACATGACTATCCAAACTGCAGTATTAATAGAAACTTTAGTCGAATTAGGAGCAGAGGTACAGTGGGTTAGTTGTAACATATATTCCACACAAGATCATGCAGCAGCGGCAATTGCGGCAACTGGAGTTCGGGTCTTTGCATGGAAAGGGGAAACTCTCGAAGACTATTGGTGGTGTACACTCCAGGCATTACGATTTCCAAACGGAAAAGGGCCGAATCTAATTGTCGATGACGGAGGAGATGCAACTTTAATGTTACATATGGGATATCGGGCAGAAAAAGACCCCTCTACATTAGATTACACACCGGAAACCCAAGATGAAATCGCACTGATAAAAATATTAAAAGCAACTTTAAATGCCGACAACAAATTATGGACTCAAATACTTCCCGAAATAAAAGGTGTCTCTGAAGAAACGACAACTGGAGTACATCGATTATATCAAATGATGGAAGAAGGTAAATTATTGTTCCCGGCTTTTAATGTAAACGATTCTGTAACTAAATCGAAATTTGATAACCACTACGGATGTAGAGAATCTTTAGCAGACGGTATAAAACGAGCTACGGATATTATGATTGCCGGAAAAGTCGTCGTTGTATGCGGATACGGTGACGTAGGTAAAGGATGTGCCCAATCAATGCGCTCCTACGGGGCCCGAGTCTTAGTTACAGAAATCGATCCGATTTGTGCATTACAAGCTGCAATGGAAGGATATGAAGTAACAACAGTTGAAGACGCTTTGGCGGAGGGTGATATTTATGTTACCACTACAGGAAATTGCGATATAATACGTATCGAGCATCTATCAAAAATGAAAGATAATGCAATTGTATGCAATATTGGTCATTTTGACAATGAAATTCAAGTAGACAAATTAAAAAATTATCCGGGAATTCAATGCCGAAACATAAAGCCTCAAGTAGATCAGTATTTTTTCCCAGAAGGACACTCAATCATTTTATTGGCAGACGGGCGACTTGTAAACTTAGGTTGTGCTACAGGACACCCCTCTTTTGTTATGAGTAATTCATTTACAAATCAAACTCTTGCACAGATTGAATTATTCAAAAATAGTTATAAAATCGGGGTATACCGTTTACCTAAGATATTGGATGAAGAAGTTGCTCGTCTACACTTAAGTAAACTCGGTGTCAAACTAACAGAACTGAGCGAAAAACAAGCTGCCTATATCGGCGTTCCTAAAAACGGACCATTTAAGCCCGAACATTATCGCTATTAATTTAATAAAAGCTTTATGAATAAACAGTTGATGAAAAAAGCTCTTCCCTACATTGGGTCAGTGCTATTCATGATTTTATTGTCATATATATATTTTACTCCCGATATTTTCGAGAATAAAGTCTTATTTCAGGGAGATATGCAACAAGGCATTGCCATCGGTCAAGAAGGTATTGCATTTAAAGAAAAAACCGGAGAAACAACTCGATGGACTAACTCTATTTTTTCTGGAATGCCTAATTTCCAAATCTCCCCCAGTTATGACAATAATACTTGGATAAACCAGATTACAAACGCCTATCATCTATGGATAAAAACTCCAGCATCATTAGTTTTCATTATGATGTTAGGATTTTTCATTCTATTGATAACTTTACATATTAAATGGCCCCTGGCTCTCATAGGTGCAATTGCTTATGCTTTTTCATCCTATTTTTTTATAATCATAGCAGCCGGTCATATCTGGAAATTCATCACTTTGGCCTATATTCCCCCAACAATAGCAGGCATTCTATTGGCTTATAAAGGGAAATATTTAGCAGGTGCAGCATTAGCAGCTTTCTTTGCCATGCTACAAATTGTTTCGAACCACATCCAAATGACCTATTATTTTCTATTTGTAATTGCGGCCATCGTTATCGCTTGCTTTATAGATGCTTATAAGCAAAAACAACTTTCTCGTTTTTTCAAAGCAACCGGGTCCTTGATAATCGCAGGACTATTGGCCGTAGGAGCCAATCTGCCCAATTTGTATCATACATATGAATACTCTAAGGAAACCATGAGAGGTCAGGCCGGATTAGAACAAAAAAAGCAAAGTGCAGAAGAAGAAAAAGAAGCAAAGTCAGGTCTTTCTACGGAATATATCACACAATGGAGTTATGGTATAGGGGAAACGTGGACATTACTTATCCCGGATACTAAAGGTGGAGCCTCGGGCTATATAGGAAATAACAAAAAAGCTTTAGAAAACGTTTCACCTAATATGCGTGAATATGTCGCTCAAATGAATCAATATTGGGGTGACCAGCCTGGAACATCAGGTCCAGTCTACGCAGGAGCCCTCATTATGTTTCTTTTCATTTTAGGCTGTTTCATAGTTAAAGGGTCACTAAAATGGGCACTCTTAGCAGTAACGTTTTTGTCTATCATACTATCATGGGGAAAGAACTTTCTTCCCGTAACACAATGGTTTATAGATTATTTCCCGATGTACAACAAATTCCGTACAGTGTCAAGTATTCTTGTTATTGCAGAGTTCTGTATACCATTATTAGCAATACTTGCATTGAAAGAACTAATCACAAAGCCAAAACTATTATTAGAACAGCGTACATATACAATCGTTGCTTTCATTCTGACAGGAGGAATGGCATTATTATTTGCACTGTTCCCATCCCTATTCTTTAATTTTACAAGCGGATATGAAAAAGACTTTCTTGCAAAGAATATGGAATATGGCGAAGTATTTGCCAATATGGAGATTGCCCGAAAAGCAATTTTTGTTTCCGACGCCTGGCGAAGTTTCACTATCATAATCTTAGGTATAGGATTCCTATGGCTTTATTCAATAGGAAAAGTCGGAAAATCGACTTTAATCGTTGCTATAGGTATTATTGTTTTAGGAGATATGTATAACGTCAATAAACGATATCTTAGCACTAAAAACTTCGTCCCTGAGCGGACAATTAAAGAGCCATTCCCAATGACCGCTGCTGACCGCCAAATACTGGCAGATCCCGACCCTCATTATAGGGTATATAATCTGACCTCTGATCCCTTTAACGATGCATCGACATCTTACCACCATAAATCTATCGGAGGATACCACGCTGCAAAATTAAGAAGATATGATGACCTTATAAAATATCAATTAGTCAATAATAATCAGCATGTAATCAATATGTTGAATGCAAAATACTTTATTGTCCCGGGAGATAATAATGGACAACCACAAGCCATCCCCAATCATAATGCTATGGGCAATGCTTGGTTTGTTTCCAATATAAAATGGGTAAAAGATTCCCACGAAGAGATGGATGCATTAATCGAATTTAATGAGAAAACGACGGCAATAGCTGACCAGTCATACAAAAATCTTTTCGGACAATATATCTCTTCCTATACTCAAGGTGATACCATATTCTTAACCTCATATAAACCGAATGAACTACATTATAAAGCTAAGACTTCAAAAGGTGGCAGTGCTGTTTTCTCTGAAGTTTTTTTCCCTTGGGGCTGGAATATTACTATTGACGGGAAAAAAGCCGAAATGGCAAGGGTTAATTATGTTTTAAGAGGATTAGATATTCCTGCAGGAGAACATGAAATTATATTCAGATTTGAGCCTCAATCAATAGCCATTACGACTTATATAGCATATGCATGTATTATAGTCATTTTTATTTTACTTTTGAGCACAGCTATAATGCAAATAAAGAAAGGAAAAATTTCTGAAATAAAGACCGAATAAAAAATCTACTTCTCAATTTTTCATAAACGGATTATTAAGTATATGTTTTAAACTGAATAATCCGTTTATTTTTTCCCTCAACAAACTAATTATATAGGATATTATAGCGAAAATCCGAATATTTTAGTTATATTTGTTTATAATATTTAAAATCAATAAAATATGGACATACATTTAATGGAATACTATTAACCTGTTTATTGAGAACTTCCGTATACCGGCACTTTCAGAATTTTCATTTCAATTCTGCTGCCGCTTAACGAAAAGGTTCGTATATTTGCAAAATAAAAGAGACCCTTTATATAACAAGTGTCTTTTTACGAGCAGATATTTGTGCTTCTTATGAAAATTCTGGCTGTATTTTTAACTGGAGAAGCATAAAGAAAGTTCTGCACAACCCTTTTACTAACAATAGATAAATCATTTGTTCTATTCGGGCAGATAAGGTTTTTATATAAAAAAGTAAATCGGGGGTGTAGAACTGACTTTATCTCCGGTTGGGTCTTAGCCAGAGCCTTCATAAGATAAAGCTCAGTTTCTATACCCCTTTTCTACACGTAAGATTCCAAGAACTACAATCGAATCATTATTTAATGACAAAGTTTCTTCTCTGAAGCGAATTTAGATTATTATATATCTAAGTACATATATTACATCTTCCCGATCATAAACTAAGTCTTATGAACACATATTTGTATGATGGAATATCTGCTCTGATAAAAGCTCTCATTGAAATATCTGAGAGTCATACGGGAAATGATTATACAAAACGGCTCATAAAGGAAATTTGTAACCAATACAACATCTTTCCTAATATCCCGGATATCCTTGATGTCGATGTAGTCTCCTCCTTTAAACAGCTGCCCAAAAAGCAAAAAGCAGAATTTAGTTATTATATTCTCAATTCACTTCGGAATAGCTTAAAAAAAAATAATATTACAGAAGATATTCAAGCCCTTATAAAAATTTATATAAAGGCCTTGTTAACAAAATAAACATCCCTTCAATTACGCATTCAACTTATATTCCCGAGGCGTCATTCCTGTGTATTTTTTAAAAAACTTCCCAAAGAAAGATGCATTTGGAAAATGAAAATAATCTGCAACCTGCTGCATAGACATAGGAGAAGAGCGTAAAACTGATTTTATTTTCAACAACAAAATATGATGTATCCATTCTGCACCGCTATATCCTGTCAAAGATTTAATATTGGATGATAAATATTTAGAAGTAAGACTTAATTTTTGCGCATAAAATTCAAGGGCCCTTTCTTCTCGACAATTCAATTCGACCAAACGAAGAAACTCTTTTAACTGTTCCTCTTTTTTAAGACGTTCTTTCTTATCCGAAATATTAGGTTCTTGTTGCTCATAAACAGCACATATTTCATACATAGCAATCAATAATATCTCCCTCATAATTTCTTTATGATACGGATGATCAGTCCTTCCCATTTTATCAGAAAATATTTGCAATGACCGTTGTATTGTATTTAGCTCTTCCGAAGGAATGGGAATTACCGGATTATTTTTATTATACAAAAAATATGTAATAGATATATGTGTATCAAGATTCGAAATAAAATAAGAACCTATCACAACAATATATCCAATGAATTCCAGAGAAGAACCCTTATATTCAAAACGATTTCCGGAAAAGAATGTACATAAAGTACCTTTATCCATACATATAGGGCTAGAATCTATCTCTATATATAAATTCCCATCAAAACAAACGATAGCAACACCTCCCGTCTCTTCTTGCAAGGAAGCAAAAATAGACGATATATCTGTACTGTTCCCTGTTACCATATAGCATTTCGACTGGAAGTCCTTTTCATCGAAAATTTGCCTACCAAAGTTCTTAGAAGCACTATTTTTCGTGTTCTTCATATATCACCTTTATTTTAATGAACATATATTCTCAAGAATCACAATATACTTTACAATGCTTTTTCGATTATTCCTCCTCCAAGTAAACGGTCCCCCTTATAAAAAGCTGCTGCCTGTCCCGGAGCAATCGAATGTTCCGGCACACAAAAAGATACTTTCGCTTGATTTTCTGATAACCATTCTACCCTACATAATACAGACTGTTTACGATAACGAATACGGCATATCACTTCCTGATTATCGAAATCTTCTCTCGATACGATATTTACAGCCTTCAATAACATTGTATTACAATATAAACCTGATAATGGAGACAACTTTATTCTATTGGTTTCCGGAATAATCGCTTGCACATACATCGGAACTTGCCAATTAATACCAAGACCTCGACGCTGACCAATTGTATAGAAAGGATACCCTTCATGTTTTCCAAGTACATGACCCGATATATCTTCATAAAATCCCACATTAAAGCTACTTTTGGACACACGGTTTCGAAGAAATGAACGATAATCCCCAGGACAGAAACAAACTCCCAAACTATCTTTCTTATCCGCCATCTTTAGTAACCCTCGCTGACGTACGAATTCCCGGACCTGACCTTTAGTAAATCTACCCAAAGGGAAAAGTGCTCGCTTCAGCAAATCCTGTCTTAATCCCCATAAGAAAAAAGACTGGTCTTTGTCTCTATCCAACCCGGTATATATATAATTGGAATTATTATATAATTTGTTCCTCACATAATGTCCCGTAGCAATATAAAATATGCCTTTCTCATCTGCAATACGTGCCAAAAGCGGCCATTTGAAAGAATTATTACAAACAATACATGGAACAGGAGTACGTCCAACCATATATTCATTTATAAAATAAGATATTATTTTCTCTTCGAACTCCTGTCTTACATCAAAAATTTGATGCTGTATCCCAAGAATATGAGCCGTATCCTGAGCATCGTCAAGATACCTAGTATCCCCTTCAGGCTCATAAAAACGAAATGTAACACCTACCACTTCATAACCTTCTTGCTGTAGGAAAAGAGCAGCCGCAGAGCTATCTGTCCCTCCACTCATTCCCAATATAACTTTTTCTTTCGATTTCATTCTATATCCTTGAAACAAACAAAGATAAAAATATTTTGCAAAAAAGTTCTATCTTTGCAACCATCTACTAAAAAACTAAAATATGAAAAAATATATAAACACTATATTATTCGACGCAGATGACACACTTTGGGAAAATGAAATATTTTTTAGACAAACAGAACAAGAATTCTGCCTATTACTCGAAAAATTCGGGTCCAAAGAAACTATCTTAAAAACATTACTTAAATCAGAAATAGAAACTTTACCCATTTATGGCTTTGGTATAAAAGGATTCATGTTAAGCATGATAGATACAGCTCTTCAATTGGGTGGAGAAAATCTGGAAAGTAACACCATATTAAAAATAATGGAACTGGGAAAAGAACAATTACAACGTCCTGTAAAAGTCTATGAAGGCGTCGAAGATGTTCTCAAATCTTTACAGTATTCATATCGCCTCGTTCTTGCTACCAAAGGTGACCCCATAGATCAAAAAAGAAAAATCGAAGCATCTGGATTAAAATCCTTTTTCTCTCACATAGAAATAATGCCTGATAAAACAATTCGAAATTATGAAGAGTTATTAAAAAATATCGACTGTTATCCACACGAAATCATAATGGTAGGTAATTCTGTAAAATCTGACATTCTACCTATACTACAATTAGGAGGAAGAGGCATTTATATCCCTTGCCATACAACATGGATACACGAAATAGCCGAATGTCCTCAGGAAAGTCCATATTTTAAACAAATACAAAATTTCACTCAAATACCAGAGATATTGCAAATGATGACCGAATTCAATCATAAATCAGCATAGAAAGACTCTTTTCATCGAAAATCTCATTGGCTACAGCCAAAATATCCGACGCTGTAACCATTTCCAAGCGGAGATAAATCTCATCCATCGAATCGTAACGATTGCAATGCAAAAAAGTTTTACCTAATCCCAAAGCCAAGCTTTCCCGATTGTCTGTACCCACACCAATTTGCCCCATAAGCTGCTTTTTGGCCATTGATAGTTGCATTGAAGTAAGACTCTTATCTCTAAACTTTTTTAATTCCTTTTGGATCAACTGGATACATTTGTCCGTATTTTTATGGTCTGTCCCAAAATAGATTACAAATACTCCTGTATCTGTATAAGATGTCAATGAAGATTCCACAGTATAAACATACCCTGTTCTTTCTCGTAGTGAGATGTTCAATCGGCTATTCATCCCAGGACCACCTAAAATATTATTAAGCAAATATAAAGCTGTACGCCGTTTATCATATATCGTATAAGCTCTGTTACCGATAAGGACATGCGTCTGGAATGTATCTAATGACTCTCTTTTACAAAAAGGTGTATAATCATCAGGTGAAGACCTTTTATTAAAGCTCGTCCGTCCAGGTACACTCCCTAAATTTTTAGAGACTAAAGAAACAATTTTTTTAAAAGGTGTACTTCCCATCGAAAAGAAAACCATATTCCCCGGACAATAAAATCGGTCAAGAAAATTCTGACCAGAAAAAGAGTTGAAATTTAATAAATCTTCCTTATCGCCCAATATATTATGGCCAAGTTGATGATTCTGGAACAATAAATTTTCAAAATCATCATAAATCAACTCTGAAGGATTGTCCCGGTAAGAATTAATTTCATCAAGTATAACTTCAACCTCTTTCTCTATTTCTGATTGAGGAAAGCAAGAATTCAATACCAAATCTGAAAGTAACTCTATAGCTCTGCCTAAATGCTCTTCTAAAAAAACCGAATAGATAAGAGTCTCTTCCTTTGCTGTATAAGCATTCAACTCTCCTCCAACATTTTCCATTCTATTCAGAATATGTAACGACCGTCGATGAGACGTGCCTTTAAATATCATATGCTCGACAAAATGAGCCAAGCCAAATTCATGATTTGATTCATCTCGTGTACCGGCATTTACAGCAAAACCACAATATGATACCGGAGACAATAATGGCAAATGAACAATACGTAGTCCATTTTCAAGAGTATGCGATTGATAATACATTACGAATTAATTAAAGCCTAAAAGTAATCATTTATAATGAGCACAACTATAAGTTCAATAAAAAAAATACCAACTTTATGGGATTGTTTATTTTCCAGTTCCTATCTTTCTTTGTACTCTTCTTAAAAGTAACAGCAAGAAGAAAAATACATTCATAAAACTTTAGATTAATAAAAGATTATAACAAAATGCAGCAAAATAAGGGTTATTTATAATAAAACTATTGGAATTTATATTATTTAGTTTTACTTTTGTCCTTTGATCTATCAAAGGAGATACTAAAAACAATTAATCACATTCATTTAATTGCACATATAACAGATATATAAGAAAGTTTTTTTTATTCTGATTATATACTTATAATATAATCTTTGGAGCACTTAAAATTTATATTAAAACAAGAATAATAATAAATGGATGCAACTTTGAATAAAATTTATAAATACATCTTTTGGGTTGTTTCAGTTCTATTCACTTATTTCCTATTTACAACAACAGCTTCTGCCCAATCTCCTAAAGCAGAAAATAAGCCGGTTTTATATAAATTATCCGGAAAAATAATTAGCTCTGAAAACAATGAACCATTAGAAATGGCCAATATAACTATATCTACAAGTTTATGGGCCACTTCTGATACAAAAGGAAATTTTTCGATACCTCAAATAAAAGCCGGAACTTATGAATATGAGGTGTCTTATCTTGGTTTTGAAAAACAAAAAGGTAAAATTACGGTACAAGGCAATGTCGATAACTTTATCATAAAGCTAAAACCTCTCGGATTAGGATTAAAAGAAGTTGTTGTAACAGCTCAAGAACAAAAAATGGGATCTGCCTCTAAAATAGAGCAAACAGCGATACAACATATACAGCCCAAAAGCGTTGTCGACCTTTTACAACTGTTACCTGGAAATGTAACTCAAAATCCGGATATTAATTCTGTCGCACAAGCAAATATACGAGAAATATCGAGTGATGCGAATAATGCTTTGGGTACTGCAATCATCATGGACGGTGCACCTGTATCAAACGATGCCAACATGCAAGCATTCTCGACCGCAGCTTCAGGGGCCAATTCATCGCAAAAAATGAATTCTATGAATGACCAGACTACCAGCGGGCGGGGTACCGATTTACGTTCCATCTCTCCGGACAATATAGAATCTGTTGAAGTAATTCGAGGCATCCCCTCTGCAGAATATGGAAATCTCACTTCCGGTGTTGTAGTCATCAAAACAAAATCAGGAGCAACACCTCTTGAAGTAAAAGCCAAAGTCGACCCTTCATCAAAAATGTTTTATGCAGGGAAAGGATTCAATCTGAAAAACAAAGGGGGAGCAATAAACATAGCTGCCGACTATTCTCAATCATACTCTGATATTCGCAAAAAATATACCGGTTATGATCGCATTACAGGGAACTTAGGATACTCCAATGTATTTATGTCACAATCTCTCCCTTTAAGTCTGAACTTAAAGCTATCTTATTTCCGTAATTTATATAGTGAAAAACAAGATCCGCAACTTCTTTCCGAAGAAAGAATAAAAAACAATAACGAAGGTTGGCGATTCAACGCAGAAGGAAACTGGAGACTCAACCAAAGCTGGATATCCAATCTTTCTTACAGTTTCATGGCTCAATACAGCCATCAGTCTGACTTCTCAAAAATGCTTTCCGGATCATCGGTTATGCCCTACTCCTCTTCATATGTATCAGGAGAATTTGTCGTCCCGTTCCTTCCCAGTGGATATTACAGTGAATATACACTTGACGGCAAACCAATCGACATTTTCGGGCAATTAAAAGCAAACAAAATATTCCAATTCTCTTCTGAAACCTATACCAACATAAAATTGGGGATAGAATGGAGAACAAACGGCAATAAAGGAAACGGATTAACATATAAAGACGGGTTACCTCCATCAACTGGGAGCGGACAAGCTACTCGTCCCCGGTCGTTCAAATCGATTCCGATGATGAACAATCTATCCATATTCTTAGAAGATAAGGCCGTATTGCGAATGAAATCAACATTATTGACTCTTCAAGCTGGTGTAAGAACGTCGACTTTGTTTGTCGATGAGAATCAAGCCAAGAGAGGAAATATTACCACAATAGAACCCCGTATAAATATCGATTATCAAATATTGAATCGGAGGAATAATAAAATATTCAATGACCTAAGTATTGTCGGAGGATTTGGTATATCATCCAAAGCACCTACCATGTTATATCTGTACCCGAATCCTACTTATTTCGATGACATTTGCTTCAATAGTTACAGTAGTGACCCGGCCAAGCAACTGGCTGTAATGAATACGTTAGCCATTGAAAACACAGCAAATGCAAACTTAAAACCGGCAACCAGCAAAAAATTTGAAATTGGACTAGCCGGGAAAATAAAAAAAGTAAGTGGAAATATTACTTTTTTCTATGAAAAACATTCTAATGAATTTTCATTCAACAGTGTACCTCTCACCTCAGAATACACTAAATATGAAGTGCCCACCGGAACAACCCCATCATATCGAGATGGAGCTGTCTACTATACCGATGCAACTGGTGGTACTTTCCCGGCCAAAGCTCAATTAGATACCATGATTTATACTTATGGTACGCCTTCAAATTCGGGCAAAACAATAAAAAAAGGAGTAGAATACAGTCTCAACCTTGGACAAATCAGAGCATTGAAAACAAGTATCGTCGTCGACGGAGCATGGTTTTACATAAAAAGAACTTCGGAACAAGCTTATTACTCTTATGCCGGAGGTACCCTAAACGGAAAACGATACCCATTTCTCGCTTTGATGCCTGCGGGTAGTGGAAATATAAGCCAAAGAATCAACACCAATTTCAGATTTATCACACACATACCTTCTCTGAAAATGGTTTTTTCAACGACTGCACAAGTGATATGGTACCAAAGCGACCAACGAATATATAAAGATAGTAACGGGAATGACGTTTTTTATAAGCGAACTGTAAAAAACGGGAATGAAGACATCACTAAATATTTTATTGACCCTATCGGCTTCTATGATAAAAAATTGGACTTCATTTCCTGGCAACCAGAATTCAGGGATAATTCCGACTATGAGCGTATGATGTCCATTTTTGCTAATAGATATTATTATGACAAAGAGGTGTATCCCCCGACAATTATGTTGAATTTCAGACTAACTAAAGAATTCGGAAAATTCATGGAACTATCATTTATGGCAAACAACTTCCTGAAACTCACAAAAACCTATAAAACAGAAGTTTTCGGAGGATATAAAGACCTAATCACTCCCTTATATTTCGGAGCAGAAATAAAAATAAAAATTTAATTACTCACTAAAATAAATGTTATGAAAAAAATCTTGTTTTACATTTTACCATTACTCGCCATACTGGCTGTAGTATCTTGTAGTGATGACGATGAAAAAGTTGCAAAAAATGCAACACTGAGCATAACCCTGAAATTTCCTGATGGTTATACGGCTGCAGACCTTAGTGAAATATCAGTCAAAGTAACAAATACTCAAACTTCGCAGACTTATGACGCGACAAAAGGAGACAACGATAAATACAGTGTCGTAGTACCTTCGGGAGAATACCAAATTTCTGTATCCGGACAGCTTCCTGGCTATATAAAAGCATTAAATGGATTAGCTAATGTATCAGTATATGCAGATACTGAAGCTACTGTCACGCTAAGTGAAGGAAGTTTCAGTGGTCTTATTTTTAAAGAAATATACTACTCTAAAGTAAAGAAAAACGGAAAAACTCCGTATAATGATGAATTTTACGAATTATATAATAATTCAGACGAAGTTGTTTATCTTGACAATGTTATTTTTGGTGTATTAGAAGGGTCTCAAGGAATATTACCATCAGGTTGGATGGAAAATGGGGAATTGATGAAGATATGTGCATTGACCAGCTATATAACCGCTTTCCCCGGAAATGGAACAGACTACCCTCTACAACCTGGTAAAAGTGTCGTTATCGCAACCAAAGCTATGAACCATAAAGATGATCCCAATGGTTGCCCTGAGTCTCCTGTAAATTTAGAAAATGCTGACTGGGAAATCTACGTAGGCGATTATAATCAAAAAGATGTGGATAATCCGGATGTTCCGAATATGAACATTATCAAACAAATAGGCTCTGTTTTAGTAGACTTCCAAGTACCTTATACAGGAAATGCGATTATCATTGCCCGTTTACCACAAGGTACAGACTTAAACGCTTTTGCCAATGATGAATCAAACTTAATGACAAACCCGGCTTCAACAGCAGCGACCAAATATTTAATTATTCCTCAAGAATATGTTCTGGACGGAGTAGATATCGTAAATACAAACGCCAGCAAACGGGTAAAACGTTTACGTCCTGAGATTGACGCAGGTACTATCCATAATACAACAGACTATTGCGGACTGAGTATCAGACGTAAAGTTCATGAAATAAAAGACGGACGTGTCATTTACCAAGATACGAACAACTCTGAAAATGACTTTTTAATTGACCAAGTACCTACTCCGGGTATTCACCCAACAAGCGTAGACAATTAAAACAATGTTTATTAAAACCATATATGTTCCTTAAACATAAAATATTGACATTATTTGGTATTGCTTTGTTTCCGGTAGCATTATCGGCATCATCAGATGCCGATAATAACCGGCAACGGCAATATAAAGATATTCTATATTTAGAAAACATCCGATATGGAATAGATAATCCCACTTCTGTATCATATTCCCCTCTCAACCATACCGCAGACATCAAAATAGGTTATAACTATAAAAAAGGCGATTTCGTCAACATAGATAAATCTCCTAAAGAAAAAACTCTATTTATAGATATGTCTGGTACTAAAAAATTAAAAAAAACAGCTTTTGAAGGAGGCATCGGATACCAAAATACCATCGAATATGACCGTAGATGGAACAGTACCCTATATATTGCCTCTGATAATCCGTTTATTTTAGCAGACTCGGTACGTAGTAAATATAATGTTGAGAAATTTATATTGAATGGTGGATTTTCTTGGGATGCTCTCTCCTTTATGAAGTTCGGTATCAAAGCTCACTATGAAGTCGGTAGTTCAGCTGACCAAACCGACCCTCGTCCTGACACAAAAGGTATGCGCTTCAATATTACTCCGGGTTTAGATTTTAAGTTATCAGAAAAATTAAGTATAGGGGTTTCTTTAGGTGGCCGATTATTGAATGAAGAAATTAAATACACAAATGTTGTTGGAACTACCAATTACAATTTCTTCCTGATGAATGGCCTTGGCTGCTTCTATCTTCAAAACGGAACTTCATATCAACGCCGCTACAAAGGAAGTGGTTGGTATGGCAACCTCCAACTTATATGGAACAATCGTTCTTTTCTAAGCAATATTGTAAGTTTAGGAATAGATAAAAATTCTGAAAAAGCCGAAGATGGAGGAACACAACGCTTATTTATCGGAGGAAAATACAACCGTACCCAGTACAATATATATGACAGATTTTCCATTCTACATGAAAATAGTGCGCACAATATAACGATTTCTGCATCCATCCATCAAATTGACGGAATATGGTATGACCAAAAAAGTGTAACTAACGACAATGGCCAAACATATTGGGAGATTGTAAACAGCTCTATTAAACATAAAGAAGACCGGCTAGAAGGAACTCTAAAGTATAGATTCGATTTATTACGACATTCCGTCCCGACCTTAACAGTAAATACAGGAATAAATTTTGTACAATCAAAAACTACTAATTATCCTGACATATATTTGCAAAAGTATAATAACTTGATTATCAATGCAGATATATCAAAACATTTTTCAATTAAAAAAAGCCTTCTGACTATAACTTTTTCCGGAAATTACAAGTTCAATTTATCATCATCTCTTTATTCCGATGGTATAACTTTAGCCGAACAATATACAATTCCTATGTTTGATTATTTAACAGCTAATCATTATGGAATTTACGGAAAAATCGAAAGTAAAATTCCATTGAACATACAAAAACTACAATCATATATAGGTATTTATTTACAAGGTTCGACCCAACAGTATACCGGGAAAAGTGTCCATTACTCAAATACATCTTATAATCAAATAGAAGGAGGAATACAATTTCTCTTTTAGAAACCGTAACTATAAAAAATCAAATAATGAACAAGTCACGTATTATCCTATTATGCATATTATCGGTTCTGGCTTTTATGAACATATCGGCCAAGAATCGAGGTTTTGCTATTTTTATTGATCCCATCAGTTATAAAAAAGTTCGTCCGGAAATAGAACAATATGCCCAGTCTATAGAAAAACAAGGACTAAAAACTTTTATAATCGAAGACAAATGGGGCATACCGGATTCCATCAGAGCATGTATACTTCAATTATATACACAAAAAAACTATCCGATCGAAGGCGCAGTATTCATCGGTGATATACCCATTCCCATGATAAGAGATGCACAGCATATGACAACAGCATTTAAAGTAAATCAAAACCTCAAAAATTTTGAGCGTACAGCAGTTCCCTCTGACAGATTCTACGATGACTTGAATCTCAAATTCACATTCATTCAGCAAGACAAAAAGAAACCAAATTTATTCTATTACTCTCTAAACGCAGACTCACCCCAACGTTTGGAGCCAGTAATATACTCAGGAAGAATAAAACCAGGAGATACACCAACAACATCAAAATACGAAAGATTGAAAGCATATCTTCAAAAAGTCGTCAGATTAAAAGAAGAGCAAAATAAGGTTGATCAACTACTCTATTTTAGTGGTCAGGGATATAATTCTGAATCTCAATTGGCCCGTATTGATGAAAAAGAATCTTACTACGAATATTTCCCTTGGTTGAAACAACAACGCAATGGCATACAGCATATAGACCATTTACGCGATAATTTTATCAAATATCGCATGATGGCTGAAATACAACGTAATGATTTGGACATAGCAATTTTGCACCACCACGGAGCCCCGGGCAAAGAATATCTTAATAGGTACCCTGTACCACGCAATGCAAAAGATAACCTCGAATCAGCAAAAATATTTTTCCGGTCAAAAATCCGTTCTGCCGTAGATCGCAAGACCCCTGCTGATACCGCTATTGCGTATTATGTAAGAGAATATGACGTCCCCAAAGACTGGTTCGACGACATATTTACTAAAGCCTCTATCGACAGTGATTCCATCAGAGACTATCAACTCGACCTTCATATTGAAGATTTCGACACATATAAGCCGAATGCAAGAGTTGTACTATTAGATGCATGTTTCAATGGCGCATTTAACAATGATCGCTACATAGCAGGAGAATACATCTTTAATTCAGGAAATACCGTAGTTGCAATTGCCAATAGCGTAAATGTACTACAAGATAAATGGACAGACCGAAATCTTGGATTGTTAGGATTAGGAATGCGTATAGGAAATATGACAAAATACAATCCATATCTCGAATCCCATACTATCGGAGATCCGACTTATTCATTTTCATCTCATGACGCATCTATCGATATCAATAAAGTTCTGACCGAAAAGAATACCGGATATTGGAAAAAACAGTTAAAAAACCAGTATCCAGCCATGCAATTAATGGCAATACAACAAATTGCTCAAAATGGTAATTGTTCAGATTTTCTTCTAAATACATTCAAGACCAACCCCAATTATATTGTCCGTTTAGGATGTATGATGGAATTATCTCGTTATGACGATGACAACTTTGTTTCTTGTCTGGAGTCGGCAACTGAAGATAGTTACGAACTGATACAGCGTTTAGGATGTATATTGGTAGGCAAGAATGGAGATCCACGCTTGATTCCAGCAGTTATTCGTTCTTTGATAAGAAACAACAATGGAAAACGTGTCGAATTCCAACTCAAATCAGCAATGGGAATGTTCGAAACCGAACCATTACTTGACGAGTTCGAAAAGCAATTTGCAGAATGTTCTATATATTTGAATAAAGCAGAGAAAAAAGCATACTTCGAAAGCTTTATCCGCAATGCAGCTGGACGATGGGATGAAAATGTACAAGTACTTTCAAATCGGGATTCTAAACCTAAAGACGTTCTGTTCTGTATACGTTCTATCAGGAATAACCCCATTCATGCAGAACTACCATTCCTTATCGATTTTTTCAAAAATTGTAATAATGAAGAATATCAACTTTTATTAGCTGAAGCATTTGGCTGGTTCGAATTATCATATAAATCACCCGAACTTCTTCAAGAACTTTTAAAAATAAGCCAGGATAATAAATATTCGGAAAAAGTCAGAAATGAAGCCCTGAAATCAGTAAACAGAATTACCCACCGAAAACATGAATAAAAAATAAGCACTTTACAGATGGTACGTTTGTACCATCTGTAATTTTTTATAAATAATTTTATACATTTTCCTTTTTGAAATAAAAGATATATCTTCGCCCTCCATAAAAAAACAATATTAATGATAAAAAATATCGGAGTTTTTTGTGCATCTGGAAATCAAATAAATCATCAATATTTTGATGAAGCAGCCATTTTAGGAGATTGGATAGGGAAAACCGGCCGTACATTAGTTTACGGTGGAGCAAATGTTGGACTAATGGAAAAAACAGCTCAACATGTCAAAAAACATGAAGGGAAAATTATCGGAATAATTACTTACAAAATCTGTACACTCGGGAAGAAGAGTTCTCTACCTGATCAGCAGATTGTCGTGAACGATTTGAGCGAGCGGAAACAAAAGATGATCGACTTAGCGGATATTTTTATCGCACTTCCGGGAGGATTCGGTACTCTGGATGAAATATTTACCGTAATTGCCTCTGCTCAACTGGAATATCATCAAAAACATGTTATATTTTGTAATACAAACGGGTTTTATAACAACCTTCTCAATCAAATTGAAATATTTTACAAGCAGCGTTTTGCCTCTGAAAAGTATCTTAATAATTATACAGTAGCAAAAAACATAAGCGAATGTATCACTATTATTGAAAATATAGAATCAAAACAATAACGAACAATGTCATCTAAAGAAAATATCCGATCTATTTTGCAAAGAGAAGCTGATGCAATTTTAAATATCCCAATCACTGACGAATTCGATAAAGCTGTTGCCTTAATCGTTGATAAAGTACATTTGAAAAAAGGAAAATTAGTGACGAGTGGCATGGGCAAAGCAGGCCAAATCGCCATGAACATTGCAACCACATTCTGTTCGACAGGAATTCCCGCCGTATTCTTACATCCCAGTGAAGCTCAACACGGAGATTTAGGAGTCCTTCAAGAAAATGATATTATGCTCGTAATCTCCAATTCTGGAAAGACTAGAGAAATACTGGAATTGTTAACATTAGCCACACGGTTGAGACCAGATATCCAATTTATCGTCATCACAGGAAATAAAGACAGCGAGTTAGCCCAAAAAGCTAATGTATGTCTTTTTACAGGAGGCCCGGAAGAAGTATGTCCTTTGAAACTGACACCAACAACATCCACAACCATGATGACTGTCATCGGAGATATTCTTGTCGTAAGTACAATGGAGGCGACAGGGTTTGACTGTAAGCAATATGCATTGCGCCACCATGGCGGATATCTGGGACAACTATCCCGACAACAAAGTCTCGATAAAGAATAAATAAAAGAATATGCGTAAAGTAATTGGTATAGGAGAAACGATACTTGACATTATCTTCAAAAACAACCAGCCGACAAAAGCATTGCCCGGAGGCTCTGTATTCAATGCTATGATATCTTTAGGGCGTCTGCATACTCCGGTCTGTTTCATTACAGAATTAGGCCAAGACAGAGTTGGAGAAATGATTCAAAATTTTATGCACGAGAATAATGTAACAACTGAATATGTAGATATATTCTGTGATGGCAAATCTCCTGTTTCCCTCGCATTTCTCAAAGAAGATAACAGGACTGAATATATGTTCTATAATCAGTATCCGGAAAGCCGACTCAATGTTGTATGGCCACGAATTGATGCCGATGACATTCTTATTTTAGGTTCATATTATTCGATAAATCCATCTTTGCGTTCAAGAATAGCGGAGTTTCTCGAATACGCCCAAACCCGCAAGGCTATTATCTATTATGATCCTAACTTCAGAAAACCACATGCTCACGAAGCAATGAAAGTCATGCCGGCTGTTCTCGAAAACCTTGAATATGCAGACTTGGTAAAAGGTTCCGATGAAGATTTTGAAAATCTTTTCCATATTACCGATGGGAACAAAATCTATAAAGACAAAATAAAATTTTATTGCCCAAACTTCATTTATACCCGAGGAGAAGGAGGAGTTGAACTATTTACCCAAAGCGAACATGTCCATTATGATGTACCGCATATCACACCCATAAGTACAATAGGAGCCGGTGACAGCTTCAATGCCGGTATCATTTTCGGACTATTAAAAAACAACATTACCAGAGAACAACTTTACGAGCTACCTCAAAACGAATGGGATACAATCATAAAAAATGGTATAGATTTTGCTACGGATGTCTGCTTGTCTTATGACAATTACATTTCCTCAACATTTGCAAAAAAATATATTCTAAACGATTAATATTTCGCAAAATATAAGAGATAATGGTCCTATATATTTAAAATAATACAACACAATATCGCATTATACCTCATGATATATATATTTGTAATAAATATTATTCATCGAGAGACTTTATGCTGAAATACACTTATTCACTATTACTATTTATTTTATCAGTTTCCTGTTCTTCATCACGACCCGAAATTGAAGTAGCTTGTGAAGCTGTCGATAATTTTGAATATTTAATCAAATGGGATGTATACCCGATGGTCCAAGGGACCGTAAAAATATATAACTCCTCTGATCCTGAAAATTTTGATACAAAGAAGGACCCCATAGCTGAATCTCCTATCTCAGATCAAGCAGCTCGAGTTAAAATAAACCCAAATCTGCACCGTCAATATTTTTTAGTACGTTTTGATGATAAATATGACATGGTTACCGCAACACGAGCTCCTCAATTAAATTACATACAAAATTTTCGGGATATAGGCGGATATAGAAACAATCATCAAAAATATATTCGCTGGGGCATGATATACCGAGCAGGTAGCTTAGATTCTATGGATTATTTAAGTACAAAACGTCTTAATTTAATGGGCATTCGAACACTTATAGACTTCAGAAATCTCGAAAATTTTAGAACCCCTCCAGGAACCCTACACTTAGAGAATGTTATAAATTTACCTCTTTCCTTGCCTTGTGAAACTCCCTTATGCGACAAAATAAAAAACAACGAATTACTCCGTGGTGATGCCATTATATTTATGCAAGACCTCAACCTAGAACTGTCCGAAAAGGCAAAAAGTACTTATAAATCAATGTTCAACCAACTTATTGTTGAAGATAATTATCCCATCATTATCAGTGGTGATTTAGGCAAAGATTATGTAGGTTTTGCTATTGCACTTATTATGGTAGCCTTAGATATGCCTAAAGATGTCATTTTATACGACTACCTACTGTCCAATACCTATTTAAATAAAAGAAACGTCAGCTTAGACTGCCACAAATATCCAGTACATGTACAAGAAGCCATAACTACCTTACTGTCGGCAGACGAACGTTATTTATCATGCGGTTTAGAAAAAATTATCAGAGATTATGGTAGTGTTACAAAATATCTCGAAAAAGAGCTTGGAGTGACACAGGAAAAACGTAATAAACTACGCCAGATATTACTTCAAAGTAAATAAACAGGCATAATAGTACATACTATTCAGCTATAAATTAAACAAATTCAGTTAAAATATTGCACTGGATAATAAGGATGCGAATATTTATACTTACCTTTGCCGGCACAAAAAATATCTTTAGATACATTATAGACGATTTATTCCCCTACACACAATTATTACTTTAAGGCGGAAAGGTTTTTTGCTATAACTCTAAAGTTATAACAAGCAATTATTATTAAATGAAAACATTCGAAGAATTAGGAATTTGCCCGGTGATTCTAAAAGCAATAACCGAGATGGGTTATGAGAATCCAATGCCAGTACAAGAAGAAGTAATCCCCCATTTATTGAGCGAAAATACAGATATGGTAGCATTGGCTCAGACTGGTACTGGAAAAACGGCAGCATTTGGGTTACCTGTTATCCAAAAAATAAATATAAAAACCAATCAACCTCAGGCTCTTATTCTAAGCCCGACTCGAGAATTATGCCTTCAGATAGCCAGTGATCTGACTGATTACTCAAAATATATCGATGGATTAAAAATTCTTCCTGTATATGGAGGTTCTAGCATCGAAAGCCAAATCAGGACTCTAAAAAAAGGAGTACATATAGTCGTAGCTACTCCCGGACGGCTTCTTGATTTGATGAATAGAAAAATGGTAAAACTGGAAAATGTCAATACCGTAATTATGGATGAAGCCGATGAAATGCTTAACATGGGGTTCTCCGATAGTATCAATGCGATATTGGCAGAAGTACCGGAAAACCGAAGTATGCTCCTCTTCTCTGCCACTATGCCCGCCGAGATTGCCCGCATATCAAAAAAATATATGCATAACCCGAAAGAAATAGTTATCGGAAGCAAAAACGAAGGCGCAAAAAATGTGAAACATGTTTATTACATGGTACATGCCAAAGACAAATATTTGGCTTTAAAAAGAATTGCAGATTACTATCCCAGTATATATGGTATTATATTTTGCCGTACACGACGTGAAACTCAAGAAATAGCAGACCAGCTAATACAAGATGGATATAATGCCGATTCTTTACATGGAGAATTATCCCAAGCACAAAGGGATGCTGTCATGCAAAAATTCAGAATAAAAAATTTACAATTACTTGTAGCCACTGACGTTGCTGCCCGAGGTCTTGATGTAGATAACTTGACACATGTTATCAATTACGGATTGCCTGAAGATATAGAAACATACACACATCGCAGTGGCCGTACCGGCCGAGCAGGGAAAACTGGTACTTCAATAGCAATCATTCATGTCAAAGAAAAAGGCCGGATGAAAGAAATTGAACGTATAATCGGGAAAAAATTCGAAAAAGGGTATATCCCCACCGGCAAACAAATATGCGAAAAACAACTTTTCAACTTAGTCGATAGGATCGAAAAAGTCAAAGTAAATGAGGATGAAATCGCCTCATATCTGTCTCCCATATTCCGTAAATTGGAATGGCTCAGTAATGAAGATTTGATAAAACGGGTAGTTTCCCTTGAATTCAATCGTCTGCTTGACTATTACGCTGATGCCCAAGAGTTAGACATTCCTGATGAAAGGAGTCGTACCAAAGATAGCAATAGCAATGAAAAGAAACGTAGTAGACGTGCTGAGCCAGGTTTCACCCGGATGTTCATCAACATAGGGAAAACCGACGGTCTATATCCTAATACTCTTATTGACCTCATCAATAGTAATGTACAAGGGCGTGTAACCATTGGGAAAATAGACCTTATGACGAACTTTTCATTTTTTGAAATAGAAGAAAAAGAGGCTCGAAATGTTATAAACGGATTAAAAAATATTGATTTCTTCGGTCGGCGCATATCTGTAGAAGAGGCTTCTAATTCAGGATCTCCCAGAGAATCAAAACGAAAAAATAACGACAGTGCATACCGAGATCGAAAGAATAACCGGCAAGGTAGCAGTAGCCGTCGTAGAAAATACCAAGAATCTTCGTCAAAACGTAGAAGATAAATATAATCTCTATTAAAAAAAGGTCCCATAGCAAATTTTATGGGACCTTTAATATTACCATCAAAAATAATGTATTTGTAGTTGCACAGCTCATATTATTATGTAATTTTGCGTCACATGATATAGAACTTTCATGAAAATGAATACTACTAAACTTTTATCTCATATTTTCAATGCCAGGCAAAAAGAAATTGCCTTATATGGCAAATACGGTTCAAACATCCAAACCGACCAGCTCAAAAAACTTCTAAAAGCAGCAAAAAACACGGAATTGGGACAAAAATTACATTTCTCCAATATTTCCAACTACAGCCAATACTCAGAACAGGTACCCCTAATAACATACGAGGAACTAAAACCTTATGTAAAACGATTACAAAAAGGTGAGACGAATCTTATCTGGCCATCCAAAATACGATGGTTTGCAAAGTCTTCCGGAACAACAAACGATAAAAGTAAATTTATTCCTGTCAGTTATGAAGCTATGCAGGAATGTCATTATCGCGGAGGGAAAGATTGCGTTGCTCTTTATCTACAAATGAATCCTGAAAGTCGTTTTTTTTCCGGAAAAGGTTTGATTTTAGGAGGTAGTCACAATGTAAGTCCGTTATCAGCTCACTGTTACTGTGGCGATTTATCTGCCGTTCTTATACAAAATATCAGTCCTCTTATCAACATGATTCGTGTCCCAAGTAAGAAGATTGCATTGATGTCGGAATGGGAATCTAAGCTTGAAGCGATCTGTCAGTCGACCATGCATTCTCACGTAACCAATCTTTCAGGTGTACCTTCATGGTTTCTTGTTTTGATAAAGTTAATGTTAAAAAAAAGCGGAAAAACATATTTGACTGAAATCTGGCCCGACCTTGAAGTATTTTTTCATGGAGGTATTAGTTTCGATCCCTATCGTACTCAATATGAAGAACTGATACCATCTGCCAAAATGCATTATGTAGAAACATATAACGCATCTGAAGGATTCTTCGCTGTACAAAACGAATCTACTCCGGGGATGTTATTAATGCTCGATCTTGGTATCTTCTACGAATTTATCCCTCTCGAAGAAGTCAACAATGAGCACCCTCGTACTTTACCCATTTGGGATGTTGAAAAAGGGAAAAATTATGCTTTAGTCATCACCACAAACAGTGGACTATGGAGATATCAAACGGGGGATACGGTAAAAATAGTATCGACATCTCCTGTAAAAATTATTATTTCAGGACGCACAAAACATTTCATAAATGCATTTGGAGAAGAACTTATGGTCGACAATGCAGAAAAAGGCTTAGCTAAAGCCTGCTCCGAAACTGGAGCAGTAGTCTCAAACTATACAGCAGCACCCGTATATATGTCTGAAAAAAATAGAGGACGCCACCAATGGCTCATCGAATTCGAAAAAATGCCTCCTTCTTTAGACAATTTCGCAAATACCCTAGATTGTGCATTACAAGCTCTTAATTCGGATTACGAAGCTAAAAGATATAAAGGCATAGCTTTGGACCGATTAGAAGTCATCGTGGCCAGAAAAGGGCTCTTTCACGATTGGTTAAAAGAGAAAGGCAAACTTGGGGGCCAACATAAAGTCCCCAGATTATCCAACCAAAGAGAAAATATAGAAGAAATGTTATCTATGAACCATGAGTAAATGATTATCATATCAATAAATTTAACGAACTATTATTCAAATATCTTCTATTTTCCTGTCTTATAGAGGGAATTTCTTTTATGGAAAAAGAGATGACTTAACGACCTTTAATATATAAATAATATGAATAAGCTTTCTAAATTTTCTCTTCTCGCACTTTTTATTAGCCTGTCATTACCTATATACAGTAAAGGTCCTAAATACATATTCTTCTTTATCGGAGATGGTATGGGATTTGGGCATGTCGAAGCAACCCGACTATTTCTGGACGAAACAAAATCTTCAGAGAATCTTCTCTTTTTGGACTTCCCGATTGTCACCCATGCTGTAACTCAATCTGCTGACCACCGAATTACCGATTCCGCAGCTGCAGCAACCGCTTTAGCAACAGGAAGCAAAACGGCCAATTATACTGTAGGAATGGATTCTTCAAGAACATATGCGCTTACACCTATAAGCAAACAATTAAAAAAAACAGGACGGCAAATCGGGATTATTACTACTGCGACAATTGACCATGCAACTCCTGCCGGCTTCTACGCGACCCAACCAGATAGAAATTTATACTATCAAATCGGGAAACAAGCAGCAGAGAGTGGATTTGATTTTTTCGGAGGAGCTTCATTACTGAAGCCTGTAAACAATAACAACCCTCAGGATATTGATTTATATACTTATTTCAGAAAAATGGGATATACCATATGTAACGACTTTAAAAACTACGATAAATCTGCAAAAAATGGGAAAATTGTTCTATTATATGACACTCTGGGAACAAAACATATTCCCTACGAAATAGACAGAAAATCTGGGACATTATCTTTAAAAGAACTTACTCAAACATGTATAAACCGTTTCATGAATAATCCCAAACAAGGATTTTTCATGATGATAGAAGGGGGTACTATCGACTGGGCTGCACACTCTAACGATGCAGCAACTATGATACAAGAAACCATAGGCTTCAATGAAAGTATAAAAGTTGCGTATGATTTTTATTTAAAACATCCCAAAGAAACACTTATCATCGTTACTGCTGACCATGAAACGGGAGGTATCGGTTTAGGAATAAAAGACAGTAATTTACCAATTTCCCTTCTGCAAAAACAAAAAGTTTCAGAAGAAAACTTATCAAACATATTATATCAACTAAAGGAAAGAAAATCATCCCCCTCTTGGGAAGATGCTAAAGAGATACTAAAAAAGAATCTGGGTCTATGGGAATACATTCCGGTAAGCTATAGTGAAGAAGCAGAACTGATGAGAATATTTGATGCTTCTTTTATCTCAAAAAGAGCAAAAGATATTACAAATCTATACAGCACAGTTGGCCCTCTGACAAATGCTGCAATTTCTCTCATCAATCAGAAAGCCCATATCGGGTGGACATCTAATAATCATACAGGAGCTGTTGTTCCGGTATACGTAATCGGAGCCGAACAAGGACAATTTTCAGGACGACTCGACAATACGGACATCCCGAACACTATACGAAAAATTACGGGAATAAAATAAATTAATTATTTTTTCACTCGTATACGAGCATCGACAGCAATGATTCCTTGAGATGTTGCCAATAAAGGATTAATATCCATCTCTTTTATTTCCGTTGCAAAACGAAGTAAAGTGGATAACCGTACTATAATTTCAGCAAACTGAACCTCATCAATAGGAGCTTCCCCCCTTACCCCACGAAACATTTTGTACGCTCTTAAAGAGCGTATCATCGAAAATGCCTCGTTATGGCTCAAAGGAGCTAAACCGGAAGCTATATCTCGCAATACTTCCACAAATATCCCACCTAAACCACAAAGTATTATATGGCCGAAACGAGGCTCATATTTAGCCCCAACAAACAACTCTTTTCCTTGTAACATAGGCTGTATCATAACCGCTGACACATCTGGGAGCTTCATCATACGTTCAAATTCAAAAGCAAGGTGTTTCTTTGATTGTATATTTACAACCACCCCACCGATATCAGATTTATGAATAGGACCTACTACTTTGGCAACAACCGGATATCCAATCTCCTCTGCTTTACGCAATAATACCTTTTTATTATTCGACACTTCCTCTCTAACAATTTGTATTCCTGCAGCAGCTAAAAGTTGCTGAACATAATAATGAGAAAGATACCCTTCTTCTGTAATTTCATCAATAATTCTCCGAATTCTCGGAACATCAACTCCATAAAGTTCTATACCTTCATTTGTCGGCTTAGATGCATTACATACACGAGTTACGGCCGTAGCAAGTTCTACTTCATCTGAAAAATTCACATGTCCTTTATTCAAAAAATATTCTACTTCCTTACCGGCAGTTACAACCGACGGCAATACTGGAAATATCGGTTTGGAACATTCCTCCATCTTCCGATGAAGAACATCATAGGCATCATATACTTTGACTAAACCCGGGCTTCCAAATATAACAGCAATCGCATCAATCTCAGGACATTCTTTTTCACAAAAATCAATAGCCTTTTCCAGATGCTCCGGAGTTCCGGTTGCCAATATATCTATCGGATTGGCAACAGACGCACCTGGATACAGTTCAGATTTCAGCATCAGAGTCTTCTCCCCTTTTATTTCAGGTACATGCAAACCACCCTTCGACAAAGCATCAGTCAGCATCACTGCAGGTCCTCCTGCATGGGTTACAATAGCAAAATTTCGACCATAAATCTCTTTCAGCGTAAAAACACAAGAAACCGTTGTCAAATCTTCTCTACTGAAACAACGCACTATTCCTGCTTTCCTGAAAAGCGCTTCGACAGCCAAATCCGAACTGGCCATAGCCCCAGTATGCGACGATGCTGCCCGACTTCCAGACTCGGAAGAACCCGATTTGACAGCCGCAATTTTACACCCTTTCCTAATCAATGATGAAGCATGCAGCAGTAAACGATCCGGATCTTTTATATTTTCTATATAAAGCATTTTTATTCGGGGCGACGTTTCCGGCTCAAACGTTCTATCAAGATACTCAAGAACATCCTCTACCCCAATCTGAGGAGCATTGCCAACTGACCATACAGAATTAAAACGTAGTCCCTTCCCGATAGCAGACTCAAGGATATATACCGCAGTAGCGCCAGAACTTGAAACCAAGTCAACACCCTTCGCATTTAAATCTGGAATCGGCAAGGTAAAGACACTCCGATGATTACGATTCATCAAACCAATACAATTAGGCCCTATCAGAGAAGCCCCATAATAATTTACTGTATCTAATATTTGCCGTTCCAACTTTTCTCCTTCCGGAGTCTCTTCAGCAAAACCCGCAGAAATGATGACAAAAGCTTTCGTACTTTTTTCTGAGGCAAGTAATTTTACAACTGCAGGACATGAAACTGCAGGAATTGCCAATATTGCTAGTTCAACGGGAGGCAGCATATCAACAGAAGCAAAACAAGGAACGCCTTGTACCTCCGTTTCTTTAGGATTGACAGCATAAATATCACCTTTAAAATTACCCTCCAGCAAGTTTCTTATAATTTTTCCACCTGGTTTTTGCACATTATTTGAACCTCCGACAATAACAATACTTTGAGGGTCGACTAATTCTCTATTTATCATTCAAATACATTTTATACATTTATCAAACAAAACTCGCTAACAATCTTTTACCAAAGATAGTGATTTTAATTCCAGGCAGATATCCTTTGCAACAAAAATAGTATATTTGCATTTTAATTTGAAATAAATCACAAATCACAATAAATAAAATATTGTATGGAAAAGAAATTTAAACGGACCCTCGTAACAACAGCATTACCTTATGCAAACGGCCCTGTACATATAGGGCACCTTGCCGGAGTATATGTCCCAGCCGATATATATACTCGATATCTCCGATTAAAAGGTGAAGACGTGATAATGATAGGTGGTTCGGACGAACATGGCGTACCTATCACATTAAAGGCAAAAGCTGAAGGTGTCTCTCCACAGGTAATCGTTGACCGTTATCACAATATCATAAAAAAATCCTTCGAGGAATTCGGTATTTCTTTTGACATATATTCTCGTACCTCATCCGAGATACATCACAAAACAGCTTCAGATTTTTTTAAAAAATTATACGAAAAAGGCGAATTTATCGAGAAAACGTCCGAACAGTATTATGATGAAGAAGCTCAACAATTTTTAGCAGACCGATATATTATAGGGACATGCCCCCATTGCCATAACGAAAGAGCATACGGCGATCAATGTGAAGCATGTGGAACTTCTTTAAATGCAACAGACCTGATAAATCCAAAGTCTGCAATTAGTGGAAGTACTCCCGTTATGCGTGAAACCAAACACTGGTATCTCCCTTTAGACAAGCACGAAGCTTTTCTAAAAAAATGGATTCTGGAAGACCACAAAGAATGGAAACCAAACGTATACGGACAGTGCAAATCATGGCTCGACATGGGATTACAACCTCGAGCTGTTAGCCGAGACCTCGACTGGGGAGTCCCTGTTCCAGTAGAAGGGGCTGAAGGAAAAGTATTATATGTATGGTTCGACGCTCCTATTGGCTATATTTCGAATACCAAAGAACTATTGCCCGACAAATGGGAATTATACTGGAAAGATAAAAACACAAAATTGGTTCATTTCATCGGAAAAGACAATATTGTATTTCATTGTATTGTATTCCCTGCCATGCTAAAAGCTGAAGGTAGCTACATCCTTCCTGACAACGTTCCGGCCAATGAATTCCTCAATCTGGAAGGGGACAAAATATCCACATCCCGCAATTGGGCTGTATGGTTACATGAATATTTACAAGACTTTCCAAGCAAACAAGACGTATTACGTTATGTACTTACAGCCAATGCTCCAGAAACAAAAGATAACGATTTTACATGGAAGGACTTTCAAGCCCGTAACAATAATGAGCTAGTCGCTGTGTTAGGAAATTTTGTAAATAGAGCACTCGTCTTGACTCATAAATATTTCGATGGGAAAGTTCCTGCCTGTGGAGATTTGACCGAATATGATAAACAAACTTTGTCCGAATTTACCGGAGTAAAAGCCGAAATGGAATCATATTTAGAGCACTACCGATTTAGAGATGCACTGAAAGAAGCTATGAACCTGGCTCGTATTGGGAATAAATATTTAGCCGATACAGAACCTTGGAAACTGGCAAAAACAGACATGAACCGAGTGGCAACAATATTAAATTTAGCATTGCAAATCTCTGCAAACCTGGCCATTGCTTTTGAACCCTTTTTGCCTTTCTCTGCGAAAAAACTTCGCAATATGTTAAATATGCAAATCGTCGATTGGAATGTATTAGGACACACAGACATATTGCCCGAAGGATTACAATTAAATCCGGCAGAACTACTCTTTGAGAAAATAGAAGATAGTACGATTGAAGCCCAAGTACAAAAACTGTTAGATACAAAAAAGGCAAACGAACTCAAAAATCATAAAGCGGCTCCAGTTCGTGAAAATATCTCATTTGAAGATTTCTCAAAATTAGACATTCGGGTTGGCAGGGTTCTCGAATGTATAAAAGTTCCTAAAGCAGATAAACTGCTGCAATTTAAGATAGATGATGGCTTAGGAGGACGAACAATTGTATCAGGAATAGCAAAACATTATGCCCCCGAAGACTTAGTCGGTAAAAATGTATGCTTTATAGCTAATTTAGCTCCGAGAAAGCTCAAAGGAATAGAATCACAAGGTATGATTCTTTCTGCTGAAGATGCAGACGGGCGATTAATTGTTATTGAGCCTGCAGACGAAGTACGTCCTGGTTCAGAAGTAAAATAAACGTATGGAAAAATGATAGAAGACCTGGAAAAGACTACTCGGAATGCAATTATATGGAATGCATTGGATAAAGTCTCAAACCAGGTTATCTCTATTGTGATAGGAATAATACTGGCCCGCATTCTGAATTCGTCCGATTATGGTTTGATAGGAATGCTGGCCATTTTTGTTGCTATTGCCAACTCCTGCATCGACAGCGGCTTTTCGTCAGCTCTCGTTAGAAAACAAAATCCAACAGAAGCAGACTATAATACAGTCTTTTATTGCAACTTATTGATATCATTCATAATTTACATCCTCTTATTTTTAGGAGCTCCCAATATAGCCTCTTTTTTCGATCAACCCATCCTTATTCCACTCTCCCGAAGCCTTTTTTGCATATTCTTAATAAACGCTTTAGGACTTATCCAAACAGCCTATCTTGTAAAAGAAATACAATTCAGAAAAGTAACAATTATCAATTTCTTATCACTCTTTATATCGGGTCTGACAGCTCTTTATTATGCACTTCACAACTATGGTGCTTGGGCTCTTGTCGCCCAAATGCTGTCACAATCCGTATCCAAAACAATTTTATTATGGATTATCGGGAAATGGCATCCAAAAGCGGTTTTTTCGATTAAATCGTTTCGTGAACTCTTTGCATTTGGATCCAATATTTTACTGGCCAATATCTTAAATTCAATATTCCTAAATATTTATTCTGCGTTTATCGGCCGACTTTATGGAAAAACTTCTTTGGGATTTTACACCCAAGCTGCCAAATGGGCCGATATGGGAATCTCTACATTATACGGAACCATACAAAACGCGACCTATACAGTATTCAGTGCTATACAAAACGAGAAAGAAAGATTGGTCAAAGCATATCGAGATACAATGAAATTAACGGCATTTATAACATTTCCGTCATTACTCTGTTTCATATTAATAAGTAAACCATTTGTACTAATATTTTTATCGGAAAAGTGGACCGAATCAATTATTTATTTGCAATTATTATGTGCTGCGGGTATTTTTACCGTATTTACGACTATTAATGGAAACTATATAAAAATTTCAGGACATTCTCATCTTGTTTTACGCCTCGAGGTAATAAAAATAGGGCTAATATTCATAGCAATCTTCTTAACTTGGCACATGGGAATGTTACATATGGTTATAAGCTTAGTAATAGTAAGAATAATAGTATATATCCTCAGCATCATCATTATTGGGGAAAAAGTAGACTATCCTTGGTATACGCAACTAAAAGATATCTTCCCATATCTATCCGTCGGGGTTATATTATTCTTAACCAGTCTATCTTTTACAATATTTATTTCTAATATTTATTTCTTAGGAATAATTCAAATAGGATTCTTTTTCACATCTTACTATTCTATTTTTCGATACATGGATAGGCATTATTTGCTATTCAATTGACATATTTATTTTCCAGAAGACATATATTCATCCATAAGAACATTTATATTATGCTCATTCAAGTTAGGAAGACAGCTCTCTTTAAAAAAATCCATATAGCCTTCAGACATCAAATCAAGTGAAAATTTAAACGAAAATTTTCGGATGTAATCACGGTCCCAATACCGGCTAAAAGCCTCTGAAATCGCATAAGAAACAGCTTCATCGGTACGTTCTTTTATCAAGACTGTACATTTATCATCATAAATATCATAAGCAGCATCAATATCCGAAAAACAAATCGCAGGAAGGCCAAACCGATACCCCTCAATCAGAGACAATCCAAAACCTTCTTCTTTGCTAAGTAAACATGTACACCAAGACTCATTCATTAAAGAAAAAACTTCTTTATGAGGCAATGAACCTGTAAAGTGACAAAACTTATCCACACCTAAAAGTAAAGCCTGATTTTGTAACTTTCCGTGCAAATTATCATTTCCAATAAAGAAAACATGAAAATATTCTTCCATTTGTCCCTGAAGCAAAGCTATAGCCCGAATCAGCTGCTCCTGATTTTTATTTTGATTGATGTTCCCAACACAAACAATTTGTCTTTTTCTTATCACATCTAAATACGTCGTCTGCACTGAAGGAATCGCATTCAAAATCACTTTCAATGTCGGATATCGTTTCCCACCGAACTCTTCAATAATTTTTTTTTGTATTCCAGAACTGACAACAGAAACCCCCACTTGACCCTCCAACAGCAATTGAAGCATCTTAAACTCAAATGCCTTTGCAAAAGACGATAAATTGATAGATTCATTCAAAGAATTTAAGCCATGTAATGTAATTACAAATGAAACATTTCGCCTAACTGCAGCTATAATAAAAGGTAACGTATTTATAGTCAGACCATGTATATGTATATAATCAGGTGTAAGCCGTTTAATAATTTTCTCATTATAGCCGATACTAAAATAATATTTAAAAATATTATAGCGAGCCCATATAGACTCTTCTTTAGCCATTATTGCATATTTAAAACCACGAAATATATCTTTCCACTTCGAGGAAAATAACAAAGCATATAACCTCCGTGACAATAAGCAATACCCCAAACGTTTAGACGATGCACCGAAAAAACTGGAATTATTAACATATACCTCATTTCCAGACTTATACAGAGCTTCTGAAATAGATGAAACCATAAGTCCCAAACCTGTATTTGGAGAATGAGGAAAATCTGGATGGCAAAGTGTTGGCGTAGATACTAAAATTCTCATCACATTTCTTTTGACTGGTAAATATACATATAAACTACATACCTATTATATTTTCTAAAAAAGATTGAGTCAAATATTTAAAATATATTGTTATTTTGCGTCTTAAATGAAAGACGAACCACAAAATACAAACATCGACTTAAAGGCAAAAACTGCCAATACCTTGATGTGGAATACAATAGACCGTATATCTACTCAAATCTTATATGCAGTTACTGGTATAGTTTTAGCTCAAGTTCTCATGCCTGAAGATTTCGGCCTCATCGGGGCTATAACTATTTTTACAGCATTTGCCAATCTATTTATTGACAGTGGATTTTCATCGGCTCTTATTCAGAAAAAAAATGTTACACAGACCGATTTCAGCACTATTTTCTTTTTCAACATTGGAATCAGTGTAATATTATATATTCTTTTATGGTTTACAGCTCCTCTTATTGCTGATATTTTTCATGACAAAAGGCTTATAACACTCTCCCGAGTTATGTTCCTGAATTTCATAATACTGGCTTTTGGAATGGTACAAAGCACAAAGTTGATGAAAAAAATGGATGTAAAAATAATTGCCATTTCAAATTCCATCGGGCTATTTCTCTCCGGAGCCTTAGCTCTAATCATGGCACTAAACGGATACGGAGCATGGGCAATGGTAGCTCAAGCACTTGTACTTTCATCGGTAAAATCAGCAATTTTATGGAAATTCAACTCCTGGAGGCCAAGTTGGACTTTTAGCAAAAAATCTTTATCAGAAATATTCCAAATAGGTTCAGGTGTCATGATGACATCCTTGTTCAACACTATATTTCTCAACATTTATTCTTTTATCATTGGCTCTTTTTATAATCTAAAACATCTTGGATACTATACACAGGCGGATAAATGGAGCAAAATGGGAATCACAGCTTTAGGTCAGATTTTAGGTTCTTCCTTCCTACCAATTCTTGCCGATATGCAAGATAATCGAGAGCGGCTACATCGAGCAATAAGTAAAATGAATAAACTCACCTCTTTTATAATTTTTCCTATATATGCAGGTCTTATCATTGTTGCAGAACCTCTATTCAGAACATTATTCGGAAACAAATGGGATGCATCTATTTTACTCTTTCAACTCCTTATATTCAGAGGAATTTTTACTACACTGACAGTATTCCTTAATAACTGCATTCTAGGGATTGGAAAAGTAAAAATTATGTTGTATTTAGAAATTGTAAAAGATATACTGTCTCTGATAGCCATCTTTATTACACTAGAAATGGGTGTTACAATTCTCGTTTTAGGACAAGTTTTTGTCTCTATTTTACATTATCTACTTATGGCTTACATCAGCGGAAAAGTTGTTGGATATGGAATAAAAAAACAAGTAAAAGATATGATACCATATTGCGCAATTACTATAATAATTTCAATACCGTTAGTGTTACTACCCATAATCATCGATAAGGAATGGTTACTACTCATACTCCAAACACTAACAGGTGTTTTGCTATACTACGCCACCAACAAGAGTCTGAACTCTCACATTCTACAAGACATTTTGGAATACGCAAAAAGTAGAATAACCCCAAATAAGCAATGATGATTACATCTCTATATGCCGAGCCAAATCTTGTGCTCGTTTATAATCCTCTGGTTTTCCTATATCTATCCAATTTCCTGTTATTGGAAAACGAACGACCCTTTTCCCTTTCTCTATCAATAAATCGATAAAATCAGTAGCATTATAAAATGCATTCCGAGGCATAAGTTCCAATAACTCTTTTTTTATCAAATATATACCTGCATTTGCATAATAATTATATGTCGGCTTTTCCTCAAGAGCCAATACTCGTTCTGCTTCAGTTTTAAAAATAGCATAAGGAACTGATACCAGATAAGGTACAGCCGCCACTGATAAATCAGCTTTCTTATCTATATGGTGCAAATAAAAATCTTCATAATCAATATTGGTAAATAAATCAGAATTCATCAGTAAAATCGTATCATTATAAAATGAATCGATTAACGTAAGAGAGCCCATAGTACCCCAAAATTGGGGTTCTCGTACGCAATTTACCTGTACATCATTTACAAGTTTAGAAAAATGCACTTCAATCTGTTCTGCTAAATAATTTACCGTTACCGATATACGGTCTATCCCATAAGAGATAAGACGTTCGACATTATAATCGATGATACATTTATCTCCTACTTTCAACAATGGTTTTGGTGTTTTTTCAGTTAGTGGACGTAATCTTTCGCCTTTCCCTCCTGCCATTAAAACAGCATCTACCGGTAACACAGAACGTAATTCTCGTAAATTATAAACACCGGTTATACGATGTTCGTCATCCAAACAAGGAACTAAAGCTATTTGCAACTTCTTTAATTCCCTAATTGCTCTGACATCTATGCCACTGCTTTTTACATACCGAAAATGAGTAAACATGACAGAAGAAACAGGGTCATTTAATTGAGCTCCTGATATTAAACTTCTACGGATATCCCCATCTGTTAAAGTCCCGACCATTCGGTTATTTTCATCGACAATAAATAAAGTCAAAGTATTGCTCGGTAGTCGATTCAAAACTTTCAAGGCCTCAAGAATTGAAACATAATCTCGTATTACAAAACGTTCTGTATTTCCCATAACTCAAAAAGTTACAATATTTTCTTGTAGCATCATCTCTGCCACCATCCAGTCAAAAGGAGTATCTAAGTCTATAGAATACTTATCATCCATAACATATTTACGTCTACGGGGAAACTCTCCCAAACTCATCTTTCGAAGAGATGCTGTATTGATAACATATATAGCGCCATTGTATTCCCAAGCTTGAGGGGCATCCTGCCGACGAATCAATTTTCCGTTCCCTTTAGACAAATGCAGAAAATGATTACCATCTTCTTCATAACAATTATAATAAGGATTAGAAGCGGCCTCTTTTACGGACACGACCATATCAATATCTGGGGTATATAAAGTTAATGCTTCCTGAACAAACTTTTCTTTCCTAAAAGGAGAAGTCGGCTGTAACAAAACCAAAACATCATAATGTCTGCCTAAAGATTCATAATAACTAAGCGCGTGTAACAAAACTTCATAAGTTCCCACCTGATCACCGGACAACTCTTTCGGCCGTCTGAACGGAACAGCTAAACCATAATTTTCCACAACACGCACAATCTCCTCATCATCAGTGGATACACAAATATGTTCGTCAGACGTCAATTGACGAGCCAATTCAATAGAATATCCGATTAGAGGTTTTCCTCCTAATAATTTTATATTTTTATGGGGAATACCTTTACTTCCTCCTCTCGCAGGAATAACATATAATATATTCATTCCTTTATCCTTCATTTATCCGTACAAATCTTAACATCATAAAAATGCTTCTTAATAATATCTTCTAAAGGATAATTTTTTATTATCTTCCAAATATTCTCCGTAGTATTAGGCTTCTCATATGGATTTTTAGCTTCTTTAGCAGAAGCTTTCACTGTATTCGTGGCAATCATACTCAATCCTGCCGCAATAGCCTCGTAAGAAGCCTCACAATGTAGTACAGATGATGCAGCAAGGCGACCTTTTTGTCGGGCACCTATATCTAACGTCGGTATCCCAAAAGATGGAACCTCGACAATACCACTTGAAGAATTCCCAATTACCCCATCAACATATTGCAATGCAGACAAATATCGAAGATATCCTAAAGATGTGAAAGCTACTGATCTATCAGAATGACAGTTTACATATTCATCAATCATCGAGGCGATAATACGACCATTAGAATCAGAATTCGGTTTCGTAAAAATAATATGTGCATCCGTTTCATCCAAAGCTTTTAGCAGTGCGGAAAATTGTTCTCGAGCAGTCATATATTCAAGAGTAACCGGATGATACGTGACCATATAAGTTTTCTTTGAGATTTTAAATCCTATGCTCCTTTCTAAATCTTCTCTACTCAGAAGTTGTAAGTAACGAATATTATCCAATCCTATAGACCCAACATTAAATACTCGTTCTGGCTCTTCTCCTAGCTGAATCACTCGATTACGGTACTCTTCTGTCGTTGTAAAATGAAGATGGCTCATTTTGGTAATAGAATGACGAATTGCATCATCATAAGCTCCCTCCGTAACATCTCCACCAGAAATATGTGCAACAGGAATTTGAAAAAATAACGCTGTAGATGCAGCACCTAACATCTCATAACGATCACCCAAAATTACGATTAAATCGGGAGATAAATCTTGTATGGCATCTGCAAAACCTATAATTCCCAATCCCAAAGATTTTGCAATAGACGATGATGTATCAGCTGACAAAAGCATTTCTACCTTCTTATTGATAATGAATCCGTCATTTTCAATTTCTCGAAAGGTCAAACCGAATTCAGGAGATAAATGCATATTAGTAGCTATTATTTGTAAATCCAAATCCGGATCTTCCTGTATCATTTTCATTAGACGGCTCAACAATCCATATTCAGCTCTTGTCCCTGTAATTACACAAATTTTTCGCATAACCTATAATTCTAATAGTTCATCCTCTTTAAAATCACGAGGGGCAACTTTCCCAATTACCTCATACCAACGCATCGGAGAAATTCCATTTCCAGGACGCTTCACAGTCATATTATTTTCAGTGAAAACCTCTCCAGCTTTTATATCCCTGGCCGCAATCAAACTTTTACGAGCAACAATACTGTTCTTTGCCTCAGAATTAGAAACTCTTTTTACCGGACTCCCCAAACTCAATTCAATATTTCGGATAGACTCTATCATTTTCTTCAATTCTTCCGGTTCTAACGAAGCTTTGTGATCAGGCCCGGGAAGATTTCTATCCAACGTAAAATGCTTTTCTATTACAACTGCTCCCAAAGCTACCGCAGCTAACGAGACTTCTATACCCTTGGTATGGTCCGAATACCCAGTTTTTACACCAAAGCAATCGGATAATGTCTGCATTGCTCGAAGATTTACATCAACATAAGGGGTAGGATACTCAGTATTACAATGCAAAAGAGTAATCTGCTCCAAACCCAACCCCTCTTTTGTCAACACACCGAGTGCAGCCTCGATATCTCCCAAACCGGACATTCCAGTTGACATAATTACCGGACGTCCCAAACGTGCAATTTTTTGCAAATATGGTAAATTGGTAATTTCTCCAGATGGAATCTTATAATAGTCCATATCCAATGCTTCCAACACATCTATAGATTCTAAATCAAATGGTGTAGAAAGAAATTTTATCCCTATTTCATCACAAAAGTCCTTAAGTGGCTTATAATCTGTCAAAGGCAAATGAATTGCCCGGCACATATCAAGCTGCGACTCTTCTTTTTTTGTCGTACCTAACTGGTATTCCGCTTTGGGCGCATATCGGGAAATAACCCTCTCGGGACGAGCAGTCTGAAATTTTACATAATCAGCTCCGGCATCTTTAGCTGCAATAACCAATTTTCTTGCTAAATCATAATTCCCATTATGATTCACACCAGCTTCAGCTATAATAACAACCTTTCCCATGATATCACTTTTTCCTATTCTTCAAGTCTTTTATTATCTCCTGCCAATTATCCTTAAATTGTAAAGCCCTATCATCAATCCACACATCCCCTATAGGCTTTCCCATAATCAACTGATGATATTTCACTTTATGTTCCTTTAACCATGCTGTAGTCATCTCAAACTCCATCCATGTACGGGCAGAGTATATTATAATAGTATGTCCTTCGTCATACAAAGCATTTATTGACTCTACCGCATGAAGTTTAGGTACAGCCAAACAGCGGCTATACGTACGCTCTTCGGTACATATAGTACCGTCCATATCAATGATTATCTGCATAGAATATAACTTCTTTAAAATATCGCGTCATAAATATATTTTCTTTCCAGCTAACAATAGGTTCGACCGGATACTTAAGATATTCATCTAACAACGTAGAAAGAATATTAGCTCCGGCTTCGATGCTTGCAATTACCCCTCCACCCAAACGGGGATTAATTTCCATAATATATGTTTTATCGGTTGCCACATCTCGTATAAACTGTATAGTTACCGGGCCTATAAATTGCCCCGTTTGCAAAACCTTCCGAGATAAAGTTATACAAACATCATCCTTTATTGTTCGGGTTTTTATAACCTCTCCTCCGGCAACTTCGAGCCTAATTCTCGGAACTATCGATACAATATCCCGACTTTCTGATACATAACAATCCACAGTAAATTCTATTCCGTCCTGGATGTAGGTTTGTATTACATAACTGCCTAAATTTGAAATATTTCGTAAATCATCTCGGGAATAAACTATTTTTATACCTTTAGATGCAGAACCAGTTCGAGGTTTAAGAATCACGGGAAATTCGATATTCCCTATTGAAAAACACTGTGGCACAGGAATATCGTATTTTTTAAACCAATCCACAGAAAGCTGCTTGTCGAACATAACTTTACATATGTCTTCTCGGCAAACAGGGATAAAAACATCCGAGCAAATACTCCTTAATCGGCTCGCAACTTCCACGGCAGGATCGACAAATGGTAAAACAATGTGAATATCCTTTTCTCGAATGACAGATAGAAGATCTGGAATAATGTTTTCATCCTTCCACCGTAAACCAAGAATAACTGTTCCAACAGAAGCTATAGGGACAAATTCATCCAATTCATACGAATAAACTTCGACGTCAAGCCCTTTTCTCCTTGCCGTATCTATCAGATGTTCAGCTAAAGATACCCGTTTAGCACCACCTAAAAATAAGACATTTAGCTTATCATTCATAACCTGACACTACTTGGAATATTCACCACTCGTTTCTCAAAATACAGACAGTTGCTCAAATCTCCACACTGCTCTTTTTCAAACATAGGCAACTTATTCATCAATCGCCAAATAGGACGAGTCATAACTCCATTAGAATTACTATATTCAAGAAAATCATCACGTTCCTTTTCATTATCCAATAAAATGGCATTTAGCCAATAGTTTGAATGACAATGTTCTGGTTCAACAAAAAAAGAAATACCTTTTTTACTAAAATAACCTTGATAAATTTCAGCTAATTGGCGTTTTTTTTCTAAAAATAAAGGCAATGTTTCCATCTGAGCACATCCCAAAGCTGCATTAATATTAGGCATACGATAATTATATCCTATATGGTCATGCACAAACTCCCATGGGTGAGGAAGCTTAGACTGCGTAGATAGATGTTTTGCATAACTCCCCAGCTCCTCATCTTGGAAAAGTAACATCCCCCCGCCACCGGTTGTTATAGTTTTATTACCATTAAAACTCAAAACGCCAATCTTTCCAAATAACCCGGTATGCTTCCCCTTATAAAAAGAACCGATACTCTCTGCCGCATCTTCGACCAATTCAAGAGAATAACGCAGACAAATATCAGCTATAGCATCAATTTTACATGGATGCCCGAAAGTATGCATAGGCACACAAGCTTTAATCCGTCTGCCTGTACCCTTATTATACAATGCATCTCCTCTCATTTCTGCATTATCGAGAATCCACTCTTCTAATTTTTCTGGAGACAATCCCATTGTCTCCCTATCTACATCAATAAAAACCGGATGTGCCCCGCAATAACTAATTGCATTACATGTCGCAATAAAAGTCAACGGTTGAGTCAAAACTTCATCATTCTGTTCAACTCCAACTAAAAGTAAAGCCAAATGAATAGCATTAGTACCATTTACACATACAACAGCACGCTTAGCCCCCGTATAAACAGCAACCACATCTTCGAATTTATCGACATATTTACCAACACTCGAAACAAATGTAGAATCGATACAATCATTCAAATATTCCTTTTCATTACCGATAAAACACGGAGCATGTAAAGGCACAAACTCTTGATTGGGAAATAACCTTTTTATAAAACTAATCGTCTCTTTATACATTGTAAATATTTGCTTTATATCGGTTTAGATTATTCTTATCCATAAACCACTTCACTGTTTCTTCCAATCCCCTTCGTATAGGATATTCAGGTTTAAAATCTGTCAAGCTCTTTATCTTTGAATTATCTCCCCATAAACGAAATACTTCGGAACCTTTAGGCCTGATACGTTGCTCATCTTCCACAAAACAAACTTTTACACCCATTATTTCCGATATCAAATTCAAAGTATCTCTCATCGATATCTCATAATTACTGCATACATTGACTTCCTGCCCTATCGCTGCCTCACATTGTGAAAGCTGAATAAATCCCCGACAAGTATCCTTTACATAATTAAAATCACGCGTAGGACTAAGGTCTCCTAATTTTATTTCTTTAGCTCCATTGGCAATCTGAGTAATAATGGTCGGAATTATAGCTCTAGCTGACTGGCGAGGACCATACGTATTAAATGGACGGACTATTACAACCGGAAGTTCAAAAGCATTGTAAAAGCTCATGGCCAAAGCATCTGCCCCTATTTTAGTTGCTGAATAAGGAGACTGAGGCTGTTTAGGGTGGTTCTCATCAATAGGAACATACTTGGCCGTCCCGTATACTTCACTGGTAGAAGTAACCAATACACGCTTCACGCCTCTCTCTTTAGCTGCTTGGCATACATTCAGTGTTCCTTTTATATTGGTATCAACATAACTATCAGGAGCAACATAAGAATACGGAATCGCAATGAGTGCAGCCAAATGAAAAACAATATCAATCCCCTGCATAATATGTTTGCAAAAATACGGATCTCGTATATCTCCACATACAACCTCAAGACCAGGATGAGTAATACCTTCAAGCCATCCCCAATTATTAAAAGAATTATAATAAGACAGTGCTCTTACCTGAAAACCTCGGTCTAAAAGCATCTCTGTAAGGTGAGAACCAATAAAACCGTCAGCCCCTGTGACTAATACTTTTTCCATTTTTCCAATTTTTATCAGGGTATTACCCCAATGTTTAAAAAATTCGACCAGGGTCATTTTGCTTTGGGATCATTCTCTCAAAAGCATCAATAAAAGAACCTGGAGTAATATTTATAATTTTACATCCTATACGCTCAGCATAATCCCGAATGACAAAATATGACCGAAAAGCTATATACATACTATATAGAACTTCATGCAAATGAATATTAGCATATTCAGCATCCACCTGTTTATTATGTTGTTCACTATCCTTATAAAAATGTGGTTGACGAGTAATTACTCGATTATTGTCATCCACCGACAATTGTGGAAGCCAAGAATGGTCAGCTCCGGCTAAATATATTTTTTTAAAGCCTAATCGAAAAGCCAACATGATAGAAGGTATAAGGACATTCCTGGGCCGAGGACACCCCCACCCCTTACGAAAAGCATATCTGGAAAACCATTTGTAACCCTCCACTGGTGTAATATTATATTGGACAATATGTATATGAGGATTCGTACTCAAAATTTCTTGCCACCATCTTCTTTTAAACGCAAAAACCGGAACAAATAGATACATTTTCCACGTAACCGACTCAGACAAAGCACAATATAAATCAACAGATTTTTCTTTTGACGCATCAAAAAAATAGGGATCCGCTATAACATATAGTCCAGGACACAATTGTTTGAACAAATCAGTTGACCCTGCAAAATTTACAGCCAATAATGTCTTATCTCTTAAAAATGCAGAAGAGCTCGCTACAGTCGTATTCAAAGATGGACCGTTTCCCAAAATTACAATTTCTCCTAAAGAATCGAATTCAGTAGGCATAGGAGTCCTATTTTTCGAATAAATGACAATCTTCAAAATACTCAACAACGTTTGAACGCCATCATTTATCCATTTTTGCATTTTATCTAACAAAGGATTCATATATCTCTATCCACATTAATCCAATTTTAGAGCTCTCTTCCACACAGAAAAAATAACAGCCTTTATCAGCTACCAATTTCCCGAGAACGCTTTCTGCAAATGTAACTATTTTTTTAAAATCACTTCTATCACAAAGGTATGAAAAGAAAAGTTCATTTTTCAAAGTAGAAAATAATGAGAGAAAAATCGTACCTTCGTATTCAAATCGTGATTCTGTTTTATGAAAGTTTTGCTTATCAATACATCTGAAAATACCGGTGGAGCGGCTATTGCTTGTAGCCGTCTGATGTCGGCCCTCAAAAACAACGGGGTAAATGTAAAACTACTTGTAAAAAAGAAAATTTCAAATAATCCCGATATTATTGGTGTCGAACAAAATACAATACAACGATATCTTGGACTTCTCAAATTTGTATGGGAACGTTTTATCATTTTTATTAATAATCATTTTTCAAAAAAAAATCTTTTCTCAGTATCGATTGCAAATACTGGATTCAATTTGGTTTTACGTAAAGAAGTTCGAGAGGCTGATATCATCCATCTTCATTGGATAAATCAAGGATTTTTGTCTTTATCCGATATAAAAAAACTAACGACTTTAGGTAAACCAATCATATGGACACTACATGACCTATGGCCCATAACTGCCATATGCCACCATCCGAGAACATGTAATAAATATACCTCCCTATGTCAAAATTGTCCTCAACTGCAAAAGCCTGCACCACATGATCTTTCTTATCGTATATGGAAGAAAAAAAATTTCTTAGCACAATCGTATATTACGTTCGTCAGTGTAAGTCAATGGCTATGCGATAAAGCTCGACAAAGCAATATCTCAAAAACATCATTGAACCTGGTAATCCCCAACACAATAGACACTCAAATATTTTATCAGCAAGATAGGAATAAAATAAGGGAAAAATTGTCCATTTCTAAAGATAATTTCGTTATTTTGTTTGGAGCAGCAAAACTAAATGACCCGATAAAAGGATTCGATTTACTTTGCCACGCCATATCTTTATTACCAATAGAACAAATAAAAAAGCTACATCTACTTATGTTTGGAGGAATAAAGAACGATGAGAACTTTCTCAACACTATTCCGTGTAAATACACTTATATGGGGAAATTATCAGATATCTCAATGATAGCTTCACTATACTCTGCTGCAAACGTTACTGTTGTCTCATCTCATTATGAAACATTTGGGCAAACGTTAATAGAATCTATGGCCTGTGGTACCACGGTTGTCTCCTTTGATCAAGGAGGACAAACAGATATAATAGACCACTTAGATAATGGTTATCTCGCCAAATATCCATCAGTCGAGGACTTGAGCAAAGGCATATTATGGGCATATGAGCAGAAAGACAATCCTTCTCTGCAAGACAAATGTATCGAAAAAGTTAAAAAAAACTATACAGAAGACATTATAGCAACACATTATAACCACCTTTATCAAAGGTTACTGTCAACAAAACAAAAACAATGATACAACCCTTATTTTCAATCATAACAATTACATGGAACGCTCATAAAACTATAGAAGTCACACTTAACAGCGTAGCCGACCAAACATATAAAAACTACGAATACATTGTAATAGATGGTGCGTCAGATGATGGTACAATTGATATTCTCGATAAAAACAGACATCTGATAAATATCTTAATAAATGAGCCTGATAACGGACTTTATGATGCAATGAATAAAGGTTTGAATCTTGCAACCGGTGAATATGTTATATTCTTGAATGCCGGAGACACATTTTATAATAACAAAACTTTAGAGAATATATATCATTCGATAGGCTACTCTCGTCCCGATATAATTTATGGAGAAACCGCTTTGGTTGACCTAAACCGAAATTTTATCGGGATGAGACGATTAAAGGCTCCCGAACAACTATCATGGAAAAGCTTCCGTATGGGAATGCTTGTCTGTCACCAAGCATTTATCGCCAAACGCAGCATTGCCCCAAATTACGATTTGGCTTATCGTTTTTCCTCTGATTTTGACTGGTGTATAAAATGTATGAGATCTGCCCAAACGTTATTTAACACCCACCAAATATTGATAAACTATCTGAATGAAGGGGCGACGACAAAAAACAGAAAAGCCTCCCTCCAAGAACGATATAACATTATGGTTAAATATTACGGAAAAACTACAGTAAAAATATTACATATATGGTTTGCTATACGTTTTTTATTCGCCAAAATATTCAAGAAAAATGCATAAACATATCAAAAAACAGGTATCTTAATCCAACTTTTCGGTACAATACCGACAGCATCTGTATGGTTAAACCATTTGTTTGGCGTTAAAACGATTTTGTTTTTATTCGGATTTAGCCATGCAGCCCACCAACTAAAAGAGCTATTTGCTATAATATGGTGACGGCAACAACTCATAAGATACATATCTTGCCAACTATCTTCTCCCTGATTCCAGTCTATGATACATCTGTTTTCTAACTGCAAATTTTCTTCCACCCAATTTATATCATCAGAAAATAAATAAAAACATATATTATTATCCAGACGCTGACGGATAAAATCTATTGCTTTATGATAATAATCCAGAGAACAAATACCTCCATGCATAGCCTTGGCTTCCGGAAGATTTTCATAATCTCCCCGGCGAACATGAATACTCACCGATAATTCTCGACGCATTTTAGAAGCAATAGCTTTTGTTTTTTCAGATAAAATATTTACATTAAATTGAAATGCTTCACGAATCATTGGTTCAATATCTACAAAATAACCCTCATTCTGCCAATAACCGCGATAATAACGATATGGACGCAATCCACGATAAACAGGTTCATCAAATTCACACTCAGAATGCTCATACAAAGACTTTACAAAATGTTTTGCAAAACTTCTTTTTTGCAGATTACGATGCAATCTGTTCGAGATAGGGCAAAGAGAAAGATTGAACACCTTTTCAAGTTCCAGACCATAATGTCTATCATAAGTTTTCATAGCTTCTATATCGACATATAGCCTGTCCCAGATATGACTTTTATTTTTTAAATAAAGGAAAAAAGCATATTGAAACATCTGATTTCCCAAGCCTCCTATTATCTCTACAATACGCACCATTATAAGCTTTTTTAAAGCAAAAATAATACAATTAATTTATTATATCTATATTTGCATTTAAACTCGCAATATATATGCTACATTCCATAGACCTTTCCGTAATTATACCCGTCTATAATGTTGAAAAATATCTACCGCATTGTTTAGAATCCGTATTAATACAAGCAGATAACAACATAGAGGTAATTGCTATAAACGATGGTAGTATCGATAAGTCACCAGAAATATTAGATCAATATGCAACCCAATATCCTTCTCTCAAAATAATAAATCAGCCCAATCAAGGAGTATCAGCTGCACGACAAAAAGGAATAACTGTAGCTCACGGTAAATATATTCTTTTTTTGGATGCTGATGATTTTCTTGAAGCCTCATCATTAAGTATTCTATACAAAAAAGCTATTGAAGCAGACGCTGATATGGTTCTTATGGATTATTATACCTATAATCCTGATGATCAAAAAAAAACATATATCCAACAAATCTCAATCCACCAATATAGCCAAGCATCTTTGCTAAAACAAATGTTTTGTGCAGAAAGGGCATGGGCAGTATGGTCATATATTGCTAAAAAAGAATTGCATGAAACTATAAAATATAATTTGGTATCGGACTTATCTATAGGAGAAGATGCTGTATATACCACACAAATTGTTCTCGCTGCACACAAGATAACCTCGATAAATAAGCCTCTTATCAACTATGTTTCCCGACCCGACTCTGTCACTCAACAAAAAAATATTTCTGACCGACAATTTAGCAGTTATCTAAAATTTCCACAACGCATATACGATTTGCTCTACCCTAGCTATTTATATCCGGAATTAAAGGAAAGTATTGCCTATGTATTTTTACGTGCATGTTATGAAACGTTTTACTTTCATCATTTCAAAAATGCCGCCACAATAGCTCGACTTGCATACCGGCAACAACAAGTCATCAAATCAAAAAAACTATTAAATAACTTTGGGAAATGGTTTTATAAGGCAATACGATATTATCATATACACCCTTTTTTAGGAAACTTATATATAAAAAAATGTTTGAAAAGAGGAAAAATATAATGCATTTCCAATAATCAAGCTATATATATTTATTTTTTCATAAAATAGGAACGCTCCTCTGGTGAAAATTTCTCAATAGAATAACGCAACATCGTACGGGGCATAATATGCGCACGCTGTTCTAAATAATCGACCAATATCTTTTTATTTCTTTTACCTACTTCTCGCAACATCCATCCGACAGCCTTACGAATAAGGTCTTGTTCGTGCTGCAACAATATATCAGCAATCTCCAATGTATCTCTAAACTGTCCTTCCCGTATATACAACCATGTTGAGACAATAGCAATCCTCTGTTCCCAAAAATTATCACTTTTAGCCAGACTATATAATATACTCCGGTCTTTATCTATCAAATAACGTCCAACAATTTGGTAAGCTGTCAAGTCCACTAAATCCCAATTATTTATCGCATAAGTATGTAATAAATAAGAATCAAATATGGTTTTTCTTGTTTGATTATCAGATTGTTCAAAAAGCGCAACCATCAGCAAAAGCCCCAACATCCGGCACTCATGTATAGACTCATCTAATAACACTTCAGCCTCCGACAAAGAGACTTCCTTCCTATATCGTTTTGCAATTGACCGTATAATTGGGACAGGAACTCCGATGAAACAATCTCCTTCCCCATAAGCCCCTTTACTTGTTTTAAAAAATCGACTTAAAACTTTTGATTTTTCATCATCCGAGAAAGATAAAAGTATTTCTTTTATTTGCTGTGCATTCATTGATTTTCTACTTCAAATTTACTTTTGCAACAGGACCATTCCCTTCAAAAAAATTGATAATATTTCGGGACACATAAGCTGCCATCTCATGTCGAACATCAATAGTTTGTGTTCCTGTATGCGGATTCATTACTACATTATCCATTTCTAATAATTCTGGAGAAGGATAATCTCCAAATTCAAAAACATCTAAACCTGCACCCCAAATTTTTTTACCTTTCAATGCTTCAATCAAAGCCTTCTCATCAACAAGAGGCCCTCTTGCAGTATTAATCAATACAGCCTGACTCTTCATTAACCCCAGCTCTCTCTCCCCTATCAAATGATAAGTTTCTTTACTAAACGGAGCATTTACCGATACGATATCAGACCTCATCAATAATTCATCTAAAGATAAAAAGGTAGCATTATATAAATTCTCGATAGCAGGTTCCAAACGACGACGATTATGGTACACCACCTTCATACCTGACGATAAAGCTCGTCTGGCCAAAGCCTGTCCAATACGTCCCATACCGATAATACCTATGGTTTTCCCATATAAAGAAAGGCCTAAATTTCCCAATAGCTCAACTTTCACTGCACCCGGTATACGCAAGCGACGATCTAATTCTGATATTCTACGACAAACCGAAAGTATCAACCCCATCGCTTGGTCAGCCGTAGGTTCTGTAACCGGATCTGGAGTATTCGTTACTTGAATCCCTTTCTTCGTCGCATAAGAAATATCTATATTATCATACCCCACTGCATAATTTGATATAATCTTCAATTTAGGAGCAGCATCTATCAATTGTTTATCAACAGGAAAATTAAACATAGACTGTAAAGCATCATATTCCGAAATCATATCCAAAACTTCATCATACGAAAAACTCTCTTTCCCTTCCGGAGGAAAAGTAACGTCATACTTTTTTATCAGTTCAGAATAACCCGGGCGAAACATATTATAGGTTACCAGCACTTTCTTTCTTATACCAACCATCGAATTTATATTTAGACAAAACAAAATTAATAAAAATATACTTTATCTTATACATTCAATTTTAAATACTCAATCCCATACTAAATGAAGCATCACTCGACAAATCGTAAAAATAAAAATTAGCACAAGAAAATATTATTTAACAAAATAGCTTTTATTTTTTCGGGTAGATATTCAAATAAAAATTTTTATCAAAATCTCACACTGTCATTTTAAAAATAGCACATTGTAAATCAAATATTTACTATGATTTTTACAATACAAAATCATCATCTTAAAAAATTATACATCTTATAAAAAGAAAGAATAAGGCACTAAAAAAATGGGAATCAGACAAATTTGCATAATTTTGTCATCAACCCCTAATATTAGCATACAATGATTTTAAATTACATTTGGATCGCCTTCTTCCTGATTGCATTTGGTATAGCAATTATCCAGTCCCTATTTTTTGGAAATCTCCAAATATGGTCAGATATCATGAATTCATCTTTTTCTTCAGCCAAAACTGCATTCGAAATCTCATTAGGATTAACCGGAGTTTTATCATTATGGTTAGGATTAATGAAGATTGGAGAACAGGGAGGAGTAATAGCATTTTTTTCACGTCTAATAAGCCCGTTATTTGGAAAACTCTTCCCAGATATTCCCAAAGGACACCCAGCTTTTGGGTCTATTTTTATGAACGTATCAGCCAATATGCTTGGTCTCGACAACGCAGCAACACCCTTAGGGCTCAAAGCAATGAAAGAGTTACAAGAACTGAACCCACAAAAGGATACTGCCAGTAACCCGATGATAATGTTTCTTGTACTTAATACGACAGGACTTACACTCGTTCCTTTAGGAGTTATGGTATATAGGGCCCAAATGGGAGCAGCAAACCCGTCTGACATATTCCTACCAATCTTAATTGCAACCTATTTCTCAACAATGGCAGGATTAATTGCAGTCTGCTTAAAACAAAAAATTAACCTATTTGACAAAGTCATACTTTCATCTATTTTAGGATTAACAATTATAATAGGAGGTATAATCTGCTTTTTCATAGGATTACCGCAAGAAAAAGTTTCTTTATATTCGAGCTTCGGTGCAAATTTTATTCTTTTTTGTATTATTATCGGATTTATTATCGCAGGAATACACAAACGAATAAATATATATGACGCATTTATCGAAGGAGCAAAAGAAGGTTTTAAAACAGCCGTTACTATAATTCCATATCTGGTAGCGATGTTAGTTGCTATCGCTATTTTCAGAGCCTCAGGAGCAATGGATTATATTATTTCAGGATTGTCCTCTGTCATCAATGCTTGCGGCATTGATTCAGGCTTTGTCGGAGCTCTTCCCACCGCACTAATGAAACCCCTAAGTGGAAGTGGAGCCAGAGGTATGATGGTGGACGCCATGGCGACTTACGGGGCAGATTCTTTCGTTGCTCGAGTTGCCTCCACAATACAAGGCTCCACCGATACAACTTTCTATATTCTTGCTGTTTACTTTGGAAGTGTAGGTATTCGAAATACACGATACTCTGCAGGCTATGGACTATTTGCCGATTTCGTAGGTATTGTTGCTGCAATATGTACAGCATATATTTTTTTCAAATAACCTATTATAATTTGCACTTTATAATTGAGTAAAGAAGCATTAGAGTATTTGCTTTCTATCCCTGTCTTTTCACTAAAAGATTATTATCTTTGTAGTCATAGAATTATATCTAAAAAATTATAATTATATGGCGATAAGCTACTATGCCGAAGAAGTTAGTTTCCCTGCTATAAAAAAGAGAGAAACAAGTGAATGGATACGTCGTGTTGCAGAAAAACATGGTAAAAAATGCGGAGATATAGCTTACATTTTTTGCTCGGATGAAAAAATTCTTGCTGTAAATCGAGAATATCTTCAACACGATTATTATACAGATATCATTACGTTTGACTACACACAAGGGAATCGTATCAGTGGAGACATTTTTATAAGCATAGATACAGTTTCCAGCAATGCTGAAGAATATCACACTTCTTTAGATGAGGAAATTCATCGAATAATAATACATGGTATCCTCCATTTATGTGGAATAAATGATAAAGGAGAAGGTGAACGAGAGGTGATGACCGCTCATGAGAATGACGCATTAAAAATGAGATTTCCAAGTTTGTGAAATTAAATAGTTAATACAGAAAAGAGTTATTATATGAAATTCAATTATGATGTGATAGTAGTAGGTGCAGGACACGCCGGTTGCGAAGCTGCATGTGCCGCAGCAAATCTCGGTTCAGAGACACTTCTCATCACAATGGATATGAACAAAATAGCCCAAATGAGTTGCAATCCTGCTATTGGAGGTATAGCAAAAGGGCAAATTGTAAGAGAGATTGATGCTTTAGGAGGATTTACCGGTATTGTCACTGACCAAACAGCGATACAATTCCGAATGCTAAACCGCTCGAAAGGTCCTGCAATGTGGAGTCCTCGAGCACAAAATGACCGAGCCAAATTTATTGAGACTTGGCGTAGAATAATCGAAAATACCGAACATCTTTCCATCTGGCAAGATACTGTAAACAAACTTATCATAAAAGAACATACTATTACCGGAGTGATAACTAGCATGGGTGTAACTTTCACAGCTCGATCAGTAGTCATTACATCCGGAACATTTATGAATGGTCTAATGCATATCGGTAAAACGCAACTCCCCGGTGGAAGAATTTCGGAACCTGCATCATACGGAATATCCGAACAATTAAAAGAAGAAGGTATTATTGTTGGACGAATGAAAACCGGGACTCCTGTACGCATAGATGGACGAAGTGTCGACTTCAATCTCTTGACAGAACAAACCGGAGAAAACGATTTTCATAAATTCTCATACCTCAATTTTGAACCTAGAAAATTAAAACAACAAAGTTGTTGGATTACATATACCAATGAAGAAGTACATAAAATATTGAAAGAGGGCCTGCCAGATTCTCCCCTTTTCAACGGACAAATAAAAAGTATAGGTCCTCGCTATTGCCCAAGTATAGAAACAAAAATAGTCACTTTTCCAGATAAAACTGAGCATCAATTATTTTTAGAGCCAGAAGGTGAAACAACCCATGAATTTTATCTAAATGGTTTTTCTTCCTCTCTACCTCTCAACGTACAGTTGAATGCTCTACAAAAAATACCAGCATTCCGAAATATCCAAATATATAGACCCGGATATGCAATCGAATATGATTACTTTGATCCGACACAACTAAAACACACTTTAGAAACCAAAGCAATAAACGGGTTATTTTTTGCAGGACAAGTAAACGGGACTACAGGATATGAAGAAGCCGCCGGACAAGGTCTCATTGCCGGAATAAATGCTCACTTAAAATGCCATGGGAATAATGAATTTATTTTAGGTAGAAACGAAGCATATATAGGAGTTCTTATCGATGATTTAGTAACAAAAGGTGTTGATGAACCATATCGTATGTTTACCTCACGAGCCGAATATAGAATACTATTGCGCCAAGATGACGCGGATATGCGACTAACCGAGAAATCATTTAAAATAGGATTAGCCTCTAAAGAAAGATACAGGCAATTAATCGAGAAAAAAGAACATCGAGATCGTATTATCAACTTTTCTCGCAACTACTCGGTAAAAGCTCAGTATATAAACAGCCAGTTAGAACAAATGGGAACATCTCCCTTAAAACAAGGAGTAAAACTAATAGACCTAATACTAAGGCCTCAACTGACAGTAAAATCTGTAGCCTCTATTATTCCCGCTTTACAAGATCAATTAGAAAAAATTCCTAATAGACAAGAAGAGATTATCGAAGCTGCCGAGATTTTAATGAAATACGAAGGTTATATAGAGCGAGAACAAATGATTGCCGATAAAATCAGTCGACTTGAAAATATACGAATCAAAGACAAATTTGATTATAATTCCATAAAACAAATATCAATAGAAGCAAGACAAAAATTGGCACGGATAAATCCGGATACTATTGCACAAGCATCAAGAATTCCCGGCATATCGCCAAGTGACATCAATATTCTTTTGATACTGTTAGGACGATAATGTTTCACGTGGAACAATAGAAAGAAAAGCTTTAGATAAGCCACTTAAAATACAGATAAACAAACAAATATACAACTATGTCAATAGAAAAAATTAAAAACAAAGTTCGCAGCGTACACGATTTTCCACAAAAAGGCATCGTATTTAGAGACCTAACAACCGTATTTAAAGACCCAGAGTGCTTACATGAACTCAGTATTTTATTGACTGATTTATATAAAGGCAAAAACATAACTAAAATTGTAGGTATAGAATCAAGAGGGTTCATAATGGGACCTATTTTAGCGAATAATTTAGGAGCAGGATTTATTCCAATGCGAAAACCTGGCAAACTACCTGCAGACACGTGGAGCGAGAGCTATGACAAAGAATATGGGAAAGATACAATAGAAATACACAAAGATGCATTAGACTCAAACGACATAATTGTTTTACACGACGATTTATTAGCTACTGGAGGAACAATGCTCGCTGCATATAATTTAGTAAAACGATTTAACCCCCAAAAAATATATGTAAATTTCATTATAGAATTAGAATTTCTAAAAGGGAGGAACGTCTTTCCATCTGAAATTGAAATTGAAGCTCTCATCAAATATTAAGTATCTTGACCGAAAAAAAAGAACATATTAAAAACATTCTTGCCCTCCTCCCCGATACGCCAGGGGTATACCAATATTTCGATAAAGAGGGTAAAATAATTTACGTTGGGAAAGCTAAAAATTTAAAAAGACGAGTCAGTTCCTATTTTAACAAAACTCATGACTCTATCAAAACGAATGTCTTAGTAAAAAATATTTGTGATATAAAATATATCGTAGTAAAAAGTGAAGAAGATGCATTACATTTAGAAAACAGCCTCATTAAAGAATATAAACCTCGATATAATGTATTGCTCAAAGACGATAAAACGTATCCTTGGATCACTATCAAAAATGAGCACTTTCCCCGCATATTCTTAACTCGGAAAATCATAAAAGACGGTTCTAAATACTATGGGCCTTACGCCAATGTACATATTGCTAAAACAGTACTCGAATTAATCAGAGATTTATTCCCCATACGGACTTGCCATTTAGCCCTTACTCCCGAAAATATAAAGAAAAAAAAATTCAAAGTATGCCTTCAGTATCATATCAAAAACTGTAAAGGCCCGTGTGAAAACTATGAAAATGAAACCGAATACATGGAATATATTTCTCAAATACGACAAATCCTAAATGGTAATACCCAACAATTATGTGACCACTTAGTTGCCGAAATGCAAAAACTATCTTCTGAACTAAAATTTGAAGAGGCTCAATCGGTCAAAGAAAAATATTTACTTATCGAAAAATATAGGGCCAAATCAGTCATAGTAAGTACGACCATCCATAATACAGATGTTTTCTCTTACGATGAAGACGGGAATTCTGCATTTGTAAATTATCTACACATCCGTAACGGATCCATCGTACAAAGCTTTACAATAGAATTCAAAAAACGTTTAAACGAAGCAAAAGAAGATATTTTAGCATTAGGAATAGCTGAGCTCCGTACACGATTCAAAAGCTTATCTAAAGAAATTATTGTGCCTTTTCTACCTGATTTGAAATTTGAAAATGCCGAATTTATCGTTCCACAAAGAGGAGATAAACGTAAATTACTTGAAATATCCGAACAAAACGTAAAACAGTACAAAATCGACAAATTGAAACAATCAGAAAAAATGAATCCGGAGCAAAAAAGCACACGCCTGATGAAAGAAATACAGAAAGAACTTGGTCTACAAAAGCTCCCATTACAAATAGAATGTTTCGATAACTCAAATATACAAGGTTCTGATGCAGTCGCTGCCTGTGTTGTATTCAAAAAGGCCAAACCATCGAAAAAAGACTACCGAAAATACATTATAAAAACAGTAAATGGTCCTGATGATTATGCTTCAATGCAAGAAGTTGTAAGAAGACGTTATCAACGTGCAATAGATGAAGGAACTACGCTACCTGATTTGATAATCACCGACGGAGGCAAAGGTCAAATGGAAGTAGTGAGAAAAGTTGTTGAAGATGAACTCCATCTGAACATACCGATCGCAGGTTTAGCAAAAGATAATAGACACCGGACATCGGAATTACTATTCGGGTTCCCTCCCCTTGTAATAGGGCTTAAACAACAAACCCCACTCTTTCATCTTATGGAACAAATACAGAATGAAGTACATCGGTTCGCTATAAGCTTCCATAGAGATAAACGTAGCAAATCTCAAGTTACCTCAGAATTGGATACTATCAAAGGAATAGGACCTCAGACCAAAAACCTATTGCTCACTCATTATAAAAGTGTAAAACGCATACGAGAAGCTTCATTAAACGAACTTACAGAACTTATAGGAAGTTCTAAAGCCAACACTCTTATAAATGCATTACAAAAAAAGAAAGAATAAATACTTTAGTTTTATAAAATAAAAGTGTATCTTCGTCTATAATGAATTAATATGAGAACTTTAATACAAAGAGTACAACATGCGTCTGTCAGCATCGACGGCAAACTAAAATCATCCATAAAAAAAGGTCTCCTTATATTAGTTGGAGTGGAAGACGCAGACTCATTAGATGATGCTTTGTGGTTAGCAAAAAAGATAATAAACCTACGAATATTTGATGATAAAAATGGCATCATGAATTTATCTGTACGAGATATAGATGGAGAAATCTTAGTTGTCAGCCAATTCACGCTACATGCCTCAACCAAAAAAGGCAATAGACCTTCATACATAAAAGCATCAAAGCCTGACCATGCCATACCCATGTATGAAGGATTTTGCCAATATATATCCCAGGAAATCAACCACGATATTAAAACAGGGGAATTCGGAGCCGATATGAAAGTAGAATTGCTTAATGATGGCCCGGTCACAATTTGGATAGACTCTAAAAATAAAGAATAAAATGACAATACAAGAAGCACAAGAAACTGTTGATAAGTGGATTAAGGAGTATGGTGTTCGTTATTTTAGTGAATTAACCAATATGGCGATTCTTACTGAAGAAGTTGGTGAAGTAGCCAGAATAATAGCCAGAAAATATGGAGATCAATCCTTTAAAAATAAGGAGACAGACATGGATTTGGGAGATGAAATGGCCGATGTTTTATGGGTCCTTCTATGCCTCGCCAATCAAACTGGTATAAATTTGACTGATGCCTTACAAAAAAATTTAGAAAAGAAATCCCAAAGAGATAAAGACCGACATATCAATAACCCTAAACTTCATTAAAATGGACAAATACAACGAGACCCTTAAAGGATACGCTACTGAGCTGAACGACGAAACAGTAAAGCTAAATGTAGAAAAAATCTTACGTGACAACCTGGAAAAAAATAGCCGAAGCGAGATATATCAGCTCTTATTCAGCTGTATCGATTTGACTACATTAAAAACAACCGATTCCAATATTTCGGTAGCAGCATTTACCAAAAGGGTAAATGATTTCGAAAATGAACATCCAGACATGAAAAATGTAGCAGCAATATGTGTTTACCCCAATTTTACTTCTACCGTAAGAATGAACTTGGAAGTATCAGAAGTAAATATAGCTGCCGTATCTGCAGGATTTCCCTCCTCTCAAACGTTTACTGAAGTAAAAGTGGCTGAAACATCCATGGCCGTCGCTGACGGAGCCGACGAAATAGATATCGTCATAAATGTTGGTGAATTTTTAGCTGGCGAATATCAAGAAATGTGCGATGAGATAGAAGAAATAAAGTCTGCTTGTCGTAATGCCCATTTAAAAGTAATTCTTGAGACCGGGGCATTAAAAACTGCATCTAACATAAAAAAAGCATCCATTCTATCTATGTATTCAGGAGCAGATTTTATCAAAACCTCAACAGGGAAATTAGAGCCTGCTGCGACACTAGAGGCTGCATACGTCATGTGCCAAGCCATTAAAGAATATCATGACAAAACTGGTCGCATGGTAGGGTTCAAGCCTGCAGGAGGAATAGTAACGACAGAAGATGCTGTAAAATATTATTGTATTGTTTCAGAGATATTAGGTCCGGAGTGGCTCAATAAACAATTTTTCCGGATTGGAGCCAGCCGTTTAGCAAATAATTTACTGAGTTCTATCGCTGGAAAAGAGATGAAGTTTTTCTAAAACCTAAAATATAGCCCTATGGAAAAGAACTTTTCCATAGGGCTATATTTTCTAATCTTCTTCCTTCTTCAAGTCTTATTTTTTTCTCTCAATCGTATAATCGAGAATCGATTTTAAAGATGCAGTTATCGGTGTATCTCCAAAACTTGATAAAACTTCATATCCTTCACTCCTAAGACGCTCCATAACATTCTCGGCATATTGTATACCCCCATTGCCCCGAGCGAACATAATCAAGGAATTTACCTCATCTGCAGATAATACATTCTTTTTAAGGAGCTCACTCATAAAGGCAGCCTCATCCTTATTGCCATGCTGCAGTGCATAAAGTAAAGGTAAAGTTACTTTCCCTTCACGTATATCATTACCCGTAGGTTTGCCAATAGAAGTATCCTCATAATAATCAAATATATCATCTTTTATTTGAAAACAAAGGCCCAATTTCTCCCCAAAAGTCATCAACTTGCAAGTCTCTTCCAACGGAGCAGAAACAGACAGTGCCCCCATCTGCATACAAGAGACAAACAACGATGCCGTTTTTTGCCGAATTACATCAAAATAAGCTTGCTCATCAATTAAATGATGTTCAACATTAGATATTTGGTCAATCTCCCCTCTCGCCAATTCTCTACCTAAAGTACCCAAAGTATCAACTATTGAAATCATACCCGTTTTCACGGCACACTTCAAAGCACAAGATACAAAATAATCTCCGACCAACACAGCAATACGATTATCCCATACCCCATTTACAGTTTTTCGTCCTCTGCGTTGTAACGATTCGTCAACTACATCATCATGGATAAGACTGGCATTATGTAACAATTCTATACCCGCAGCTGCATTGATTGTCGACTCATTTATACTTCCACATAAACTGGCAGAAAGCATTACCAATAAAGGCCTTATCTGCTTTCCTTTCACACCCAAATAATAGTCCACAACCGAATTCATCAAATCACTATCGGTCTGTAAAGCAGCCCTAATTGTCATATTAAGGCTCTCCAGTTCTTTCTGAATTGGTTGCTGTATTGTCGAAAGCTTATCCATATTACATTAATGATGTGCAAAAATAGTAATAAAACAAAAGAATCTGCATATTTATTGTAAATTTACCCGAAATATCAGATAAAAATCCTATATTTAACTTGAAAGAAATAAAATACATTCATTATTCGTCAGAACAAATGCAAGAAAAAAAATTATTCCTTTTAGATGCGTATGCTCTTATTTACAGGTCATATTACGCATTTATCAAAAATCCGAGAATCAATTCGAAAGGATTAAATACATCGGCAATCTTCGGTTTCGTAAATACCCTTGAAGACGTTTTGAAAAAAGAACATCCGACACATATCGCTGTAGGGTTTGATCCCGCAGGGCCAACCTTCCGCCATAAAGCTTACGAGCAATATAAAGCCCAAAGAGAAGCTACACCCGAAGATATTCGAAAAGCCATTCCTATTATAAAAGATATAATAAAAGCCTATAACATTCCTATTATCGAAGTAGCAGGATATGAAGCTGACGATGTAATAGGCTCTATGGCCCAACTTGCCGAAAAAGCCGGATATGACACATACATGATGACTCCCGACAAAGATTATGGGCAATTAGTCTCAGACCATATTTTTATCTACAAACCTAAATATGGAAGTAATGGCTTTGAAATAAGAGGAATAGAAGAAATCAAACAAAAGTTCGGAATCGAACAGCCCAAACAAGTTATTGATATTTTGGGATTGATGGGAGACACTTCAGATAATATACCCGGATGTCCTGGAATTGGAGAAAAAACTGCAACTAAATTGATACAAGAATTTGGAAGCATAGAAGAATTACTAAACAATACAGATAAACTTAAAGGTGCTCTCCGTAAAAAAGTAGAAGAAAATATTGAACAAATAAAATTTTCAAAATTCCTGGCCACTATAAAAACGGACGTTCCTTTGACCTTTGACGAAGAAGAACTCTGCCGTTGTCCAGTAGATGCCGACAAACTTCGCGAAATCTTCGATGAGCTTGAATTCAAAAATTTAGCAGAAAGAGTATTGGGTGAAACTATTAACAAAGCAACTATTACAAATGCACCCATTCAAGGCTCCCTCTTTGACGTATTTACAGACAACTTCCAAGATGAAAAAAAATATTCAATTCTCAGCGAGTTAAAATCGACCCCACACTATTATTATTTAATTGATAATGAGAACAAAATGCAAGATTTAGCCCAAAAATTAAATCTCGCTGATTCGTTTGCATTTGATACAGAAACAACAGGTATCGAACCGATGAGAGTAGAATTAGTCGGTTTGTCTTTTTCTCTGCAAGAAAATGAAGCATATTACATACCTATTCCCCCAAACAAAGAAGAAGCAAAACGCATTGTTAATATCTTCAAAGAAGCATTAGAAAATGTAAATTCTTTAAAAATCGGCCAAAATATTAAATACGACTATATCGTATTGAAGAATTATGACATCACTGTTAAAGGTCAATTTTTCGATACGATGATTGCCCATTACCTTTTACAACCAGAGCAAAGACATAACATGGACTACTTGGCTGAAGTATACTTACACTACAAAACTATTCCGATAGAGGAGCTTATAGGTCCTAAAGGAAAAGGACAACTATCCATGAGAGATGTTCCTCTTGAAAAAATTTGTGAATATGCAGCTGAAGATGCAGACATTACTTTAAAACTAAAAAATGTACTGGAAAAAGAACTCCACAAAGAAAACCTGGAAAATCTATTTTATACCATAGAAATGCCTTTAGTCAGAGTATTAAGTGAAATGGAAATTACCGGAGTAAATGTTGATACTGAAGTTCTTTCCCAATACTCTCTCCTACTCTCAAATAAAATTGATATCCTCGAAAAAGAGATTTACGAAATGGCTGGTACCGAATTTAATGTCAGCTCAGCCAAACAAGTCGGAGAAATTTTATTTGACAAGCTCAAAATAGATGAAAAAGCAAAGAAAACAAAGACAGGTCAATATTCCACAACAGAAGAAGTGCTTGAAAAACTACGTTCAAAACATCCCATTGTCGGTAAAATTCTGGAACAGAGAGGTATCCGCAAGCTTCTTAGTACATATATCAACGCATTACCTGAACTTATAAACCCCACAACAGGGAAAATACATACTTCATTTAATCAGACAGTCACAGCAACTGGCCGATTAAGCTCCAGTAATCCCAATCTTCAAAATATACCCATACGAGATGACGAAGGAAAAGAAATACGACGAGCATTTATCCCCGACAAAAATTGTGTGTTCTTTTCTGCTGATTATTCTCAAATAGAACTCCGAATAATGGCAGATTTAAGCGGAGACCAAAACATGATAGATGCATTCTGCTCCGGAGAAGATATACATGCTATCACCGCCTCCAAAATCTATAAAATACCTATTTCGGAAATTAGTAAGGATATGCGAAGAAAAGCAAAAACAGCTAATTTTGGCATTATTTATGGAATATCAGTTTTCGGATTGTCCGATAGACTAAATATTCCCAGAAGTGAAGCAAAAGAACTTATCAATGGATACTTCGAAACTTACCCTCATATAAAAGAATACATGAACAAAAGTATTGATATAGCTCGTGAAAAAGGATACGTCGAAACGATAAGCGGACGCAAAAGAATGTTACCCGATATCAATTCAAAAAATGCGATAGTTAGAGGATATGCCGAAAGAAATGCAATCAATGCTCCAATACAAGGAAGTGCCGCCGATATCATAAAAATAGCAATGGTACGTATATATAATAGATTTGAGCAAGAAGGCCTTCGCTCTAAAATGATTTTGCAAGTCCATGATGAGCTTAACTTTAATGTATATATCGATGAGATAGAAAAAGTTTGTAAGATTGTTAAGGAAGAAATGGAAAATGCTTATAAATTAAAAGTCCCTCTAATTGCAGATTCTGGAATCGGTAAAAATTGGTTAGAGGCCCACTAAAAAAGACAAAAACAGCCTATTCAATGAATAGGCTGTTTTTGTCTTTTTTAGCAACATGAAATTATTTTATCAATGTGTCAGGATTGATATTGTCTTTTTCTATATCCTTAAAATATTTATAAGTCTGCACCTTCAGTTCTGCTGTAGCAGCTTCATCACAAACTATGATACTATACTTATGCATTTGTAATGCACTGATGGTCCACATTTGGGAAATACCACCTTCTACCCCATGTTGAAGAGCACGAGCCTTATTATGACCATTTACAATAATCAAAACACTTTTTGCATCCATAACCGTACCTACACCAACTGTTAAAGCCGTTTTAGGGACAAGGTTCACATCATTATTAAAAAAACGAGAATTTGCAATAATCGTATCTTGCGTCAAAGTCTTAACGCGTGTCCGAGACGTCAAAGATGATCCCGGTTCATTAAACGCAATATGTCCGTCAGGACCAATTCCTCCCAAAAACAAATCAATACCTCCTACTGATTTGATTTTTTCCTCATAACGCTCACATTCTTTTACCGGATCCTCAGCATTTCCATTCAAAATATTTACATTATCCGGATTAATATCGATATGATTAAAAAAGTTGTTCCACATAAAAGAATGATAACTTTCCGGATGATTCTTTGGCAAACCTATATATTCATCCATATTAAAAGTAACTACATTCTTAAAAGATACTACTCCTTTTTTATTAAGCTCAATCAAATTCTTATACATCTTTAAAGGTGAGGACCCTGTTGGAAGTCCCAAAACAAAAGGCTTTCCAGCAGTCGGATTGAACTCATTGATGCGTGCAGCTACATAATTAGCGGCCCATCGAGATACGTTCTCATAATCGGGCTGAATAATTAATCTCATAATCGTATAGTTTTAATGTGTTCCATCGATATCATGGTATATCACTCTCATGTACTTTTAGAAAGATACACCATCTCATTATTCGTCAAAAGTAAACATTTTATATGGATTACACATAATTTTAACAGATAAAATACATAAAGGCAGAGTTTCAAAATTTTGGTACTTTTATAATACAAAAACAAGGTAAAATACCTATTATTTACTATGCTGAAATTTGTTCAAAAACACAAAAAAGATGTACCTTTGCTATTCACCTTAAAAATACACACATTTATGAAAGCTAATTTAAGTTCTCAAATCAAGCTTGACCGCACACCAAAACGATATTATCGACCGGCCAATGCTTTTGAACGGACTGCCCTTACCCGTTTTGAGAAAATTCAGACCGAAATTTATGAAAGTACAGAAGAGGGGTCATCTCAAATTGCCAAAGAAGTATCTGACCTGATTCGTAACCGTAAAAAAGAGGGACGTTTTTGTGTAATGGCTTTAGGTTCTGGACCGGGAACTCATTCTGTGTATAAAGAGTTAGTTCGCTTGCACAGAGACGAGAAATTAAGTTTTTCTAACGTCATAGTATTTAATATCAGCGAATTTTATCCTTTAGACGAAACAGCTCCCGGTACAACTCGTATATTACAGGAAACTCTACTCAATCAAGTAGATATAGACCCAACCAACGTATTTACTCCCCGAGGAACTACTGAAAAAGAAGGTGTATTCGAATTCTGTAAAGAGTATGAAAAAAGCATTGAAAATTATGGAGGTTTAGATCTTGCTCTTCTTGAAATCGGTCCATTAGGAAATCTCGGATTCAATGAACCCGGTTCTCAAGCAAACTCTTCTACCCGTCTTATGCTTATCGGAAGCGAGTCTCGCCACAATGCTTCCGGGATGTTCTCTTCGACAGAAAGCGTACCTGGTAGTGCTATCACGATGGGTATCTCTACTATATTAGGAGCTAAAAAACTAATTCTTATGGCTTGGGGTGAAAATAAAGCTGCCATAATAAAAGGTGCTATTGAAGGAAATGTCACCGATGCTTTACCCGCAAGTTACCTGCAACTTCATAAAGACGCTAAAGTTGTACTGGATTTATCAGCTGCAGAAAATCTAACTCGAATAAGTACTCCTTGGCTGGTAACTTCTTGTGAATGGAATGACAAACTAATCCGCCGTGCTATTGTCTGGTTATGTAAAATTACTGGAAAACCCATTTTAAAACTTACGAACAAAGACTACAATGACAACGGTCTTAGTGAGTTATTGGCTCTTTACGGATCGGCATACAACGTCAACATCAAAATATTCAATGACCTTCAACATACAATTACCGGATGGCCCGGAGGAAAACCTAATGCTGATGACACCTTCCGTCCCGAAAGAGCAAAACCTTATCCCAAAAAAGTAATTGTATTCAGCCCTCACCCTGACGATGATGTCATATCTATGGGAGGAACATTAAAACGCCTCGTTGACCAACATCATGATGTACATGTCGCATATGAAACTTCTGGCAATATAGCTGTAGGAGACGAAGATATGATGCGTTATGTCATGCTTATGCAAAGTATCGCCAAGGAATTTCAATTCGAGACTCCTGAAGCAATGGCTAAACTCGAAGAAATCACCGAATTTGTAAAGCAAAAAAAAGATGGAGATATAGACTTAAAATTAATACGTTATCTAAAAGGTCAAATTCGTCAAGGCGAAGCCCGCACAGCATGTAATTATATTGGGGTCAAACCGGAAAATGTACACTTTTTACAACTGCCATTCTACGAAACAGGAACTATAAAAAAAGGAGAATTATCTGAAGCAGACCGAGACATTGTAAAAAATTTATTATTGGAAGTAAAACCCGATCAAATTTTTGTTGCCGGAGACTTGGCAGACCCTCATGGTACCCACCGAGTTTGTTTGGATGCTGTATTAGCAGCCATAGATGATGTTAAAAATGACAAGTGGATGAAAAATTGCCGGGTATGGATGTACCGAGGTGCATGGGCTGAATGGGAAATCGACCACATAGAAATGGCAGTACCTATCAGTCCTGAAGAACTTCGTCAGAAAAGGAACTCTATTCTGAAACATCAATCTCAAATGGAAAATGCTCCATTTTTAGGCGATGATGAACGCTTATTCTGGCAACGTTCTGAAGATCGGAACCGGGCTACAGCCAATCTATATACGCAATTAGGTTTGGCGTCATACGAAGCTATAGAAGCCTTTGTAGAATATCACCCACAATAAAGTAATGTAATATCTCGAATTATTAATAACAAATCTGATTTATATAAGTGTTTTCTGTACATCAAAAACAGAAAACACTTTTTTATAGTCGGACTTCAGAAAAAACATCCCATTAACAATATTACAAATACCTGATTCGAACTCTTTTTACCCGAAAGCAACATAACCAAGCTGGATTTAAACATAAAAACAAAAAAAGCTTGTATCTCTACAAGCCTTTTTGCTCTTCAGGTAGGACTTGAACCTACGACCCTCTGATTAACAGTCAGATGCTCTAACCGACTGAGCTACTGAAGAAGTTCACATTTCCTTAAAAATGCAGTGCAAAAGTAATGTGTTATTTCCAATTATGCAATATATTTGCAAAAAATTTTTCGGAGATAAAAAACTTGTCATAGATTAAGCAATATAAATATCAATCTTAAAAGACAAGTTTTCGGATATTTATGTGCTGTTAAAAATAATTTTAATGAAAATTTTAGGACTAGGAAATGCCCTGACAGATGTATTAGCAACGTTACAATCTGATGAATGTATAAATGAAATGGGGTTGCTTAAAGGTGGTATGCAACTTATAGATGAAGACAAATTGCTAAAAATTATGTCTACATTTGAAGACTTCGACACGGTTTTAGCTTCGGGTGGATCCGCAGCCAATGCCATTTCCGGACTGACTCGTATGGGTATATCTGCAGGGTTCATTGGAAAAATAGGACAAGATAGCTATGGGCACTTCTACAAAGAAGACATGGAAAACAATGGGGTTGTCACCTATTTGCAAGAAAGCAACATAGCATCAGGGTGTGCCATGACTATGATTACTCCAGACGGAGAACGTACATTTGGTACCTACTTAGGCGCAGCAGCAACACTTTCTGCCGAAGATTTACATCCAGATATGTTTTACGGGTATGATATGCTGCACATCGAAGGCTATCTTGTACAAGATCCTAAACTTATACGAAAAGCCGTAAAGTTGGCACAAAATGCCAGACTCAAAATTTCTCTCGATATGGCAAGCTATAATATCGTAAACGCTAATTTAGAATTTTTCAAAGAGCTAATACAAGAATATGTTGATATAGCTTTTGCTAATGAAGAAGAAGCACTTGCATATACAGGAGAAGAGCCACAAAAGGCAGTAAGCATATTGGCTAAAGATTGTGAAATAGCTATTGTAAAATGTGGCTCGCAAGGCTCTATTATACAAAAAGGAAACGAAATTTTTAACGTTAAAGCAACTCCAGCCAAATGTATCGATTCTACAGGAGCTGGTGATTTATATGCTGCAGGATTCATATACGCTTTATCCCAACATTATTCATTAGATACCGCCGGAGAAATAGGTTCTATTTTATCCGGTAATGTCATTGAAGTAATCGGAACAAAAATGGATGATGCTCGCTGGGAAAATATAAAAAAAGAGGTGAATATCCTGGTACAAAAGAAAGAACAGTGTAATGTTTTCGAATCTTAAAACCCTTTTTTGACTACAAAAACAATTAAATTCATTTTTTTTAGTGAAAAATAAGGGAGAAAAAGGTATTCTTTCATTTTTGACTTTTAACTTTACACGTTAACAAAAAGAATAGTTCAAATACGAAACATTTAGAATATGAAAAAAGCACATTTATTCTATAAAACTACAATATCAATTGTAATTGCTTTTCTTATCATTATGGCTGCTTCCTCAGCGGGGCCTGATAAACGCAACTTTGAAATTTCCAAAAATCTCGAAATATTCAATGCCCTTTATAAAGAATTGAATATGTTCTATGTAGATACTATCAACTCCGAAAAAACAATATCAAGAGGTATCAACTCAATGTTAAGCAGTCTCGACCCTTATACAAATTATATACCGGAATCTGAACAAGAAGATTTTCGATTTATCACTACGGGAGAATACGGTGGTATCGGGTCTCTTATCGTTACTCGAGACAGTGCGACTTATATTTCAGAACCATATGAAGGCATGCCTGCACAACTGGCCGGATTGAAAGCCGGAGACAAACTTATAAAAATAGATGGTAAGTCATTAGAAGGTCTCTCTTCATCTCAAGTCAGCGAACGGTTAAAAGGTGTGGCCAACACAGTAGTAAAAGTTACAGTAGAACGCCCAGGAACTAAAGAACCTATAACCAAAGAAATCGTTAGAAAAAAAATAGTTATGAATGCAGTTCCTTACCATGGAGTAGTAAGTGACAGCATAGGATATATATATCTTACAAGCTTTACCGATAAAGCAGCAAGTGAAGTAAAAAGTGCATTATTAGACTTAAAAAAGAACCATAATATAAAAGGCTTAATTCTCGATTTACGAGGCAATGGTGGAGGGATTTTAGATGAAGCAGTACAAATTGTAAATTATTTTGTTCCCAAAGGTAAAGAAGTCCTTTCTACTCGAGGTAAAATAAAACAATGGGACCGCACTTATAAAACGACCCAAGAACCCATTGATACAACAATACCTTTAGCTGTATTGGTCAATAGTGGCTCTGCTTCTGCATCCGAGATTGTGGCTGGTGCATTACAAGACCTCGATAGAGCTGTTATCATCGGTGAACGCACTTACGGGAAAGGCTTAGTACAATCTACCCGGTCCTTACCTTATAACGGAACATTAAAAGTGACAACTGCAAAATATTATATCCCCAGTGGACGACTTATACAAGCCATAGATTACTCTCACCGGAATCCGGACGGAAGTGTAGGCCGAATTCCCGATAGTCTTACTACGGCTTTTAAAACAGCCAATGGGCGTATTGTTCGTGATGGTGGAGGTATCAATCCAGATATTAAGACCAGAAATGATAGCATAGAAAATAAAAAAGGAAATATTGCATTCTATTTATTAAACGATATGTTATTTTTCGATTTTGCTACAGATTATGCCTTAAAACACCCTTCAATAGCTCCTGTAAAAGACTTCAAATTAACTGACCAGGATTTCGAAGATTTCAAGGCCTTTGTTAAATCCAAAAATTTCACATACGACAAGCAAAGCGAAAAAATATTAAAGAACCTGAAAGAAGTTGCTAAATTTGAAGGATACCTCGATGATGCAACCGAAGAATTTAACGCTTTAGAAAAAAAACTGAACCATAATCTGGATAAAGATTTAAATATCTCTCGCTCAGACATAGAAGAACTACTTTCATTAGAAATTGTAAAACGCTACTATTATCAAAAAGGAGAAATAATACAATCATTAAAAACCGACGACGATTCCAAAAAAGCAATAGAAATACTGAGTAACCAGACCAAATATAAAAACATACTAAATCCTGTTGCCAAAGAAACCATATCAAAAAAGAAATAAAAATTCTAACTGTGGAAACTTTTAACCATCCATTACGGCTTTTCCAATTTTGTCCTAAATGCGGCTCTGGACATTTTATTGAAAATAATAAACAGTCCAAGCGGTGTGAGGCCTGTGGTTTTGTTCTTTATTTCAATCCTAAAGGAGCTGTTGTAGGTATTATCACAAATGAGAAAGGAGATATTTTGGTCTGTCGAAGAGCCAAAGAACCAGCCAAAGGTATGCTTGACCTCCCGGGTGGTTTTATGGATTCATTTGAAACAGCAGAAGAGGCTGTCGCCAGAGAAATAAAAGAAGAAACCGGACTTTCCGTAACAAACGCTCAATACTTATTCTCATTGCCTAATACTTATCTATATTCGGGATTTGAAGTCCATACAATTGATTTGTTTTTTTTATGTCAAGTAACGTCGCTCCAGCTCCTTGTACCCCAAGATGATGTCGAATCTTGCCAGTTTATGCCTAAAGAACAGATACATCCTGAAAATTTTGGTCTTGCTTCAATCCAAAAAGGAATAAAAATTCTTCTAAATCGACAAATAATATAAGAATTTAATTCGTTTTCGGGGCATCGGTATTATCTACGTCAATAGCTTTATTTTCCTTTGTAATACTATTCAGCATTATATCAGGATCTTTTCCGGCAGAAATATAGGCCTGAGCCCAATAATCTCTTCCAGACGCATTTTGAAACACATGTAATCCGAAACGGGGCATGATAGAGACAAAATGTTCCATAATTTCAGACTGTATCGATTCATAACTCTCCCATACCTTATCAGCCGAAAAACAATATACCTCAAGCGGAATGCCATTTGCATCAGGAGCAAGTGTTCGCACCATAAGTGTCAAATTCTTATTTACAAATGGATGTTGCTCTAAATAAAGAGTCATATATGCCCTGAATACCCCCAAATTTGTCTCAATCGTACCGTTTACCAAACCTGCAGAATTTTCTGTATTCTGCACCTTTCCTTCAGCTTGTTGCTCTTGCTTTTTATTTATATAATCTGTCAATAAAGGTATCTTTTTCCATTCTTCCAACATATCAGGAGTACAAAAACGTATCCCATTCATATCGATGGTATACGAACGCATGATGCGTCTTCCTCCTGAATCGGCCATTCCTCTCCAATTTTGCAACGAACCGGAAATCAATGTATAAGGAGGAATTGTCAATGTAGTATTATCAAAATTCTGTACTTTCACTGTATTCAACGTAATATCCATCACTACTCCATTTACCTGAGTTCCAGGAACAACAATCCAGTCGCCCTTTCTTATCATATCATTTTGAGCCAATTGCACTCCTGCAACAAAACCTAAAATACTATCTTTAAACACCAACATAAGAACAGCTGCGAAAGCTCCCAATCCGGTAATCAAGTTCATTGGTGATTTATTGATTAACAATGAAACAATAACAATGGTTGCTAAACCTGCAATTATACCTTTTGTAATTTGTAGCAATCCCTTCAACGGACGATTTCGCATTGCATCACTTCGCGAGAGAATATGCCAAATTGTTGTTAGGAACATATTTATATATATCACAAAAACGATTATCAAATATATCCAGCAAAACCGTGTAATCACTGACAACAAATGAGGCGACTCTTCAAACGCAAATGGCAATAAAGAAATAATCATCAATGGAGGAATAAGAGAAGCAGACCTTGAAAAAATTTTTCTTTCCACCAATATACGTAAAATGTCACTTTTACTTTTAGAAAGCAAACGAAGAAAGATGTAATGGATAATAATGCGAGATATCCACCCAATCATAAACGATATGCCGATTATTAATACGACATAAATCATTTCTTCCCATTCATCCAAGTGGAAACGAGAAACTCCAAATTCTGTCAATATTTGTTTAATAAAATCTATCAAACTTCCCGCAAACTTATCTGATTTTTCTATATCCATGACTATATATTTGTATCTCTATAACACAAAATCTCTACACTAAGTTCGCAAACAGGAACTATTATGCTCCACCAACTCCATTACAATAATTAAAAATGCTCAATTATTATATCTTCCAGAACTTTTTCTTTTCAAAAACTATTAATTTTGCCGGCCAAAAGAAAAATTTTATGAAGAAAAGTCTTATTGCATTGGCATTCGGGACCTTAGGATTAGGCATTGCCGAATTTGTCATGATGGGCATCCTTCCAGACATAGCCTCTGATTTAAACATCAGTATAGCTCAAGCCGGACATTTAATTTCAGCCTATGCCCTAGGTGTATGTGTCGGAGCTCCTATGCTCATTCTTGCTCGAAAACACCCGTTAAAATACATTTTATTAGTATTGACAAACATCATAATGATAGGAAATATCTGTGCAGCTTTATCTCCAAACTACATTTTTATGATATTTGCCCGTTTCATTTCAGGATTGCCACACGGTGCTTATTTCGGTGTTGCATCCATTGTAGCAGAAAAACTAGCAGACAAAGGGAAAGGCTCTGAAGCCGTATCTATTATGGTTGCAGGAATGACTATTGCCAATTTATTCGGAGTTCCTTTAGGAACCTCCTTAAGTACAGCTATTTCTTGGCGAATGACGTTTTTATTGGTCGGATTTTGGGGAATTATCATTTTCTATTACATCTGGCGTTGGGTTCCTGAAGTTGAAAATATTAAAGATACAGGATTCAAAGGTCAATTCCGTTTTCTAAAATCTCCTGCACCTTGGCTCCTTATCTTCGCGACCATGTTAGGTAACGGAGGCGTATTCTGTTGGTATAGTTATATAAATCCGTTACTGACCAATGTCGCAGGCTTCTCTCCTCACAGTATTACACTACTAATGGTCTTTGCAGGATTTGGAATGGTAGTAGGAAACCTAATGGGAGGCAAATTTTCAGACCATTATACACCCGGACGTGCAGCAGCTTTTGCTCAAGGTTGTATCTGTATTATACTATTACTTATTTTTTTGCTATCAAATATATCCTGGCTTGCTGTTTTATTGATGTGCCTATGTACAACATGCTTATTTGCTTTGTCCAGTCCTCAACAAATTTTGCTTATCAGGCACTCAAAAGGCGGAGAAATGTTAGGTGCAGCCAGTGTACAAGTAGCATTTAATTTAGGAAATGCCATCGGTGCATACTGTGGAGGATTACCTCTTCAAGCCGGTATGGGATATCAGTATCCAGCACTAGTGGGAGCGCCATTTGCCCTTATAGGATTTACTTTACTAACCATATTTTATCGAAAATACGAAAAAAAACTTAAAATTTTAAACATAGGAAACTATTAAAGTAAAGTATTAACCCAAAAGATACGGTTCAAATATTAAAAGATTGGCTATCTTTGCAGTCAAGAAATGAAAATTACAAAATATAATAAAACCGGACTCTCAAGTCTGAGTTTTTAACACAACCAAAATAAAATATAAATGGCATTACAATGTGGTATAGTAGGTTTGCCTAATGTAGGAAAATCCACTTTATTTAACTGTTTATCTAACGCAAAAGCTCAATCGGCAAATTTCCCTTTTTGCACGATAGAACCCAATGTAGGAGTAATTACTGTTCCCGACAACCGGCTCAACAAACTTGCCGAACTCGTAAATCCCCAACGCATTGTTCCGACCACTGTTGAAATTGTTGACATCGCAGGTTTAGTAAAAGGCGCCAGTAAAGGAGAAGGATTAGGAAACAAATTTCTTGCTAATATTCGTGAGACAGATGCAATATTACATGTACTAAGGTGTTTTGATGACGATAATATAACGCACGTAGATGGCAGTGTCAATCCGGTAAGAGATAAAGAAATCATCGACTTTGAACTCCAGTTAAAAGACCTTGAAACTATAAATAGCCGCATCGACAGGGTCCAAAAGCAAGCACAAACAGGTGGCGATAAAAATGCGAAACTGATGTATGAAGTATTACGGAAATACAAAGAAGCTCTTGAACAAGGAAAATCCGCCCGTACTGTCACTTTTGAAACAAAAGATGAACAGAAAATAGCCAAAGAATTGTTTCTTCTGACCAGTAAACCGGTCATGTATATCTGTAATGTAGATGAAAATAGTGCTGTAAACGGAAATCACTATGTTGAAGAAGTGCGAGAAGCTATAAAAGACGAAAATGCCGAAATACTAATAGTCGCTGCAAAAATAGAATCGGAAATTGCAGAATTTGAAACTTATGAAGAAAGACAAATGTTCTTGAATGAAATAGGATTAGAAGAATCTGGAGTATCCCGTTTGATACAAGCAGCTTATAAACTATTGAATCTTGAAACTTACTTCACTGCAGGACCTCAAGAAGTACGTGCCTGGACATATATTAAAGGCAGTAAAGCTCCCCAATGCGCAGGGATAATACACACAGACTTCGAGAAAGGGTTCATTCGTGCCGAAGTTATAAAATATGATGACTATATAGCATTAGGTTCAGAAACCGCTTGTAAAGAAGCAGGAAAAATGAATGTAGAAGGCAAAGATTACATCGTACAAGACGGTGATATCATGCATTTTAGATTCAATGTTTAATTTATAAAACGAGAGTGAAGTATGTTTCACTCTCGTTTTATAAATAATGGATTGTAAATCCCGTAATAGCAGCTCGATTTGAAAGAAGGCGAATACCGAAATATCCGTCTGAATAAAGTTCTTTATCCGTAAGTTCAAATAATTTCTCTCCATTTACTTCAAAAGAAGTTTTTCCTTTAGCTACAGTAATTATAACCTTATACCATCTATTGGGCTGTAACAAATGTTCAGCGTCAATATACTCCTGAATAAGAGGTTTAATTTTATTATTATCAACATTATAATATTTACCATAATATTTTCTAAAACGGGTAGTTGTATTATTATTACCCCCGTATCCGACATAATACATATTCAGAGAATTGTAACGGCTAAAAATTCCATGCCTCCAACCGGAGCGAGCGAAAAAATCATCCGGATTTAGAGGGTCCGTTGCAGCCCAAAAACAATTCATATCAGAGAGGCGCCCTCCCCCCTCTATTTGTAAAGAAATGAAATAAGATATTTGATACTCCCCCAAGAGTTTACGATTATACCACAAAGTTAGACCTGCAGGAGATTTTATAAAAAGAGTATCATGATGAAACTCAAAAACAGCAGAATCAGACTCATCCTCAACTACCCAAGAAGATAAACCCATATCAAAAGCATCCCGAATTTCCTGTTCAACCTTTCCATTCCTAACATTACAAGCCATGACCAAAGCTACCACACCTATTATTACTAATACCTTAATTTTTACACTTTTCATTTATAATCCTCCACAATTATTGACGGGTTTATTTTTTTCAACAAAATAATAAAAGCCTCTTTATCCCGGGGCGATACCTGTTCATGCCGTAATCGTCCACTATTCCACGTAATGACAAGACGATCAAACGAAATAGCATAACCCAATCGGGCATTCTTCGAATAACCAACCGACACTATATCGCTTATTTTTATCCGATAACGAGGAGCATACCCCGACTTTAAAAGAAGTGTTTCATCCGGCAGAACTATATACTCTGTATGTAACAACATGGATATGAGCCAGATATCAATTACTGCCATAATAACAGCCCAAATGATATACCTTTCCCATATAGCTATAAAAAAGAAAAAAGAGAAAAATAGGATCAGTACATACATCCACGATCCTATTTTTGATTTAAACGTACGTTGCATAAAATAGATTTTGGGTGCAAGATACAAAATTACCAGTTATTTTGTACTTTTGTCTTTTGGAAACATACAATATGACCTATAGCCATATTGTAATTGAAAATAAAGTAAAATGGTACACAAATTTGACTTTCTCGTTATCGGTTCGGGTATCGCCGGAATGAGTTTTGCTCTAAAAGTTGCCGAAAAAGGTAAAGTTGCCGTTATCTGTAAAACTGGGCTCGAAGAGGCGAACACATTTTATGCTCAAGGAGGAATTGCATCAGTCACAAATACTTTAGTCGATAATTTTGAGAAACATATCGAAGATACGATGATTGCTGGTGATTATATCAGTGACCGAGCTGCTGTTGAAAAAGTAGTACGAGAAGCTCCCGGACAAATAGAAGAATTGATAAGTTGGGGGGTCGATTTTGATAAAAATGAAAAAGGAGAATTTGATCTTCACAAAGAAGGTGGACATTCTGAATTTCGTATACTACATCATCGGGATAACACAGGTGCCGAAATACAAGACAGCCTTATCAGAGCCTTAAAAAAGCATCCGAAAATCAAAGTATTTGAAAACCATTTCGCTATAGAAATTATCACTCAACACCATTTAGGGATAGAAGTAAACAGACATTCTGATAATATCGAATGCTATGGCGCATACGTATTGGACGAAAAAACAAATCATATTCATACCTTCCTTTCCAAAACGACACTAATCGCAACAGGAGGTATTGGCAACGTATATAGTACAACAACAAACCCTCCAGTAGCCACCGGAGACGGTATCGCTATGGTATATCGTGCAAAAGGGGAAGTAAAAGATATGGAGTTTATTCAATTCCATCCTACGGCACTCTATAATCCCGGAGAACGCCCCAGTTTCCTTATAACGGAGGCTATGCGTGGATATGGAGCTGTACTAAAAACCAAAGATGGTAAAGAATTTATGCAAAAATATGACGACCGCCGTTCTTTAGCTCCTCGCGACATCGTAGCTCGTGCTATTGATAATGAAATGAAAATTAGGGGTGACGAATGTGTTTATCTTGACGTCACTCATAAAGATCCTGAAGAAACCAAAAAACATTTCCCCAATATCTATCAAAAATGTCTGACTTTAGGCATTGACATTACTAAAGATTTCATTCCTGTAGCACCTGCATGCCATTACCTTTGTGGAGGTATCAAAGTCGATTTGGACGCCCGCTCTTCCATAGAGCACCTATACGCTGTAGGAGAATGTTCCTGTACAGGGCTTCATGGAGCAAACAGATTGGCATCGAATTCACTCATCGAAGCCGTAGTATATGCCGATGCCGCAGCAAAGCATGCTGTAAAATCTCTACCTAACATAAAAATTAAAGAAGGAATACCTGACTGGAATGATGAAGGAACTTCCTTGCCAGAAGAAATGGTATTAATTACACAAAGCGTACGTGAAGTAGAGCAAATAATGTCGGCATATGTAGGTATTGTAAGATCTAATTTAAGATTAAAACGAGCCATGGATCGCCTCGAAATACTTTATCGGGAGACAGAAAATCTGTTTTCACGCTCGGTTGTTTCTCGAGAAATATGTGAACTTAGAAATCTCATAAATGTCGGTTACCTTATTATAAAACAAGCTATGGCCAGAAAAGAAAGCCGAGGATTGCATTACACAATAGACTATCCCAAAAAAAATAAAGACTAAAAATTTATATACTAAAATTCCATAGTTGGAAATCTTTACATCAAATTTCTAACTATGGAATTTTAGTATATTGAGATTACGAATTTTAATAATTATCACGCATCGGTTCAAAAAAAGCTTTTGGATGAAGACATGCCGGGCATTTTTCTGGAGGAGTTTTCCCTTCATACACAAACCCACAATTACGGCATTGCCATTTTATCGGCTCCTCTCGTTTAAAAATTGTATCATCTTTAAGACGAGATAACAATTTTCGATAACGCCATTCATGGAATTCCTCCACTTTCGCAATCATTTTAAATGCGACAGAAATATCTTTAAAGCCTTCATCCAATGCAATACCCGCAGAGTCCGTATACAAAGCCGACCATTCCAGCAATTCACCCTCAGCCGCTTCCAAAAGATTTTCTGCAGTTGTTCCTACTTTTCCGGCAGGATATTCAGCCGTTATAGAGACCATCCCCCCCTCCATAAAATCAAAAAAACGTTTTGCATGTTCTCGTTCCTGCTCTGCTGTCTCAAAAAATACTCCTGCAATTTCCTCATATCCCTCAAGCTTAGCTGTCTGAGAAAATAAATAATAGCGATTACGAGCCTGCGATTCACCGGCAAAAGCTTTTAACAGGTTCTGCTCTGTCAGCGTTCCTTTAATACTTTTCATATATCTGATTTATTTAAGAATTACAATTGAAACAACCGGTACAAAATAAATGTTCAAGCAAAACAGTCAAAATATCAGGAAAACAGATAAATTAGACTCAAAAAAAATCTTAGTCTAAACATACAATACCTTATTGAGGTTGGATAAATTTAATTTTTATATCTTTGTATCCGAAAAAGTTACAAAATGTTTATAAAATAGATAAATAACTTCGAAAACTTAATAAATATCTTTATTCCCAAAGAATGGCCAATCGCAATGCCCATATAATTGATTTAGGTAATATTCATGTTTTTCAACAAGAATATGAAGCCCACTTCACAGCATTAAAACATTTCGCCATGCAATACCATCCTGACGAAGAACAAGTCTGCGATCTTTTACAAGACATATGGATGAAGCTTTGGGAGAAAAAAGAAACATACATCAATGAAGCAAGCTTTAAGACTTATTTATATCGGACCGTTCGAAATAGAATGCTAAATTTTATACGGGACCAAAAGATAAACGAAGAAAGATTGAGTCAACTATCATTTGAAGAATCTGAAGACGCTATAATTAATAAAATTATAGAATCAGAAATATATGCGCTTATAAATGAAGCCTTCAGCGAACTGCCCGACTCCTGTAAACGTGTATACCTCGAAAGCCTGAAAGGAGCTTCACAAAAAGAGATTGCTGAAAAATTAAATATCTCAATCAACACGATAAAGAAACATATAAACAATGCTAATCATTATTTAAAAAAACGTTTAGAAAATATCTTATCTCTTCTTCTACTTCTCAAAGGCTATTGAGTTTTTTATGACGCAGCAGATATTTCTTTACTCAAAATCTTATCAATCTCTCCATCATAAGTAACAAAATCAAACAAAAACTCATATTATTTAAAAAAAAACGAACTTTTTGTAATACCTAATATACTTTTTAGTGTCTTTTATATAAAGACGTAAAAAATGGAATATTCAGATATTAATAAAGTAAAACAGCTTTTAATCAAAAAATTAACCGGACAGCTTTCTAAGGATGAAAAAAATGATTTAGAAGCATGGGAAAAATATTCCCCTGAAAACCAAAAATCTGCTCGAAAAATATCTACTTCTGAATTTCTTGAAAGAGCTATTTTAGATAATAATAAAAACTTACGTCAAAAATCATGGAATAATTTACATTCACAAATAAAAAAGAAATATCCTTTTAGGTCAAAATCTTTTATATGGGCACGTATCGCCGCTACAGTCATTCTATTAATCGGTATAGGTACAATTATTTATTTTTCTGTAAATCCTTCACAAAATACAGAACATACAGATACCTATACATTTCATCCAGGATGTAAAAATGCAATATTTCAATTCTCAAACGGAGAAAGTCTTGATTTAAAGGACTTATCTAATTTCACGATTGAAAAAGGAGATTATAAGCTAATCAGCCAAGAAGATACCCTCTATATAAAAAAAATCTACGAAGAAATTTACGAAGACACATATAACACAATCAAAGTTCCCCGTGGAGGAGAATATATTGTAAAACTTGATGACGAAACTGTAATATATCTTAATTCGGAATCTGAATTAAAAATTCCAACGGTATTTTCAAAAGAAAATCGTCACGCATATCTCAAGGGAGAAGCATATTTCAGTGTTACCCACGACAAAGAACACCCGTTTATCGTTGAAACATCTCAAATGAAAATAAAGGTTTTAGGGACAAAATTTAACATTCGATGCTACGACAACGAACCAGTCTGTGCAGCGACCCTTGTCGAAGGAGCTATAAACATAGAACATAAAAATAAATCCTACAAAGTTTTGCCCGGTAATCAAATATGTATAAACCAAGAAGGTTTGGTTTCAAATAAAGAAGTCGAAACTTATCTATACACAGCCTGGAAAGACGGAAGATTAGTATTTGAAAATGCCCCACTATCAACAATAATGAATGAATTGGGACGCTGGTATAATTTTGATGTCACATATAACGCTCCAGACATTGAAGATATGCATTTTACTATTGATGTCAAAAAATACGGTGATTTATCAAAAATCATATCCCTAATGGAAAAAATGAATAAAGTCAAATTTGGTTTTAAAAATCAATCTATCATTGTAGATAAAAAATAATATATAGTTTAATAATATGTATTCTAATTATATTAATTAACAGCCTATGATTAATGATGAAAATTAAATGTATGAAAATCTATTATGCTTAATTAAAAAAGTAACTAAACAGATTCCATGTAAAGAAAAGTAATGCGCTATGAGTAAATTATGTATTCGGCTACTTCACAAGATAGCCTTCATAGTCATATTGATAACTATGACTATCCCCGCGAATGCGGCCATAAACCAAGATGCAAAAATCAATCTACAACTACAAAATGCATCCATCAAGCAAGTATTTTCCGCTATAAAGAAACAGGCAAATGTCAGTTTCATGTATAGTAACGATGATGTTGCCAATCTTCCTCGTAAAAATTATAATTTAAGCAATGCCACCATCAAACAAGTATTAGATATTTGCTTAAAAGGGACAAACCTCATGTATGAATATACAGAAAATACAATCATAATACGTAAAAAGACAAGCAACAAAAATGTTCCATCCGGATCAATACAAGGAATTGTAAGAGACCCAGAAGGGCGTCCTCTACCTGGAGCCACAATCTTATTAGTCGGGTCTGTTAGAGGTACTTCTACCGACGCCAACGGACACTTTTCTCTATCCCTTAACGGACATGAAAATTTAGCTATTACCGTATCCTTTCTCGGTATGAAAAAACAGACTATATCTGTACACGGAGGTTCATACTATAACATCCTGATGGAAGCAGACGAACACACCACACAAGAGGTCGTCATCACGGGTTATGGAAACATTCGAAAATCCAGTTTTACAGGTAGTTCTACAACCGTAAAAAGAGACGAATTGATGAAAGTTTCACCCACAAATGTCATAAGTGCCTTACAGACATTTGACCCGTCATTCCGTATACAAACGAATGACCAATGGGGCTCTGACCCAAACTCTTTACCGGAAATGTATATCCGTGGACGATCAGGAATCGGAATAAAGGAATTGGACAAGGACCCTCTTACAAAGTCTAACCTACAAAATAATCCGAATCTCCCGACTTTTATTATGGACGGATTCCAAGTAAGCGTAGAAAAAGTTTATGACCTCGATCCATCCCGTATAGAAAGTATTACCATCTTAAAAGATGCTGCAGCTACTGCCATGTATGGGTCTCGTGCTGCCAATGGAGTTGTCGTTATTACAACAGTTGCGCCTCAACCAGGAGAAGTAAGAGTATCATACAATTTTACAGGGACCTTATCCATGCCCGATTTGTCAGACTACCGTTTAGCAAACGCTGCAGAAAAACTCGAGATAGAAAGGCTCAGTGGACTATTCGAGCCGGGAAATACAGTCGGGAACAGTGTGCCTTCTCACGCTGACGGTATGAATAAATACTATGAAAAATATGCTCAAATCGTAAAAGGAGTAGATACAGACTGGCTATCTTTACCTTTACGTAATGCATTTAATCACAAGCATAGTCTATATATCGAAGGTGGAAATCAAGACCTGCGTTATGGCATCGATGCCTCCTACAATAACGATAATGGAGTAATGAAAGATTCTTATCGTAATCGGTACAGTTTTGGGTTCTCAATCGACTATCGGTTGAGTAATCTTCAAGTAAAAAATTACGTATCTTACGGACATATGAAATCTCAAGAATCTCCTTATGGGGCATTCAGTGATTATTCCAAATTGCAACCTTATGATACACCGTATGAAGACAATGGGACACTCAAAAAGACTCTCCCCTTCTCTACTTCTGGAACCCGAACAGCGAATAACCCCCTTTATGAAGCGACATTACATAATTATGATTGGGACAGCTACGATGAATTTCTTGATAATCTAAGCTTCAACTGGTATATAAACTCTTACTGGACCATTAAAGGACAATTCAGTATCACCAAACAATTTATTAAAGGAGAGAAGTTTATCGACCCTCTATCTAATAAAGTATCGGTATTAGGAAGTTCTGAAGATGAGCACCTGGCAGGAGATTTATATACAGATAAAGGAGACGATCTCAGATGGAATACAAATGCTTTTTTATACTATACCCGAACTCTCAAAAAACATAACCTAAATTTCTCTTTAGGTGTAGAGGCCTCGTCAACAAATACGAGTAGTACAAGTGCACATTATAGAGGTTTCCCGTCGGGAGAATTTCACTCACTAAATTATGCTGCTGAAATCTATAAAAAACCAACAAAATCAGAAAATACAACTCGGTTATTCAGTACAATAGGAAGTCTAAACTATACCTATGACAATATCTATTTATTAGATGCAGCTGTTCGTTTTGACGGCTCTTCAGAATTTGGGTCTAACCAGAAATGGGCACCGTTCTTTTCTGGAGGTATAGGTCTTAACATCCATAATTACGAGTTTCTGAAAGGGAACCGATACATAAATCAATTAAAAATCCGAGGCTCCTATGGTAGAACTGGTAAAGTCAATTTTGCACCATACGCAGCAACCACAATGTATGAAGCCATGTTTGACGAATGGTACGTTACCGGATATGGAGTAACATTGAAAGCTCTGGGAAATAGAAATCTTTCTTGGGAAAAAACAGATAAATTCGATGTTGGTTTTGACTTCCAATTTTTCAATCAAAGATTGACTATTACAGGTGATTATTTTTATGAAAAAACGATTGACCTCATCAATGATGTTACCTTATCTACAACTTCCGGATTCAGCACTTACAAAAATAACCTTGGTGAAGTTGAAAACAAAGGTGTGGAATTCCAAATACGCGGAGATATCGTACAAACGAAAAATTGGAATTTGGCTTTATGGGGGAATTTATCTCATAACAAAAATAAAATCCTAAAAATTTCAGATTCACAGAAAGCATATAATGAACGAGTACAAAAATACTACGCTGAAGCAGAACAATACCAAAATACAGTAAATGCAAGCAGTGATAGTAAATACGCTATCCCTATTCCTCAATATGCTGAAGGAGGTTCTATTACTTCTATATGGGGGGTTCAATCTTTGGGTATAGACCCAACTACAGGAAAAGAACTTTTCCTCAATCGTGACGGTTCCGTTTCCTCTACATGGCAAGCTTCTCAACAAGTCGTATTAGGAAATACAGAACCTAAAGTACAAGGATCATTCGGATTCAATTTAGGTTATAGAAACTGGACCCTCTTTGCTTCATTCCTATATGAATGTGGCGGACAAGCATATAACCAGACATTGGTCGATAATGTAGAAAATGCCGATATAGCATATTCGAATGTTGACCTCCGTGTACTGACAGACCGCTGGCAAAAACCGGGAGATATCACTCAATTAAAGGATATTAAAGATCGTAATGCAACGACACTACCTTCTTCCCGTTTTGTCCAGACAAATAACCTTCTGAATATGAGTGCTCTTACATTAAGCTACGATTTTGAACGCAAATGGATACAAAAAATGCACATGAACATGCTAAGAATCGAAATCAGCACAAACGACCTGTTCTACATATCTACAGTAAAAAGAGAAAGAGGTCTTGACTATCCAAAAGCGTGGGATATAAATTTTGCTGTTAAAGTTCAATTTTAAAATTAAGGAAACAAGATGAAAATAAATAAAATCTTTATTATTGCCGGTTTATTAGGAAGCTCTCTGTTAAGCTCCTGTGACGACTGGCTCAATGTAATTCCTTCTGACCAAATCAAAGAAGAAGAACTTTTCAAAACTGGTAACGGTTTTCGCAATGCTCTTAACGGTGTATACCGGCAATTATCGATGAGAGAATTATATGGACGCAATCTCTCTTGGGGTATCATCGAATCCTTAGGCCAAGTATACGACTTGACTGTTGCCTCAGATGCTTCAACTAAGGATATGAAACGGCTATTAGACTACAAATACAAAGATAACGACGTTGTCTCTGTCACAGATGCCATGTGGGAAAAAGCATGGAATTCCATAGCCAATTGCAACAACATCATTCAAAATGTTCAAACCAAAGACAGTACACTGTTCTACGGAAGAAATCGAGAAAAAAATATGATTCTCGGAGAAGCAATAGCCCTTCGGGCATATATCCATCTCGACCTACTACGACTATATGCTCCAGCACCTTCGACACATCCTACAAATGTATATATTCCTTATGTTGATATATACCCATCATATATAAGCAATCGTAAGACAGTCGAAGAATGCCTAAGTCTGATTATTAGGGACCTGAAAGAAGCTCAATCCATTATGCAAATAGTAGATAAAAACTCAGGATTCAGTACTTCCAGCAGATTTGAAAACATAGCTTCAGGAGAAGAACGATTCCTCAACAGCCGGGGATATCGTATGAATTATTATGCCATCACAGGAATCTTGGCTCGTGCATATCTATATGCCCAAAAATATGATGAAGCATATACCGAAGCAATGAAAGTCATCAAGAAAAAAAGCAACTTCGCTTTTTCAGATTATTATGATATCGAATATGACGGTAATATGAAATTATATGGAGATGTAATCCTGGCTTTTTATAATACGGATTTAACAGATTGGGACCAAGAGGCCAATCACATAAACGACTCAAAAGAGGATTATGAGAAAACATTTATTGCAATCAATAATGTAGAATCTATTTTCGGAGAAGATTTAGAAGATGATTATCGTTCTAAATATCAAATGGAAGAAGTATATTATAGTTACCGAACATTGAAATACTATAAGCAAGGGCTTAGTTCCATAGTTTCCAGAACAAACAATAATCTCATCCCGGCACTACGCCTATCTGAAATGTATTATATCGCAGCAGAATCTATTTATGATAAAAATCCGGATGAAGCCCAATCATATCTCGACATTGTAAAAGAGGCTCGTGGGCTGGAAGCTTTAGATTACTCAACAGTCAATAGCAAAGACGATTTCATAAAACTGATAGTAAATGATGCCCGACGAGAATTTATAGGCGAAGGACAAATATTCTTTATGTACAAACGTCTAAATCAGCCTATACCTAAAACATCGACTACCAATGTATCTCCTACTAATGAGAATTATGTAATGCCTTTGCCTGATTCGGAAACAAATCTTAATTAAAGAATAAACCATAGAAATAATGAAAAAAATAATATTCATATTAGGATTAGTAGCTTCTCTTTATTCTTGTGAAGAGAAAGGCTTATTAACTAACGATAACCAAATCTCTTACGTGTCTTTTGCTTTGGATGCTACCAAAGACACCACAGTCACATCATTCGTTTTGTTTAAAGAACCGGAAGATGGCGGTGCCAAAGAAATTGATATAAAAATAGGAGTTACGGTAAACGGGAAGGTCAACCATGAAGATTTGGTATTCAATGTAAGCGCAGACCCTACGGTGACAACATTACCTTCTGACAAATATATTTTGCCAGAAAAATGCATTATCAAAGCCGGGCAATTTACCGATACCATAACGGTACACTTTATCAATTTTGATGAGTTGAAAACAAAAAATATGTTTTTAGGATTACGAGTAAATGAAACAGAAACGATAAAAAGAGGCAATCGAGAAAACTCAATTGCCGTTATTTCCGTAACCGACCGCATTTTCAAACCTGAGTGGTGGACTGTTCTCAACTTTAGAGACAGAGAAAATATAGCTGAAGCATTTTATCTGGGTTCCTATTCTGATAAAAAATATCTGATGTTCTTAGAAGAATTACAAAAAGACGGTGTAGAATTCGATGGAAAAGATACCTATATCCTTCGTAAATATTCTCTAAGATTAAAGAATACAATTAAAGAATTTAATGAAGATCCTGAAAATATAAAAAATGGACTCGTTCCCCTATGGGATGAAGAAAACAATGAAGCAATGCAAGTTCCTGTAGCCGGATAAAATATGAAAGATATGAAAAAGATAATATTATGGATTGTTCTGGTTATAACAGCCGGGACTATAACAAGTTGTTTAGACGATAACGACTTCAATTATATAGAAATCAATGATTTAAAAGAAGATGAAAACGGTGAAACCATTCAGAATTTTGACAGTGAATACTCTCCATTTCAGGGAGAAGAGCTCCTTCTGGCTCCAACATTTACATTCACTATTGACAGTATAAATCCTGATGTCAGTTACGAATGGTACATTAATGGAATCAAAACAGATGTTACTACCCCAACTTATCGTTTCTCATCGGATGTCATCGGAATTTATGAAGTAACTTTTACTATTGTCGATAACAAAACTGGAGTTAAGTTTTCGGCAAATACCAGAATCAATGTACAATCAGCATACGCTAAAGGATGGATGATTTTATCAGAAGGTGCCGATGGTAGTTCTCAACTTTCATTCGTAAAAATGAAAATAGCAACTAACGAAAATGGTAATGACTCTATCTACTATGTGGGAGAAGACCATGATTTTGTGCCAGGATTGGGTAGTGGCCCTCAAAAATTATTGGAAAATTTTAATTACGTAGACTATTATAATTTTGGAAACAGCGTTGTATTGAATGATGAAGTCATTGTAATGCAAAAAAACAAATGGGTAGAACTAAACGGAAACTCATTTACAAGAGAAATATATACAGAAGAAGAATTCATGGACGGAATGCCGGCAAATTGTGAACCTGAAAATGCCGTAATGACTTATACATCCAAATGCATTCGAGATAAAGAAGGTCGCTTATATTTCAATACAAAAGCCGCCATTAATGATTTCCATGCAGGAAAATATATGAGTGATCCTCTCTTTGGAGGGCAATTATTCAAAGAAATATATGCAACAAACAAAGCCACTTCAAAAGCTAAATATTTCTTGGCCTTGACCAAAGATGACAATTCGTTAGTAGGTATTGTAGATGATGGTCAGGCCAATAGTACCTCCGAACCTTATGATCCAACAATGAATATGAGTTCTAATCGACAAAATGGGAATCAAGTTCCGATAACGGAAACAGACGCCAGTAATCCGCAATTTAAGAATATTTCTTACAATATCATAAATATATTTCCGCATGTTATCGGGGAATCTAAGCCTTGTAATTGGGTAGCTATTTTAGAAAAAGGGGGACAATACTGGTTTAGGGATTTTACCTTGGAACTCGCTTATGGTAATGAAAAAATAAATATCAAGGCAGATAATATGAAGGTAGTTTCTTCCTCAATGTTCACGAATTACAAAGATGCTGTGGCTTTCCCTCATAAAAAATTTATGATGATTGCAAATGGTAACCAATTATGGTATTGCCCCTTTGAGGCTGGAAGTAATGGTACTGGACTGAAATTAAAGGACTTCCCTTCCGAAATAGCTTCTATCTCATATAAAGATATCGCTAAATATCCTTATAGTGGTTCTAAACCTGAGTATAACGGACATATAGGTATAGGATTGACTACTGGAGAGTTCTATATTTACGAAGTTATCGAAGAGAAAGACAAGAATAAAGTCCCAACCGGAATTGCAACCTTGAAACAGTTGTATCCGAATGAAAATACTGTAGACAGTAATTTTGGAAAAATAATCGACGTAGTATACAAATTTGGAACACTTTCAAATACAATCTCTTATAATATAAACTAAACCTGTTAATAATTCCAATCAATTACATCGGGTATAATTAATCATACCCGATGTAATTATCATTTGACAACAACACACAAAACTTAACTATGAAACTAAAAATCTGGACATTGCTGCTTATAATTTTATCGTCATCAGCGATAACTTCTGCCCAGCAAAAGGCAAATTACCAACTTGCTGAAAAATTCAGACAATTTTCTTTGGGCAAACCCTTAAGTAAAATGAGTCTGACTATAACACCTAACCCAATCAATGACTCAGATAGGTTTTGGTTTGACTTTACTACATCAGAAGGTACTAAATACTACTTTGTAGACCCCGATAAAAGAGAAAAAAGTCTACTTTTTAACAATGCCGACATAGCTGAAGGTATAAGTTTAATCACTCGAGATGTCATCTCCCCATTCGATCTTAAAATCTCAGATATTAAATTCTCTAAAGACCTTTCTTCTATTACTTTCGAAAGACGAGGAAAAAAATATGAATACAACCGTAAGTCCAAAAAAGTTTCAGCTATAGAAGAAGAAGAAAAACAGGCAGATGATGACATCATTTTCTCTTGGATGAATTTCTCCCCAGACGAAAAATACATCATGTATGCTAAGAACCATAATCTTTATATCAAAGGAAATAAGAAAATGGGAATAGATACAACTGAAATACAATTGACAACTGACGGAGAACGCTACTATTCATTTGCTCGTAATTCTGAAAATGACGAAAAAGAAAAAGAAGTAGCAACAAACGCCCGGTGGTGCAAAGACTCCAGGCATATCTATATTATACGAGAAGACACACGAAAGCTAAAAGATATGTGGGTCATAAACTCCTTGACCAAACGTCCAACATTAAAAACATACCGGTACGAAATGCCCGGTGAAAAAAATCTTACTCAATTTGAACTTTGGATTGGAGATATAGAAAAGAAAAAGCTAGAAAAAGTAAACATAGAAAAATGGCCTGACCAGTACATTATGCCTTTGGCCGATACAAAAAAGGGAGAGATCTTTTTTGAACGAACCAAAAGAACTTGGGACGAAGTTGATATATGTTCCGTAAATACATCTACTCTAAAAGTAAAAGAAATTATACATGAAGAAGATAAGCCTTATCGTGACCCACATGCTCGTAGTGTCGCCATTTTGAATGACGGTAAAGATATCCTATTTCGTTCCGAACGTACAGGATGGGGACATTATTATCATTATGACGGAGATGGCAACTTGAAAAACACTATCACTTCTGGACAATGGGTATCTGGCCAAATAGCCGAAATCGATACTTTAGCCCGCACAATTTACCTCTATGGATATGGTAAAGAAAAAGGGATAAATCCATATTACTATATGCTTTATAAAGCAAATATAGATAAAGAAGGTGTAACACCATTAAGTACAGAAGACGGACAACATAATGCACGATTTTTAAAATCAAAAAAATATTATATAGATACTTATTCAAGAGTAGACAAGGAACCGACTATAGTATTAAAAGATAATAATGGAAAGGTTATTCTCGAATTGGCTAAGCCTGATCTCAAACCAGTATATGAAGCCGGTTGGAGAAAACCCGAAAGATTTACGGTAAAAGCAGCTGATGGTATAACCGACCTTTATGGCGTAATGTGGAAACCCGCCGATTTCGATTCGACTAAATGCTATCCGATTATTTCTTGTGTATATCCGGGACCTTATTTTGAATTTGTACCAACAGCATTTATACTGGACAACAGCTATTGTACCCGTATAGCACAATTAGGATTTATTGTTATTACAGTAGGACATCGAGGAGGTTCACCCATGCGGGGAAAGGTATATCACCGCTTTGGTTATGGAAACATGCGTGACTACCCCTTAGCCGACGATAAAGCAGCAATAGAACAACTGGCTCAAAAATACCCATTTATCAACGGTAAAAAAGTCGGGATATACGGACATTCAGGTGGGGGATTTATGGCCGCAGCAGCCATTTGTACATACCCAGATTTCTATACAGCTGCGGTCTCGTGTTCTGGAAATCATGATAATAATATATATAACCGTGGATGGGCCGAATGCTATCATGGAGTAAAAGAAACGGTAAAAACAGTAAAAGATAGTACTGGAGTAGAACATAAAGATTATTCTTACTCATGCAAAATTCCTACAAATATGGAAATTGCTAAAAATCTCAAAGGACATCTCTTATTGGTAACTGGAGACATGGATCATAATGTACATCCAGCTAATACTTATCGAATGGTTGACGCACTGATTAAAGCTGGTAAGAATTTTGACTTAATTGTATTGCCTGGTAGCGGACATGGATACTCCGGAGATTCTGAAAAATTTTTCGAACATAAAATGTGGAATTATTTTGCTAAATATCTTCTGTATGACGACCGTTCAGACTCCTGGGGTGAAATAAATGATTGTATTAAAGAATAAAAACTGATCAACAATGAAAAAATATTTCGTATTCCTGCTTTTGTGTCTGACTCCCATTTTCGGCACTTATGCACAAAAAATAAAACCCAACTTTAAATTAGCTGACAAATGGAGCAATCTTAGAGCAATGAATTTAGGAGATAACTCCCTTTCTTGCTTACCAACATTTATAAATAATACAGATAAATTCTGGTACTCATTCACAACCGATGAAGGGACAAAATACTATTTAGTGGACCCAGAAAAGAAAAAACTATCTCTGCTCTTCGATCCCCAAAAAGTAGCCATGCAGCTCAATGAAGAAAGCCGCGAAATATTTAATGACAAAAAATTAAATCTTTCTCATATAAAATTCAATAAAAAAGGGGATTCTTTTACATTCGAGCATGAAAATAATAAATATCGTTATAATCTAAAAACTCAACAAATCAGCAAAATAGATACTGTCAAACCTTGGAAAGGAATAGAGAGCTGGAAACAATTTTCCCCAGACAGCACTTATATCGTCTTTTCTAAAGGGGATAATCTTTTCATGATAAAAAATAAAGAAAAAGGTGGAGATGGGAAAGAAATACAATTAACCTTTGATGGAGAAAAGAATTTTACTTATGCCTACGAACCAATGGAAGATGACACAATCCCCACAACATCTATCGCCAAATGGTTTAAAAACTCAAAAAAAATATTTGCTTTACGAGACGATAACCGAGAACTAAAAGATCTTTGGGTTATCAATTCTCTCGAACGACCTCGACCTAAATTAATTACCTATAAATATGACATGGCTGGCGATTCGGAAAGCTTTTATACACATCTTGATGTAATTGATGTAGAAACCCGCAAAATAACCCATATAAAACTCGAAAAATGGCATGACCAATATGTCGAGGTATTATACCCTTCAGAGGATGGTAAACGTATCTATTTTAAACGTACCAATCGAAAATTTGATACTGTGGAGATATGTGTTGGAGATACAGAAACAGGAGAGGTCAAAACTTTAATACAAGAAATCGACAAACCTTATATCGATTTTAAAATGGCAAATGTTACCTTCTTAAATGATGGAAAAGACATTTTATTTCGATCTGAGCGCACTGGATGGGGACATTTCTACCTATATGATGGAGAAGGAAATTTCAAACACGCAATTACTTCCGGACCATGGGTAGCCGGCCCAATCAACAAAATTGACACTTTGAAAAGAACCGTTTACTTTTTTGGCTTAGGCAGAGAAAAAAATGTAGACCCGTATTATTACATGTTATATAAAGTCAATATTGACCACCCGGAATCTCTCGAATTATTAACACCTGGAAATGCTCACCACGCTTCTTCTTTTGTATCTAAATCAGGGAATTACATCATAGATAATTACCAACGTGTAGACCTTGCACCCTGTCCTGTCGTCCGAAACAAGCATGGAAAAATTATTATGGAACTTCCCAAACCAGATTTAAAGAGAGTTTATGCAGCAGGATGGAAAGCTCCAGAACGCTTTAGCGTAAAGTCTGCCGATGGAGTTACTGACCTATATGGAGTCATGTGGAAACCTTTTGATTTTGATTCGACCAAATGCTATCCGATTATCTCATATGTATATCCCGGACCTCAATTTGAATTTGTACCAACACAATTTTCCCTTATCCATGACAGAAATACCCGTCTGGCACAATTAGGTTTCATTGTGATATCCGTCGGACATAGAGGAGGAACACCAATGCGAGGAAAAGCATATCATACATACAGCTCCGGACGCTTGCGAGATTATCCCTTAGCCGACGACAAATATGCCATAGAACAATTAGCCCAAAGGTATTCATTCATCAACGGTAAAAAAGTCGGGATATACGGACATTCAGGAGGAGGATTTATGGCTACAGCAGCTATCTGCACATATCCGGATTTCTATTCGGCTGCAGTATCTGCCGCAGGAAACCATGACAATACTATCTACAATAAATGGTTTGTCGAGGTTCACAATGGAGTTACCGAAATTCCTGATACCATATCCGGAAAGAGTTCATGGGAAGTAAATGTCGGAACTAATATGCAATTGGCAAAAAATTATAAAGGAGGACTGCTACTTGTAACAGGTGATATCGATAACAATGTAAATCCGGCACATACCTTCCGCATGGCAAATGCTCTGATAAAAGAAGGAAAAAATTTTGACATGATGGTGCTACCCGGTAGTAAACACGGTTTTACCACAGCTGATGATGTTTTTTACGAACACAAATTATGGTTCCATTTTATTCGCCATCTTATGGACGATAATAGTGCCGACTGGTTCTCTGGAATAAAAGATTACAGAGATCAAAAATAAATATAAATGATTTATCATAATAATTTACCTGTATTTCTATGTTTCCAATAATGAGATTATTGGAAACATAGAAATACAGGTAAAAAATAATAAAAAAATCAAGTAATAACAATGGTCAAAAACTCTTTTATTTGCGGTATTCTCTACGGGATATGCTTGGCCTTCTTATGCAATATATCCGGTCAAGCTGAAAAAAAATCATTAGAAATAGATGCTTATAAACGCTGGAAACGTGTAGAATCTCCCAATATTTCTTCCTCGGGACGCTGGGTGACCTACCATGTCACACCACAAGACTACAACCAGAAAAGCGAAAAGAAATTATATCTATATGACACACAAAAGAAACAGTATGATTCCATTCCTAATATCGACCAAGTAATATTTTTATACAATGACCGGTATTTGATGTACGAAACGTCCGACACTATAGGTAATACTCACACCATGTTAATGTCTTTGAAAGATAAAAAAACAAGAATGTGGCAATATATAGAACCACTATCTCCTGTCGGTCAAACTGTATATTCTGCATCAACAATTTACATTCCGAAAGACTCCATAAAAAAGACTCCTCAATTTAATCGTTTGATTATCCGTAATATCGAAACGGGAGATTCTTTACATATCGACAGTATAAAAAGTTACAATTTTTATAATCACAATAAATCCATAATATTCATTCAAAAACACCAACAAGGAAATCAAATCCTTTATGGCCCTATAGCTGGTCCATATAAAGTTCTATATCAAGGAGATGAAAAGTATCCTGAGCACTTCAATTTTTCAGAAAAAACTCTCACCGGCTCATTCAATATAGGAGAAGATTCTCTTTGGTACAATTTCTCATTAAAAGAGAAAAAATATAATTTATTATTAGACAAAAAAGAAATCCCCATTCCTACTGGAATGGAGATACATAAACTTAATCTTGCCAATAATAAAAAGTATTTTACTCTTGAACTTAAACCTATAATAACAAATAAACAAAATACTGTTGATAAGAAAAAAAATAAAAATTCTGATTCAAGTTTTGAATTAGAATTATGGACTTGGAATGAATACGAAGTACCGACAACTCAACGAAAAAGCCGGTACAACAAACAAGAATACGACAAATATATCTACATACCCGAAAATAAAAAATTGGTTATGGTCGCCCCCGCAAAATTCGATGTATATTACCCTTACGACTGCGACGATATCCGCTTTGTTATCTCTACTGATGATGGACCTTATCTAAAGGATAAAGAGTGGGTAGATGATACTCCCTTTGATATATACTTGACTGATTTATCTACAGGAAAGCGGCTGCTCGTCGGAACAAAATACCGAAAACGTCCAGAATGGGGTCCCAAAGGCAAATACGCAATCATGTACGATCCTATAAATCATATTTGGAACAAAATAGATGGAACAACAGGAAAAGTATCCGATATATCAACTGCTACAGGCGATCAAATGTACTATAAATTATATGATAAACCTGCCCCTGCACCATCATATGGAATAGCCGGATGGATGGCTGATGGTAATTCTGTTTTATTATACGGAGAATATGATTGGTGGAAAATTGATTTGACAGGGAAAGACAAGCCCGAATGTTTCACGCAAGAATACGGGCGTAAAAATAAAATGTCTATACGTAAGATTACCTCAAATTTTGATACTAAAGTTTTCTCCCCTAATGAGAATATTTTAGTCAAACTATTCAATCATATCACCAAAGAAGAAGGCATTTATTCCCTTAGTGGAAATGGGAAATTGAAGAAATTAGCTTATGGCCCTTATCAATATTCTATCCATAAAATATCAGAAAATAAAAGATATTGTATATGGGTCCGCCAAAATATAGATGAGTTTAGAGACCTGTGGTGGAGCAAAATAGATTTTTCCAATCCAACACGAATAACAAACGCTAATCCGCAGCAAAGTGAATATAAATGGGGAACTGTAAAAGTGGTCAAATGGACCAATTATGAAGGAAAAGAAAACGAAGGATTACTCTACTTACCCGAAAATTATGATTCAACCAAAAAATATCCGACACTTGTACAATTTTATGAAACACATTCTAATGATGCTTATGTTTATCGTACTCCCGGACTAAGTAGCGCTATGGCCGATATTATAACTTTCGTAAGCAATGGCTATATTGTATTTACTCCTGATATCCATTTTACAATCGGTATGCCTGGAAAAAGCTGCTATGACGCTGTAGTAAGTGGTACACAAATGCTAATTGATAAAGGGATTGCTACTCCTGGGAAAATAGGTTTACAAGGACATAGTTGGTCTGGATTCCAAACGGCCTATCTGGTTACAAAAACAAATATGTTCGCTTGTGCAAATATAGGAGCACCGATAGTTGATATGGTTACTGGATATCTAAGTATTCGTAATGGCAGTGGTATGCCTCGTATGTTTATGTATGAAGAAACTCAAAGTCGAATGGGTAAAACTCTTTGGGAAGCAAAAGACAAATATTTAGCTAACTCACCTTTATTAGATGCTGATAAGATAGAAACCCCTCTGCTGATATACCACTGCGATGCTGACGAAGCCGTTCCTTATGAACAAGGACGAGCCTTGTACCTGGCCATGCGTAGACTAAGAAAACCCGCTTGGTTATTAAATTATAAAAATGAAGGTCATTTTCTTTCAGGAGAAGGTGCTCAAAGAGACTGGACTATACGAATGACACAATTCTTTGACTATTATCTAAAAGGAACAAAAGAGCCACGCTGGATGAAAGAAGGTATTAATATCAACGAACGGGGCATAGACCAAAAATATGACTTAATTCAATAAAATCTACTTTTAACATAAGAATATAAAAAGCTCAGAATATTTTTATATCTGAGCTTTTTTATTCCCTCTATTTCCTCTTCCCTAAATTAGGAAGAAAACCGGTAACAATACCAATAAGGGGCAACCAGGAACAAACATGATACATATATTCAATGCCTCTGTCATCAGCAATGTTGCCCAAGACTGCCGATGCAATACCAGCAATGCCAAATGCCAATCCAAAGAATAAACCGGCAATCATACCAACCTTTCCCGGCAACAACTCCTGAGCATAAACTAATATAGCGGAAAATGCAGAAGAAATAATCAAACCGATGAATATACTCATGACACACGTTCCCATCAATCCCATATAAGGCATTACCAATGTAAATGGTGCAGCCCCTAATATCGATACCCAAATTACATATTTTCGGCCCACTTTATCTCCAATAGGCCCACCAATTAATGTTCCTACCGCGACAGAAAACAAAAAAGCAAACAAATAAAATTGTGACGCTTGTACAGATATACCGAACTTATGGATCAAATAAAAAGTATAATAACTATTAATACTGGCTAAATATACATATTTTGAAAAAATGAGTATCAACAAAATGCATAAAGAAAATATTATTTTACGATGAGATAAACGTGCGTTTACTTCTTTTACTTTATTGGCTGCACGTTGGCGCAAAAAATACAAATTTCGTTTATACCAACGGCTGATAGGGAACATTACTCCAATACACAAAAGAGCTACGACTGTAAACCATGCAACATTTCTCTGCCCAAACGGTGCTATGACAAGAGCTGCTAACAGTGGACCTAAAGATCCCCCTAAATTCCCCCCTACCTGAAAAATTGATTGAGCCAAACCCGGCCGACCTCCTGATGCCAAATATGCCAAACGTGATGCTTCCGGATGAAAAATAGAAGAACCTATCCCTATTAATGTAACCGATATAAGCACCATACCCAAAGAATTTGAAAAAGCTAATAGAAATAATCCACATAAAGTAGAAGTCATCCCTACCGGTAATGAATAAGGTTGTGGCTTTTTATCTGTATACCATCCTACTACAGGCTGAAATACCGACGATGAAAATTGAAAAACCAATGTTATTAGTCCTATTTGAGAAAACGACAGAGTCAATGATTGTTTTATCAGTGGATAAATAGCTGCAATAAGAGTTTGTAATGTATCATTCAACATATGGCTCAAACCTAAAGCCAATAAAACAGAAAATGCAGTACCTCCTGCAGCAAAACTTCTCGCCTGCTTAGTCATAACTTTCTACCTTAATATCTTTTGAAAACCCAGGCAAAGGTATGAAAAAACATTATTTCAGAGCCATTTGAGATAATAGTTTATGACCTATACGACAATAAAGACATTTACGGGAATCACAATATATTTTATGTAATTGAATCAAAGCTTGACTTTCTAATGCATTCTTAGTTTGAATTCCAACCTCACGAAACTGACGAATAATCATATTTTCTTCAGGACGTAAAGACTCCAAAAGAAATAAAGCCCGGTCACAATATAAATCACTACCCACTTTTATACCATAACTATACAACAATGGAGCCACAGTATTTATCAAGATTATATCAATTGCCGTATTCCCTAAAACTTTTATCACAGAAGGAGATTGCTGTCCAAATGCATAATGGGTATCCCAATATCCACTCAATCGAAAATGAAAAATATCCCGAAATTCCTTCTCTTCCTTTCTTTCACAAATCTGAGAAAATAAAGAAAAACCTTGATGTATAATTTGAGCAAGAATTGCAATCCGCTGATGAGGAAAATTTGCTGGCCGTAATCGGAAAAACTTCCAACTGTCACCATTAATCGGAGTTAAACCAAATTTATTTTTTAAAAATGCATATTCATCACACAAGCGATTATAATAAACATCATCCCCACATACCTCTCGTTCTAAAAGACCAGCTTGTCCAAAAAGAAAAGCTTCAATCTGGAATAATGAATCAGCATGTTTTTGCATAAATAAAAGGGGCAAACTGCGGGCCAAACGTTCAAATGTATCACTGTTTGTTCCGAAACCTAATGTTCTGGAAAATGTAATATAACAAACGTCTTCCCAACTCCCTTTATACATGTCTAACCAGTTCAATATACGATCCGATTTCTGCTGCAACCTTTCAATCGAAAGAGCACCTATCCAATCAGGCAAAAGAAGAGGAGGCAATTCGGCCAAACGGTGACCGCAAGGTAAAAAAGCATCACGCTGCACCAAACGCACATAGTCCTCTCGAAAGCGTGGAGAACACTCCATCTCAAGTTGGGGAATAGGTTCCCCATTCATACGAAAAATCTCACAATCAGCTTTTTCCACAACATGTAATATAACAGAATCGTATGCTTTATCCTGCTGATGATTATGTCGCAACCAATCAGATGAGCGTTGATGTATCTCTACATTACCCGCCCACAATTTCTCTCCAATTTTAATTTTAGCATTAAAAAAATCTGGTCCGGAATCTGTATTTTGCCGTCCAGGGTCAATCACCTGTACTCGTAACCCATCTGTTGTCTTCAATTCTTTTGCCGAAAATAAACGATGCAACCAAATATAATACATCAGCTTTTCCATAAAATGAACCTTTTATATCTGAAAAATCAATTGACTTTCATTATATTTGCAAGATAAACTATATCTTCGAATCTGAGAAGAAGGGTACTGATGTTTTTAAACAGAATTTGTAAAAAATGAAATTAGCACTGATAGGATACGGCAAAATGGGCCGTACAATAGAAAAAATAGCCCTATCCAGAGGGCATAAAATTGTAAGTATTATCGATGTCGACAACCAAAATGATTTTACATCTGAAGCTTTCAAAAGTGCGGATGTTGCCATAGAGTTTACCATGCCTACAGTTGCAATACAAAATTATCGCAAAGCTTTTGAGGCCCATGTTCCTGTAGTATCCGGAACCACTGGATGGCTCGAACACTTACCGGAAATAAAAAACGCTTGCGAAAATGGCGCAACATTCTTTTACGCATCAAATTTCAGTTTGGGAGTGAATATTTTCTTTGCCGTGAACAAATACTTAGGAAAAATAATGAAGGGCTTTCCCTCGTATCAGGTAAAAATAGAAGAAACCCACCATATTCATAAATTAGATGCACCCAGTGGAACAGCCATAACTTTAGCAGAAGATATAATTAAAACAATCGGAAGAAAAAACAAATGGACTGGAAATCAAGATGCTAAAGACGACGAAATAGAAATAAAATCCATACGAGAAGGAGAGATTCCCGGAATACATACTGTTATTTATGAGTCGGATGTAGATACGATAAAAATTACACATGACGCAAAAAGTCGGGCAGGCTTTGCTCTCGGTGCAGTTATCGCAGCAGAATTTACATGTGGTAAAAAAGGTTTTTTGACTATGCAAGACATGCTTAAGTTTTAATTAAAAACAAAGGAAAAAATGGAAAATCAACCCCATAATAATATAAAATCAAGACAGGAATCCCCAAAGAAATGCCCTTTCCACGGAATACCTATTTCACGGTGGATACGTTTTGGTTTGGCTTCATTAATTTTAGTAGGATTTGCCATATGGTTAAATAATTATACCGTATTGCTCCTACTTATCCTTTTTGTCGATATATATCTTACCCGATACATACCTTGGGGATTCTGGCGAAAATCCAAAAATAAAACATTCAGAAAAACAATGGAATGGGTAGATGCCATCTTATACGCCTTAGTTGCTGTATACCTTATCAACACCTTTTTCTTTCAAAACTATAAAATACCCTCTTCCTCTTTAGAAAAATCTTTATTGGTGGGAGACTATTTGTTTGTTAGCAAACTAAGCTTCGGACCTCGTGTTCCCAACACTCCCCTATCCTTCCCTCTTGCCCAACATACCCTTCCCATAATCAATACAAAATCATATATTGAAAAACCCCAATGGCCTTATCACCGATTGAAAGGAACCGGTACTGTACAACGTAACGACATTGTCGTTTTCAACTTTCCAGCCGGAGATACTGTCGCCTTAAAAATACAAAATCCAGATTATTACACCCTTTGTTACCGAGAAGGTCGAGAGGTTGTCAACAGGAATAAAGATATATTTGGAGAGATAGTTTTTCGGCCCGTAGACCGTCGGGAAAATTATGTAAAGCGATGTATTGGAATGCCCGGCGACACCTTCCAAGTCATCAATAATCAAGTCTATATCGATGGGAAAAAACTTAAAAACCCTGAAAATATGCAGCTCAACTATTATGTTATGACCAATGGTGTACGATTAGGAGAACAAAATTTCAGAGACTTGGATGTAAGTGTAGATGACAGATATTTAATAAATGATGACGCCAATTACAATCAAATATTGAGCTACCTTGGATTCACTCCGAATGCTGACGGAAGCTTCAATCCCGTTTATCGATTACCTTTAACACAAAAAGCTTTGAACAAAGTAAAAGGATATAACTTTATTACTCAAATTAAAGGAGAACCGGGTGAATTTGGAGGAGAAACATATCCTTTAGGATATAACGAAAATTGGACTCGTTCCGACTATGGTCCCATATGGATTCCCAAGCGGGGCGCAACATTAAACTTGACTTTAGAAAATTTACCTATATATGAACGTGTGATAAGAAACTACGAAGGTAATAGTCTCGCTATCAAAAATGATAAAATTTATATCAACGATAAAGAAACGAATCAATATACCTTTAAAATGGATTACTACATTATGTTAGGAGATAATAGGGACAACTCGGCCGATAGTCGTTCTTGGGGATTTGTTCCAGAAGATCATATTGTTGGTAAACCATTGTTCGTATGGCTGTCCTTGGATAAGGATAGAAAATGGTTTGATGGATGGATTCGTTTTAATCGTCTTTTCAAATCGGTTGGACGAGAATAATCAATTCTCAGACTATACAGGAATACAATTGTGAAGAAAAGAATAAAAATCAATTGGAAACTGATTCTCATGATTCTGATAACTGTATGGCTTATTAGAAATATATGGGTTGAATTATATCGCATTCCTCATAACCAAATGGAAGAATCTTTATTAGGTGGAGATAATTTATTTATAAATAAATGGAGCTACGGGCTAAGATTACCTCAAACCCCAATTGCTGTCCCCTTCTTTCAAGACTCCATTACTGGAACAAAGATGAAGTCATATTCTTCAATCCCGTATTTTCCCTACTACCGTATTTTCCCAAAGGAAGTAAAACGAAATGATATTATTGTCTTCAACCGACCGGATATCAAAAATCTCTCCATCCCTATAGACAGGAGAAAAATTGCCATAGGCCGGTGTGTCGGATTGCCTGGAGACACAGTGCGCATGTATAACGGGCATCTTTATATCAACAGGAGAGAAATTGCACAGCCCCCTCATGCAAAAGAATCATACTTGATACCAGATTCTTTAGAGTATAAATTTCAAAGTATATTACGACAATTAAAAATTGCAGACCCCGGGTTTGAAACCATCAAGGGAAACCGAATCCGTTTTTTCCCAAAGTATCAAGCCGCCCAGATACAATCTTTTTACAATACCAATACTATACTTATTCCCATACACTTAAAGCGAAATAATTTTACAATCATATTACCTCGTGTTGATGAACCGGTGCAAATTACACCTAAAAATATAAACTTAATTTATCCGCTTCTTGTCATCCATGAAGGACGCAGTATTATTAAAAAAGGCAATCATTTGTTCGAAAACGGTAAAGAAATATACTATTCCCGCTTCACTCAACCTTATTATTGGATTATGGGAGACAATAGAGAAAAAGCAACAGACTCTCGCACATTCGGAGCTGTGCCACATTCTCATGTTATAGGAAAAGGGGCATTTATCTGCTTTTCCTTTGACCCCCAACGACCATTTTACAAAGCATTAAGGTATAACCGTATATTCAAAACTATTGACTAAAATGTATGACATAGCCTACTTATCAACAGCATATCTACCTCCAATATCATATTTCAGTAAATTATATCATTATAATCAAATTGAAATAGAAATATATAGTAACTACACAAAACAGACCTACCGAAACCGCTGTAACATTATAGGTGCAAACGGTATTATGCCTCTTTCCATACCTATCATAAAACCTCTACAATCAAAGTCCCCAGATAAAGATATACGCATATCTGACCACGATAATTGGCAGCACCTACATTGGAATGCGATTGTCTCAGCTTATGGATCTACACCATTTTTCGAGTATTATCAGGATGATTTACTCCCATTTTATAAAAAGAATTTGAAAGGATATTTTCTACTCGACTTCAACAGTGAACTCTTAAGTACAATATGTGAATGGCTTAACATCTCCCCCGACATTCATTTCACAAATCAATATAAAATAACATTTACATCCAAAGAGAAAGATTTCAGAGAAACCATACATCCCAAACACTCCAATGATAAAGAATTTATACCTTTAAAATATTATCAAGTCTTTAAAGACAAATATGGATTTATTCCCGACATGAGTATCATCGACTTAATATTCAACATGGGGCCTGAATCAATATTGATACTAAATAATTCAATAAAAAAACATATAAGCATATGAACAATGCTTATATGTTTATAAATATTTTAATACATAAAAAAGCCTACTCCGCTTTCTTCTTCAAACGCAAATCATATAAATCATGGCGGCGATCACGAAGATTGCGCACACTACCGTAAGTATGCAACTCATTAAGTAAATCTAAATCAACATCTGAAATCAATATCATTTCCGTGTTAGGTGTAGCCTCTGCCCTTTTTCCATCTGTAGGAAAAGCAAAATCACAAGGAGTAAATACTCCTGATTGGGCATACTGGATATCCATATTATGTACACGGGGCAAATTACCAACAGAACCTGCTATAGCAACAAAACATTCATTCTCAATAGCTCGTGCCTGAGCACAGACTCGAACCCGAGAATATGCATTCTGTGTATCAGTTAAAAATGGAACAAACAAAATCTGCATGCCTTGCTCTGCCATAATACGAGATAATTCGGGAAATTCTACATCATAGCAAATCAAAACACCGATTTTAGCACAATCTGTATCAAAAGTCTTTACAATATTTCCACCTGAAAGTCCCCAACTCTTCGCTTCATCCGGAGTAACATGTACTTTCTCATACATATCGTAACTTCCATCTCTACGACACAGGAAGCCCACATTATACAACCCTCCGTCTTTTATCAAAGGCATACTTCCTGTTATAATATTTATATTATAGCTAATAGCCAGATTTATAAAACGATCTCGCATATCTTCGGTATACTGAGCCAATCCTCGAATTGCTTCAGATTCTCCCAAATGATTAAATTCAGCCATTAAAGGCGCGTTGAAATATTCTGGAAAAAGAACAAAATCACTTTTATAATCCGATACAGCATCTACAAAATATTCAACTTGCTCAAATACATCATCTATACTTTTATACGACCGCATCTGCCACTGGACAAGACCTAACCGAACAGTAGGTTTTGTTACTTTAAATTCTGATGTCGGTGGCGTATAATATATATTATCCCATTGTAATAATGTAGCAAAATGTTTCGACTCCTCATCATTGGGCAAATAATTAGTCATTACTTTACGCACATGAAAATCATTCGAAAGCTGGAATGTAAGGACCGGATCATAAATTTCCTTCATCTTTACCTGCTGTATATATTCTTTTGGACGCATAACATCAGCATATTTATGATAATTAGGTATACGACCACCAAACATTATAGCTTTCAAATTAAGTCGTTCACACAACTCTTTACGATAATCATACATGCGTCGACCTAAACGTAACCCCCGATAATCAGGATGAATAAATACTTCTATTCCATACAAAATATTACCATTAGGATTATGAGTAGAAAATGTCTCGTTCCCCGTAACTTTTGCGTATGTATGATCATTTTTTACTAAATCATAGTCGACAATTAAAGACAAAGCACATCCCACTATCTTTTCATCTACTACTGTAACAAATTGTCCTTCAGGAAAAATCTGTATTAGTTTCTCTATTTGTTTATGAGTCCAAAATGTATCCGAACCATCCGAATACACCCGACGAAATGATTGTGATAATTGTACATAATCAGAAATTTGCAAATTTCTAATTTCGACTTTATTAATCTTATGTATAGGTTCCATTACAATAATTTTAATTATGGGTACAAAGATATATCGATATAAATAAAAGTGTACTTTCGTTTATTTTCTTTTTCACTTTTCCAGTAAAATATCCATAAGAATTTTTAACTTTGCAATTTAGGCTAACTTTTAATAAATAGGGGGAATGAACCTGCATAAATATTCGGAAATAATTACATCAACAGTAACCGAACTTTCGGAATACGAGTCAGTAAAATTATTATGCCTTCAACACCACGAAGGAGAACCTTATCCTTCCGAAACTATTCTACATGAAATTATAAAATTATGCCGTTCATTACTCTTTCCTGGTTATTTCGGACACTCCAATGTAAATAGGCGCAATATAACTTATTATTTGGGAATAAATACCGAAAAATTATACGAATTGCTTTCAGAACAAATTCTTGCAGGATTATGCTTTATCTGCGATCGGACTAAATATGTTAGTCTTGAAGGCATGCGGGAGGAAGCTGTAAAAATAGCCGCTGAATTCCTAAAGAGTTTACCCGAACTACGCAAAATATTGACAACAGATGTCATAGCCGCTTACAATGGAGACCCAGCTGCTGAAAGTTATGGAGAAGTCATTTTCTGTTATCCGGCCATTCGTGCTATCAGTAATCATCGAATAGCCCATCAATTATTAAAATTAGGTGTCCCTTTAATTCCTCGTATGATATCTGAAATGGCTCATTCAGAAACGGGTATAGATATACACCCGGCAGCCACTATAGGCAGTTACTTTACTATAGACCATGGTACTGGCGTAGTAATTGGTGCGACAGCAATTATAGGTAATAATGTAAAAATCTACCAAGGAGTCACATTGGGTGCCAAAAGTTTTCCTTTAGACGAAAACGGTAATCCTATAAAAGGTATACCTCGCCATCCTATTATCAAGGATAATGTTATCATATATTCTAATGCTTCGATATTAGGCCGAATAACAATAGGAGAGGGAGCAACTATAGGAGGCAATATATGGGTAACAGAAGATGTACCTGCCGGAGCCCGAGTAATGCAAAGTAAAGCCCGACAATAATTATAATATGTCTACCAAACAGTAATTCAAGTGAAAAACGAGAAATTCGAAATTATAGCAAAAACATTCCAAGGATTAGAAGATGTCTTGGCTGAGGAAATATCTATTTTAGGAGGTGAAAATATAGAGATTGGACGTCGTATGGTCTCTTTTATCGGAGATAAAGAACTCTTATACAAATCTAATTTACAACTCCGTACTGCTTTAAGAATACTAAAGCCAATCTATCAATTCACAGCAAACAATACCGACGAAGTATACGAAAAAATTAAAGAATTCAATTGGGATAAATATCTCTCTCCAAGTCAGACATTTGCTATCGATTCGGTTGTCTATTCCGAAGAATTTAAACATTCTAAGTTTGTTACATATCGTACAAAAGATGCTATTGCTGATTACTTTTCCGAAAAAACAGGAAATCGACCATCTGTACGTATCAATAATGCTGATATCATATTAAATTTACATATATCACAACATAATTGTACATTGTCACTTGACAGCTCTGGAGAATCATTACATAAAAGAGGTTACCGTGTAGAACAAACTGAAGCTCCTATAAACGAAGTATTAGCTGCCGGAATGATATTAAAAACAGGATGGAGAGGTGAAAAAAATTTTATAGATCCTATGTGCGGCTCAGGGACTCTATTAATAGAAGCTGCAATGATTGCTACCAACACGGCACCCGGAATATATCGTAAAGATTTTGCCTTCGAACGTTGGAACGACTATGATGAAGAACTATTTGACAAACTCTATAACGATGACAGCATGGAAAAAACGTTCGAATACAAAATATTCGGATCGGATATTTCCCCTAAAGCTATAGCTATAGCCGAACGTAATATAAAAAGTGCTGGAATGTCAAAATACATCGATTTAAAAGTTTTACCTTTTCAACGATATGAAGAAGCCCCAGAAAGCGGTATATTGGTGACAAATCCTCCTTATGGAGAACGTATTTCGAGCCAAGACCTATTGGGCCTATATGAAATGATAGGAGAGCGTCTCAAACATGTATTTAAAGGATACGACGCATGGATAATCAGCTATCGGGAAGAATGTTTTGATAAAATAGGATTAAAACCGGCATTGAAATTAGAATTAATGAACGGAGCTTTGGAGTGTCAATACCGTAAATATGAAATCTTCAGTGGTAAATACAATGACTTTAAACGGGAAACAGGAGGATTTCGTGAAAAACAAAAAGAAGATAAAGTTCCGTCTTTTAGATTCAAATATCAAACCAATTTAAAAAAATCTACCGATAAGGAAAATATCAAAAGAGGTAAACAAAAACCTGAAATACTGCATGGAGAAGAAGCCTTAGAAAAATTTGTTACATTCAAGCTTCCGTCTATAGAAGACCCGACAGTAGATAATCGTCCCGGATGGAAAAAATTACGAGATAAAAATATTGAACGGGAAAAAAAGTTAAAAGAGAAGAAAAGAAAACCCTATAATGATGAACTTGATGATAAATCTTTCAAAAAAAGAAATCACTTTTCTTCTTTTAAGCAACGAGGAAATCATTTCAGAGATAAAAACAGTAAAACTAATGATAGGTCTTTTGACGGCAGAAAAAAGCATAAATGACCATTCAGTATATTGATATTTTACTCTATACGAAATAATTGATGTATAATAAGATGCAAGAACCATAAAATGAAACAGCTTATATATTTTATTTTATCAATCATTATCAGCATACCGACTATGGCCCAAAAGAAAAATCTCACATTCGAGCATTTAGTTCCGGGCGGTAAACAATACGCACGCTTATCTCCTCAGTTTAAAGCACCAAAATTATTGAACTTCTATGGCAATGATTACATATATCTTTTAAATGACACCGTATATAAGGTTTTTCCAGATAAAAATTTTGAAAAAAAAATATGGTTCACTACCGAAAACCTTAACCAAATTGTAAAAAATTATGGAATACCTCAATTAAAACAAATTCCTTCTTTCTCAATACAGAATACAGCAAAAGGTCTTGTTGTACGCATCAGTTACAAAAATTATATTTTCGACTTTTCACCGGACAATAAAAAAATAAACAATCTCTATACTTTCAATCACGAAGATGAAAATACAGATTATAATCCCCAAAAAGAATGCTATGCATTTACACAAGGAAACGGATTATACCTATTGACTAAAAATGGTAAACGTATCTGTATTGCCAAAGATTCAGACAAGAATATATCTTATGGCTCTAATTATATTTACCGTAATGAATTCGGGCAGAAAAAAGGGACATTCTGGTCTCCTCAAGGAAATGCACTTGCTTTTTACAGAATGGATGAAAGTAATGTTGCCGAGTACCCGATTGTAAATATCTCAACCAATATTATTGCACAATCTCATCCTATAAAATATCCTATGGCTGGACAAAAAAGTCATACGACCAGTATTGGGATTTACCGACCAGAAACAAACGAAACTATTTACCTGAAAACAGGTGCTCCAGAAGAACGATATTTAACAAATCTGACATGGTCTCCTGACGAAAAAGAAATTTATCTTCAAGAACTCAATCGCCAGCAAGATACATGTCGACTTGTTGCTTACAGCAGCGAAACTGGAGAAAGGCTACGAATTCTTTTTACTGAAACCCATGCGAAATATACAGAGCCTGAATTTCCCTTAACATTTATTCCAGGAAAATCAGACCAGTTTTTATTATTGAGCCGTCGTGACGGATACAGACACATCTATCTTTATAACACTTCTGGTAAACTAATACGTCAACTGACACAAGGTCCTTGGGAAGTTACTAGTATATATATACCTGATAACAAAAAAAATACTGTATATATAGGAAGTACCGAATCATCTCCTTTAGAAACAAATTTTTATGTTGTAAATATAACAAATGGCAAAAGAACACCTCTCACAACAGAACATGGTGTCCATAAAATCATAGCAGATACTTCTGGACAATACATAATCGACCAATACAGTAACCATAATACACCTCTTATACAACAATTTATTGATACAAAATCAGGGAAAAAGCATAAAATATTTTCAGCAGAAGATCCTTACAAAAATTATAATTATCCCCAAATTGAAACAGGGACTATAAAAGCAAACGATGACAGTACCGACCTGTATTTCCGAATGGTAAAACCTTTAAATTTCGACCCAAATCACAAATATCCAGTAATTGTATACGTTTACGGAGGGCCACATGCACAAATGATAAAAAATTCATGGAAATGGGATGTCAGAGGATTTGACATTTATATGGCCCAAAAAGGATACATTGTCTTCACATTAGACAATAGAGGTTCAGCCAACAGAGGATTAGAATTTGAAAACATAACTCACCGACAACTTGGAAAAATAGAATCAGAAGACCAAATAACCGGTATCGAATTTTTAAAAAAACAACCATTTGTCGATACAGACCGAATCGGTGTACATGGATGGAGTTTTGGAGGTTTTATGACTACATATTTATTGACTCATTATCCCCAAATATTTAAAACAGGGGTAGCCGGCGGTCCTGTTATAGATTGGTCTTTCTATGAAATTATGTATGGAGAACGTTATATGGGAACCCCTCAAAACAATCCGGAGGGATATAAAAACTCTAATCTAAACAATTTTTCTAAAAACTTAAAAGGAAGATTACTCCTCATACATGGTGATGAAGATCCAGTCGTTGTATGGCAAAATAGCCTTAGTTTCTTAAAAAGTTGTATTAAAAATCGCACTTATCCTGATTATTTTGTATACCCGGGACACGTCCATAACGTTATTGGACCAGATAGAGTACATCTACATGAAATAATTGCTCGTTACTTTGATGATCACTTAAAATAAAATGATATAACAATGGAAACAAAGAATATACTTTTGTTAGGCTCAGGTGGCCGAGAAAATGCTTTAGCTTGGAAAATAAAACAAAGCCCAAAACTTGGAAAACTATATATCGCTCCAGGAAACGCCGGAACAGCACTTTGTGGAACTAATGTAAATATCAAAGCCACAGATTTCGTATCTATAAAAACATTTGTTTTAGATAATCATATCGATATGGTTATTGTAGGGCCAGAAGACCCACTTGTAAAGGGTATATACGATTATTTTAAAAATGATGATTCTATAAAACACATCCCTGTTATTGGACCATCATGTAAAGGAGCCCAACTCGAAGGTAGCAAAGACTTTGCAAAAGCATTTATGATGCGTCATCATATTCCTACTGCTCGATATGCCAGTTTTACTGCTGATAACATAAATGAAGCATATGCTTTTCTTGATACTCTAAAAGCTCCTTATGTCTTAAAAGCTGATGGACTGGCTGCAGGTAAAGGTGTATTAATTATAGAGGATTTAAAAGAGGCTAAAGCTGAATTAAAAAAAATGCTGGCAGGTATGTTCGGTGACGCAAGTCGTACCGTTGTCATCGAAGAGTTTCTTTCAGGAATCGAATGCTCTGTATTCGTACTCACTGATGGAAAATCTTATAAAATATTACCAGAAGCAAAAGATTACAAAAGAATAGGAGTAGGGGATACCGGACTGAATACTGGAGGCATGGGAGCCGTTTCTCCCGTACCATTCGCAGATAAATTATTCATGCAAAAAGTAGAAGAACGTATCGTAAAACCTACAATAACCGGACTTCAATCCGAAAATATAGACTATAAAGGATTCATCTTTTTAGGGTTAATCAAAGTAAACAATGAACCCATGGTAATTGAGTATAATGTACGAATGGGAGACCCTGAAACAGAAGTGGTAATGCTTCGTATAAAATCAGATTTAGTAGATTTATTAGAAGGTGTTGCTGAAGAAAATCTGGACAATCGCACTTTGGAGATTGATCCCCGTTCTGCAGTTACAGTAATGTTGGTCTCTGGAGGATATCCCGGAAATTATGAGAAAGGAAAAATTATTTCCGGACTTGACAAAATAAAAGATAGTATTATCTTCCATGCAGGCACAACAAACAAAAATGGAGAAACCATAACTAATGGAGGTCGGGTTATCGCTATAAGTTCTTATGGCAATAACAAAAATGAAGCCCTCTCAATTTCATTCAAAAATGCAGAAACCATAACATTCGAAGGTAAATATTTTCGTTCCGATATAGGTTCTGACTTATAAAATATACGAATAGTTTGAGAGACGACCATCTAAATAAACTGGCCGATAATAATATAATTATATATTTAAGTGTCGGTGTTTTTCTGGTTGCTGTATTTCTTTCTTTCAGGTTTATACCTGTTATTGAGAATATTAGCAACCACAGTCTTATACTACCAAATCAAGATTTGTGGAAGCTATCACCTCTATTATGTAATGTAATCAATACTGTGATTATACTATTCTGCGCTCTACTATTACAAAGAATGAATAGTATTTTTGCTCTAATCAGATCCAGGACTTTATTTCCTTTACTCTTTTTTCTTTTATTAGAAGGAAGCAATCCCAGCCTAACTTCCACTTTGAACTTAGGTAATTTATTATCTTTCATACTGATTCTTTCTTTATTTACCTTATTCTCGTCATACCAAAAAGAACAAACACAACGCCACGCCTTCGGGTTATCCCTTTATATAGGATTCGGCACTTTGTTCTGGAGTCCATTTATATATTTAATGCCCATATTTTGGATAGGAATGTATCAGATGAGGTCTCTAACTGGAAAAACATTCGTTGCAACCCTATTAGGATTAATAACAGTTGGTTGGCTCATTTTAAGTGCACATTGGATATTCGGAATAACTTTATACTCTGAAAACCTCTTTGTTCCATTATCAGAAAATCATATATATGAATTGCAATGTCTGAATTATACTCAATTATTATATATTTTCCCCACAATAGTTTTAGGTATAATCAGTATTATAAACAATCTCTATAACAATTTTAATGATAAAACCAGAACTCGAGCCTATAATGGATTTATTAATATATTGCTAATTGTTGCAATTATAGCCATTATCATTCATTTTAATGAAAGTAATATTTATTTGCCTGTATTAAATACATGTATTGCGTTACAAGCTGCTCATTTTTTCACTAATACAAAAAATAAGCCTACAATTGTATTATTTTATATAATACTCACTTTATATTTCTTACTATTTTTATGGAATTTATTGCAGGATTAAGTGAATGGGGATATATAGGACTTTTTCTTTCGGCTTTTCTATCTGGTAGTATAATCCCTCTAAGTTCAGAAGTCGTACTAGGAATATTATTAGTAGCTGGGTTTCATCCATGGGGATGTCTTCTGACAGCTACGGCAGGAAACTGGTTAGGTGGGGTTACCTGTTATTATATAGGACACCTTGGAAAAATAGAATGGATAGAAAAATATCTTCGTATAAAACACGAAAAATTAGAAAAAACTCAAAAATGGCTTCAAGGGAAAGGTGCACTAATGGCATTTTTTGTTTTTCTTCCCGGAATAGGTGATTTAATCATTGTGGGATTAGGTTTAATGAGAGCTAATGCCTTACTTGTAAACATTTCAATGTTGATAGGTAAATTTCTTAGATATTATCTTATTATCATTGGTGTCGACTACTTTTCCTCTTTGATACAATAAATTACCTCTAAGTACACTAAAAATGCTATATTTAAAAATCGGTAGTAATTCTTACCCTGCCCAATTTTCCCGATCAAGATTTCGATAACTAATTGCTTCTGAAATATGATTTACTTGAATATTCTTACTACCTTCCAAATCAGCTATCGTACGAGCAACTTTTAAAATTCGATCATAAGCTCTTGCCGAAAGATTAAATCTCACCATAGCAGCTTTCAATCGTTCTTTTCCTGCACTATCCGGCTCTGCAAATTCATTCAACAATTTTGTATTCATCTGTGCATTACAATATACTCCCGAAATATTTTTAAAACGTATTTCCTGAACCTGCCGAGCCTTAATGACACGCTCCCTAATAGCTGCACTCGACTCAGCAGGACGAGTATCCGATATTTTTTCAAACGGGACAGGCACAATTTCAATTTGTATATCAATACGGTCAAGTAATGGACCTGATATACGATTAAGATATTTCAATACTGCTCCCGGAGGACAAATACATTTCTTTTCCGGATGATTATAATATCCACAAGGACACGGATTCATAGATGCTACCAACATCAACCCTGCCGGATATTCTATAGAATATTTAACTCTCGATATCGTTATCTTACGGTCTTCCAATGGCTGCCTCATTACTTCTAATACCTGCCTTGAAAACTCAGGAAGTTCGTCCAAAAAAAGTACTCCATTATGTGCTAAAGAAATTTCTCCTGGTTGAGGATAAGCTCCTCCGCCAACCAAAGCAACACTGGAAATAGTATGATGTGGAGATCGAAAAGGCCTTTGAGTTAATAAAGACGTACTACTACCCATCTTACCGGCAACAGAATGTATCTTTGTCGTCTCTAATACCTCTTGAAGAGTAAGAGGAGGTAAAATAGACGGAATTCGCTTAGCCATCATAGATTTCCCAGCTCCCGGAGGCCCTACCATAATAAGATTATGTCCCCCTGCAGCAGCAACTTCTAATGCTCTTTTTACATTCTCTTGACCCTTCACATCTGCAAAATCAAGATCAAAATTCTGTTGCTTTTTATAAAACTCTGCTCTGGTATCAATAATAGTAGGAGTCAAATCAACTTCACCATTAAAGAAATCTATAACTTCTTTTATATTTTCGACACCATATACATCCAAGTTATTCACAACAGCTGCTTCCATAACATTAGCTTTAGGTACAATAAGTCCTGTAAAGCCTTCTTCCCGAGCTTTAATAGCTATCGGTAATATGCCTCTTACAGGAAGTATAGAGCCATCAAGAGAGAGCTCACCCATCAACATATACTGACCTAATTTTTCATTAGAAACCATCTCCGCTGAAGCTAATATCCCAATAGCTAAAGGAAGATCATATGCCGAACCCTCTTTTTTAATATCAGCAGGAGCCATATTTATAATAATTTGCCTACGAGGAAATTTATATCCATTATGCTGCAATGCAGAGACTATACGTTCATGACTCTCTTTTACGGCAGTATCTGGTAATCCCACCATAAAAAAACGAATACCATTAGAGCAATTCACTTCTATCGTTACAATCAGTGCATCTATACCCTGCACTGCCGCGGCAAAAACTTTAACTAACATTTTTAAAACAAAATATACAACTAAAAAAGGTTCTTTCTATTATAAATATACTATTTCCTATTATCCTTCTGTTGTTTTAAACTATCTTCCTCCTCCAACATCTTTATTAAGTAATCTTGTAATATACTTCCTTGCAAATTACGCGCTATAATTTTACCTCTTTTATCAAGAACTAATGTATAAGGAATCTGAACAATGCCACTATTTTTTACCCAAGGAGAATTCCATCCTTCTGGCAATCTTACTTGTTTCCAACTTAAAGAATCTGTTTTTAAACGATTCTTCCATGCATTCACATCCATATCAAAAGATATACCTACCATATTATAATCTTTTCTGTCGAGTTCTTTATACCAATTTTTCTGATAACGCATTTCCTTCATACTAAGTGTATCATCTATTGACCAGCAAGTAATAATAGTAGGTTTACCATTAAAAGATGTTGAATATATTATTGAATCATTTTCATTTCGTAAAGTAAAATAGGGGAGAGAGGTTCCTATTTTGCTCTTTAAAATTTTAGAAAATATTACTTCCATTTTTGCTTGCAAGTTTACAGGCTTTGCATCTGGAGATAGTGTTTTCAACAAAGAATCACAAAATGCATAATTATCAATATCTAATAAATATTCATATATCAAAATAGAAGACGACAGAGAAGATTTATGTTCTTGGATAAAAGCAATGGCATCTTTCTGCAAAGACGCTCTTAACTGTTTTATTGATTGGCTATATTCCGGTTTGTTCCAATGTGTAACAAAATTCTTTTCTTTTTCTCGTAAACGTTCAAGTACCAAACTATTCCTCTTTCTAAAATCACCTATTTCCTCATTTATTCTATTACCCTTTATTGCAATTTCAAAAGGCTTATTTGCATCCCCTTCTAACGTAATATGATCTCCATTCTTCAAATACAAACTCATCAATTCCGTTTTATCATTAAAATATAATCGTACAGACGTTAAAGAATTGGAAGAACCCTTTAACCTGAAAAAGTTGTTATCTGGTTGCAAGGTATCTAATTTAAAACCTTCATTATATTTATCTTGAATTACATAGATAGGCTTACCTTCTAAATTGACTATCTTAGCTTCTATAGTATAATTTTTTTTATCACTACAAGCTGATGACATAAACATTGTTGTAACGATAAAACATATATAAATAATTCTACTCATATATTTCAGATTTGGAGATATATACGCAAATTTACGCCTTTTACATTCAGTATCAAAATAAAAAGACAAATTAGACAAGTACATAAAATAAAAGGAGAATACTATATACAAGTATTCTCCAATAATTATCCCTTATATTATATTTTCTATAAATTAAACGCTTTCTTAATTGTATCTACATAATCAAGTTTTTCCCATGTAAATAACTCCACCTCACGCGTTAATGGAACAGGTTCATATTTTGAAGTAAATGTTTTCACTATTGTTTGAGGCTTTCTTCCCATATGCCCATATGCTGCTGTTTCCTCATAGATAGGATTCCTTAACTTCAATCGTTTTTCTATAGCTCTCGGTCTTAAATCAAATATTTCAGTTATCTTAGACGCAATCTCAGCATCACTCATATCAACATTTGACTTATTATATGTATCTACAAAAACACTGACTGGTTGAGCAACACCTATAGCATAAGATATTTGTACCAACATTTCATTTGAAACTCCAGCAGCAACCATATTCTTAGCTATATGGCGCGCAGCATAAGCTGCCGAACGGTCAACTTTCGAAGGGTCTTTCCCTGAAAAAGCACCTCCCCCATGAGCACCTTTACCTCCATAGGTATCAACAATAATTTTACGTCCGGTAAGACCTGTATCTCCATGCGGTCCTCCGATTACAAATTTACCCGTAGGATTTACGTGCAGAATAAGATTCTCATCGAAAAGAGCTTGAACTCGTTTTGGTAACAAAGCTATTACTCGAGGAATAAGAATATTCTTTACGTCACTATAAATAATACGCAACATTTCTTCGTCAGCTTTTGCCTGAGCTTCTAAAGAATTATTTTCAGGTGTAATAAAATCATCATGTTGCGTAGATATAACAATAGTATGTACCCTCACAGGCGTATGAGCATCATTGTATTCAATTGTCACCTGAGATTTAGAGTCAGGACGCAAATATGTCATGACTTTCCCTTCGCGACGGATAGCAGCTAATTCTATTAGCAACAAATGTGATAAATCCAGAGAAATAGGCATATAATTATCGGTCTCATTAGATGCATAACCAAACATCATTCCTTGATCTCCAGCTCCCTGATTCATTTCATCTTCACGCTCAACACCTCGATTAATATCAGCAGACTGCTCGTGAATAGCAGAAAATACACCACAGGAATCTCCTTCAAACTTATATTCACTACGAGTATATCCAATACGATTAATTACTCGGCGAGCGACCTCCATAAGGTCAACATAGGCCGATGATTTTACCTCTCCTGCCAATACTACCTGTCCGGTAGTTACCAGAGTTTCGCAAGCTACTTTCGAGTTGGCATCATAAGCCAAGAACTCATCAAGCAAAGCATCCGATATTTGATCGGCTACTTTATCAGGATGCCCTTCAGACACCGATTCAGAGGTGAACAAATAATTCATAATAACAAATTTAAATAAGTATAAACTCAAAACTATTTATATACATATTATGTAAGGAAGTAGATAAAATGTAAAGCTGAGCTATAACACAAATGGTAGGTAACGCAGTTTTAGCATTTTTTTCTGTGGTTGCAAGCAGCCAAATCCTTCCACATTATGATGATGCAAATATATAACTTTTTCAAGTTTCAATTATTATCTTACTACAAAAATATTTCAAATTAGTAGATTAATAATACAATTCACATCTTGACCTTATAGTTAAAAAAAACGACATATACGATTTAAAAGCAATTTCTACTTTATATTTATTAGAATTGAAGAATGAGGTATCGATTGACAAGATAGAAAATACATTAAAAACAAATAATTAAAAATCAGGATTAATTTCTTTTAAAGGAATTTGGAAAAATAATCTATCTTTAAGTCCTGGATGTGGAAGTATCAGACGATCAGTATTCATCTTTATATTATCATAAAGAAGTATATCTATGTCTATAATTCTATCAGAATATACACCATCAACAGACTTTTTTTCTCTCCCCATTAATTTTTCGATTTTCTGAGTGACGTCTAATAAATCAAATGGGGCTAATTGTGTTTCTATTGAAACTACAATATTCAAAAAAGAATTTTTAGACTCAAATCCCCAAGCTTCAGAAGCATAAGGAACAGAACAGGAAATAATCTTTCCTATCTGTTCCTCTATATTTTCTAAAGCAAATCTGAGATTATCTTCCTTATCTCCCAAATTAGTTCCTATGCCTAAATATACAACAGACATTTTTTACCTGTCTAAAATAAGCATAGCATCGCCATAAGCACCAAATCTATACTTCTCTTTTAATGCAACATCATAGGCTTCAAGAACAAGGTCATAACCTCCAAAAGCCGCTACCATCATCAACATCGTTGATAATGGCATATGAAAATTACTAATCAAACTCGTAGCAACTGTAAAATCATAAGGAGGAAATATAAACTTATTAGTCCACCCAGAATAAGTCTTCATATGACCATCTGTGCTTACAGTACTCTCAATTGCCCTCATTACAGAAGTTCCCACTGCACAAACTTGACGATTCTCATCTTTTGCTTTATTTACAAAATCAACCAGCTGTTGAGTTACCAACATTTGTTCCGAATCCATTTTATGTTTCGTAAGATCTTCCACATCTATTTCACGGAAATTTCCCAAACCAGAATGCAACGTTAAGAAATTATATTCAATACCCTTAATTTCCATACGTTTCAAAAGTTCTCTACTAAAATGTAATCCTGCAGCAGGAGCCACGACAGCTCCTTCATTTTTCGCAAAAATATTTTGATAACGCAACTCATCATCCGGTTCTACTGGCCTATTTATATAACGAGGTAAGGGTGTCTCTCCTAATTTATAAAGAGCATCCTTAAACTCCTCATGTGTACCATCGAATAAAAAGCGTAAAGTACGGCCTCTCGAAGTCGTATTATCGATAACTTCTGCAACCATGGAATCATCTTCCCCGAAATACAACTTATTTCCGATACGTATCTTACGAGCAGGGTCAACTAAGACATCCCATAATCTATTTTCCTCATTTAATTCACGTAACAAGAAAACCTCTATCTTGGCTCCGGTTTTTTCTTTATTTCCATACAATCGTGCAGGAAATACTTTTGTATCATTAAATACAAATACATCTTTATCATCATAATACTCTAATATTTCCTTAAAGATACGATGCTCTATTTTACCTGTATTCCGATGAAGTACCATTAGACGTGATTCATCCCTATTTTTAGCAGGATATTTTGCAATCTGATCTTCTGGTAATTTAAATTTAAACTGCGATAATTTCATATCTCTGTATTTTTTATATTTTCTTTTTCTTCCTCTGCCAACATTTCGAGTCTGGCCTTCTCTATAATACCATCAATCTGGTCAACCGTATAACAATCTTTGAGGTGTACATCTCCCACTCGAGTACGGACCAAAGATACCAAATGGGCTCCACTTCCTAATGCTCGACCTATATCCCTTGCCAAAGCCCTTATATATGTTCCTTTACTGCATACAACCCTAATTTTTATTTCTGGTAAAGCATATTCGAGCAATTCTATTTCATCTATAACCAACTCCTTAGCTTTCAATATAACTTCCTCTCCATTTCTGGCAAAATCATAGGCACGACGTCCATCAACTTTACATGCAGAATAAACTGGAGGAACTTGCTGAATAGTACCAACAAAACTTTGCAAAACTTTTTCTGTTTCAGAACGAGTAATATGCTCTATCTCAAATGTCTCATCGATTTCTGTTTCCAAATCGAACGAAGGTGTAGTCGCTCCTAATCGTAATGTTGCTATATATTCTTTCGTTTGATATTGAAAACTCTCAATCAACTTGGTAGCTTTTCCTGTACAAACTATCATTACTCCAGAAGCTAAAGGATCGAGAGTCCCTGCATGACCTACTTTTATTTTCTTTATTTTCAGCTTATATATAATCTTAGCCCGTATACGTTTTACCAGATTAAATGAAGTCCAATGCAACGGTTTGTTAAAATAGAGTATCTCTCCTTCTAAAAAATTCATTAGTCTATTTCTAAATTATACCCCAACAGCATAAATACAATAATAATACCACCCACTATTATACGATAATATCCAAATGCTTTAAATCCATATTTGGTGACAAAGCTTATAAAAAACTTTATTGCCAAAAAAGCCACTATAAAAGCTACAACATTACCAACAATTAAAGGTATTATATTATCCTGCAAAATTTGTAATCCATTCTCTGAAGTTACCAATTTTAACAGTTTATATGCTGTCGCAGCAAACATAGTAGGTACAGCCAGAAAAAAAGAAAATTCTGCTGCATTTTTTCGTGTCATTTTTTGTGCCATACCTCCGACAATTGTAGCCATTGAACGAGAGACACCAGGGATCATAGCTATGCATTGGAACAGACCTATACAAAAAGCCTTTTTAGGAGTCATCTCTTGATTTGGAGAAGACTTTGCAAACCACTTATCCACAAATAACATTACAATACCTCCTATCACAAGCATTACAGCAACTACAGTTACGCTCTCAAGCATTTCGTCAATTTTGTCACTAAATAATAGTCCGAAAAAAGCTGCCGGAATAAAAGCGATTAAAAGCTTCCAATAAAAATCATATTTATACAAAAAACGTTTTCCATACTCTATCCACCGAGCTGACCTATCATTATTATTAACAATATCCGTATCAAAAATTTTGCATTTATTCAATTTAAAGAAGCGCTTCCAATACAATACAACCACTGACAATATAGCACCAAACTGTATAATCACTGTAAAAGCTTTAACAAAATCACTACTCGGAACCCCTAACAAATGTTGTGTTATAATCATATGCCCAGTAGAAGATACCGGCAAAAATTCAGTCAACCCCTCTACAATAGCTATAATTATAGTCTGAAATAAAGATAATTCTTCCATATAATACTTGTACAGCTCTGATTATTTTGACTTTTTCATTATAGCATAAATCATAAATACAAAACCGACAAAAGCAATTCCCGGAGCCAAAACTATTCTCCTGAAACTAAATATATCAGGATTATAATGTTCTGGTGTAGAACCTGGTCCTGCCATCAATGCAAAGCCAATAATAATAACAACAAAAGCGATACCAATCAATATCAAATTTTGTTTACCTAATGCAAATTTTTGAGTATCCATATATAAGTTTTTAATCTTTGATAAAAGTGATTTTTATACATAATACAAATCATCTCGATCCATACGAATATATCTATTGACAGCAAAATATGATGATATAGCTGTAATCGTAATGCCTAATAACAATACAATAACATATACCATCATTAAAGATTGAATACTCACTAAAGTATAAAAATTATCAATCTCCGACATCAAATAATATACACATCCTGTCAACATTCCAATAGCTACAAAAGCCGCAATAATTCCATTAACTATATTAGATAATATAAAAGGTTTACGAATAAAGCCCGGAGTTGCACCCACCAGCTTCATTGTGTGTATAATAAATCTTTTGGAATAAGCTGTCAATCTGATAGTATTACTTATCAAAGCAAATGATATAATCATTAAAACAATAGCCAAACATAATAAAATTAATCCTATACGGCGTATATTATCGTTAACCATTTTCAATAAATCTTTCTGATAAACTATTTCATCAATAGCAGTTGTTCCCTTATTTAAACCCCTTTCTATCCATTGCAAACTATCTGGATGTGCATAATCGGCCTTCAATTTTACCTCTATAGAAGCTTTTAATGGATTAAAACCTAATAAATCTTCAGGATTTTCACCTATTTCTACTTCAAGCTCTTTCAATGCATCTTCTTTTGAAATAAACTGCGTTGCTTTTACGTAAGGAGCTGTATCTAATTTTTTTTGCAATCGCTTTATTTGAGATTCTTTTGCTGATTCCTTTAAAACTATAGAAAAACCTATATTTTCCTTTACATACATCGATAATTGAGTAGCCAAAACCCCCATCAAAGCAATTACACCCAATATAAACAAAACTAATGATATACTGATAGTGGAAGTGAGACGTGCATTAAAAAATGTAATATGCTTGTTACTCTTGGATTCGCTCATCTGCATCAATCTTTTTTACCACCCTTAAAATATATTTTTCAAGTTTGGTATCAATATTTAAATTTCTGAATAACAGAAACTATTAAACTCATTTACATTCAAACTCCAAAGTCTTTTTTATCTTCCTCTTTATTGAGGCAATTCTTATCGGAATTTTATGCAAAAGAACAAATTAATTATGAATTTAAGCACTTTTATTTTAATATTTTAACTAATTTATAATCTAATTTATATGTACTCTTTTGTATTGGAATATATAATACGAAAAACTCATACATATTCTGAAAATTGTATCAGATATGTATGAGTTATATTACAATTTCAAAAAATAAGATTAAAATGACAACTCAATCTATAGCTTCTCCTAAAAGAGTTGCCGATGAAGAATCTATAATACGTACTTGTACAAACTCACCTATATGGTGAGTTTTTTTAGGAAAAACCACTACTTTATTTTGCTCAGTCCGTCCAAAAAGATCTTCTCTTGAACGTTTTGAAAAACCCTCGACAAGGATTTCAAAAATTTTACCTATATCTCTTTTATTACTTTGAGCAGATAATTCATTTTGCAAATCAATCATTCGCTGTAAACGTTCTACTTTTATTTCTTCCGCTATATTATCAGATAAATTTTTAGAAGCATAAGTTCCGGGACGTTCCGAATATTTGAACATGAAAGATGCATCAAAACCAACTTCTCTCATTAAAGATAGTGTTTCTGCAAAATCTTCTTCCGTCTCTGAATGAAAACCACTAAACAAATCTGTAGTTATACCACAATCAGGAATAATACGTTTTATAGCTGCTATTCTTTCCAAATACCATTCCCTAGTATATTTTCTATTCATGAGTTTGAGTATACGAGAACTACCAGATTGAACAGGTAAATGAATATGTTTACAAATATTAGAATAACGAGCTATCGTTTCCAATATTTCATCACTCATATCCTTAGGATGAGACGTTGTAAAACGAATTCTCATCCTGGGACCTGCAACTTCTGCAACCATAGCAAGCAATTTAGGAAAAGTTACTATTTCACCATTTTCATTTTCAAATCTAAAAGAATTTACATTCTGGCCCAATAAAGTAACTTCCTTAAATTTACGTTGTTTCAAATCACAAAGTTCCCGCAATATACTTTCCGGATCTCTACTACGTTCTCTTCCACGTGTGTAAGGCACAATACAATATGAGCAGAAATTATTGCATCCCCTCATAATAGAAATAAATCCGGATATATGATTTCCTCCAATACGTGCAGGTATTATTTTTTTATATGTTTCAGTCAAAGATAAATTCACATTTATGGCTTTTTCTCCCCGCTCAACAGCTCCGACTAAATTAGGCAAATCAAGATAAGCATCCGGACCAACAACCAAATCTACCTGATAATCTTTTATCAATTCATCTTTTACCCGCTCAGCCATACAACCTAATACTCCTACTATCAATCGCTTATTTTTCCTACGTAAGGCATTAAAATATTGCAATCTTGAATAAATTTTTTGTTCTGCATTATCTCTAATTGAACAAGTATTAATAAACACAGCATCGGCATCTTCCAATTTCTCACACAAATTATAACCATCCATTTCCATAATAGATGCTACAACTTCACTATCTGCTACATTCATCTGACAGCCATACGTTTCTATAAACAACTTTTTTTCTCCGTTCCCGGTCGCAGATTTAAAGTCTGCTTCTGAACCTTCTTTCATTTATTTATTTTTTTATTAGTAAATATGATATTATGAATAAAAAATAAGTATTTATCTTACAAAAATCAACTTTTTATTTGCAATTTAATATTTTATATATATTTTTGCAAAGTAAACATTATATGAAATTTTTTCATAGTTAAGGTTTAGGTTAAATCTGTTAAGGGCAGTTGTGAAACTGTCCTTATCTATTTATAATAAGTTATTTGGACTTTCATAGAAAAATACTTATTTTTGGAAGACAAAAATACGAAAAGCATATGAATCTATGGGCGCTAATCTTTATTATTTTATTTTTTGTAATTCGTTCAGTAGTTAAAGCTAATGAACAAATAAAAAAAGATAATCAAAAAAAAATTATAAAAGAATCTCCCGATAATGAAAATAATATACCTAATAAAGAAATAAGTTGGGAAGATATCTTTTTTCCACAAAAGGAAATATCTTCTATTCCACCTACAAAAAAAGAAAATAAGAAAAAAAATATAACACCTCCACCTATACCAACCAAAGAGAAAAAGATACCTAATCTTCAACTTTCCGTCGATAATGATGAAATTGAAAATGAAAAATGGTTCGGTAATTCAGAAGACTTACGTAGAGCTATAATTAATAATGAGATTCTATCTCGTAAATTCAATATTTAAATCTAACATAAAATTCAGACTGATGAAAATAATAATATGAATTATTTTTCCTATTTTCGTCCAACATATATAATTCTCACATTATAAATATGATCAGTCTAACACCGTTATAAAAACATTAAAATATGTCATTAAAATTTATTACAGCAGAAGAAGCAGCTTCTTATATCGAAAATGATGAAAACGTAGGTTTTGGTGGATTTACTGCTGCAGGTACACCTAAAGTTGTATCAGTTGCTATTGCAAAAAAAGCCGAAAAAGAACATGCTGCAGGCAGACCTTTTAAAATAGGCGTATTTACTGGTGCATCAACAAGTGACAATGTTGATGGAGTGTTATCGAGAGCAAAAGCTATTAAAACAAGAACGCCTTATCAATCAACAAAAGATTCTCGTACAGCTATCAATAACAATGAAATCGACTATTTTGATATACATCTATCCCATTTGGCTCAAAATTTAAGATACGGCTTTTATGGAAAAATAAATACTGCCATAATTGAAGCTGTCGATGTAACAGAAAATGGAGAAATTACTTTAGGTATTGGAGTCGGTGCTGCTCCTACTTATTGCAATATGGCTGATAAAATCATTATAGAATTAAATCGTCATTTGCCTCAAAATTTATATGGATTTCATGATATATACGAACCTATAAATCCTCCATACAGAAAAGAAATTCCTATTTATAAACCAAGTGACAGAATAGGTTCTCCTGTTATAAAAGTAGATCCTCATAAAATTATCGGTATAGTAGAAACTAATTTACCAGACAATGTAAAAGAATTTGCTCCAGTAGATGAAGTCACAACTCGTATTGGAGATAATGTTTGTAACTTTTTAGTTTCTCAATTAAAAAAAGGTCTTATTCCAAAAGAATTTCTTCCACTACAGTCTGGAGTAGGAAATATAGCAAATGCTGTATTAAGCGGATTGGGTAACAGTCCTGACGTACCTGTATTTGAAATGTACACCGAAGTAGTACAAGATGCTGTTATCAAATTAATGAAAGAAGGAAAATGTCGTTTTGCCAGCGGTTGTTCTCTTACAATCAGTAATACAGTAGAAGAAGAAGTATTTTCCAACCTTGACTTCTTCAGAAATAAATTGGTACTTCGCCCTGGAGAAATAAGTAATAATCCCGAGATAGTTCGTCGTTTAGGTATCATCACTATAAATACAGCATTAGAAGCTGATATATTTGGAAATGTAAATAGTACACATGTAGTAGGAACCAAAATGATGAACGGTATAGGAGGTTCTGGAGATTTTACTCGAAATTCTTATATTTCTATATTTACGTGTCCTTCTGTAGCAAAAGGAGGTAATATCAGTGCTATTGTACCTATGGTTTCACATCTTGATCACAGCGAACATTCTGTGGATATTTTAATAACAGAGCAAGGTGTGGCCGACTTAAGAGGAAAATCTCCAATACAAAGAGCTAAAGAAATTATAGAAAACTGCGCAAATCCTGCTTATAAACAACTATTATGGGATTATTTAAACATGACCAAAAATGTACATACTCCCCACAATCTAAAAGCGTGCTTTGGATTTCATCTAGAATTTATTAAATCAGGAAATATGGCTCTAACCAATTGGGCTGATTACAAATGATAAAACAATATTCTTTACATTATTTACCTCTATTATAGAAATTAATAGAGGTAAATAATTTTGTTAACATTTCTCTAAACTGATACTGTAACATCATATCCTAAAATTCTTACCTTATCGGCTATTTTCTCTAACTCATCTTTAGATAACTTTTCCAAATTCTTTTCAGGAGTTTCTCTATCTATGGCATATATCATTACCTGCCGAGGCTTTATTTCTTGTATAGCTCTTATCCAGCCTTCAACTTCTTTTTCGGTAGTGTTATCTACTACATGACCATTATGTATTCCTCTGACAAATAACGTTTGTATAATAAGATTTCCATTAAATTTTTTCAAATTACTTATCAACTTATCAACAGTAAAGCTTTTACTGTTAGGAACATTTAATAAAGCCACGGTTTCGGGTACCACAGAATCCAATTTTAATATATTATTATCTACTTTATTCAAAGCATCAAATACAGATATTTTATCAATACATGTAGCATTTGATAAAACACTTACTTTTGCTTTAGGGAACCATTTATTCCTTAATAATAAGGTATTATTTATTATATCTAAAAATTGAGGATGTAAAGTAGGTTCTCCATTACCTGCAAATGTAATAACATCTAACTCTTCTTTGTTATGAAACATTTCCCTTAACTTATTGTCCAATGATTTATAAACTTGTTCCACCGTAGGCAAACCATGACCTTTACCTTGAGAATTATATCCACATTCACAATAAATGCAATCAAAAGAACATACTTTACCATCCATTGGTAACAAATTAACACCTAAAGAAATTCCTAACCGACGACTATGAACCGGCCCAAAAATTACACTTCCGAACAATTTTGTAGACATATTCTTATAATATTTTATATACAAAAATAACGATTGAAAATCATATCTATCTATAATTAAATAAATAGTTGTTGATAATTATATTAAATATTTCAAATTCAAATATTTAAAAACATAAATAAACAAATAATAAACAAGCTATAAATAACTTATCAACAACAAACTATTTTATATATGTCAATAATAATAATAAACATATAATATGCTGATAAATAGAATATTAAAATGTTTATTATTAGATATATTGACAACTTATATACAAGTTATACACAAGATAGAATTATAAATAAATAATGTAAAATAAGTATGATATATAACTAATAAAACTAATTTTGTAACGAATGAAAAAATTATTCATCATACTATGTACTTCATTGGTTTTTTATATATCAAATATATATAAAACCTCAGCTCAAACCCAGTTTTCAGCATTTACTGGTTCATATCACGCTGTACTCCAGAGTGGAGATACCGTATTGGTAATACAAATGAAAACAGTATATTGTTTTCCTCCCATGAAATTCAAAAATAAAAAAGAGGAAAGATATTACTGGAAGTTAGTACGTGATGTAAAAAAAACTTTACCCTATGCCAAGCTGGTAAAAGCTGCATTATTAGAAACTTATGAATATATAGAAACTTTACCTGATGACAAAGCCAAAAATGCACATTTGAGAAGAATGGAAAAAGAGCTTTTCAAAGAATACAAACCCGTTCTTAAAAAAATGACTTACAGCCAAGGAAAACTTCTAATAAGACTTATAGACAGAGAATGTAACCAATCTTCTTATAATCTTATAAAAGCCTTTTTAGGTAATTTCAGAGCAGGTTTATGGCAAACATTCGGAAGTATGTTTGGAGTCAGTTTGAAGTCTGAATGGGAACCTGAAGGAAAAGATGCCATGTTAGAAAGAATAGTTCTTTTAGTTGAATCTGGCGCACTATAAAATATAAAACTAATAATAGAGCTTCTTAAAGAAATCCCAAATAACTAGACCTGCAGTAACAGAAACATTTAAAGAATGTTTTGTTCCAAACTGAGGAATCTCTATGTTTTGATCACACTTATCAACAACTTTCTGCTGTACGCCTTTAACTTCATTACCAAGCACAACTGCATACTTATTATTTTTATCCAACTGTATATTCTGTAAAGCTATGCTATTTTCAACTTGTTCAATAGCAAACACTATATAACCTTTCTCATGCAAATAATCGATTGCAGTATCTGTATCTTCATAATACATCCATGATACACTATCTTCAGCTCCCAACGCAGTTTTATGTATTTCCTGATGTGGTGGTGTCGCTGTAATCCCACATAAAAAAATATTTTCTATCAAAAAAGCATCTCCCGTTCTAAAAATAGAACCTACATTATTTAAACTCCTCACATTATCAAGAACTACAACAAGAGAAATTTTATCTGCTCTTCTAAATTCTTCTTGAGATAGTCTATTTAAATCAATTATGCTTTTCTTCTCCATTTTCTCTTTAAATATAAAATACAAAAATAAGAAATACTTTCTATAGATTACTATTAATAAACTGTTAATAGCTTTTGATAACTTGTAGAAAACTTGAAATAAAAAAATGAGTATATATAATTCTTATTCCAAAAATAAAAGTATATCACTATCTATATTTAAAATCAAAAGAAAAATACAAAAAGTTTTCTTTATAGTTATAAACGTCAAAAATAACAGTTATCAATAATCTTTATATAAGAAAGTTTTTAACTTTGCAGATTATAAACAATATGTGAATAAGTAACGTAATCTATTCATAATTAGGTCAAATTATAGTTTATATAATATTAATAACAGAATATCTAATATTAATAACTTAATATGCAATAGTTATTAAGAAATAGATATAAATACTATTAACAGTATATTATCATCATCATTTTTATTTTTAAAATTAAAAGAAATAAAGAATATAATATATGAATAATGTGGATATCTCTAAAGGTTATATAGATATTCCTGTTGGTGGGGATATAGATTTAAAATCCGAAATAAATCGCTTAAGAAAAGAAAAAAATGCTATTATATTGGCTCACTACTATCAGAGTGGAGATATACAAGATATAGCTGATTTTGTAGGGGACAGTTTAGCTTTAGCTCAATGGGCTTCGAAGACAGACGCTTCAATTATAGTTTTATGTGGTGTGCATTTTATGGGGGAGACAGCTAAAATATTGTGTCCCGATAAAAAAGTATTAGTTCCCGATTTAAATGCCGGGTGTTCTTTAGCTGACAGTTGTCCTGCTGAGGATTTTAAGAAATTTGTTGAAAATAATCCAGGTTATACGGTTATTTCATATGTCAATACTTCTGCGGCTGTAAAAGCTGTAACTGATGTCGTGGTGACATCAACTAATGCCCGTCAAATTGTTGAGAGTTTTCCTGCTGAAGAGAAAATTATATTTGGACCTGACCGTAACTTAGGTAATTATATAAATAGTATTACAGGGCGTAATATGAAGCTTTGGGACGGAGCTTGTCATGTACATGAAGAGTTTTCTTTAGAGAAAATATTAGATTTGAAAAAGCAGTATCCTGATGCTTTGATTTTAGCTCATCCTGAATGTAAAAAAGTTATATTGATGTTAGCTGATAAGATAGGTTCCACTGCTGCTTTATTGAAATATGCTACTGAATCATCTGCTAAAAAATTTATTGTAGCAACTGAATCAGGGATACTTCATGAAATGAAAAAAAGTAATCCAGATAAGACTTTTATTCCAGCACCACCTAATGATAGTACTTGTGCTTGTAATGAATGTAATTTTATGCGTTTGAATACAATGAAGAAGTTATATTTAACTTTGAAAAACGAACTACCCGAAATAAAAGTAGATAAAGATATTGCTGATAGAGCTGTTCTTCCTATTAAGAAAATGTTAGATATATCTTCTAAATTAGGTTTATAAAAAAGAAAGGGACTGTTTAATCTGTCCCTTTCTCTAAGTTATCTAACTCTCCACTGAAAGATATAGATTGTTTATTTCGTGATTGAACATGGATATATACATCCCCCGATGAGAAAATATCTATAAGAAATTCGTATTTATCCTCTTTGCTGTTGGCTGAAAACGATATAGTATATTTATTTTTCTTTTTATTAATAGACTGTTTATAATTTGTATATTTTCCATTAGTCTTTATACCTCCTTCACCTCCACCATAAGGGGCAGAATAAGCCCTACCATAATAGGGTAGATATACAGAGACAGAATCATTACACATTTTGATATAATAATTGGATGTAAGATGTATGTAAGGTCCTTTTAATGGTAATGCAGATGAGACGTTTATTATATATTCTTTATTGTTTATTAATGTAATTATATCTTTTTCTTTATCTATGTCTTTATTTTGGGCAACTGATAGTGATATGGAGCAAATAATGAGACATGTAATAAAAAAAATGTAGGAGACAAATTTTTTCATAACCTCTATACTTTATGTTTTTATGCAAATATAAAAATTTTTGTATAGATTGATAACTTGTTAAATTATTTTATATTAATTAGTTAACGACCATTATTTTAGTTACGACACCCTCTTTTCCTTCTTCATTGGAAGCATAAACCAAATATATGCCGGTTTTTACTCTGTCACCGTTTTTATTTCTGCCGTTCCATAATATTTGCCCACCATGAGAATAATTTTGATAAATTTGGTTTCCTGAGATATCTGTAATTTTGACTAAGGAGTTTTCTTGTAATCCGGTAATAGTAATCCATCCTTCAAAATCAGGTCGTACAGGGTTAGGAAATGCATATACGTTAGAAAAATCATTTTTGCCTTCACCTGAGTCCCATCTGAAAGCTGCTAATCCGTTTTCTGTACCGAAATATACTTCTCCTGTTTCTGGATTGATAACAATATTGAAGACCATATTAGAGGGCAATGGACTGTTTTGTGTAGTAAAATGATGTATAGTTTCCAATCCATCTTCACTTATTAAATATACTCCAGACTCTTTAGTTCCTATCCATTTTCTATTAGCACCATCAATAGTAATACATAATATTGATTCATCGCTTAGTAGTAAGTCTGCATCGTTTGTTCCATCATTACGAGGAATTTTGACTCGAGTACATTTAAAATTTGAATTATTGAAATTGTCTGGGTTTGTTAATATGATAGGACCCTGATCTGTTCCAATCCATAATTGACCTTTTTTATCTTCTGTTATACAGAAAAATTGAGAAGCACTGATTTGTTTGTCATCTTGGTCGATAAATGATGTAAATTTACGAGTTATGTCGTCTGATAAATTATCTATTGTTTCGTTATCATTAAAAGCAAAAACCATGTTATTATATCGGTATGTAAAAAGAATCCATTTAGTTTTGGATTTTTCAGGTATTAACATTCTATCAAGATGTTGTTTATTCTTAAGTTCTGGATAGTCATAATTAATCCATTTACCATCTCTTTTCATAACAAGTAAACCAGTATTTAAAGAATGATGAGTCATCCATAAATTTTTATCTTTATCGAATGTAAGTGCTGCTATTTTGGAGGCCCAATTATCTGCATTAGTTATAAAAGATACATTTTCGTTACCAAAATGAGCATCGAATTTATTATCTTTTACTCTGTATAAACCTTCAAGCCAAGAACCAAAATAGAGAATATTATCATTATCTGGGTCAACCACTATATTAGATAGAGCACAAAGAGGTATTTCAGGATGATAAAATGTAGGAAACTCGTTTGCTTTTATAAGATTCCAATGATTATTTTCTAATATGGAAATATTACTGCTTGTAAATTGGTCAGTTCTATTATATTCATTAATACCTGGATTATTGACATATAGTTTGTTGTTATGAAAATATAAATTATAAGGTATCTTTATAGTAGAATTATCAGTACAATTTATTTCTTTTGTTTGTGTAAGGATATCACCTTTCTTTTGAAAAAAACAAATACCTTCTGAAAAAAGGAAACATAAGTTATTATTGTATATAGTGATGTCTTTGATATCTTTATTTTTTAATGATTCGTATGTTTCATAGCGTAAATATTCTGTTATATTTAAATCTTTATTTGCATAAGCGTACGCGTCATGATTGAAGAAAATAAAGTCTTCATTTAGTGTCTTTTTTATGTTTGAAAAATTTCCTATATATGAATAATTTTCGTTAGAATCCATTTTATAAAGACTATTATTTATATCATGCATTAAAATACCAGTATCATTAGATAAAAGTTTCTTCAATTTTTGATCTTTATAAAATTTCCAATTTTTATATTCTAAAAGATTATCATTTAAATTTCCAATATAAATATTATCTTCTCTGCCAGCATAAATAGTGTTATTGAATATACATGATGATAATATTTTGATTCCTAAATTATATGTTATTTTGATTTCTTTCTTTTTTGCATTTAAGATAGTAATCCCATAATCTGTAGATAGTAATATATCATCTTGATAAAAGTTTATATCATTTATTGATTTAGAAGTATTGAATGTTGCATTTTTAATATATGGTATGTTATATATTTTATTATTTACCAATAGATCAATATTACTATTTTCGTAGATGATCACCAATATATTATTTTTTTTGTCGTATTCTATATTGATGACATTATTGTCATTTAGTAAATTTTGGGTATTGTATTCTTTATATTCATCATAATTCTTGTCGTATGAATATAGATAACCATCAGATATAAAATAAACTAATTCTGGTGTTTCTATTATTTTAGAAGGTTCATAGAATGTTGAGAATATTTTCCATTCTCCCATACCTATTTGTGCTTGACAGGTAAGTATGAAAAAAAAGAATGTCATACAATAAAATATTTTTTTCATAAAATCTACTTTATGGATCGTAAAAATGTAATTAGTTTTTGAACGGCTATAGCTCTATGGCTAATTTTGTTTTTTATTTCTTCTCCCATTTCTGCAAAAGTTTGTTCGTATCCTTCAGGTTTAAAAATAGGGTCATAACCAAAACCCGATTTGCCATGTTTTTCTTTTGTTATATTGCCATAGATTGTTCCTTCAAACATATATGTTTTATTGTTCCATATTAGTGCTATACATGTTTTGAAACGAGCACGTCGATTATCTATATTGGAAAGTTTGGATAAAACTTTCAACATATTGTTTTCAGCATTATGGCCATTACCTGCATACCTTGCTGAATAAACACCAGGTTCATTATTTAAACTTTCAATCTCAAGACCGGTATCGTCAGCAAAGCAATCATAACCATATCTTTCTTTAATAAATTGAGCTTTTAATAAAGCATTGCCTTCTATAGTATCTGCTGTTTCAGGTATTTCATCTGAGCAGTTAATATCTTCAAGACTATATAAATCAATTTCTTCATTTAATATAGAAGATATTTCTTTTATCTTATGCTTATTATTTGTAGCAAATACTAATTTTTTTTTCATTTATTTTTTATTGAATTTTTTACTTCTTATTTTTTTACCGAATTGCTTTAATGTTTCAAAGTTGGAATTTAAATTTTCCTCTTCTTTTTCCAAATATATATATGGTTTACATTTCCAATAATTTTTACAATCAATGTTTGCCCAAAAGTGTATATCTTCAGAAATATCTTTGAAATATATTGTTTTGGGAGGATTTTTTAAAGAAGGTAATTTTATTGAATATTCATTGCTGTTATTATTATTAATAAGTTGATACCTTTTTTTAAGCTGTTCATTATAATTTTTGGCTTTACCTGTTACTAAATCAACGTAAGATGTAGCTATATTATTATTTATATCGAAAATATTATTGAAAACGAATATAAAAATAGCCGATATGATAATATATTTATAATATAAATTATTTTCAATACTAATGATGTTTTTTTTATACTTATTTATAAATAGTTGGGTCATATATATCCACGATATAATAAAGAAAACAAATACAACATTAGCTATACGTCCTATTACAACAGACCCTATGCCAAAACTAGGAGGTATATGAGTTAAAAATAAGGTAGATACAAAAAAAATAAAGAATGTTTTTAATTTAGTATTAAATATATTTATGTTGTAATGACTGATTTTTATACCCCACAAATATGTGTATATAATTGAAATTAATAAAAGTATGGGTCCCCATGCGAAAAAAGATATTATAGTTTGTAAAGTACTGATTATTAATGTCCATATAATATTTGTATTGTAAGAGCTGTTTTGTACACTTATTCTTAAAAAATTTCCAGGAGATAAAATAACTATTGCAATACATAAAATACTTATAATTAATAGATATAGATAATATTTGTTAATTTCTTTATTTTTATATGATTCTATATTTATATAGAGTAGAATTGTGAATACTATTATTGCAGATATTTCATTAGAACCTACCGTAATAAATATTAATATAGAGTTGATAATGAAGTTGAATATATTTCTTTTTTTTGTTAAGTATGCTAGTAGAATTAAATTCGTAATGATAGGAATTGTATAAGTTATATAACCTGAAAACCAATAAAAAGATTCTACAATACTTGGAGATTTTACGAGATATGTAAGAATCAATAAAGATGAAAGAGAGATGATTGCTATTTTAGAAAAATATTTTTTGTATAAAGTATTTATAAGATAGAAAAAAGAAAATGAGAACGCCAATATAATAAATATAGGATATATTTTATATGCAGTTAAAGAATTATATATTAAAGGATTAATTTCTGATATAGCTGTTGCGAAATATCTTCCTGACCAGTGTTTGTAGGTATTTAATATGGTAGTAAGGAGGTTCGTATCTTGATTTCTAATGGCATAGGTATAGTCATCATTTGTAGGATTATTATAAAGCGACAAGAATAATAGAGGTATAATGCATATAACGATTAATACCACAAATATTATATATATCCTTTTTTTATAAGTCATAATTTTAAGCTTTTATTTTATCAAATCCTTCTCCATAAACACCTACTACATTTGATTGTGATATAAAGGCATTAGGGTCTATGGATTTTACAATTCTAAATATATTGATAGATTCGTTTCGTTTAGCTAATACGCAGATAACTTTTTTGGGTTGTTTAGAATACCATCCCATACCTTCTAATATAGTTACACCTCTATCTATATCTTGATTAATTCTATTAGCAATTTCTTCATATTTTTCAGAAAATATTAGAATTTGTACCGAACGACGTACACCATTGATGACCATGTCACATATATAGGTCATAATGACCATTGTAACTAATCCAAATACGATTTTTTCAACACTGTGAAAAAGTAAATATGATGAAGATATAATAAGTACATCGCAATATAGAATCATTCTTCCAATAGAAACTTCTTTATATTTATTTACAATAGCAGCTATAATGTCAGTTCCACCGGTACTTCCATTGTGTGTAAATACTATTCCTATCCCTGCACCACATAGCATACCTCCTATAACGCAAGACATGAAAGGTTCACCATTTACTAAAGGTTCTTTTATTATAGATTGTAATATAGAAAGTAGAAATGTTGTTACAATTACACTGAATATAGTTCTTATACAAAATTGAAAACCGATAACTTTTATAGCTATTATTAATAATAATATATTGATAGTCGCATAAGTAAAAGCTACAGGTATTTTAAATCCAAAAAATACAAGAGCTGCTATTCCAGTTACTCCTCCAGTTGTTATTTCTTCTGGCAAAAGAAAACCTGTCCATCCGAAAGCATATAGAATTAAGCCAAATACAATGAAACCGTAATCCTTTATTTCTACAAGAATACTTTTTATATGTTGATTCATAAGATTTAGATATAAAATATAAAAACCGCATATAAAATTTATGATGAAAATTTTACTGCGGTTTTTATATTGAGATAAATGTTTAGAGAACTATATTGACTATTTTATTGGGGACGACGATAATTTTTTTAGGAGTTTTTCCATCTATCCATTTTGCAGATAAAGGATGGTTGAGGACTTCTTTTTCTATATCTTCTTTTGAGGCCGATGTTGAAAATTCGAGATTAAAACGCGCTTTCCCATTAAAAGAAATAGCATAATTGACAGAATTTTCTTTTAAATAATCTTCATTAAGAATAGGCCATTGTGCATCACATATAGTAGATACATTACCTATTTGGTGCCATAGCTCTTCTGATATGTGGGGTGCAAAAGGAGTTAACAGAATTAATAAATTTTCTAATACATGTTTATTACGGCTTTTTAAAGCAGATAATTCGTTGACACATATCATAAAAGCACTAATAGATGTATTAAATGAAAAATTTTCAATATCCCAACTAACCTTTTTTATAAGTTTATGTAAAGATTTCAACTCCTCTTTAGTTGGTTCATTATTTTTTACAGCAAGATTATTGTTATCGAAGAATAAGTTCCATAATTTTTTAAGGAAACGATGTACTCCATCTATTCCGTTTGTATCCCAAGGCTTACTTTGTTCCAATGGACCGAGAAACATTTCGTATAATCTTAGTGTATCAGCTCCGTAGCGTTCTACAATATCATCAGGGTTTACAACGTTGAACATTGATTTTGACATTTTTTCTACCGCCCATCCACAAATATACTTACCGTCTTCAAGTATAAATTGAGCAGTATTAAATTCTGGACGCCATTTTTTAAAGGCTTCAATGTCAAGTATATCGTTGTTGACAATATTAACGTCTACATGAATAGGTGTTGTTTCGTAATTATTTTTTAAATTGAGAGAGACAAATGTATTGGTATCTTTGATTCTGTATACAAAATTAGAACGGCCTTGTATCATTCCCTGATTAACCAGTTTTTTAAAAGGTTCCTCTTCACAGACTATACCAATATCATATAGAAATTTGTTCCAAAAACGACTGTAGATGAGATGACCTGTAGCATGTTCGGTTCCGCCTATATAAAGATCTACATTTCTCCAGTATTCATTAATACTTTTCGATACTAGTTCATTATTATTATGAGGGTCCATGTACCGTATATAGTAGGCTGATGAGCCGGCAAATCCTGGCATGGTACATAATTCCAATGGAAAATGGTCTCTGAATTTCCAATTTTTTGCACGACCTAATGGTGGTTCACCTTTTTCTGTTGGAAGAAATTTATCAATTTCTGGCAGTAGTAAAGGCAATTGATTTTCATCAAGCATGTAGGGCATATTATCTTTGTAATATACAGGAAAAGGTTCTCCCCAATAACGTTGACGGCTGAAAATAGCATCACGTAGACGATAGTTAACTTTTACTCTACCTATTTTTTTTTCTTTGATAAATTGTTTTGTTTTAGCAATAGCTTCTTTTACTTCTAAACCATTTAAATTCAAACCATTGCCGCAAGAATTTATCATTTTTCCTTCTTTAGCATCAAAACTTTCTTTTGACACATCACAACCTTCTATTAATGGTATAATGGGCAAGTTGAAATGTTTAGCAAATGCATAATCTCTGCTATCATGTGCAGGAACTGCCATTATAGCTCCCGTTCCATATCCTGCAAGTACATAATCACTTATCCATATAGGAATTTTTTCATTATTGAGAGGATTTATGGCATAAGCTCCCGAAAATACTCCGCTGACACTTTTATCCATTAATCTTTCTCTTTCTGTACGATGTTTGATACTTTCTAAATATTCTTCAACAGCTTTTTGTTGGTCTGGTGTAGTAACTTGTTTTACATATTCACTTTCAGGCGCTAATACCATAAAAGTAACCCCAAATATCGTATCGGCACGAGTGGTAAAAATAGTGAATTCTATGTCAGAATTTACTACTTTAAATTTCATTTCTGCACCTTCGGAACGACCTATCCAATTTTTTTGAGTTTCTTTTAATGAATCTGTCCAATCTATAGTACTTAGGCCATCTAATAACCGTTGAGCATAAGCTGATACACGTAAGCACCACTGACGCATAACTTTTTGTTCGACAGGATAACCGCCTCTAACGGAGACACCTTCGCTTACTTCGTCGTTTGCCAATACAGTACCCAATTGGGGACACCAGTTGACCATAGTATCTCCTAAGTAGGCTATTCTATAATTAAGTAATGTTTTTTGTTTTTCTTTTTCATCCATTACTTTCCATTCATCAGCTGTAAAATTTAGTTCTTCACTGCATGCTGCTTGTATATTGGATGTACCGTTTTGTTCGAATTTTTTGATTAATTCTGTAATAGGACGGGCTTTTTGTAAAGAGTTATCGTAATAATGATTAAACATTTGAATAAAGGCCCATTGAGTCCATTTGTAATATTCAGGATCACAAGTACGTATTTCTCTGCTCCAGTCGTAACAAAAGCCTATTTTATCAAGTTGTTCTTTATATCGGTTTATATTGTTTTGAGTAGTTATAGCAGGATGTTGCCCTGTCTGTATAGCATATTGTTCTGCTGGAAGTCCGTATGCATCGTAACCCATTGGATGTAATACGTTGAAACCTTTTAAACGCTTAAAACGAGAATAAATATCTGATGCTATATATCCAAGAGGATGCCCTACGTGAAGTCCTGCACCTGATGGATAAGGGAACATATCTAATACATAATATTTGGGTCTATTATTATCTTCTGTTACTTTATAAGTATTGTTTTGTATCCAATACTCTTGCCATTTTTTTTCGATTTCCCTAAAATTATAATCCATGTCAATTTTTAGTTTTTAAGCATTTAGATGATTATGATCTAATACATTAGATGTGAGTTTATGTATTGATTGCAAAAGTAATAAAAAAAAAGATTGTTTGTTCTTTTTCAGCTTATTGTAGATTATAAAAAGAATAAGTACCAGTAGGTACAGGTATAAGAGATATTGCGATAGTATTGCCAATATTTGATTGCTCATAAATTTTATGGGCATGTAGATTATAATAGTGATGAAACGAAAAAAGTTTTGTACGTTTGTATTTTTAAAGCACGCTGAAGATGAAAATACATAATATTGATTTTGGAAATAAACCTGTATTATTAGCTCCGATGGAAGATGTCACTGATTCCTCGTTTCGTTTGATGTGCAAAGAATTTGGTGCTGACATGGTTTACACCGAGTTTATTTCAAGTGATGCTCTTATACGTAATGTGAGTAAGACTCAACAAAAATTGATTATCTCCGATAGGGAACGTCCAGTTGCTATTCAGATTTATGGTAGGGAAGTAGATACTATGGTAGAAGCTGCGCATATTTGTGCTGAAGCAAATCCTGATATTTTAGATATAAATTTTGGTTGTCCTGTGAAGAAAGTTGCAGGTAAGGGTGCTGGCGCTGGTATGTTAAGAGATATTCCTCGTATGATTAAAATTACAAAGGCTGTTGTTGAAGCAATAAATGTACCAGTTACTGTAAAAACTCGATTAGGTTGGGATTGTGAGTCTAAAATTATAGTAGATTTAGCAGAACGGTTACAGGATTGTGGAATAGCAGCATTGACTATTCATGGACGTACACGAAGTCAAATGTATACAGGAGAGGCCGATTGGACTTTGATAGGTAAAGTTAAGGAAAATATTCGTATGCATATACCTATTATAGGAAATGGGGATATTACTACACCCCAAATAGCAAAAGATAAATTCGACAAATATGGAGTAGATGCCATAATGGTAGGTCGAGCATCCATAGGTTGTCCTTGGATATTTAAAGAAATAAAAGAATTTTTATCTACAGGAAATATTTCTGAACTTTCAGTTAAAGATAAAATGAGTATATTGCGACGTCAATTGCAAGAAAGTGTGGAGCGAATAGATGAACGTAGAGGAATATTACATATAAGAAGACATTTGGCTGCTACACCTTTGTTTAAAGGTATACCTAATTTTAGAGATACTCGTATTGCAATGTTAAGAGCTGAAACAGTTACGGAGTTGACAAATATTTTGGATTATATAGAGAATATTGTATTGAAATCATAAATTAGTAAATAATTGATTATCATTATGAAAACATTCGGCATTTTATTTTGTAGCGTTTTAATGTTTTGTTTTTCAGTTTCTGCAAAAGAAGTTGAGGGAGACAATAATTATGTAAAAAAATCTTTTCGGGTAGATGATTTTTATAAGGTTAAGACTAATGGTGCTTTTAACATCGTTTATCATCAAAGTAAAGATTCTGCTGGTCTTATCAAAATGTATGGAGAAGAGAATATACTGAATAGTATGAAAGTAGAATCTAAAGAAGGTGTTTTGAACATTAAATTTGATTCTCCTTCGAAAAAAGATTTTGGAGTAGTGATATTGGATATATTTTCTTCGGCACTTAATGAAGTGGAAAATGATGGTGGAGCTGTATTTGAGACAGGAGGACATATTGCTGGATCGGAAGTTTATTTTTTATTAATGGGGAATGGGCAGATAAGAACTGGTGAATTAGATTATGGTATTGTGAGAGCAAAAATTCTTACCGGATCAGGTGATATATTTTTAAAAGGGAATTGTCGTACAGCAGAATTGACAATTACCGGAGGTGGAGAAATTAAAGCTCATGAACTAAAAGCTCGAGATGTAAAATGTAAAATAACAGGAAATGCTACTATAGGGTGTTTTGCTGAAGAAAATCTGAAAGCGCTTATTACGGGTTCTGGAACTGTGTATTATAATGGTAATCCGAAAATAAAGAAAAATGCAATTGGTGTAGGTAAAGTTTTACCTTTAGGTGGTGTAAAGGTAGAATAGCCAAAAGGGATTCGAAAAAATCCCTTTTGGCTATTCTACCTTTTGAGAATTTTTGAGATAGATAGAAACTTCAGTAAAAGAGTTTAAGATTGATTGTATATTTAACTTACCACCATATAAAGAAATTATTTTCATTGATAAGCTCAGACCTATGCCATTTCCTTTAAATTCTCGAGAATTTGAGGCTCGATAAAAAGATTGGAAAATATTTTGTATTTCGTTTTCTGGAATGCCAATGCCTTGATCTTTGATAGTTATAATTATGTTATCATCTTGTTTTGAGAGAGTTATTATTACTTCTTTACCATTGGAATATTTACAGGCATTATCGATGATATTTTGTATGGCGATTTGTAGAAGATATCTATTTGCTCTTGTGGTAAGATTGTTTTGATTATTTTTACATATTAGTTTTATTTGGTTGGTATTTTTGCATAGTTCATATAAGAAAAGTTGTAAGTTTATCTCATCGATATTGTTTAATAATAAATCGTCATCTTGTCTTGATAAAAATAATAGATGTTTGATAAGTTGGGATATTCTTTTACTTTCTTCAGAAATTCTATGAAGAGCTTCAATGTATTCTTGTGCATTTCTTTCTTTTAAAAGACTTATTTCGCACTCACCTTGAATTGCAGTGACAGGATTATTCAATTCATGAGATGCATTATTTATAAATGATTTTTCGGATTTAAAGGCTGCATCTATTCTATCAAGCATACTATTGAGAGTTAATACAAGTTCATCGAGTTCATCTTTATTTCCAAATTTTTTGATACGTAAATTAAGATTATTGCCACGTATTCTTTTTAATTCTTTAAGTAAATATTGTAAAGGAGATAAAATTCTATTTGAATATATTTTGCCTATAAAAAATATAAAGATAGAACTTGTGATTATAAGAAATAAAGATAATAATATTAGATGTTCTTGTATTTCTTTTCCGTAAGAATTTTTTGACATAATCAGTACAATAAAATGACCTTCATTATCAGGATAATAAAGGGCTGCTCCTAATTGTTTTTTATATGTAAAGGTGATAGGGATACTATCATTCTTAAACAGTATGTTTTGTTGGTTTTTGGTTAGATATTTTGAAAGAGTATCTTTTACCATAATAGAACTATCTATATTCAAAAGTATTTCTCTTGCTTGAGGTAATACCTCATTATATCTTTGGCTTATTATTTGATAACTTTGTTCATCTACTTCATCCTTTTCCCAATGCATTTGTGCTGTTAGGTAAGTTTTTTCTTTTAGATATGAATCATATAGTTTATTTATATAGTATGAACTGAAAAAATAAAATATCAGAATTATAATAATGATAATACTGATAGTGATTGTTGCATAAAATAAAGCTATTTTAGATCCTATTTTCATAGAAAGATTATTTATCTTACATCCATGATGTATCCAATTCCGACGACTGTATGTATAAGTTTTTTTTCATTTTCTATCTCTATTTTACTCCTTAAATAATTAACATAAACATCTACAACATTAGTGTTTGTATCGAAATTTTTATCCCAGACATCTTTTAATAATGTTATTCTCGATAACACGATACCCTGATGAGTCATAAAATATTCCAGTAATCGGTATTCTTTTACAGTCAGTTCTATTGTTCTTTTTCCACGTTTTGCTAATCGAGTAAAACTATCTAATGAAAGGTTATCGCAAGTTAATTGCATTTTGGGATTTTCTTTTCCTCGTCTTAATAATGATTTTATACGGGCTTCCAATTCTTGGAAACTAAAAGGTTTTACTAAGTAATCATCAGCTCCGGCATTTAATCCAGTGACAATATCATCGGTGGTGCCGAGGGCTGTTAACATGATGATAGGAGTATGATAACCATATTTTTGACGAAATAATAGGCAAAGCTCTATTCCATTTATTTTAGGTATAATAATATCTAAAATCATCAAATCAAAAGTTTCCTTTTGCATCTTTTCCCATCCTGTGTTTCCATCGTACACAACGGAGACGATATGCCCGAATTCTTTTAATCCACGCTCGATAAAAGAGGCTATATTTAATTCATCTTCGACTAATAGTATTTGGGCCATACTTTTATTGTAATTTTTGTATATGTACAAATATACATTTTTATAATTTTCGTTGAAGTAAATTTCCTTTTTTATCATATATCATTTTACGATAAACGATATCTATAATTAATGGAAATATAAATAAAGCAAAAAATGTTGCACCTATTAATCCTCCTATTATAACGATTGCTAAAGGTCTTTGAGATTCAGAACCTATTCCATGGCTCAGAGCTGCAGGCATAAGTCCGATAGCAGCCATTGCAGCAGTCATCATTACAGGTCTTATACGAGATTTCATACTTGTTTTTATTGCATTGGATAAAGCCATACGATTTTGAATATTATGTTTTATATCTGAAATCATAATTACACCATTTTGTATACATATTCCAAATAAAGCTATAAATCCTATTCCAGCAGAAATGGAAAAGTTGAAACGGGTTATTAGTAGTGCAATTATACCTCCTGCAGCAGCAAAAGGAACATTGAGAAGTACTAGCCCGGAGTCTCTTGCGTTAGAAAAGAGTATAAACAAAATAATAAATATAATAGCAATACTTATAGGTATGACTTGAGTCAATCTTTTTGTTGCACGTTGTTGATTTTCAAAATCTCCAGTCCATTTTAAAGAATACCCTTCGGGCAAATGAATTAGGGTATTAACTTTTTCTTTGGCTTCTGTTACGGCTGTACCCATATCTCTACCACGAACTGAAAATTTTACAGCACAAAAACGGGTATGATTGTCTCTAAAAATCAGTAAAGGACCGGTAATTGTCTTTATCTCAGATAATTCTTTGATGGGTATCATCGTTCCATCCATAGCTGGTACGAGGATTTTGCCTATCTCTTCCTCGTTTCGTCTGAACTCAGGACTGTAACGGACCATGATATTGAATTTTCGTTCATCTTCATATAGCAGTGATGCTGATTTTCCTCCGATAGCCATTTCTATAATAGACTGGACATTCTCTTTTGAAACTCCATAACGAGCCAGTTTTTGTTCATTTAATTCTATTCGTAATTCGGGTTGACCTATGTTTCTTATAACGCCTAAATCTTCGATTCCGTTTACAGTATTAAGAATTTTATCTATTTGTATAGCTATTTTTTCTGATTGATATAAGTCTTTTCCGAATACTTTAACAGCTATAGAACCTTTAACTCCGGAAGCTGCTTCTTCTACGTTATCTGAAATAGGTTGAGAAAAATTGAAATCTATACCTGGATATAAGGATAGGTCATTTTGCATTTTCTCTATAAGTTCTGATTTGGTAAAATGACTTTTCCATTCTTTTTCGGGATAAATATCTACATGAAACTCTATATTATAGAAGCCTGTGGCGTCTGTTCCATCATTGGGTCTACCAGTTTGAGATAAGACTTGTTTTACTTCTGGATAGGCCATTAGCTTTCTTCTCATTTTGTTGGCTAAAGAAACAGATTCGTCAAGGGATATACTTTGAGGTAGAGTAGCCCTTATATAGATAGAACCTTCATTTAATTGGGGTAAAAATTCAGTACCTAAAAAAGTAAAAAGCCATAATTCGACGACTGTAAAAATGGTAGCAGTACCAATAGATATTTTTTTATGCTTATAACATTTATTGAAGAATATTGAGGCTTTATCAGTTATAAGTTTTACAAATTTATTATTTCTTTCTTTTACATTTTTTTTCAGTAACATGGATGACATTACCGGAACCAATGTCAATGTGAATATTAATGCTCCTAATAAAGCAAATCCTAAAGTGTATGCAAGAGGTGAAAACATTTTGCCTTCAACTTTCTGAAAAGAAAATATAGGAATTAGTGCCGTTATAATAATTAATTTAGAAAAGAATACAGCTCTTGCTTTATCTTTGGCTGTATTACGGATAAGTCCGGCTTTCGACATTTGATTAAATATGGGCATTCCTATCTCTTTGGCTTTTTTATCTAATGTGACAAAGATACCTTCGACCATGACAACAGCCCCATCTATAATAATTCCAAAATCTATGGCCCCCATTGATAATAAATTGGCCGACATTCCCATAATTCTGAGGCAGATAAATGCAAAGAGTAAAGCCAGGGGGATAACAATTGCAACAATAATAGTAGTACGCCAGTCAGCCATAAAAATTAGAACGATAAACGTTACTAAAAGTATACCTTCTATAAGATTATGAGTGACTGTATTGACTGCTAAATTTACCAGATTTTCCCGGTCATAGAATGTAACTATTTTAACGTCTTCAGGTAAAATATTTTTATTGATATCTTCTATTTTTTGTTTTAGGGCATTTATAACTTCTTCAGGATTTTCTCCTTTTCTCATTATAACGATACCTTGTACTACGTCATCTTTATTCATTCGTCCTACTTGTCCTAAACGAGGTAAGCAAGATTCATGTACATTTGCAAGATTTTTCACCAAAATAGGTGTTCCTTTTATATTCTTTACAACAATATTTCGTATTTCGTCTATGTCATTGATAAGGCCTATGCCTCTTACGACATATGCTTGAGAACTTTTGGTAATTACATCGCCTCCAACATTAATATTACTTTTGGCAATAGCATCATAGAGTTCTAATGATGTGATATTGTAATTTATAAGCTGTTGAGGGTTTACACTGACTTCGAAGGTTTTTATTTCTCCTCCGAAACTGACGATATCAGCAACGCCGGGTACGGCTCTTAATTTGCGATCTATTATCCAGTCTTGTATTGTTTTGAGTTCTCTTACACTTCTTTTATCACTATTTAAGGTGTAACGAAATATCTCTCCTGTGGGCCCGTATAAAGGCTGGACTTCTGGTGTTATTCCTTCTGGAAGATCAGCGTCATTAAGTAAATTATAAACTTGTTGCCTTGCAGTGAAATCATCCACATGATCTTCAAATATAATATTGATGACCGATAATCCAAAAAGAGTGGTAGAACGTATATCTGTTTTTTTCTGTACCGGATTCATAGCTATTTCTATAGGAATGGTTATGAATTTTTCGACTTCCTCTGCACTTCTTCCGGGCCATTGTGTGATAATGGTTACTTTTGTGTTAGTAACATCAGGGAATGCGTCAATAGGGGTATGTTTGAAAGATATTACACCAATGATTATGGCTATTATAGTACAAAAGAATATAAAAAATTTATTTTTTAGTGAAAAAGCAACAATATTGTCGATAAATTTATGCATGGTATTCTATTTTTTAATTGGCATTGAGAGAGTTATATACCAATAATACATTTTTATTTATAATTTTTTCTCCCTCTTGAATTCCACATTTTATATAACATTCTTTGGGTAGTTGTTTAAATATCTCTACTTCTCTAATGTGTAGAGAATTTTTATTGTCAACGACAATTACATAGTTTTTCTCGCTATCAAAAACTAAAGCATGAGAATCTATCCGAGGCATTGATTGTTTTGATGTCTTACATTTTACGTTTACGTTAGCAAACATACCGGGTTTTAACAAATAATCTTTATTTTTCAATTTGATACGGATATTCATAGTTTTGCTGTCCTCATTTAACATATGATATATTTTATCGATAGTTCCGGAGAATTTTTTTCCGGGATAGGCTAATGTTTCAATACGAACACTACTGCCTTCGGATACTTTACTTATATCACTTTCGTACACATCTGCGATAATCCAGACGTCATCTAACCCCGAAATAGTAAATATTTCTTCATTTTGATCAGAACGAATTTGCATGTTTGGGCTGATATTTCTATTCACGATAAATCCAGAAATAGGAGCTTTTAATTTATACAAAGCATTGTCTGATAAATTATATATAGAAAATATTTCTTTAATTCTTTTTTCTTCAGTTTGGGCTATTATTACTTCTTGTCTTGCTTCCAGTAACTCTTTTTCTGAAGCTATCCCCGAATTGTACATATCTTGTTTATATTTTAGATTACGATTAGCAATAATTACTTGTTGAGCAGCGTCTTTTGCTTGTTTTTCATAATCTGCTATTTCTCCACTTTTAATGGTAGCTAAAGTTTCACCTTTATGTACGTAATCTCCTATTTCAGCGCTAATATTAATAATTGTCCCTCCGAATATAGGAAACACTTTTGCTACTTTTTCTTGGTTGAATGTAACTCTTCCGTTTAGAGAGAGTTCATCTATAATATCTTCTATACTGACAGTATCAATAGATACGATTTTTTTTAGACTGTCAGTCAAAAGTATTGGAGTTGTTGTATCATTTAGTCGATTATTTTTTGGGGAGCAAGCTGTTAGAATAAGATACAAAGAGCAAAATATTAATAAGTATCGGTTCATATGTGTTAAAGATTAGTAAGTGAATATATTTTTTCCTACAATTGTATTTAGATTTTCCATAGTTAAGAATACACTTTTTTGGGTTTCATAAAATTGTAGGCAACTTTCTTTATAACTTTTATAATAGTCGATAAACTCGAGTAGACTTATGTTTTTATTTTTAAAATTTTCAGTAGTTCCTATAATTAATTTGTCAAAATTCTTTTCTAAATTTTTATTTATTGATTGATAGAGCTCGATAGCTTTATTCAGTTGATTATATGCTGCAAAAAGTTCAGATTCAGCTTTATTGATAATGTATTCTTTTTCTTTGTTTGCTCTGTGTATGTTTAATCGAGCCGATTTTATATTTCCTTGATTTCGGTTAAATATAGGAATAGAAATACTAATGCCTAAAGCAAAATAGTTATTTATAAAATTACCGGCTCTATCATACATTCCTTTTACAGAAAAATCTGGTGCAGCCATTGATTTCTGTAATTTCAAATTTGCTTGAGATGCACTTATGCTGGAATATGCAGTTTTTATATCAGACCTTTCACTAAGCATATTTTTTAATGCGTTATATGATAGTTGTGATAAGTTTATTTGATTTAGGGCGTTTTCATCTAATGTGAGTTGTAATATATTTTGAGGAGCGATATTTAATAGTTGATTCAATTTACTTTGAAAAAGAAAGAGAGAATTTTCTTGTTCATTTTTTTCTTTTTTTAGGGAGAGTAGCATTGATTCTAAACGAGAAATTTCTAGAAAAGAAATATTTCCTTTTTGGAATTGGATTTTCATTCCTGTTAGTAGATTCTCGAGAGAAATGATTTCTTTATTGTAGATTTTGATTGTTTTTTGTAAAAAATAAGTTTCGATAAATATTTCATTCAATTCTCCGTGAAGTATCCGTAGAGTTTCTTCAAATTGATATTGAGCAATATCTTTATTGATTTTTTCTAATTTGGTTTGTTTTTTGCGTTGTCCAGCTAAATGTATGGCTTGCTCTATTTCTATAGCAGCTTCACCATTTTTCCCTACATCAAAATATTTATTATTCAGTCGGTTGTATATATTTTGTTCTAATAATATAGTAGGATTTTCAAATAGTTTGGCTTGTTGTATTTGAGCTTCAGCTATGTCTATATTATATTTTTCAGCGATAAGAGTGAGATTCCGTTCGAAGAGTAAAAGTTCAGCAGATTTTAATGTTAGGTTTACAGTATCTTTTTGAGCTTGTGCAAAAAAGGAAAAAAGAAAAAAGAATATAATAAAGTTTAGTTTGTTCATTGTCGCTATTGTTTTGCGACAAAAATACAATTATCCTTTCAGTTCATTTTTATTTAATTGATTATAATAAACTTATTACAAATTAGAAAGTTATTAGAGGGTTTTTGACTGTATGATAAGGATAAAATAAAAAAAACCGGATTCTAAAATCCGGTTTTTTTATTGTGATAAATATTTCTTAATCTTTCAATTTTGCAGATATAAATTGACGATTTAATCGTGCTATATTTGTTATAGATACATTTTTTGGACATTCAGCTTCACAAGCTCCGGTATTGGTACAATTTCCGAATCCCAGTTCATCCATTTTAGCCAACATTGCTTTTGCACGGCGAGCTGCTTCTACACGGCCTTGTGGTAATAAAGCGAACTGACTGACTTTTGCAGAAACAAATAGCATGGCCGAACCATTTTTACAGGCAGCCACACAAGCTCCGCAACCGATACATGAGGCTGATTCCATAGCTTCGTCAGCATCAGGTTTGGGAATAGGAATTGAATTTGCATCAGGTACGCCACCTGTATTTACTGATACATAACCTCCGGCTTGCATGATTTTATCAAAAGCACTACGGTCTACCATTAAATCTCTGATTACAGGGAATCCTGCAGAGCGCCATGGTTCTATAGTAATGGTTTCACCATCATGGAATTTACGCATATGTAATTGACAAGTAGTTACGTCTTCGTCGGGGCCATGAGGATGTCCGTTTACATATAATGAACACATACCGCAAATACCTTCACGGCAATCATGGTCAAATACAACTGGTTCTTGACCTTCATTAATCAATTTCTCGTTAAGAATATCCAACATTTCGAGAAATGAGCTGTCTACAGATATTCCTTCAAGTTGATAAGTCTGAAAAGCTCCTTTTTCCTGTGGACCTCTCTGACGCCAGACTTTAAGCGTTATATTGATTGTTTTATCCATAACTTTTAGACTGTAAAATTATTGTTTGTAATTACGTTGTTGAACCTTGATACATTCGTAGTTCAGATCTTCTTTCAACATGATAGGATCTTTATCTTCTCCTTCATATTTCCAGCAACTTACGTACATATATTTATCGTCCTGACGTAAAGCTTCTCCTTCGTCTGTCTGATATTCGACACGGAAGTGTCCGCCACACGATTCGTTACGGTTCAGGGCGTCAAGAGCCATCAAACGGCCAATTTCGATAAAATCGGCAACTCGAAGGGCTTTTTCAAGTTCTGTGTTTAATGTATTTGCTTCTCCTGGGATGCGAACATTAGTCCAGAATTCTTTTTTCACTTCTTTCAACTTTTCTAAAGCTGTTTCAAGACCTTCTTTTGAACGGGCCATACCAACAAATTCCCACATGATGAGACCGAGTTCTTTATGAATAGAATCGACGGAACGTTTACCCTTTATGTTCATTAGTTTGTTAATGCGATCTTGAATATCTTTTTCAGCTTTGTCAAATTCTGGTAAATCTGTACTGAAGCGAGGAACTTGGATTTGATCTGCCAGATAATTTTGTATCGTATAAGGTAATACGAAGTATCCATCAGCCAAGCCTTGCATAAGAGCCGATGCTCCTAAGCGATTTGCCCCGTGATCAGAGAAGTTTGCTTCTCCAATAGCAAATAATCCTGGGATAGAAGTACTCAATTCATAATCAACCCAAATACCACCCATTGTATAGTGGATAGCTGGATATATCATCATTGGCGTTTCATATGGATTTTCATCTACGATTTTTTCGTACATCTGAAATAAGTTTCCATAACGAGCTTCTACGGCATCTCTACCAAGACGCTCAATGGCATCTTTAAAGTCGAGATAAACAGCCAGACCTGTTGAACCTACTCCATAACCAGCATCACACCGTTCTTTAGCAGCACGAGATGCAACGTCACGAGGAACTAAGTTTCCGAAAGCAGGATAGCGACGTTCCAAATAATAGTCACGATCTTCCTCTTTTATATCTGTTGGTTTCAATTTGCCGGCACGGATGGCTTCAGCATCTTTTATATTTTTAGGTGTCCAGATACGCCCGTCATTACGTAAAGACTCAGACATAAGAGTCAGTTTTGACTGGAATTCTCCATGTACAGGAATACAAGTAGGATGTATCTGGGCAAAAGCTGGGTTAGCAAAATATGCTCCTTTTTTATAGCATTGATATGCGGCAGAACCGTTTGAACCCATAGCATTGGTCGAAAGGAAGAAGGTATTTCCGTAACCACCTGTTGCGATAACTACTGCGTGAGCAGAGAACCTTTCTATTTTACCTGTAACCAAGTTGCGGGCAATGATACCACGAGCACGACCATCGATAACAACTAAGTCGAGCATTTCGTAACGAGTATATAATTTTACGGTACCTTTATTTACTTGGCGACTAAGAGCAGAATATGCTCCCAAAAGTAATTGCTGTCCAGTTTGTCCTTTAGCGTAGAAAGTACGTGAAACCTGTGCTCCACCAAAAGACCGGTTCGCTAAAAGGCCTCCATATTCACGTGCAAAAGGAACACCTTGAGCAACACACTGGTCAATAATGGAATTTGATACTTCTGCCAGACGATATACGTTGGCTTCACGAGCTCGATAGTCTCCCCCTTTTATTGTATCGTAAAATAATCTGTATACACTATCACCATCATTCTGATAGTTTTTTGCGGCATTTATACCACCTTGAGCAGCAATGGAGTGTGCACGACGAGGAGAATCTTGGATACAAAAGTTCAAGACATTAAAACCCAATTCTCCCAAAGATGCTGCAGCGGAACCTCCGGCTAAGCCTGTACCTACTACAATGATGTCGAGACGACGTTTATTGGCAGGGTTCACCAATTTTTGATGAGCTTTATAATTACTCCATTTTTCGGCTAATGGGCCTTCAGGAATTTTTGAATCTATTTGTGTCATAACAATAATTTTTCAAAGGTTTATATCAAGCTAAGCTCTTGATGTAGAAAGTAATAGTTACAATGGCAAAGCCCAAGAAAATAATGGTTGCAAAGATGTTGGAAATACATTTCCAACGGTTCATCCAAATGCGGTTATTCCAACCGATTGTCTGAATAGCGCTCCAGAATCCATGAGTGAGGTGGAACCAAATGGCTACGTACCATATCAGATATAAAATTACAAAAACGATATTACTGAAGTAATATTTTATAAATGCTGCACCGTCAGCAGGGGATACAAATGTGTCGCCTAATGTAACCGAAACATTTCCAGTGAGTTCGGCAAACATCATTTTATACCAAAATTGGCTTAAATGCAACACAATAAAGCCTAAAATGACGATACCTAATACAAACATGTTCTGAGACGACCATTCGACACCTTTAGGAGTCGCATTTACGGCATAGCGATCATTCCCGCGGGCCTTACGGTTTTGAAGTGTAAGCCATAAACCGTAAATGATGTGAATGATAAATCCGGCGGCTAAAACTAATGTACCTACAACTGCGTACCAATTAGCACCTAAAAATTCGCAAATCGTGTTGTATGCCTCTTCGGAAAATACCGCGGCTACATTCATCGACATGTGAAATAACAAGAACAAAATGAGGAAGATACCTGATATGCTCATTATCAGTTTTCTTCCGATTGAAGAATTCAATAACCACATAGGATTTTAATTTAAGTTATTTATTTGTGTAATTTATATACCTGCTTTTGGCGATTGCAAAATTAAATTAATATTGTATAGAAACCAAAGAATTAAAGAAATATTTCTGTAATAAAAATATTTCTTTAAAATTTAAGCAAACTCCCTGATATAAAAAGAGAGAATTGAAATTTCAATTCTCTCTTTTTATATTATTTAGATGCTTTTTTTCTGCCTGTTCGCTTTTTTTCTGAGGGAATTTTTTCATCGCTTTCTTTTATTATTTGCATACATGCGTCGTAAGAAAGTTCTTTTGGTTCAGTACCTTTCGGAATTTTATAATTTTTCTTTTTGTAAGCAATATAAGGACCATATCGTCCATTGAGTATTTCTAATTCAGAGTCTTCAGGGAAGCTTTTTATTAATCTTTGGCTTTCTTGTTCGCGTTTGGCTTTTATCAGTTCTATTGCTTCATCAAGTGTTACGGAAAGCGGTTCGAGTGATTTCGGAAGGGAAACATACTTTCCGTCATGACGTATATATGGGCCAAATCGGCCTATACCGACAGAGACAAGCTTATTTTCGTAATCACCTAAAGTCCGTGGTAAATCAAATAACTTAAGTGCTTCCTCTAAAGTAATCGTACTCATTGATTGACCTTTAAGTAAAGATGCAAATTGTGGCTTTTCTTCGTCATCTGGTGTACCGATTTGTATAAGTGGACCGAATCGACCGATTTTTACTGAAACAGGTTTCCCTGATTTAGGATCTGTTCCCAATATTCGTTCGCCTACTTTATGCTCCATTTTCATTTCCAAAGCGTCTTTCACTACCGGATGGAATAATTTGTAAAATTGGTCTATAGCATTGGACCATGGTAATTTCCCTTCAGCAATATGGTCAAAAGTCTGTTCTACATTAGCAGTAAAGTTATAGTCCATGATATCTGGAAAATATTGTACTAGAAAGTCATTTACGACAATACCTATATCTGTAGGTATTAGTTTTGCTTTTTCAGCTCCGGTTATTTCGGTTTTTGTACAATCTTTTATATTTCCATTTTTGAGTAACAGAGTATTATATTTACGTTCTGTACCTTCACGGTCTCCCTTCTCTACGTATTCACGTTGCTGTATTGTAGAGATTGTAGGTGCATAGGTTGATGGCCGTCCGATACCTAGTTCTTCTAATTTATGAACGAGGCTTGCTTCTGTATATCGGGGAGGACGTTGGGTAAATCTCTCTGTAGCTTCTATATCGTTATATTTCAGTTCTTGCTTTAAGTATAAAGGCGGTAACATTTTTTCATTATTTTCACCTTCGTTTTCATCATCTTGAGATTCGAGGTAGACTTTCAGAAATCCGTCGAATTTGAGGACTTCTCCGGTAGCCACGAATTTTTCATTTCGTGAAGATATGTTTATTACAGCGGTTGTCTTTTCGAGTTCGGCATCGCTCATTTGTGAAGCGATAGTTCGTTTCCATATAAGTTCATACAGACGTCTTTCTTGAGAGGGTGCATCAATTTCTTTTTGACTCATATAAGTGGGTCGTATGGCTTCATGAGCTTCTTGTGCACCTTTACTTTTAGTCTGATAATGTCTTATTTTAAGATATTTTTCTCCTAAGGAAGATATAATTTCTTCTTTAGATGTATTTATTGCCAATGACGACAAATTGACAGAGTCTGTACGCATATAAGTAATAAATCCTGATTCATACAGGCGTTGAGCAATCATCATGGTTTGTGCAACCGAATATCCTAACTTCCGGGCAGCTTCTTGTTGTAAAGTAGATGTAGTAAAGGGGGGGGCTGGAGATTTTTTTGCAGGACGTACAGAAATATCCTCTATTGTAAAATTTGCCTGTTGGCAAGCCTCAAGGAAATTTAAGGCTTCTTCTTTAGTCTTCAGTCGTTTATTTAATTCAGCCTTTAATTCTATCGGATTTCCGTTTTCCGACGGAATCAAAAATGTTGCGATAATCCGGTATGAGGCTTCTGAAATAAAGTTCTTTATTTCTTTTTCTCGTTCTACGATAAGACGTACGGCCACAGATTGTACTCGCCCAGCAGATAATGCTGGTTTTACTTTTTTCCATAGTACAGGTGAAAGTTCAAATCCCACAATGCGGTCGAGAACGCGACGAGCTTGTTGTGCATCTACTCTGTTAATATCTATTGCACGCGGATTTTCAATTGCATTGAGAATGGCAGATTGGGTTATCTCATGAAATACGATTCTTTTTGTATGTTCAGGTTTTAATTTTAACACTTCAGATAAGTGCCAAGCAATGGCTTCTCCTTCACGGTCTTCATCGGACGCCAGCCATACTGTTTCTGATTTTTTTGCTTCGTCTTTAAGAGTATCTACCAATTTCTTTTTGTCAGAAGGTATTTCATATATAGGAGTATAGTTATGCTCTATATCGATGCTGAAGTCTTTCTTTTTCAAGTCTCGGATATGGCCGTAACTCGATAATACTTTGAAATCTTTCCCCAGAAATTTCTCTATAGTTTTTGCTTTTGCGGGAGATTCGACTATGACTAAATTTTTTTGCATGAACAATATATTGATCTGTAATTATACTTTGTGGGCGCAAAAATAGAAAAAACGAATTGAAATAGAGAACTTTTACTACTAATTTTAATTTTTTCTAAAATAAAAAGAGGATAACGGTTATTATATACATACCTTTTAAGGCGAAGGAAATAGATATATGAAAATTTGTTACATATTTATTCTATATTTTTTAATAATAAAAATAAAATATGTCATTTCTTATATTTTTTTGTATATTCGCATAGTGACTTAATAAATAGAAAGTGGATAATCGAAAAATGGAAACTGTCCGGTGTCAGAAACTCATGTCTTTGGCTCGGGTGGGCTGGTGGGAAGCCGATTTTAGAAAGCGAATATATATTTGTTCTGATTTTCTTGTTGATTTATTGGGGCTAAAGTCGGATACTGTTTCTTTTGAAGAATTTAGGTTATTGATACGTGAGGATTTTCGAGACCGTATTTCAAATGAATTTGCTTCTATTCTGGTACAGGAAGTCTATGAGCAGGTATTCCCTATTTATACTCGTTACGGGGTAACGTGGGTACGTTCTAAATTGGGAGAGAAGAATACAGATATAAATGATAATTTACGAGCTTTTGGTTTTATACAATGTATTGAAGACCGGGATGAGATTTTATCTTATGAGTCATCTTTACAGCGAGTGAATAGTCTGCTGTACCAGCAAAATTCTATTTCTTGTTCTTTAGTATCTTTTTTGAAAGAAGAGAATATCACAAATGTTATACATAAAATTTTAGGAGATATTCTTCGCTTGTTTAGAAAAGGTAGAGCTTATATCTTTAAATATGATTGGGAACGTCAAGTTCAAAGTTGTATTTATGAAGTTGTAGATGCAGACGTAATGCCTGAAATAGATAAACTTCAAAATTTGCCGTTAGATTCTACTCCTTGGTGGACAAAGCAGATGGAGTCGAAAAAACCTATTATCATATCTTCATTAGACAATCTCCCTGAATGTGCGTCTCAAGAAAAATATTATTTGAAAAAGCAGAGCATAAAGTCTATAATGGTGGTTCCGATGTTAGATACAGATAGGGTATGGGGATATATGGGAATAGACATTGTAGATACTTTTCGTCATTGGAGCAATGAAGATTATCAGTGGTTTGCCTCTCTGGCTAACATTATTAGTCTTTGTATTGAAATGAGACTTTCGGAAGAAGAGGTCGAAAAAGAGCGTTTATACTTGGAAAATTTGTATAAACATATGCCTTTGGGATATATCCGGCTTAGAGTCATTTCAGATGAAAGAAATAGTCCGATAGATTATTGTGTTCTTGATGTCAATCATGCAGCTGAAGAATTGTCAGGGATATTATTGTCTGAGTATAAAAATAGGACGATTTCAGAAATAGGTTCTTGTAAAATTGGACAATTAAAGGAAAAACTAAAATCGGCAGATTTGAGTAAGAACAAAGAATTATCGATGACATTTCCTCTTACCCAAAAAACATGTTTTACTGTTTTTTATGTGCCTCAACCGGGAGAGATAGTTGTTTTGTTTGGGGATACAACTAAAGAAATAAAGGCCCATGAGGCCCTTGATAGAAGTGAGAAAATATTGAGAAATATTTATATGAATATTCCGGTAGGTATTGAGTTATACGATAAAAATGGTGTATTGCTCGATATGAATATACGGGATGTAGAGATTTTCGGGTTGAACTGTAAGGAAGATGCATTGGGTATAAATTTATTTGAGAATCCCAATTTACCAGAAAATGTGATCGAGTCTATACGTAGGAAAGAACCTGTTTCTTTCCGTTTGAATTATCCTTTTAAGGCGGTAAAAGGGTATTATCCTACAATGAAAAGCGGATATATCGATTTATATACGAAAGTGAGCATGTTATATGATTCCCGGGGAAATCTTATCAATTATCTTTTTATTAATATTGACAATACGGAAATCAACAATGCTTATAGTAAGATCGCTGAATTTGAAAATTCGTTTTCTTTGGTAAGTCGTTTTGGTAAAGTCGGATACTGCAAATTTGATGTGGTGACACGTGAAGGATATGGTGTCCCTCAATGGTATAGGAATTTAGGAGAAGATGAGAATACTCCGTTATCTCGTATTATTGGAGTATATGAACATGTACAAGAAGAAGACCGGCAAGCTTTATTTGATTTTATAACTCAGGTAAAGCAGGGAGATATTGAGAGTTTTAGTAAGGATTTACGTATTTGTTCTTCGGAAGGGAAATATAAGTGGACTCGAGTAAATGTAATTCGTAATCCGATGGACGAGAATCCTGATTCATTGGAAATGATATGTGTGAATTATGATATTACTGAGTTGAAAAATGCAGAAGATGAGTTAATCAATGCAAAGGAAAAAGCTGAGCAAAGTGATATGCTAAAGTCGGCATTTTTAGCAAATATGAGTCATGAAATACGGACACCGTTAAATGCCATAGTGGGTTTTTCTGAATTATTGTTTGATACAGAGGAACAAGAAGAAAAACAGGAATATATTTCTATTGTACGCGATAATAATGAACTTTTACTTCAGTTGATATCGGATATTCTCGACCTTTCTAAGATTGAATCTGGTACCCTTGAGTTTGTTATGGGGCGTATCGATGTGAATTTATTATGTGAAGATTTAGTACGTTCTTTGCGGATGAAGGTTTCTGAGAAGGTAGAGCTTTTATTTGAAGATTATCAGTCCGAAATGTATATAATAGGGGATAGAAATCGCATCTATCAGGTCATTTCTAATTTTGTAAATAATGCGATTAAGTTTACGACTAAAGGTAGAATTTCAGTTGGATATTATTTAGAGAGTGATTATCTGAAATTTTATGTTAGAGATACAGGGGTTGGGATTGCACCGGATAAAGTAGAGCATATTTTTGACCGTTTTATTAAGCTAGATAATTTTGTTCATGGTACAGGTTTAGGTCTGTCTATTTGTAAAAGTCTGGTAGAACAGATGGGAGGACAGATAGGGGTGGAATCGGAACAGGGAAAAGGCTCATGTTTTTGGTTTACTTATCCTCTAAAAAATTTGAATCAATTGGAAGCACACTCAAATAATTTAAACACTATGGAAAAGGTGTCTGAGGTTGTAGAAAAGAAGCCTGTTATTTTGGTTGCGGAAGATACGGATAGTAATTTTTTGCTTGTATCTACTATATTGAAAAGAGATTATGAAATAATACGTGCTCATGATGGAGTAGAAGCTATTGAATTTACTGAAAAGTATATTCCTTGTGGTATTCTTATGGATATAAGGATGCCTCGTATCGATGGGATTGAAGCTACTTATAAGATACGGGAAATGGGATATGATATGCCTATCATTGCCGTTACTGCATTTGCTTTTGACCGAGACCGTCAAAAGATGTTGGATGCAGGGTGTAATGACTATATAACCAAACCTCTCTCTTCAGCAATTTTAAAATCAACGATAAAGAAATGGTTGGAAAAGGAAATTATGTTTTAAGTTTATTGTATATCCTATTGCTGATGTTTACTTTTCATTCCTAAAACTTCGCGTGGACTGATTTGGTTTACTTCTACGAATAAACGAGTAAAATGAGAATAATTTGTATAACCTATTTCATACATAGTTTCAGTTATATTCAAACCTTTTTCTTTCATTAGGTTATATGCTTTTTTCATTTTTATTTCCTTTATGTATTGTGAGGGTTTTTTATTTATAATTGCAATCATTTTGCGATATAGTTGCATGCGAGACATTGCCATAATATGGCAGATTTCATCAATTCCAAATTCTGAAGAGGAAATATTTTCAAGAACAATATTTTTGAAATTGGTAAGAAAAGACAGTTCTCGCTCATTCAATTTTTCTGTTCCATTACATATTTCTTCTTTTTTCTTTTGTGTAAGTTTTAGTAAATTGTTTACTCTTAATTTTAGGACTTGAGGGTTGAATGGTTTAGTGATATAATCGTCAGCTCCATATGATAACCCTTCTATCTCACTTTCTTGATTGGTTTTGGCAGTCAGTAATATAATTGGAATATGACTGGTACGTATATCGTTTTTGGCTTTTTGTGTAAATTCGATTCCATCCATTACAGGCATCATTATGTCACTGATAATGATATCTGGGATATTGCTAAAGGCAAGATTCAGACCTTCCTTTCCATTATTTCCCACTATAACTTTTGCGCTGTACGAAAGAAGAGTGACGATGTAATCTCTTAATTCAAAGTTATCTTCAATAACCAAAATCAAAGGCTTGTTTCTAGCTTTTTCCTGTGTATCTGTATGGTCATTTGTTGGGATGACAGAAGTATGTATATCGGGTTCCTCTTCTATCAGACCTTGATAAGCTTCTTTGGTGTTGGGTATCTCAAGAGTGAATATTGAGCCCTCGCCTATGTGACTTTTCACAGAAATATTTCCTAAATGAAGTGTTGCTAAATTTTTGCAAAGATTCAGGCCTACACCGGTGCCTCCTACTGTCCCTGGAACTTGGTAGAAACGGTCAAATATTTTATCTATTTCTTTTTCGTCAATACCGATACCTGTATCTTCTACAGAAATATGTACTGTCGAGTTGTCGCTACTCTGAGAAGAATAAATCGCTATGCGTCCATTTTCTGGAGTATATTTTATTGCATTTGAGAGTAGATTGAAACAGATTTTTCTGATGACTTCTTTATCACACCAGAAATATTCACAGACCATATCGTTGTAATATTCAAGTATTATATTTTTTTGTTGGGCGATTGCTGAGAAGTCTTCTTTGATATTTGTTAATAATTGGGGGAGATTTTCCTGTTTGATGCAAAGTGTGTATTTTTCGTTTATGACTTTTCTGAAATCTAGAAATTGGCTGATTAGTTGTAATAGTCTGTCGGCATTATTTTTTATTATTTGGAGACGTGATCTTAAAAATTCATCTTTATATGATTTTTCGATCAGCTCTTCTACTGGAGCCGAAATCAACGATAAAGGAGTACGTAACTCGTGAGTTATATTGGTATGATATTTCAATTTTACCTCAGCAATTTCCATTTCTTTTTTATGTTCGAGGTGTTCCATGAATAGTTGTTTTTTTATCTTAGCTCTATCACTAAAGTATTTGTATATAAAATATCCCGCAGAAAATATAAATATGAAATATAGTAGATATGCATATCCTGTTTCCCAAGGAGCTGGGTTTATAGTGATAGGAAGTGTTTTGGCTGTTTCATTCCAAATACCGTCGCAATTGGAACTTTTGACTAATAATTTATATTTTCCGGGGGGGATATTTGTAAATGTTGCTGACTTAATATTATTGTTTACTTCAGTCCATTCGTCACTAAAACCTTCAAGTTTGTACATGAATAGGTTTTTTGCCGGGTTACTAAAATGTAGTGCGGCAAATTCTATAGTAAAGTTATTTTCATTATACTTGAGTTCCAATTGGTCTGTAAATTCTAAGGAACTGGTAAGCAGCTCTCTTCCATTAAATTTTTCATGTGGCAAAATTCTTGTATTGTTTATTTTTAATGCGGTTAACTGAGTTTCAGGAGGTATATTATTGGTTTTGAGGGAGGGAAGGTCTATGATATCGATACCCTTGATGCTACCGATGTAGAGTTGGTCTGTTTTCGAATCGTACAAAGCTCCTTCAGATAAGATATTCGTTGAGAGTCCGTCTGTATTCAGATAATTCATTACACTGTAATCTTTTAAAGAATACCGTAAAAGCCCGAGGCTGGTACTTAGCCATAAATTTTGGGCATTATCTTCTACAATGGAGGCAATTTTATATGTTTGTACTCTGGGGTCATTGCTTTCAGTTGCCAGAGAGTATCCTCCAGTTTCATTTTTTATAAGTTTTTTGAGTCCGGAATCTGTTCCTATATAAATGTTTTGGTTCGATGCTTTTAGTATCGACCATACATGTTCGTTTTTTTCTTGGCTTAATTTGCTAATCGATTCTATATTTTTAATATCACCGTTATTATATAGAGTTGCCTTTAATAATCCTGCATTTTTTGTCCCTATTAATAATGTATTGTCTTTTTCGTCAAAAAAAAGTTTGGTAATGTTATTTATTACTCTTATAGAGCTTGTCGGCTGTATATCGTTTAGTTTATATGCCAATTTATTACCCGATTTTTTTATTTGTAAAAGACCATTTCTCATACCTATCCAAATTGTATTTTTATTATCTGTACATAATGCGTACGGGCCATCAAAGGGATAGGCATTTTGAGGTAATCCTGGTTGGTTTTTTAATGAGATTATTTTTTTTATGTTACCATCAGGAATCATATATATGTTATGTAAAGAAGTTATCCAGATATTTCCTTCTATGTCTTCTATAATGTCATATATGTTTTCATTTATTTCGTTAATACGTAATATTTTATCTGATTTGCAGTTATTTATGATAAATATTCCATTGTTGGTTCCTGCCCATATCCTATTATATCGGTCTTTTATTAAAGATTGTATAAAAAGTTTGTCGATAGCTTTTGGATGATTTAGAGAGTAATGATAGATTGATTTGGCATTCAGGTCAAATCGGGCTATGCCGTCCATAAATGAAGTTATCCATACATTCATGGTTCTGTCAAGCATAAGTGATTTCATTTCATTATTATTCCAAAAATCATTTTTGGAAAATGAGACCTTTTCAAAAGTGAAGTTATTATCGTTTTGATGTATCCAAAATAATTCAGTCGTTGTAGATAAAAGGTAAAGACGGTCGGTGATGGGTAATATTCTTCTAAAAGCTCCGGAAGGATGGAAATCTAAAATATATGGGTTTTCAAGGTAATTTTGTATTTTTTGATGTAATGTAGAATAATAATATATTTCGGAATTAGTAATTATCCAAATATTTCCAATACTGTCTTTTAATATCTGTTTTACATGGTCAGACATTTTTTTTACCAGTTTAAAATCGCTTTCACTTTTATTTTTTAAGAACAATCCTTTTGGAGTTGCAGCAATGATATTTCCATTATCATCGTGTCCGATAGATACGGTGTATTGTAATATATTCTCTTCCGAATTTCCTTTTAGAGAGTAATGTTCTATATGTATTTTGTTGTCAGTAGTGAAAGTTATCTTATGGGGCCCGTTTGTTGTTCCCACCCACATTTCGTCTCCATTTTTATCGAAGCAGCTTATTTGGTTGTCTGTCAATTGTCCTTTGTGTTTTGAATCGGCCATATAACGAGTGATACATTCTGTTTTCAGGTTATAACAGTTCAAGCCTCCTCCGTCGGTTCCTATCCAAAGTTCGTCTCTTTCGGGCCACTCTTGCAAAGAAAGTATTCGGTTATCGCTTATTGAGTTGGTGTTTTGCGGATTGTGGCGAAATAAAAGGAAACTATTACCATCGTATCGATTGAGTCCGTCGTATGTTCCTATCCAAATAAATCCTTGTTTGTCTTGTAATATACATTCTACATCTTGTTGAGATAAGCCATCTTTACCGGAAAGGGTGATTAACCGATAATCGTTTGATAAGATATTCCCTGAAAAGCAAATAAGACTTAAAATGGTCAGAAGACGTTTCATGGTTATAATTTTGAGGTTTATAGAGTATATTTTTTGTAAAATAACAGATTAAATATATATATCTTTTTTGGTTTGGACAACTATAAAGCTCTTCTTTGATGTGATATGATACAATTGGTAATATTATTGTTTTAAATGGTAAGAATCCGAGGCTTCATTTTCTATTTTTTTATGGATGAAGGAGACAATTGGTGTCGTAACTTTTTACGATGTTACAATTGATATGAATTTCGATAATATATGTATAATCAAAAAAGTAAATAGAAATTACTTTTGATTCAGAAAAACTTTGTTTAACCTATCAACGTATCAATATGAGAAAAACATTACTTCTATTCATTTCTTTTATTTTTTGCTGGTGTGTTTATGCTGAGAATTATCCGAGTTTAAGGGATATCTTAAATAGCCAGATTAATAATTCTGTAATTGATATTCCCAAAGGAACGTATGTCCTTGATTTAGTAAATATTCAAGACGCTTATGCTTTTAGAAATAAGAAAAATGTAATAATCAATGGTAACGGTTCTACCATTATTTGTAATCGTCAATCACAAGCGTTTTATTTTGAAAATTGCGAAAATCTTACATTTTCAAATTTTTTCATTGAATATGATCCACCATGTTCTACCCAAGGCACGATTATGGCAATTAATGGCTCCACTTGGGATGTTGCTGTGCATGATGGTTATCCGGCAGAAACGGAGACGGATGATTATAGCTTAGGATTAGGGCGTGTACAAGTGTATGATAAAGATAATAGAGAATTGGTCCATAATTATACGACAACTTCTGCATCAAGTTGTACTAAGACGGGAGATCATATGTTAAGTTTGGTAGTGAATAATCCGAGTTCGTCAGTAAAGGTAGGTGATTATGTTGCCTTGGATGTTGTTGCAAAAGGTTGGGTAGGTGCTCATACCATAATATTGAGTAACTGTAAGCAAATGAAATTGGATAATATTGTCGTATATGATTCTAATTGTTTCTCTTTTTTGGAGTATGATTGTGAGCAGACGCATTATTATAGGTGCAAAGTGACACGTAAGGTTGGTGATCCTAAGTATAGTCAGGATCGGGTAAGAGCCGGTATTGCCGATGCTCTTCATAGTAAGTATGCCAAAGTCGGTCCTATTATAGAAGAATGTATTTTGGAACACAGTGGGGACGATTGTATCGCTATAAATGGTAATTTCTATCCTATTTATAAAGTGGATCAGGCAAGTGGTTATGTCTATTTTTTAACAACGGAAAGTTCATTGAATGGAGTCAGAGTAAAAGCCAAAGATAATGTAGTGTGTGTAAACAATGATGGAACTGTTAGAGGGCGTTCTGTAGCCGAAGAAATATCTTTTGTTAGCCCTTATCCGTCTCAATCGGAGATTAATGCGTGTTTTGCTAAGTTGTCTTCTGTTACGAATAAAGAAAATTATACAAAAGGGGTACGAGTGAAATTGGCTACATGGGTAAACGGCCTGGCTGTAGGAGATGTATTTTATTCTAATGATCGTATTGGCAGCGGTTTTAAGGTAATAAATAATCAGGTAGGTCACAATCGCTCAAGAGCTATTTTGATTAAAGCTTCAGATGGTATTATACAAGGCAATACGATAGAAGGGAGTGGAATGAGTGGCATAGCGATAGCTCCGGAATTTTATTGGATGGAAGCTGGGTGTTCGAGCAATGTAGAGATTGCTAATAATACGATACGTAATTGTATGTTTGATGCTAATATGGATTGGACATCTCAAGCTGGAGCTTTAGTTGTAGTAGCACAAGCTCCTAATGGTAAATTAGCTCCTGCAGGTACATTTCAAAATATACATATACATGGCAATACTATCGAAGGCTGTCCTCAGCCATGTGTGTTCTTGAATGCAATAGAAGAAGGTTATTTTTATGATAATACAATTGTACCTGACCCGAATATGATTCGTACCCATGGGTCCAGCTTTGGGGTGTCTAATTCAAGGCCGATAGAGGTAATAAACTGTGTGTATCTTCAGGAAAGCCCTCCGGTAGGTATTACAGGTTCAAGAACTGACTCAAAACACATTTTTATAGATGCAAATGGATATTTACGATTGGATGGATTATCTGGAGATGAACAGGTATTGGTTTCGATATATGATATGTTTGGCAGCATGATAAAGTCACAACGATTAGATAAGTCGGATATATTGCCAATCTCTTTGTCAAAAGGTGTGTATATAATTGTCGTTCAGGGAAGTGACACCGTTTTTTCTGAAAAGGTGATAATACCGTAATTTTATGTGAAATTTTTTCTATTAATCTTTAATTTATTATACCTATGAAAAGAATTTTATGTTTTATTTTATTATTGGGGATTGTTTCTGTATTTGCAGCAAATTCGCAAGATATATTTTATGTAGATCCAATGTCTGAAAATGCCGATGATGCAAATCTGGGAACAGAGCAAGCTCCTTGGTTTACTTTTAATTCGAGTAAATGGACTGATGGATGTACCGTTATATTAAAAAGCTTGTATATTGTTGATGGAGTTACTACTGTTGATAAGGATAATGTCACGGTAAAGGGCTTATCTAAAGACGATGTTTATATTATCGGATATGGTGATGGTGAGGAAGAAGGTGCATGTGATCGTATTTTTCAGGTTTTTGATAAAAATTTTACATTGAAAGACGTAAGTTTGAGAAACTTGATGCAGCCTAAGCCTGTATCGGATACGGAAAAACCAAAGTGGGAGGGAATGCTTTTCTGCAATAATGGGGCTACATTGAATCTTGAGAATGTGAATATAGAGAATGTTTCTTTACCGGGAGCACGAGGTGGTGCTATTTTTTCAGAAGGTACGCTGAATTGTAAAAATGTAAAGTTTGAGAATTGTTTAGCAGGTTTGGGAGCCGCTATTTATGTGAGTGGGAAGGGAAAAGTCCATTGTGAAGAATGTACTTTTTTGAATAATAGTGTAGCGGATAATTTTACTTTATGGAAATTAGGCGGAGCTATTTGCTCCCAAACGGCTGAAGCAGATATAAATATCGACAAATGTTATTTTGAAGGGAATAACGGAGATTTGTCCGATCCTCCAACAAAAGGTGGAGCCATTTATATGTTTATTTATGAAGGTGCTGATAGTAAATTGTCTATTTCCAATTCGACTTTTTATAAAAATGTTGCTACGTTGGCAGGAGCTATCATGATAGAAAGACAAAATGATGATGGGACGGGCAGTATTGATTTTTCGTCTGTAAATAATACATTTATAGAAAATCGGCAATTAGCAACGAATGATATGCACGGAACGGCAATAAAAATGCCTGGTTATTATGCTCCCGGTTACGGTGGTACTTTCAAGTTTATTAATAATACTTTTTTTAGAAATCTGCCCAGTGATAAAGCACAAGCTTCTATTGCTATGAATTCTTGGGGACAGGCAGAACTGATATTATTGAATAATTTGGTTATAGACCAAGGTACAGATGGAGAAGGAAAACCGGTTGGCTGGTCTTGGGTGTTTGACGAATTGAATGGAGAGTACCCATTTAAGTCCGTGACAATTAAAAATAACATATTTGATGATTTTGGTGGGGGATTAGGAGAAAATAGTATTCGTGCAGCGCTGGATAATCCGGATAATAATAATACGATATTTGAAGAAACAGCACAGAAAGCGACAGTAAAATTGGCTGAAACACTGGTATTTCCTGAAATAGGAATACCCTATTTGCCTGTAATTGATAAAGAGTCTGTTGCTATTGATAAAGGTTTGGACCAATATTTTATTGGTAGTGATAATGTGATTCCGGCAAATGATGTTCGAGGTATTGCTATGGTCGGTAGTCATAAAGATTTGGGTGCATACGAGTATAATGGAGAAATGTTGGGAGTAGAAAAGGCTGAAATTGGGACGAAAGGTGTGAATGCATATCCCAATCCGTTTAAGGATATTATTGTTTTTAATAAGGAGATTTCTTTAGTATCTATCTTCGATACGACAGGTGCATGTGTTCTGGTATCCGAGCAAGTAGCCTCTGTTGATGTTTCTGCTCTTCCTTCTGGTTTTTATATAATTCGTATTGTTGATAACAAAGGGGCTGTATCTGTACAGAAAATGCAAAAATAGATATAACTCAAAGAAGCCAGTCATCAGGCTGGCTTTTTTGAGTTAAAGTCCTTATTTATTCATATATTAATTTTTTATACCTATGAAAAAAAATTTTTACTTTCTACTATTGTTGTTGGCATCGTTTTTTGTTTCTATACAGGCAGCCGATACTTTTTATGTAAATCCATTTGCAGAGAATACCAGTGATGATAATGCAGGTACAGAATCTGCTCCGTGGGCGACTCTGAATCCGGGAAAGTGGACTGATGGTTGTACTGTCGTTATTCAATCGTTAGTTTTTCTGGATGTTGCTCAATCTATATCTATTCCTTGTAATGTTACATTGATTGGGGAGGAGAGTGAAGACGCTCTTCCTATTATTTTGGGATACGATGATAGTGAAGAAGTACCATCGGAATGTCAGCGTTTTTTTAACGTGTCTGATGGAAAGACAATTACGATAAAGAATCTTGAAATAGCAAATATGAATAGTTCTGACGGAGCAGCGGGATGGGGCGGTATTTTCAATGTAGATGTAAACTCTACGCTAAATCTGGAAAATGTGAGCATACGTAATGTATTTTTGGGCGGAGCGACAGGCGGTGGTGCTATCTGGGTCGGAGGAAAACTGAATTGTAAAAATGTTCTTTTTGAAAATTGTGTGTCTCGTCAAGGGGGTGCTGTATTTATAAATGGAAACAGCCCGGTTTCATTTGAGGGGTGTACTTTTAAGAATAATAGTTGTGGAGATATTGATGATTATAAAATGGGGGGTGCTGTTTGTATTGATGTTGCAGACCAAGCAAATGTAACATTTGACAAGTGTTATTTTGATTCCAATATATGCCAGCATATAGATAAATATCCGGCTGGAGGAGCAATTTACTTAAGAGGGGCAAATCCTAAAGTATATATAAGTAATTCGACTTTTTATAATAATGATGGTGGAAGTGCAGGAGGAGCATTCAACTTTCAGAGAGTAGAACAAGATGAAAACCAAAACATAGATATACGTTTCATCAATAACATATTTACACGTAATAAATTATCTTATAATGCTGCGCATCACGGAATTGTAATTAATTTTAGCTGGGGATCATATGACAAAATAGGAGGTACTGTTGCATTCGTTAATAATACTTTTTATAAAAATTTTACGGATAATGCGGTACAATCTTCTTTGTTTATGAATTCGTTACCGGTTGATTTAGTCGTTGCCAATAACATAGTTTTGGATAAGAATGGAGAGTTGGGTTTTGGTCTTGTATTCAATGAAGAGAATCAGATAGCATTTAAATCGACTAAAGTTCAGAGTAATATTATGGATGCCGGTTTTGGTGGTTCTCGTCTTCCTTCTTTTGATGCAGCGGTACAGGACGAGAGCAATAAAGCTGATTTATCAAATGAAGATGTTAAGTTATCTGAAGAGCTGATAATCCCGGCAATAGGTACACCTTACCTTGCATTGAATGAAGGTTCTGTTGCTATTGATGCTGGAGTTAATAGTGTTTCTGTCGGTGGAGGAAATATTGTTCCGAATTTTGATATTAGAGGTGCTGAAATGGTAGGAGGGCACAAAGATGTCGGAGCTTATGAGTATGGGGGTGTAGTAGGAATAGAAAAAACAGAACGGGAAACAATGGTACTTGCTTATCCTAATCCTTTTGTTGATGTGATTTATCTGGCAACCGAAGCCGCCCGGGTCAATGTATTTGATATGGCAGGAGTATGTTTAATTTCTGAGACTGTTGTGACTAAAATCAATACATCTGCCTTAAATCCGGGTTTTTATATTGTACAAATTATTGATAACGCGGGTAATGTCTCCAGTAGAATAATGTGGAAATAGAATAACATAAAATGAAAAAAGAGAAATGCCCGGATATTATATTGTTTGGGCATTTTTTTTGTTTAAGAAATAATGCTATTGAAAATATATAGGATTTTACTTATTATTCTGAAAAACAATTACTAAATTGGTATCGAAAATATATGCAAATATTGATGTTATAGTTTATACCAGTTTATATTAATAATACCCATGAAACGATACATTTTATTATCAACAGTTTGTTTGGTATTGTGGAATTGTACCGGACGAAAAGATGTTCAGAATCAGGACTCTTTAAAGATGATTCGGCAGGTCGATTTTTCGCATGTAAAAATTACTGATAATTTTTGGTCACCTCGTTTAGATAAACATGTATCGGCGACTTTGCCTGTTTGTATTAATCAAATAGAAAATCAAACTGGGCGTATGCAGAATTTTGTAAATGCCGCTATAGGAAAGGGAGAGCACTCAGGAATATTTTTTGATGATTCAGATGTTTATAAAGCTTTGGAGGGAATTGCCTACAGTCTAATAAATAATCCTAATCCGGAATTAGAGAGAAAAGCTGATGAATGGATCGACAAGATTGCTGCAGCTCAACAAGAGGATGGATATATTAATACATATTATACTTTGACGGGACTTGAGAATCGTTGGACAAATATGGATAAACATGAGATGTATTGTGCCGGTCATATGATAGAGGCTGCTGTTGCCTATTATCAGGCAACGGGCAAACGTAAGTTATTAGATGTAAGTATTCGTATGGCTGATCATATGATATCTCTGTTCGGTCCGGACAAGCGGCATTGGGTTCCGGGACATGAAGAAATCGAGTTGGCCTTGGTCAAACTCTATAGAATAACTAAAGAACAGAAATATCTTGATTTTGCTTATTGGTTATTAGAGGAACGTGGTCACGGTTATGGTAGTAAGGGTAATGAGGGCGAGTGGGATCCTTTTTATTATCAGGATGCTGTCCCCGTACGGGATTTGGAAAGTATATCCGGTCATGCAGTACGTTGCATGTATTTGTATTGTGGAATGGCTGATGTTGCAGCTTTAAAGCACGATACAGCTTATATAGCAGCAATGGATCGCCTGTGGGATGATGTAGTTTTACGGAATATGTATGTTACGGGAGGTATAGGTTCTTCTAAAAATAATGAGGGATTTACAGACGATTATGATTTACCAAATTTGGAAGCTTATTGTGAAACATGTGCTTCAGTGGGGATGGTTTATTGGAACCAACGGATGAATCAGTTTACTGGTGATTCGAAGTATATAGATGTACTGGAACGGTCGATGTATAATGGGGCCTTGGCTGGGGTCTCTTTGTCTGGGGATCGTTTCTTTTATGTAAACCCATTGGAGTCGAAGGGAGACCATCATCGTCAGGAATGGTATGGTTGTGCTTGTTGTCCGAGCCAAATTTCTCGATTTTTACCGTCGGTCGGAAATTATATTTATGGAATTTCTGTAAATGCTTTGTGGGTAAATTTGTTTATTGGTAATACTACCCAGTTGGCTATAGATGGGAATGATGTTATTTTAAAGCAAGAGACAAATTACCCGTGGGACGGTTTGGTAAAGTTTTCTATTGCATCAAATCTGCCGTTGAATAAAGAGCTCCGTATTCGTATTCCAGGTTGGTGTAAAAGCTATTCTTTATCGATAAATGATAAGGATATATATGCACCTATCGAAAAAGGATATGCTGTAATTTCCAATTGGAAATCGGGTGATATTATTTCTTTAAATATGGATATGCCTGTTGAGAAAGTTGCTGCAGACCCTCGGGTAAAACAAAATGTGGGCAAACGAGCAGTACAGCGAGGACCGTTGGTATATTGTTTAGAAGAAATTGATAATAAAAAAGATTTCGATCGGTCGAAGTTAACAACTTCTACCCATTTCAAAGTACAACAAAGAACTGAATTTTTAGGAGGAATTACGACAATACAGGCTGTAACTGAAAATCAACAATTGTTATTCTTGCCTTATTATGCTTGGGATAATAGAGAGGCTGGCAAAATGAAAGTTTGGATAGATTATCAAGAATGATAATTTTACTTTTCGGCAACTATTGAGATATATAATCATGCGATTCTTCCTCGTAATATCTCTCTCTTTCCATTTAGAGGTCCGGATAGGCGTTCTACGATAAATCCTGATCGTTGGAGACGTCTGCGTACTTCTCCCTTTGCACAGTAAGTACTTAAAATTCCACCGGGAGACATTGTTGCTGCTATTTTGGAAAAAATAGCTTCTTCCCACAGTTCTGGTTGCTTTTCGGGAGCAAAAGCATCGAAGTATACCACATCATATTGTTTTTTAAAAGTATGTTGAGTAAGGTCCGTCTGTATTTTTAGAAGAGTAAATCCGGGAGTTATTGCTGTTGTTTTATTCCATTCTGTCTCGTGTAATTGCCGGAAGAGCCGATTATATTCAGGAGCGATTGTTTCTGGATATTGTAAAGGTTCGATTTCATCCCAGACCAGCGGGAAGAGTTCGAGAGTTGTATAAATCACGGGTATCTGTCTCTTTATGGTATCGAGTAATGTCAGAAAAGCATTTAGACCGGTTCCAAATCCGATTTCCAGTATCCGTACAGGACAAGAATTACTTTGGTGTAATGCTGTTTCGATATATACGTGACGGGCTTCTTCCAAAGCCCCTTTTATAGAATGATAATGTTCGTCTATTTCTGGAATATATAGTGTTGCCGAACCATCGGCAGTCATTTCTTTAATGAGCCTTTTCATGTTTGTTCTATAAAATGGAAACAAATACTTTTTTTTACGCTATTTTTGCCTTTATTTTTGTTATACAGCAAAAGTAATAAATTTATGATAAGCATGAAAAAGAGTTTATTCTTCTTTCTTCTCTGTTTATTGGCATTTTCTGCTACTGCACAGCAGGCTTATCGTATTATAGGTACGGTAACAGAACGAAACAGCCGGGAGAGAATACCCTATGTCAGTGTAGCCGTTTGGAATTCTTCTAAAGGGACTCAGACCGATAGTTTGGGCCGGTTTTCTATTACAGGAGTTACTCCGGGGATATATCGGCTCCAAGTTTCAGGGTTGGGATATAAGACTGTCATTACTCCGGAGTTTCGTTTATCATCGCATGATTATACACTGGATATAGAAGTAGAAGAAAATCGCATAAATTTGAGAGAGGTAAGTGTGACGGCATCGCCTTTTCGTCGTTCGGTAGAAAGCCCTATTGCAATGAGGGTAATCGGTTTGCAGGAAATAGAAAAAAGCCCGGGGGTCAATCGGGATATTTCCAAAGTTGTGAATTCTTTTCCCGGGGTAGCTTCTACGGTAGGTAGTGGTTATCGGAATGATTTATTGGTTCGAGGCGGAGGGCCTTCGGAAAATCGTTTTTATCTTGATGGCGTG
>NZ_LN877940.1:89965-145360 GCF_001403595.1 Gabonia massiliensis | reverse complement strand
GATGGCGTGGAGATACCTAATATTAATCATTTCAGTACACAAGGAGCTTCGGGAGGACCGATGGGAATTATTGATGCTGATTTTATTCGGGAAGTCAATTTTTATACCGGAGCATTTCCTACTAGTCGAGGAAATGCATTGAGTTCTGTACTCGATTTCAAATTGTTAGATGGAGATGCACGAAAATGTAGTGTAAAGGCTACAGTTGGAGCTTCAGAGGTTTCGTTGACTTCAAATGGACATATAGGTGATAAGACAACCTATTTGGTATCTGTTCGCCAGTCATATCTTCAGTTGTTATTCTCTATTCTCGATATGCCGTTTTTGCCCCGGTATACTGATGCTCAGTTCAAGATAAAAACTCGTTTTTCTCGGTATCATGAGTTGACGTTATTGGGATTGGGCGCGATAGATGATATGAGACTCAATAAAGATACTGACCCTGCAGATGAAGGAAAACAATATATATTGAATTATCTGCCTGTAATAAAACAGAATACGTATACATTAGGTGCTGTTTATAAACATTATGGCGGTCGGCATATACAAACGGTTGTCCTCAGCCATAGTTTTATGAATAATAAAAATACGAAATATTTGGATAATGATGAAAGCCGTCCAGAGAATCTGATATTGAGATATCGTTCAGATGAAGTAGAAAGCCATTTCCGTTTCGAAAATTTATCGACATTGAGATTGTTTAAAATTAATGCTGGTGTGAATCTCGATTATGCAATGTATCGTAATCGTACTTTGCAAAAAGCTTTTGCTCATAATCAGGCGACCGAGTATAACTATCGTACGGATATGGGGGTGTTTAAATGGGGGGTGTTTGGTACGGTTTCGTATGAAATGGATAATGGCCGGTTCTCTACCTCTTTGGGAATGAGATTGGATGCAAATAATTATTCTTCGCGAATGAATAATCCGTTGAAGCAATTTTCTCCGCGTTTATCGTTATCTTATAATTTGTGGGGAGACGTGTGGGTCAATGGAAGTATCGGCCGTTATTATCAATTACCAGCCTATACCACGATGGGATATAAAGAAAATAATGTCTTGGTAAATAAATATAATGGGTTGACGTACATTCGTTCTGATCAGGCAGTTGCCGGTTTGGAGTATCGTTTGGGTAGAGATGCCAGAGTCACTGTAGAAGGCTTTTATAAGAAATATGACCATGCACCCTTATCTCTTACCGATAGTATTCCTTTGGCTTGTAAAGGGACGGATTACGGGGCCTCGGGAAATGAAGCTGCAGCTTCGGTTTCGCAGGGTAGAGCATTCGGTATCGAAACGATGGTTCGATGGTTTGGCAGTAAACGTTTTAATATGTTGGCTTCTTATACTTTCTTCCGAAGTCAATTTAAAAGTCCGCTAACCGATCGTTACATTTCTTCTGCTTGGGATAACCGGCATTTGTTGACTTTATCAGGAACTTATAAATTGCCTAAGCATTGGGATGTAGGCTTGAAATTTCGTCTGATGGGAGGTGTGCCCTATACTCCTTATGACGAATATACATCATCGTTGGTAGATGCGTGGGATGCTACATCACGACCTTATTACGACTATGAGCGATATAATACCGGTAGATTGAAGACCTTTACGCAAGTTGACTTTCGTTTAGATAAGGTTTTCTATTTTAAGGGTGTAATGTTGGGGTTTTATATTGACTTACAAAACGTTTTAAATACAAAATATGATAATCCTCCAGTTTTGGTAAGTACGGGAAAAGAGTATACCGATGAGAATGGAGCCAAGCGTTATGAAATGAAATATATTGCCCAGCAAAGTGGTATTATATTACCAACGTTGGGTATTACAGTAGAGTTTTAGTCTATGTCTGTTCCAACTTTTATTTGGAAAGCATTTTATAAATAAGGTCTTTAGAAAGTATGGTAAATAATTTTATACTTAAAAGAAAGTTAATTATTTGAGATAGGGATAAAGTGCCCGTAAAGTTTTCTATTTTTGTTGGTTAAGAAATGTTTTTATATCAAAATCAGATGTATGTGATGAGAAAAAAGGCAATTATAATTTCCGGTTTGATCTGTTGTTCCTTGGTATGGAATGCTTTTTCACAGGTTTCATACCAGTCAAATTTACCAGAGAGTTGGTTTGAAAGAGGAAAACAGATGTTTGAAACCCGTAATTATGTGGGATGTATAGATCAGCTGACACATTTTAAAACTTTATCAAAAGATGTTTATTTGATACAGGAAGCTGATTTTATGCTTGCTGCTTCTGCTTACTATCGGAAAGATCCTCAGGCAGTACAAATGTTACAAAATTTTGTACGGAGGTATCCGGGTGCTGGCCAGATAGCTGAGGTAGAGTTTATGTCCGGGAACTATTATTTCTTTTCAAAAAAATATAGACAAGCCCTGAAATATTATAAAAAATTAAAGATAGAAGACCTTGTTCCTTCCGAACAAGAAAAATTCTTGTTTAGAACAGGTGTTTCTTATTTGAAAAATGGTCAGATAGTAGAGGCTAAACCTTGTTTTGTGGCATTATTAGCGGTTGGAAAAGATTATAAAGATGCTGCACAATTTTATGTGGCATATATACAATATACGGAGGGAAAATATGATGATGCACTCAAAGGATTTTTGCACGTGCAGGATTTTCCTGAATTTAGAACGCCCGCTTCGTATTATATAGCACAAATTCGTTTTTTTAATGGCCAGTATTTACAGGTAATACAGACGGGAGAAAACTTATTGTCAGAGAATCCGGATAATGAATTTAATACGGAATTATATCGTCTGTTGGGTGAAAGTTATTCTCATCAGGGAGATAATAGTAAGACAATTAATTATTTGACTAAATATGTAAATAGCACGAACTCTCCGTTGAGAAGCAGCTTATATACATTGGGTGTTGCTCAATACCGGGAGGGAAAGTATGCCGATGCTATAAAACAGTTGAGCCGGGTCACGGATAAGGAAGATGTATTGGCGCAAAGTGCTTATTTGTATTTGGGACAGAGTTATATTAAAATTGGAGATAAAAAAAATGCAGCTATATCCTTTGATATTGCTTCTCAGTATAATTTTGATCGACAGATACAGGAAACGGCTTTGTACAATTATGCTTTGACTATCCATGAGACTTCATTGTCTCCTTTTGGGGAATCAGTTACTGTTTTCGAAAAGTTTCTGAATATGTTTCCGGCATCGAGATATGCTGATCAGATAAATGATTATCTGGTGGAAGTATATTTCAATACTCGTAATTATCAAGCGGCTTTGACATCCATTAATAAAATAAAACAGCCTGATAATAAAATATTGAAAGCGAAACAGCGCATATATTTTCAGTTGGGAATAGAATATTTTACTAACTCGCAGATAGATAAGGCAATACAGAATTTTACTCAAGCTATTGTTTTGGGTAATTATGATCTTGAAATGAAAGCCCAGTCTTGTTTCTGGAGAGGAGAATGTCGTTATAGAAAAGGAGAATATGATAAAGCAGCTTCGGATTATCGGGCTTATCTCTCGACTACCGGACAAAAAGATAAAGATATATATGCTCTGGCACGGTATGATTTGGCATATGCTAATTTTAAACAACACAAATTTACTCAGGCATTGGATGAATTTCTCCGGTATGTATCCATACCTTCCGCTTCAGGAAATAAAGAAGTGCTGGCTGATGCATATAATCGTATAGGCGATTGTCATTATTATACACGAGAGTTTACTCAAGCTGAAGATGATTATTCTCAGGCGGTTTCTTTAGACCCTGCCGCTGGTGATTATGCTCTGTTCCAAAAGGCATTTATGGCCGGTTTGCAAAAAAAATATGAACAGAAGATTTCCGGTATGGATCGTTTGATGTCTGATTATCCTCGTTCTGAATATGTGGATGATGCTATTTTTGAAAAAGGATTGACATACCTGCAATTAAAAAACTCTGATGCTGCGATACAATCCTTTAATCAGGTAATTAGAGAGTTTCCTCAAAGTCCTATTGCTCGTAAATCCGGGATACAGTTGGGTATGATTTATTTCAATAATAACCAACTCGAACAGTCGATAATGGCGTATAAGACGGTTGTGTCGAATTATCCTGGTAGTGAAGAAGCCCGCATTGCAGTTGATGATTTGAAGTCTGTTTATTTGGAAAAGAATGACATCGGTTCTTATGCTTCATTTGTACAGTCGTTGAATGGGGCTGTTCCTTATCAGGTTTCTGAAATAGACTCGTTGACATATTTAGCTGCAGAACGGTCATTTATGAAAAAGCAGGATAAGTCATCATCAGAAAGTTTGATTAAGTATCTTCAAAGTTTTCCTGAGGGCGCATTTACTACGCAAGCCCATTATTATTTAGGTTTATATTATTTTGATAATAAGCAATATGAATATGCTTGGAAGGAGCTGACGGCAGTGCGTCAGCATAATGATAACCCGTTTGAAGAAGATGCTGTAGCAAAGATGGCTGAGATTAAATACCTAACTCAGGAGTACGCGGAAGCTCTTGATTTATATAAGACTTTAGAAGGAAAAGCAACATCAGGAGATAATCGGTTGGCTGCCAGACTGGGGGCAATGAGGAGTGCACAATACATTAAAAACTACACGGAAATTATTGTTGCTGCTGATAATTTGCTTTCAGACACGAAGTTGTCACCTGAGTTAGTTAATGAAGCACGTTTTGCACGGGCAATGGCGCATTTGCAGAATGGACAGGCTATAAATGCCGTTCCGGATTTGCAGTTATTATCAAAAGACCCTCGTACCGTTTATGGTGCGGAAGCATCTTATCGGCTGGCCCAATATTATTTTGATAATGGAGATTTGAAGAATGCCGAGCATCTTATCAATGAGATGATAGAAACCGGTACGCCTCATCAGTATTGGCTGGCTCGGGAGTTTATTTTATTAGCGGATATAAATATCGGCCGGAAAGACAATTTTCAGGCAAAACAGTATCTGTTAAGTTTGAAAAATAATTACAATGCAAATGATGATATTGCAGAAATGATAGAACAGCGGTTAAAACAAATCGGTCAGTAGGAAAAAATATAGTTATGAAAAAAAGAAAATTATATACGGTCGCGTTATTGTTTATATCTATTGCGGCTTTTGCACAGAAAGAGGAAAACAATGCTCTGAATCGGGAAATGATAATTGAGAAAGACTTTACGCCTATTGTTCGGGATGCTTCTAAAATAAATATATTGCCGGGAGTAGAAACTCCCAGTATTCGGAAAACAAGCATTCTTTATTCTGATTGGACTGTGCCCGTAACTACTCCCTCTGTGTTACAGATATTACCGGCTGCTGTATATGATACAGGTTCTCCCTTTTATCGTAAAAGGGGATATGCCGATTTATCTTTAGGAAATTATTTGAATGCATCGGCTTCAGTAGGTTATCGTATTTTAGATAATGAAAAAAATAGGCTGAATTTTTGGTATCAGCACCTTTCGACTCATGGGAAGGTTAAATATTTAGATACCGATGATAAGGTAAAACAAAAAAGGAATGACAATCTTTTACATGTGGGATATAAACATCGTTTCAACAACTTGATTTGGACACTGAATGGAGATTACCGTTTTAATGCATTTAATTATTATGGGAGGGAATACCTTCCTTTCTTGGGAGATGTTGTTGATGCTCCGATTGTCGATAAAAATGAAATGCAACAAATACAGCAGTTCAGTATAAGTACGGGATTCGGATCTCCAAGAGAACAAGATAGAGAGTTGTATTATTTATTGTCGGTCGGGTATCACAGATATTCTAACCGCTTAGGGTTGTATTATGGAGAAAAAGGAAATAATGAAAATCATATTGATACACGTTTCAAGTTATTGGCTCCGGTGACGGCAAATCAACGTATCGGAATAGATGGAAGTATGGATAATCTGATATTTGATAATCGTAATTCAGCTGATTATAGAAATCTGGACCAGGATAATTTTACGATGATTACTTTGAATCCATATTATAGTTTGGATAAGGACCGGTTAAAATTTCGATTGGGAGCTGTTGCCAATGTTTCTTTCAATGATGGAACAATCGTTCGTTTTGCCCCGGATATTCGTATCGATTGGGAATTTACCGAGCATTTTTTCTTGTATAGTAGTATCTTGGGGGGGAAGGAGTTGAATACTTTTACCTCTTTGTCGAAAGGTAATATATATGTCGACCCGTCTACTTTGCCATATAATTCATATACTCCGGCAGATTGGACTATCGGTCTTAAGTCAAATGTTTTGAATTGTTTTACTTTTGATTTGTTTGGAGGAGTTAAATATACACAAGATGCGCTGTTTGATTATCGTTATTTGGGCATGAAATTCGATGTAGAGAGTGGAGACATTATAAAAACAGTAGATTGGATGACCCGTCCGGTTGTCAATTATGCTAATTTAGATGCTTTTGCGTGGAATGCCGGTGCACGGGTAAAATATAAGTTTGATGATATATTGAATGCCTCTTTAGAATGGAAGCATGAGATTCGGAAGGCCGATATATATGGTGGGAAAAAAAATGTTGTGAAAACGAATCGTCCGACAGATGCATTGAATGCACAAGTTGAAGTGAAAGTTTTACCTCAATTGGCGCTCCATGCCAATTATTTTATGGGATTAGGTCGAGGAACGATACTTTCATTCAATACTTTTGCCGGTACGGGTTTAGAATTGTTGCCATATGTTCCTACGGTAAATGAAACAGGAAAGCTGAGTGATATTCATGATTTGGGAGTAGGAGCGGTTTATCAAATAAATGATGCTGTACATCTGCGTGTGCGATTTGATAATATTCTTAATCGTAAATATGATATTTATTATGGTATGCCGGCTCAGGGATTCCATTTTATGGCTGGTGTTGGAGTCAATTTTTAAAAGGGCACAGTTAGTTTTTGCGTGTTATTTTTATTAAACTATCTTTTAGATTCTCATCTTTCTTTAAGTTCAGTTTGCTTCGTATATGGCTACGTGTACTGGTAACATTGGAAATTGATTTCCCCGTTATGGCACTTATTTCGGGGATATTCTTATCGGCCAATATCAATTCACAAATTTCCAATTCTGAAGGTGTAAGAGATTGTGTATATTTTTTTAGTCGGGAAGTATCACGTTCTTTTTGCCGCATCATTATTTTGATGTTATTTTCTATTTTTTCTCGGGCTTCTTTTCCGAAGAGTTGTAATAGTTCATCGGTTTGAGAAAGGGATAGTTCTTTCTCCTTCATTATTTTTATAAATTGTAAGAGCTGTTCTTTGTTCATATTCAGTAGAGCAAGTACGGTCTCTTGTTCCATTTTGTATTGTATGTTTTCTTTTTGCATTGCCGATACGCCTTTGGCCATACGTTTACTCATGATGGAGACGACAATAAATGCGATGAATAAAGGTGGGCCGAGCTTAATAAGAATGCTGTTGTTACTTATGTATATACAATAGAGATACGTAATTGTGGTAATTGCCGTAATAATAAAGGGCAAAAATCTGATGTAGGTAACTATCGTAACTATTAGCAACATTCCGATCAATGTGATATTTGCAAATATCAAGGATATAGCAAAAGTCGTATTGTTATATGCCATGATAATAATCTCTGTCGATATTTCTAATTGTATCAGCAGAGATAAAGTAGTAATGGCCCACGTTGTTGAAATTTTTTTGAAATAAAATAGACCCAATAAAATGAATATGCTCAGGGCATGTAACCCATTTAATAGAGTGAATAAGTCTTTTTCGTTTTCAAGACCGATACCCGTTATGAAAAATAGTATGATTCCAATCAAATATCCGATAGATATATAAAGAAAAGTATATTTGCGCTGAACTTCTATAATTGATTCTTTTCCTTTTGTATATGTGTCTTTTTGCATAGTCTTCTGAATAGAGTATTTATATGCAAAAATATTAAAATATTTTTATATTAAAAAAAGTAAATTTGTATATTATAGATTATTAGATTTCTTTATTGATATATTTCAGTATTTGTATTTTCGCTTATTGACATAATTCAGTATAAATATTTCTTTTAACCATTATTTAAATCTTGTGAACTTATTGATTTTGCTTAATTTTACACAGTTTTATTGTTGAAATATCGTCTTTATCAAGTAGAGCCAGCTTCCTTTTTGTATTCATGTCATTTATATATAAATAATTTAATTGAACTAAATATATAATTAAAAAAAAACTATATATATAATCGTATTTTGGGGGCAGTATTTATTTTTGTTTGGAATCATTAATATAATATAATGGTCGATAGAAACATGTGTGGGGCTGAAAGACTACGTCTTTTTTCGAGTAAGGAATTGAAGGCGGGGGAATCTTTGTCATTTGTGGATAAAGATTCTCTCCTATTCTTTGTTTTGTCTGGGGAGGTGGTTGTCGTTGCACATAATGCCGATTGTAAGCGTATTAGGTGTAACCAGTTCGCGTTTATTTGTCCTAAATATATATATGCCGGGAAAGTTATTGAAGATGCTCGAATATTGACGATAGATATATTTCCATCTTTGCAGGTTCATGGACTTTATCCTTTGGATTCATTACGAGGGGAGTGTTCTCATATTAAATATCGCTTCCAGATATATGAAATGGGGCATGTTTTTGAGCTGTTTTTGAACTATGTATATTCTTGTCTTGAATATGACATTGTCTGTAATTCTTTTGATGAGTGGAAATTGGGAGAGTTGTTTTTGCTTTTGCAAAAGTGCTATACTCAGATGGAACTGGCAAGTTTATTTTATCCTATAGTAAGTAAGACTTTTGATTTTAAAACTTTTGTTTTATCAAATTATAGGCGTGTAAAATCGGTAAATGAGTTTGCTGCTTTGGCTCATTGTAGTTTATCCACATTCAAAAGACGTTTTATAGAGGAAATGCATGAAGTTCCGGGAAAATGGCTTACAGACAAAAAGATGGTTGATATTTTAGATGAACTAAAAAACGAGAATAAATCTTTTGTAGAATTATCCGAGGATTTTCATTTTTCATCGAGGGCCCATTTTTCGACATTTTGTAAGAAGCATTTTGGAAAAACACCGCAAATGTTACGAGCTGAACTTAGAGCCAATTATAAATATATAAAATAGTATTTTATTTTTCAGAAACAGCAAACTAAAAACTAAATATTAATTCCATTTATATGAAGAGATGTATACTGCTTATTTTTATTATTTGCCATGGTATATTGCAAATAAGTGCACAAAATAGTGTAAATGCTTCCGGAGGGAGTGTATCCGTTTCGTCCGGTTTTGTTAGTTTTTCGGTAGGGCAACCATTTTTTGTATCCCATATAACTTCGGGAGGATCGATTATTCCTGGGATACAGCAAGTATATGAGATTTCTACGGTAGGAGCCGATCTTTTTCCTGTGGTTTCGTTGAATGTCTACCCTAATCCTGTTATTGATTATCTAATCTTGTCTTTAGGAGTTGTATATGATATGGCGGACTATACGGCTATGCTTATCGATATAAAGGGCAACCTTTTACAAAATTATAGAATAACAGAGTCTGAGACTCGCATACAGATGTCATCTTTGCCTGCCGGAAATTATTTTCTGCGGGTTGAAAAAGATGGACGAGTTTTGAAAACATTTAAAATCCTGAAAAAATAAAATTAACATAAACCAATTTAAATGCACGAATGAAAACATCTAAGAAAATCTTGGCTGTATTCTTATGGCTTGCCATCGCTTTTTCGGTAAGGGCGCAAGCTCCCGATTTGATGAGTTATCAGGCTGTCATTAGGAATACATCTAACAATCTGGTTGTCAATAAGACAGTTGGTGTGAAAATCAGTATTCTGAAGGGCGGAGTAAACGGAACGCCGGTCTATGTAGAGATGCATACAGTACAGACTAATGTCAATGGTATGGTTAGTCTGTATATTGGAAACGGGCAGGTATCTCAGGGAGTTTTTTCTGCTATAGACTGGTCTTCGGGGTTGTTTTTTATTAAAACGGAAACCGACCCGAATGGCGGTAGCAATTATGTAATCAGCGGGACCAGTCAGTTGTTGAGTGTCCCTTATGCTTTGTATGCAAAAAGCGCGGGTAACAGTTTTGACGGGGATTATAATAAGTTGACCAATGCTCCGGTTTTGTCGCAAGTAGCAACGACGGGAAGTTATAATGACCTTACGGACTTGCCGGAGAAGCAACAATTGAGTATAAATGGTAATACGATATCTTTGACCGAAGGAGGGTCTGTTCAGCTGCCGGTTAGTTTTGATGGAGATTTTAATAATCTTGTGAATCTTCCCGAATTTAAAACGGTGGCGACGACCGGAAGGTATTCTGACTTGACGGGAATTCCCGAAAAACAAACGCTAAGTATAAAAGATGGGAGTTTGGTAATCTCCGGAGGGGAATATCTTGCCATAGACCCTGAATTTTTTAAATTGCCGGAAGGATTTAGCGGGAAATACTCCGACTTGTCGGGTGTCCCGGGCAAGCAGAAGCTCGCAATAAAAGATGGTAAACTCGTGTTGGAGGGGAAAGAAGACGAATTCGGATTATTGGAGTTGGATGCTGAATTTTCGGCATTGCCGGAAGGTTTCAGTGGTAAGTATGATGAATTGCTCAACAAACCTGTTAAGCAAAAATTAAGTATAAAAGAAAATAAGTTGGTGCTTGAAGGCGGAAATGGGGAGAATGCCGAGACGCTTTTGGAGTTGGGAGAATCGGTGGAATTACCGTCGAATTCGTTTAGCGGAGACTATAACGATTTGCAGAATAAACCTACGGGAAATAGCGAGGGCGATATTTTGTATTGGGCAAATAATTCATGGACGATTTTGCCTATCGGACAAGAGGGACAGGTGCTGAGTGTCGCTAATGGAAAACTGACATGGATAGAACCTTCTTATGCCAATACTTCGGCTTCGACGTATAAAGTCGGGGATATCTATTATAATAGAAGCGGAATGCCTGAGGGGGTGGTTATCGAAGTCTCTTCGGTGGGTCGTTACGGTAAAATCATTTCTTTGAAAGAAATTGAGAATAGAGCTTGGAGTACAGTATATGAATCGGCAAATGTTACGAATGATACCGATGGAGCGGAGAATATGAGCACGATAAAGAGGCTTTCGGATTGGAGAACGAAATATCCGGCATTTGCAAGTGTAGCAGATGAGGGAGAACAGTGGTATCTGCCCGCTAAAAATGAATGGGCGACTGTTTTTGAGAATAAAAATCAGATAAACAGTCAGTTGTCGATGGCAGGAGGACAGCCTCTGAACGGTAATTTTTATTGGTCTTCTACTGAGAGTCTTCGGGAGAACGATGATAATGAACGGGCGTATGCGACCGGAATCGCAATGAACAGTTATACGATAACTCCGAGCGGAAAAGATCCGATACAGGTTCTTGCCGGAGACGTCTTCGAAGATGATAAAAAAGCTGAAGGTCGGGTACGGGGAATACGCAGGTTGTCTTGGTCGGAAACGACCAGCAAACCGATAGCCGGAGAGACTTATGCGGTCGGAGACCTTTATTATAAAGAGGGCGATAAGGAAAGTCCGATAGGTGTGGTGTATGCAGTGACTGATGGAGGGCGGCACGGCAAGGTCATATCGCTTGATGAAACAGACTTGGTATGGAGTACCGAGAATGTGTCGGTGGGTGCTACCGACAATGATGATGGAAGCGTGAATTCTGCCGCAATTGCAAAAATAGAAGAAAATAAAACGAAATATCCTGCCAATGCATGGTGTGTCGCCAAGGGGCAGGGATGGTATATGCCTTCAATAAATGAAATGACCGCTGTTAACGGGGTTTTGTTTTTGTTGAATGTGACATTACAGGAAAAGGGAACTCCGATAGAAGCCGATGGCCGGTATTGGAGCTCTACGGAAGTCGATGCGGATAACAGTTATGTTTTTGTCAATTCGTCACTACCATCTACTTCTAATGTTGCGAAGTCGACATCGGCAAAAGTAAGAGCTGTGTATGTGTTTTGAAATCGAGATTAATTTTAAAGTGAAATAGGATGAGTATTTATTTAGACAAAATGAAGAAAAAAACGGGCTCTGTCTGTGATTTCAGGGGTCGCCCGGTGGGAAAGATCTTTATATTAGTGCTTCTTTTCCTGAGTTTCGGAATACAGTATGTATCGGCGGCACATAATTGGCCGAACGAAGTAGGAGATGGTATTACTACGAGTTGGCATCCGGATGGGGGGTACATTTATTTGAAAATACCGGTTTGGGATGATGGTGGTTCGGATATTTTAACCTATAATGCCGGATTTTCACCAAAATCGGGTTGGCTCGATTTGCAGTTGGGAACATCTACTTATCGTATTTATTGTGATGATGGTAATGGTAAAGGAGATAATCCATCATTGTCTCGTTCTAATGGGGATGAAAAAGCTGAAAAGGTAGGTACTCCAAGAAGTGGCGATGTTCGGTATATAGAGATTAAGTGGTATATAAAAAACTCTCAATTAAATAGAGAGGTGAGCATGTCTTTTAACGGATCGTGGTGGAATGATGGCGTTACGGCTGATCAGGATATTAACGGTTATACGGTAAAAGTTACTACTACGGCAGAAATGCCAAAGTTAACGCTTACCTCTCCTGAATTCTCGCAAAGTGGAGACAAACCACAAGTATCTATAAAATGGAACAGAAGCGGAGGTACGAGCTCAATACAAGGAAAAGGTGATATAAAATTGAGAAAAGATTCATCTACCGGAGAAGTTATTGCAACGCAGTCGGCATCAAGCTCTTCGGGAACTTTTATACTGAATGCTTCAGATATAGATTTAAGCAAGGAAAATAAATATGTGGTTACGCAGGAATTTTCAGTGCAAAATATTTCTCTTTCGTCTACCAGTAATACGGTGACATTGGATGCTTATCCTCAGGCTTCGAAAATAGAGGCTTCTTTTGACGAGTCGAGCCGGCAGATAAATGTTACCTGGTCGGTGCCCGGGACTGCCAGTTCGAATTATGTAAAAGATAATTTTATTTTGGAATATACATATACGTTGAATGGTAAGCCGTCGGAGACGGAAAAAGCGCTTATACCCTATGAATTTGGCAAGACGTCTTATTCGTATGCTATAGATGTACCCGAAAATTCGACGGGTCAGTATAGTTTTTTCCTAATTCGCGAAAAGACAAAAGATAAAGAGGCATGGAACACGACGTATGGGAAAAGTATAGAAAAACTGGAAGTAAACACGATACACCTGACCGTGACCGATGCGCATACGGTACTGTTGGAAAACGGTAAGGCTTTGATTTATTGGAGCACTTCAGGGCAGAATTGGAGTAGCGGCAGTAAGTTCGTTCTTACCCGGCAAAATATCACTTTAAATACGGTTGAGGATATAGAAATGCCGAAGGGAGAGATGTTTAATAAACCGTTGGAGAGTGAATTTACTTCACCGGAGGAATATGGCCGTTATCAAGAATACTTTGCCGGAGATGACCGGGGGGCATATATCGACGATATGTTGCAACTTTGTAATGAGTACCGGTATAAGCTTCAGGTAAAACCGAATACAAATACATATAGTCCTTTGTCGGCCGTTTATACGCCCGAAACGTTTATTCCGAGAGATCAGGGTGATTTAAAATCGGAGATGAGTGCGTCGAAAGGTTATTTTACCGACCGGGTAGAAATTTCGTGGTCGACAGAAGGCCCGGCTTTCGATAACTTCTCAGTTCGTCGTAGATTGTATAATCCAAATTATCAAGATGATAGTTCGTTTGAACAGATAGCTTCTGTATCCGGTGCTGCTACACAGTCGTTCTATTCGGTAGAGGATAAAAATTGTGTACCGGGTGTTATCTATGAATATAAAGTAGTGGGATTATCGAAATGTGCCAATGAAACGATAGAGAGTCTCACTCAGCCACAGGCTATCGGTTTCAGATCTCCGACCGGACAAATCATCGGACGGGTGACATTTGAAGACGGTCAGGCTGTCGAAGGAGTAGACGTACAAGTGAGCAGCCGGGAAGACATCGGCGGGCAGAGCGTGGAATTTGAAGGTACAGCGGATTCTTATTTAGAAACTGATAATATATTGGCTCAGACCGGACTTCCGTATACGATTCAAGCTTATGTGAAGCCGGATATGGATAATGCGACTGGTATTATTTTGAAAAAAGGGAATTATGAAGTCGGTCTTGAGTCTGGAATTCCCTATTTTAAAGTTTCTCAAGATACTAAAGTTGCTACAGTAAAAGCTGATGAGAAGTTAGGAATCGGAAGATTTTCTCATATATCAGCAGTCTATCGACAAGAAAATGGTAAAGATAGTTTGTACTTGTATCTTTGTCGGGCAAATAAAGCCGGAATAGATACGATGTTGGTATATAAATCCGATGCAACCTCTTTATCAGTTTCTGTTCAGGAGGGCAAGGCAGAAATCGGAAAAGGTTTTGCTGGATATATCGATGAAGTACGTGTATGGGATACAGCATTGACAGAGGAGGAAATTTCAGATAATTATAATCGGTTATTGGCAGGCAATGAAAATAAGCTGCAGGCATATTGGCGTTTTAACGAATCTGTTGTTTCTGAGTTTTATGATTTGTCTTATCACGGTACTCAGTACAATGAAAACCATGGAAAGATATATGATGCCCGACTCAATGCAGATGTCGTGCCTGAGCCTGAACAACTGTCTTTCAGGGGAGTTACCGATAAGAGCGGTAATTACCGGATTATAGGTATCCCGTATTCGGGAGATGGTACGGAATATACATTGACACCCTATTATGGGACGCACCAGTTCTCACCGGGAGAAAAAACCATTGTAATCGGACAGTCTTCATCGATGTTCAATATCGACTTTACCGATCAGTCTTCTTTTGATTTGTCTGGTATTGTTTATTATAATAATAGTACGATTCCGGTAGAAGGCGTGATGTTCTATATTGACGGAAAAGTTGCATCGAAGAGTAATGGAGAGATAATTACCAGTGATGAAAAAGGTGTATTCGCAATACAGGTTCCGGTCGGTCAGCATGAAGTGAAAGCTGCCAAACAAAACCATACATTTGTAAATGAAGGTAAATTGCAAAATTCTTATGGAGCCGGTCTTGACTATCAAGATAATATGGCGGATGTCCGTTTTTGGGATGCTACTCGAGTACGTCTTATCGGCCGTATTGCCGGAGGTGCTGTTCAAGATACCATACCTCTTGGACATTCCTTGTCAAAAAATAATCTGGGGGAGAAAATTGCTCTTACTTTGAAATTGAATGATGACAGTAAAGGCAAGATTTTTTATTACAAAGATGATAATACAGAGGAGGAACGTACTGAAGAAGAGGTTACTGTAACACATCTTCATCCCGAACATGTAAATACGGTAAAATCGGATGCTACTTCTATTGTAATTACCCCCGATTTGGAGACTGGAGAGTTTGTTGCCGACCTTATTCCTGAACAATATAAAATTGCCAATATCTCGGTTACAGGATATTCTGATCTAAAAGATGAAAATCTGCTCGACCTTACCAGTGCATTCAATGAGCAAGAGGTTATTTATGCTCCTGAGACGGAAGGTGATGAAATTGTTAAGGAAGATACCGTGAAATATAATGAGATATATAAATATATACATCGAGTACAGCCTACTGTGACTCTTAGCCAGGTAAACGGACAAGGTAAGACTTATTTCGGTAGTCCCAATTATAAGGTTATGAATCTGGCTGGAGATATGGAATTGATATCTCTGTATGATGAGGACTCAGGAAAGTACTTGATGGGCAAACCTGTGTTTGAGAAGGGAAAGACGTATAAAATCAAAGTGGATGCTTATGAGGAATATCCATTCTACCGGGAACCGGCAAGTGGTAGTGGAGATCCGGTAGCATCGTCTTATGATAAGGTCCCAGTTAGGGGTGGTAGTGTCAATATCTCTAATGGTTTTGCTGGAATAACGAAGCAAGCCTATGTGCTTGATAGCGAAGGTTCTGTTACGGTTTCTTGCCAGACTGTAGAGCCAAGTTTGACTAATATCGAGAAAAAGATTGAAGCTAGTTTTGATTATAATAGCAATGTTATTACTGCTACGCCTATTGAAGGATACCATATCGGAGGTGTGATGGCCGGAGGTAAAAGCTTTATTACACAAGGCCCTACTGAGGCATTGATGGTATTACGAGACCCTCCCGGTTCGTTGAGTTATGCTTATGCAGAAGAAGGTACAGTTATTTCTAACAGGTCTACTGTTACTTCAGGAAAAGTAAGTGATACGAATATGCAGGATGATGTATTATTAGGTTTCGAATTGACTACCAGTGTTGGTGTAGGTGTAGAGACGGAAACAATAACGGAGAGCGAGAATTCTTTGGGGGTTGTTGTTTCCACGAAAGCCGATGAGTCCGAGTCGAATTCAACAGTTGAGTCTACCGCATTAAGTACGAGATTCCAGACCAGTGATGACCCTATGTATGTTGGTCGAAATGGAGACTTGATTGTAGCACACTCTACCAATATCAGTTACGGTATAGAAAATCTGTTGAGTATCCGCCCTATAGGACCTAATGCCGGTACTGACATAAAAGTTACTGAAGGTGATTATTGTATATCGTCTAAAGAGGCCCTTTCGGTAGGTAAAAAATTCGGTACGCTTTTGGTATATCCGCAAGCATTTATTGAGGGTACATTGATGTCGAATATTATCAATATAAGAGATAATATTTTACTTGATAAAGGAACTACTGATACATATGCTAAGCAGCTTGCCAATGAAAAGAACGAACCGGTGTATATCTCGAAAATCGATCGGGAGAGTGAAGATTTTGGAAAGACCAATACGGATGCTTCTACGTTTGATGGAGATAGTTATAAAGTTATTTTCCCGGATGGGTATGATACATCAATGGCAAAAGATACAATTGCAGCTTTGAATATTTCAATTGATTCTTGGATACAAATATTGGCCGATAACGAACAGGATAAGATTGAAGCTGTTGCATATAAGAATTTCTCTTTCCAAGCTGGTGCCGGGGTGGAACATTCCGAAGAGTTTATAGTATCAAAAGAAAAGGTTAAATCATCTGTATTTACTGTTGGTGCCGGAGTAGCGACAGAATTAGGAATGAAAGTAAACGGTTTCGGTGTTAAAATGACATTGAATGAGATGACTGAGGAATCATCTGGAAACGAAGAAGGTTCTACAGAAGAACAAGTCAAAAAAATAGGTTTTGTTTTGGCTGAAGAGGGTGATGATGATTACCTTAGTGTAGATGTTCGCAAAGAACAAGGGGTATCTTCCGGTACAAATTTCGTATATTATGTGCAGGGCGGAGCTACGGCTTGTCCATATGAAGGTGAAGAGTGGACTCAATATTATGAGCCTGGACAACATAAGTTGAGTGAAGGAACATTACGTATCGAAGTACCTAAAATAGAGGCAAATGTAACGACTGTTTCGAATGTTCCGTCTGATAAAGCTGCGGTATTTAAATTATTGTTGAGTAATGATTCTGAGGCTCAGGAAGATGTAATTTATACATTAAAGATGGATGATGCATCTAATAAGACAGGAGCAAAGTTTACTATCGATGGTGTACCTTTGAGTACCGGGCGGGATTTTATTGTTCCTTTTGGAGAAATTTTGGAAAAAACACTTGAGGTACGGATGGGCGAGGTATATGATTATGAGGGTCTGAATCTAATTTTGGCTTCTCAATGTCAGTATGATCCGACAAACGGACTTTTTGAAGATATAGCTGATTCTGTTTCTTTATCTGTTCATTTTATTCCTGCCAGTACTGAAGTGAATATTAAGTCTCCGGGGAATAATTGGGTCTTGAATTTAAATTCTCCTCAATTGACTGATGGAACTTATTATTTACCGATAACAGTGGATGGTTTTGATGTGAATTTCCGTAATTTCCACCATATTGCTGTACAGTTCAAACCATCCTCGTCTTCTGATTCTGATTGGCAGAATATCAAAACATTCTATGCTGATGAAGAGTTGTACAATCAAGCACAGGAATCATCGAAAGCGATGATAGAGGGCTCTACCGTAACATGTAATTTTGTAGGTACACTTGACCAGAATTATGATATCCGTGCGGTAAGTTATTGTTCTTTAGGTAATGATTTTGTGACTGCGGAATCTCAAGTGGTAAGTGGAGTTCGGGATTTGGTTTTGCCTAAATTGTTTGGAAACCCAAAACCGGCCAGTGGAATTTTAGGTATTGAAGATGAAATTCGTGTAGACTTCAACGAAGCTCTTGCTGAAGGATATTTTACGAATGCCAACTTTGAAGTGACCGCTGTGAAAAACGGTTCGAATGGAGACCATAATGTATCTGTAGACCTGAATGGGGAGACTGATTATTTGACGACAGAGTTCGATAAAAATATGTCGGGTAAGAGTATGACGATGGAGTTGTGGGTAAAACCTGATGACTTGAATCGTGCAGGGACCCTGTTTACTCAAGGGAATACTCCTGAGATATTTGAAGTAAGCTTTACTGCCGATAAACGTATCGAAGTACAATTAGGTACGGTAAAATATCAATCGGACGCTTTGTCCATGTCTGCCGGACAATGGGCGCATGTTGCCGTTGTATATGATAATGCCGGAAGTAACTTGAAAGCATATTATAATTATGAGTTGGTGATAAATCAAGATAATGTACCGGCTTATAACGGTATTGGAAAAATAGAGTATGGCCGTAATGTGAATGGAACGAACTATTTTGCCGGATGTATGCATGAAGCGCGTTTCTGGGACGAAGCATATACAATTGCAGATATTAAGTCGAGAAGCCTTTCTATATTGTCGGGCATGGAATCTTCATTGGTTGCCTATTTCCCGATGGATGAGGGCAAAGGTACATTGGTAGAAGATAAAGCCCGTGGCAACAATGCAACGATGTATGGTAATTGGAGTACACCTGATGGTAAAGCCGTACAATTTGGCGGTACTACGGGGATGGTTGTTGTCAATAGTTCGGAAATTCCCGTGAAAGATGACAAAGACTTTACGTTGGAATTCTGGTTCCGTACAGATGCATCGACTAAGGCAGATGCCGCATTGGTTAATAATGGAAAAGCTGACGGTAATGAGCGTGGCGAAAAAGGAAATAAGTTCTTTGTAGGATTTGAGAATAGCCAGCTTATATTCCGGACAAATGGTTATAAAGAAGTTGTAAATGGTTCGTATATGGATCAGAAGTGGCATCATTTTGCTGTTTCTGTAAACAGGAACTCTGGTAATGCTCAAATCTTTATGGATGGAGAGTTGAAAAACTATTTCAGGAGTGACAGTGTCGGAGCGATATCGGGAACAGAAATTTATTTGGGTGGATGTTCTTGGGGAGATGCACAAATACCGGATGTAAATCATAAAGATTATTTCTTTTCGGGACAAATCGACGAGTTCCGGATGTGGAACAGTGCTTTGACTCAGTCGATTATCAGCCGTAATACCAATAGGAAGATGGACGGTGATGAAATGGGACTTATAGCTTACTATCCGTTTGAGAAATATATTGTGAATACAGCCAATATTCAGGAGCTTATTTATACTCTTGAAGATCAGACTGACGGGAAACATACAGCCGTAGCAGAAGGGAATGTTGCTGAAACGAATGAAAGAGCTCCACTGAAATCAAAGGGACCGGAACAAAGTGTGAAATATAGCTTTGTAACGAGTGGCAGTGCTATTATTATCAATTTGGAAGAAGCTCCTGAAGTATTGGAGAAAACGATTGTAAATGTGGCATTGAGAGATGTTCGTGACTTGAATGGTAATATTGATCCTACTGTTTACCGTTGGAGTGCGTATATAGACCGTAACCAGTTGAAATGGGGAGAAAGTGAAGTCTCTATCGATAAGATGCAGTATGAAGAATATGAATTCGTTGTTCCTTTGAACAACATAGGTGGTAGTGTCAAGAACTTTACTATCGAAGGTTTACCAAGCTGGCTCATTGCAGACCCGATGAGTGGAGAAATAGACCCGAAAGGAACCCAGAAAATTACGTTCACTATAGATGAAGGAACCAATGTCGGTACATATGAAGAGGTTATTTATGCTCGAGGGGAAAATAATGTTACCGAACCATTGCCTCTTTCTTTGAAAGTAAATGGAGAAAAACCGGAATGGAGTGTAAATCCGGCCGATTATAGATATAATATGTCGGTATTTGGTAAAATGCGTTTCAATACAGTGTTCTCTACCGATAAGGAAGACATGCTGGCTGCATTCCAAAATGGAAAATGTATTGGAGTTGCTAATAATAGTTATGATCGTGATCATGATATGTGGTACACATTCTTAACTGTTTATAACAATGAAAAACAAGCTGATAATATCGAATTCCGTATGTGGGATGCAAGTACAGGTAAGATTTATTTGGCAACGCCGACTCCGGAAAGAACCATAACGTTTATAAACGATGGAGTGGTCGGAACGGCAAAAGAACCGATTGTGTTTGACGGTAAGGAGATATTCTTCCAGAATATTAGTTTAGTTGAGGGATGGAACTGGATTTCATTTAATCTGGCAAATTCTAATCTTTCGGATGTGTCGGCTACATTGATGAATGGAAATTGGACGAAATCAGATATTGTGAAGAGTAGAGATTTCTTTGATTCTTATTCGTCGTCAAAAGGATGGACAGGTTCATTGACTAAAAATGGAGGATTTGATAACGTATCACTCTTTATGTTACATTCTTCCAGTGACCAGTTATTAAGTACAGATGGTTCTGCTGTGGACACTAAGACAACTCCGATAACTGTACAAGGTAATCGCTGGAATTATATCGGTTATCTCCCTTCTGCAAATATTACAGTGAAGGAAGCATTGGCCGGATATGATGCAAAAGAAGGAGATATACTGAAATCTCAAAGCCAATTTGCAATGTATTCAGGTACAGGTTGGATAGGTAATTTGAAATATATGGAACAGAATAAGGGGTATATGCTTATGCGTACGGCTTCAAATGATGTAACCTTTACTTATCCGTCTACATCAGGAACGTTGTCAAATAGAAATACCTTATTGAAACGGTCGATGACTCGTAGTATGGTATCGGATGTAACGTATAGCAATAATGATTATGCCGAGAACATGAGTATCGTTGCTGTTTCTGACCAAATGGAACCGGGAGATAAGATCTTGGCTTACGTAGATGGTTCATTGAGAGGTGTAAGCGATGCTGTGGATATGGGTGAGAAACAGCTGAACTTTATATCTGTCGCTGGTGAAAATAGAGATAGAGATGTCAGCTTCGAATTAGAAAGAAATGGAGATGTGATAGCTCGTGCAAAAACGACATTCTCTTATCAGGCAAATGCTGTTTTGGGTACACTTGCTCAACCGGTAGAACTTGACTTTAGTACTCCGAAAGATAATATTTCAGTTTATCCGAATCCTTTTATTGATAAGTTGAATATACATGTAGTGGCTCAGTCGGGTGATATCATTGAAATTGCCGTGTATGATGTTCTGGGTCGTTTGATAATGAAACGTGCTCAGGAAACTGTGACCGGTAACTTCTTCCATACGACTTGGAATGGAATAGTAGAAGGTAACTCGACTTCTGCTCTGGGTATTTATCTGGTTCATGTAACCCTCAATGGAGAAACTTCGGTATATAAAGTAGAGAAACAATAATTAAAAAAAAGTATGTTTCTACCTCTTCAAAAAAAGAGGTAGAAACTGCTTAATAGTTTGAATATGAAAAATTTAATAAAATATTTTACGTTCTTGTTGTTAGCTGTTTGTATGGGCAGTTGTCAGAAAGATGAGATGTATACGGAATTTCCTGCACCGGTTTGGCAGGTTGATGATGCAAAATATTCGGTAAATATGACTGCCGTAGTAGTGTTACCTAACAATCTGTTACCTTATTTTAACGAAAATGACCAAGTTGCAGCATTTATAAATGATGAATGTCGCGGAGTGGGAATACTTGTCGATAATGCATTTTTTGTGACGATAAAAGGGACTCCCGAGGAGATTTCAAATGTATCGTTCCGGTATTATAGTACGCAAAATAAATATATGTATACGACAGATTCCTTTTTGCCTTTTGAGCAGGATGCTGTATATGGTACGGTCGATGCTCCGGAAGTGCTATCCCTGAATATAGTTCAATAATATGATAAAAATAGTTATGAAAAAGATAAATAAATATATTCTTTCCGGTGCATTATGCACCTTGTGCATATCTAATGGTTTTGCTCGTGCTGAAGGAAATGCAGAGCCGATGGATATTCGTTCGAATTGGTATATTGAAATTGGCGCCGGTGCTCAACTGCTTTTTTCTGCGGATGCATCGAAACTTGATTTTGGAAAACGTATTACTCCATCGCTTTCTCTTACGGGAGGAAAATGGTTTTCGCCTTATTGGGGTACAAGATTTCAGATTCAGGGTTATGGGTTCAATGGAAATAGCACGACAGACGGGATATACTTGAATGACCCTTTGAATGGTGGATTGATTTATGGTCCTAATGACCCGGTCAGAAATGAGAGTGTTATTCGTCCGGATGGGAGCTATCGCCATTATTTGCGTTATATGAATATGCACCTCGATTTTCAGGTAAGTTTGGCAAATTTGGTAGGGGGATATAAACCGGAGAGAAAATGGGATATTATTCCGGCTGTAGGACTTGGCTATGCCCATGCTTTTTCTTATAAAGGGGCTCCGAAAGTAAATGCCGTTTCTACCAATTTTTCTTTGATGGGAAAATATAAATTACCCAAAGGGTTCGATTTGAATCTGGAAGTCCAGAGCTCTTTGTTTCCCGACCAGTTTGATGGGCGTATTACCGGAGGAATGTATGAAAGTAATTGTGCAGTTACTTTGGGGGTAACTTATAATTTTGAAAATAGAGGATTCAATATAGCAGGACGTAAGGCACGTAAGCCCAGACATTCTACAAGGAAATCAAGACGTGTCAGCTATGTACAGATTATCAATCCAGAGGCAGCCATGAGAACTGTGGAAGTGGTTAAAACGGTGAATGATACAGTTTACAAGGAGGTGAAAGTAAGAGAAGAAGTTCCAATGAAAGCAAATGAGCCGCTTATGTTGGGGTCTATTCTTTTCGATATAAATAAGACTGTACCGGTACGTGGACAAGAAATTACGTTTGTGAATATTGTAAAGTTTTTGGATGAAAATCCCAAAGCAAAACTCCATTTGACAGGGTATGCTGACCAGCAAACTGGAACACCGGAGTACAATTTACGTCTTTCGACAAAACGTGGTGCTGCGGTTAAAGATATTTTGGTTGAGAAATATGGTATTGACCGTAAACGAGTAGAAGTTCAGGGAGTAGGTACAGATGCACAACCTTATGAACAGAATGAATGGAACAGGGTAGTTATTGTAACAGCAATACATAAATAAGACGAGATAAAACCCAAAAATAACAATGCCTGAGCAGAATTCTGCTCAGGCATTGTTATTTTTGGGTTTTATTCGTATGATGTGATATTTTTTACACCTTTTATTTCTGTGTTTTTGATTTCGGAATTGAATAAATTGAACAATTCCGGTTCGGATATTTGTACATGAGGAGAAAAATGTGGGGAATCCATATATTCCAAAATAGAATTATATAATTGAGAACCCTCTGGTTTGTCCATGATGTTATCCAGATTGCACGAACATATCAGAAGTTTGCCTTTGCCCATTTGAAACTCGAAAATCAATCCTAATTTATGATTCCTTTCGATATTATCTATAACTTGTACCAGTGGAATGTAATTTTTTAGATTATTTAGAATGATGGGACGGGAATTTTTCAATATAGACCACCATTGCCAATTGGAATGGGACTCGGTGGGAAAATCTAAGAAAAGAGGATGTGATGGGTCCGTAAGTATAGAAAGTGTTCCGGGAGAAACAGTTCGGTTCAGAGATTCGGATATACTTTTGAACATTGAGAAATTCCAATAATCTGGAGAAAACATTCCTCCGACACTTACTTTTTCTATTTCTTTCGAGTCTGGAAGCAGCAAAATTTTTCGGCCTTCTTTTAATAGGTTGAACATTTGCTTGTCTATTTTTCGGCATATGGTAATATTCTGTTTTCGGAGAATATTTCTTTTGGGATATACCCATATTTTATATTTGTTTTGATATGGTGTTCCTTCGATAGAAATTGATAGAGTCAGATTAGTTGATTTTTTTACTGACTTTAGAGACACTTCGAATTCTCCTATATGATTCAGTTTTCCATTTTGCAATTGAGTATACCACTGTTGTTTCGCAATGGTATCTCCGGAGTCATTTGATAAATATGCGTTTATAGTTTGTTTTCCTACTGTTTTTTCTGCATAGTTACTTATTTTTATGGTAGATAGGAAAACTTCATCGTTGTTCCAACAATATTTATCAAATAAAGCTAAAGGTACGACCCGATTGCAAAATTGGGAAAATTCAAAAGGTTCTATGATACCTTTACTTTCCATGAAGGCATCCAGTAATCCTACCAATGCAGTCCCTTGTCCAGGAAAGTCTTGTAGGTCAAGCATTTGGAATCCTCCGAATTCAGGGGTCCGTAAAGCCATTTCTATGTCTTCTCGGTAACATATAGCTGCAAATTTTCCGGATGCAAAGTGTAAATCTTCAATTTGTTTAAGTAAATTATTTTGAGCTAATCGTTGTTTGAATATCTCTAAATTTGCAGGACGTAATATTCCGGTATATTTGTTTATTTCTTTGAAATCCGGCAATATCTGGAATTGTCCGGTCTCATGTCCGATAATCGGGACTGTACACCCCGATAAAGCTTGCGTGTATGTGCGTCGGGTAGAGGGATACATCCCGTTGATATATCCACCGTCAAATTCATCTGCAAAGGAGAAAGAGGCACGGACATTTCGTGCGTATGTTGAATCTGTAGACTGTCGCGTGCGGCATGTTACAAAGAAATCTTCTTTACCGATTCTGCCTTTATTCCCTAAAAAATTGTTTGAACCGCTGGAATATAATATTCGAGAATCTTGTTGTTGCAGATTTTCTACGATATGGGCTATGACGATGCTGTCTCCTGATAATTCATTTCCTAAAGCCATCATTACAAAAGACGGATGATTCCCATAACTCTTTAAGATTTCTTGTGAAGTCTCTTTTATATAAGAGAGTAATGGTTCGTTTCCGGTATTGACACTACCCCATATAGGGAGTTCCGGCTGAAGATATATGCCTTCTATATCTGCAGCTTCGAATGCAGCTTCAGGAGGAGTCCAAGTGTGGAAGCGATAATGATTGATACCGTATGATTTGGCTATTTTGAAAATCTTTCGCCATTCTTCGGCTTCCGTGGCCGGATACCCAGTCAGCGGGAAGACGCAAGCGTCATGCTTTCCGCGTAAAAAAGTCTTTATACCGTTAATGGTAAATTGATTTTTATTGGTTTTAAATTCCCGTAAACCAAAATTTGTTATGGAGGTATCTTGCTCTGTCCCTGTAGATAGTATTGCCGTCAGACGATAAAGCTCCGGATCGAATTCGCTCCACGAAAGGGCATCTTTTCCCAGATAATAAGATAATTCGATGTTATTTATACCTTTATGTAAGGTAATAGGGTATGTTTGCTTCTTTGCGTTGTGCTTATTTTTTGTATTCCAGGTTTCGGCATGTAGAGAAATTTTGGCCTTTTCATTGTGGGTTGAAAATATTTTTACCTTTGCCGAAATGCGTTTTTTTTGATAATTGGGGGAAATCTGTATGTCAGTTATATGATTTATCGGTTTTGCTTCAATATAAATTTTCCCAATGATGCCATTCCAGTTGGTTTGAGTATGTTCTGTCCATGCATGAGAACCTTTTGTTTCTTGAGGGAATGCTTGCTGGTCGTTGTTGACCATGATGGTTAATGTATGTTTCCCCGGTTTTAGGTTGGGGGGCAATTGGAAAATTTGGGGAGTAAGAATGTTTCTGCTACTGCCTATGAATAGGCTGTCTATCCAAACATTTGTCTCTTTTGTCCGCTCCAGAAAGAGAGTTACGTGTTTATTCGAAAAAAATTCGGGAATATAGATTTCTTTCTTATACCAGGCTGCACCGGAATAAGTATATATTCTTGAAAGATGAGCTGTAGTAAAGATTGTATTTTTATTTCCCTTTTTGTTTTCGTCTGTGGTTCCCGGTAGAATGACCGTTTCGGAGAAATTTTTTAAATACCATTTGTTTTTTATACCGATAGCAGCACTATCAAGGGAAAATTGCCATTCTCCAGACAGATAAATTCTATTTTGCTTTTGAGCAGAAACCTTGGAGAATAGAAAAAATAATAATGGTATTATGATTAATAGGATTATCCGACTTGTTTTCATGTTTTTGTTGTTATACAATACAAAGATTGTTAGTTGTTATCTGCTGATAGTCGTGCTATTTCATTTTCAGAAACAATTCCTTTCCAATATATTAAACGGGCAACAAGCCCATTGAATCTGGCCATAGTCGTATTTCCGGCTGAGAGGAATAGTTCTCCTCCATTTTGGAAAACAGTACGACCAGACTTTTGTGCGATTAGTTTTCCATTAAGATATACTTTGACCTCTTTTTTGTGTAAATCATTGACAGACGCATCTCCCTCAAAGGAAAAAGCGATATCGTTCCATGTGTTTATTTTTAGTCGAGGCATATCCTGCATAAGAACGTTATCGAGGTATTGCTCCGTGAGAATTATGCCGGGAGGAATTTTATTGGGTTGAGAACCGAAGTATGAGCGTTCTCCAAATACGACATCCAAGTTTCCGTTTTTGGTGGTATATATACTCCATCTATTGGGTATGGACAATATTTCCATATCACGCCATCCGGTATTTTTGAGTAATACTCTTATCCAAACGGTAAAATTATTGTTATCATTTAATGGAGGAATTCCTGAATCAGAAAAGAAGCGAAGACTTCCGTTACTGATGTCAACGGCTCGTATGGAATCATTTCCGAAAGGTAATTTTTCAAATTTCAGTATTCCGGCGTCGTTCCAACCTTCGCTACTGATTAAAGACCGATAGGTTTCCCCTGCGTTATTTTTTAGATAGATTTCTTTTTTTTCAAAAACTTTTCCTTCGTTTATTGGGGAATTATCAGATAGAGATGAAAAATTCCAGTCACCTATTCGCCTGGCTTTTTGAGTATATTTTTTTAAGGGCAGTAATCGTGGTGAGTCAAAAGGTGGAGGGGTAGGATAAGATGGAATGGGCTTAGGGGCTTTCTTCATTTGTCTTATCTTTCCATTTGCTAATATTTGAGTTATTGTATCGAACGGGGTAGGATTGCTTACGGCTATTGTTCCGTCAGGTAAAAATGATACCGGGTCGATGCAAAGATAGTCTTCGCATGTGGCATCGAACTTCTCATTTTTGTATGAATACCACCAATTGTTGTCGGGGCCGTCAAAAACAGAGACGTGTCCTCCCCAGAAAATTCCCGGATTTTTGTCTTGTGTCCATGGTCCCATAGGGTGGTTGGCGTAAGCGACTGTGACCCAATACTGGAATCTTTGATATGAATCTCTTCCCGGAACGTGTACTGAGTAAAAAAGATAGTATTTCCCGTTTCGTTCTTTTATCCATTGGCCTTCTTTCCAACTGTCTACCCAAAATTTATTTTGGCTTGGACTATCATCAATAGCAACTTTTTCCTCTCCAACCCAGTGTATGTCCCCTTTCTCTATTCCGCTTAAATCAACTTCTTGTACACAGATTTTATGGCCTATTTTGTAAACATATACTTTTCCGTCTTTATCTTCGAATAAATTTGCATCGCATCCGCCACCTTTAAGTTGAGTGAAGTGTTTGTAGGGACCGGTGATAGAGTCGGCAACTCCGATAAAGCAGTCAGAATTACCGTGCTTTAGATTTCCGGCACAGACAACGATATAAAATTTGTTGTGGATTTTTCTAATTTCAGGGGCCCAGAACAGGTCTTTGTAAGGGCAGTCGGTCGGGAGGTCTTCTGATTTTATAATCCATCCTTCTGCTTTCCAATCTTTAAAGTTGGCAGTGGAGTAAAGTCTTACACCTGGCGACATTCCATTATTTCGTTTTATAGGATCATATTGAGAGCCTGGGGGAATCATAGTGTGTGTGAGATAATATCGATTACCCTCTTTAATAATATGAGGATCTCGTACTAAGTCGGTGTACCATCCTGCAGCTTTGTCAAAGTGGATGGGATTTTGATATTCGAATATTACCGAGGAAGTATCTTTTTTTTGTTTGTTACATCCGAAGTGTAGCAACAAAGTACTAATAATAAAAATATAAGAAAGTCTATTCATTAGATGAAAGTTTTATAAGGTGCGGTATTTGAAGTCATCAATTTGTATTTTTCCATTTCCGTCTCCAATAACAGCGATTTTTAAAGAACCGAAATTTTCGAGAATATTTGTATGGTAACCGCTGACGTCAAATGCATCAGGATATGAAGTCCATGTTTCTCCGTCTTTGCTATAACTGATGTAGACGTTGTAGTTTAGTATGGTTAATTTGAAATAAGATGTATCGGGTATGGGGATTTTGTCTCCAAATGGCTGTCTGTTTTTGTGTATTCCACTTATTATTCCGTTTTTCAGAATCATGCCGGCATAATAATTTTTATCGTAATACAAGACGAGTCCAGTTTCAATATTTTGGTCAGGAATAATTTTGAACTGAACTTCAAAATTTTTATCACACATCGGTAACATGAGACCGTTTATGTTACCTTGCTTACACATTATAGTCAAACATTTATTTTGTAACTTGCAATTATTATAAGCATCAGCGTTTGTAAAAGTCCATTGTTTGTTGAGAGTACCGGATGAGAAATCATCATTTTTCGGACGGGTATTTTCTGTAAAAAAATAGTCTTTGGCTTTTTTCGTGTTTTTTATTCCGGATTTTATCCAGCCGTCTTGAGTCCAGACTACAGGTTCAAGTAAAGTCTTGCGTCCCATAGGGAGATGTCCGTTTTCATATCCATGGTATATAGCATACCATTGCCCTTTAGGACCTTCGAATATTGTTGCATGGCCTTTTGAACGCCATGTTTCAAATGGAGAAAAGGTTTTGATTAAAGGATTATATGGGCTATCTTCGAATGGGCCGAAGGGTGATTTTGAGCGAGCAACAGAGGCCATATGGCTTGTTGCCGGTCCTCCGGTTCCCCCTTGTGCCGATATGATATAATAGTACCCACTGCGGTATAGTATTTTAGGACTTTCGAGGCAGAAGCACTCTACGCCATAATTGTTGCTGAATTTCCATCCATCATATACTTTTGTTTCTTTACCTGATATAGATAATCCGTCAGAGGACAATTGTACTACTCGACCGTTATCGATATAGAGATAGCGATTACCATTTTTGTCGACTAAATGTCCTGGGTCTATTCCGCTTACGCCCTTTATTATTTGGGGATTACTCCAAGGGCCGGCTGGGTTTGTAGCGGTCATGACATAAATATGACCACCTGCAGGAAAGTAAAGGTAGAACGTGCCATTGTGCTTTATTAACTCAGGTGCCCAAACGGCACCGGCGACAGGTGTTTTTAGTGCATAATCGAGTCGTTTCCAGTGTAGTAAATCATTTGATTGCCATATCATAAGACTGGGAAATCCTCCAAAGGAAGTTGTCATATAATAATTGTCTCCATCTTTTACTATGGTCGGGTCCGGAAAGTCTCCGTCTAATAAAATAGAAATACCATTTGGAATTTTTTTTGCATTTATTGGGGTTGTAAGGATAATGCTTTGTATGCTGAATAATGAAATAATTATCAGCCATGTTTTATAATTTAGAATGCTATTTTTCATATCACTTTTTTTAGTTCCATTGCATATGGGTATTCAGATTCTCTATCGGTTTTATAATAAATTTGTCTTTTTTATCTGTTTGGACATCTGTTTCTCTCATGTGTTCAATCAGAATGTCCCGAGTGGTATACTTGCTATCAAATACGTTTTTATTGATTTTTACGTCCCGACATCCATCTAAAAGAAATGTGGCTTGTTGCCAAGTATAAGGCTTATAATCGAATGTTTTGATAATTTTGTTACCAGTAAAGTGCAGAGCTCTTGTCGATACGGCACGTATTAGTGGTGCATCGAATACTTTAAATGTGTTATCATATATTTTTATATTTTTATGATAGGGTTCTGCATCGGCATCTTGTGGTATGTGCGATGGGGTAATTGTAATGACTGCTTCTCCCCATTCGGCTCTGGAGCCATGTTTATTCCCGGAAGTCAAACAATTGTCAAAAACGTTATTTCGGATATGTACATTATTGTTGGCTCCGGATTCGAACCAATAATTAAAATCTCCTTCGATAAGTATTGCAGTTCCTGCAGTACGAAAATAATTATCTTCTATGATAACCTCTTTGGGGGTAGTTACTAATATACCTCTTGCCCTGTGGCGTTTTAATATTTGACAATTTCTGATTTCGAGCCTTGGAGTCCACGTTTTACATTCGAGAAAATCTCCGCTTTTGGTATTTGCCGGTAGTTCTCTGTCGAAAGTAATCGTATAACCGATGTGATGGTCATTTTGGTAGATTTTGGTTTTGGATTTGACCGTACGTGTTTCCCCACGTTGTGCCAGTGTCGGGTCGATAAACCAATATTCATCACCAATGGCAATAGAGTTTCCAGAACCTTTTCCTTGCGAGGCTACTTCTATTGTATTTTTATCATTGACTCTTGTAATTTTTATGCTTGTACCGTGTACATTAATGAAATCGTCACCTTGTCCGGTGTGGACACAATTGAGGATTTTTATGGTTCCTTTACATTCAGAAAAATGGGAGGCATCGGCAATACTACTGAAATACCGTCCTTTAGCATCGTTTACTTTCACTGAAGCATTGTCCATTGTAATATTTTCTGAGCGATATCCACTGAATCCGTTACTTAAAGTATGATATAGCGTAATATTTTTTAGCAATATATCTTTACTCCTGCCTATGGAGATACCTTGTGCAAAGTAACGAACGTGAAAGAGGGAAACCATTGTTCCTTTTGGAGGAATTATTTTAGGTTTCCCATGGAAACGGAGAATACCTTCTTGGGTTTCTTCTGCAATCTGTTCGAAAATCGATCCTAATGTACTGTCCCATGTGTTGTAGGCTATTTCTTTTGATTTTTTATCGTACATAGTAGAATACATCGTTAAAATAGGCAATTTCCAGTTTTCTCCTAAAAAGAGAACTTTTCCGTTTTCTATGGTATAAGGATAATTTTTTTTATCGACTTTTAAATCCAGATATTTATCTGTAGCTTCTATTATTTCTCCTTGAGATATCATGGGACGGTCCCAATCGACCGAAAAATTTTGTAATGTAACATTTGTGCAAGAATTGATGGCTGCTACTTGCATTTTTCCATGATATATAAATTCAGAACCGCCACCATCAAAAGTAATATCTTTCAGATTTTGTAATAAGAAACCAATTGTTGTTTCTCTTTTCATAATATCTATTTCATCATTGATACTTTTATCCGGATAAAAGTCATACCTCCCTTGTGGAAAATAAAGTGTCGTTCCCGGTTGTTGCCGGCATATTTCCAAGGCCTTTTTCAGATATGGTCTTGTATCTTCTCCGGTGTTTGGTTTTAATCCGAAATCTGTTATCGATATGCGGTTATGAGCATTTGCCAAAAGGATACCGCTCATCCATAATAAAAATAGGAAATGAACTTTATTTCTCATGTTATATATAATATTTGATGTTTTATTATTTATCTTTAGGCCCCATATAGGTGATCGTTTTACTGCCTACTGTGGGGGTGGATTTTATGACTGCACCTTCTTCATTGAAAGTAACCGGGTCGATGTTCAGTAATCCCTGGCAAATACCACCGGCCTCACCTCTATATGAGAACCACTCTTTCCCATCCGGACCTTCGAATATGGCGATATGTCCTCCTAAGAAAACTTGAGGTTCTTTTTTATAAGGTCCCCAAATGTTATCGGCTGTTGCTGTTCCTACCCAGTAACCTTCTTCCAAATCATGAACGAATTCCGGATCTGTTTTTTTTCGATAAGGAGAGCCGGTGTAGAGAATATATTTGCCGTCTTTTTTCGTCATCCAGGGACCCTCCATATAGTCCGGGTCAAAATTTTTGCCAACATCACTGTTATCGGCTGATACAATCATTTTCCGTTCACCGATAAGTCGTATGTTATTATCTTCTATACCAGTAAGGTCAACTTCTTGTATATACATTTCTCCGAAAGGCATGATTGCATATGTTTTTCCATTTTCATCTTCAAATAGATTTGTATCACAACCAGCGCCTTCAAGGTAAGTAATATGTTCATAAGGACCTGTGATATTATTCGATACACCAACAAAAGCTTTAGTGCCCATCTGACCGTCCGGGTTATAAGCTTCTTTAATCCAGTTATCGGCGTAGAAAATAAGGTAAAATTTATTTTTGATTTTATGTATTTCGGGTGCCCAGAAACGGTGTTTATATGGGCAATTTACTACTAATTCGCTGGATTTTACCAGCCATTTTTCAAATATCCAGTTTTTGAGGTCTTTAGAAGAATATAGTCGTATCCCTGGGGAGGAGTTCATATCGGGTTTGCTCTCATCTTTACTGGTATGGTGTGTAAATGGATAATGAGTATAGACCAGATAATATGTATCGCCTTCTCTGATTATGCAAGGGTCACGTAATTCGGTTATCATTCTTTCTGTACTCCCGTCGAAATAAGGGTAAGAGAAAGTTGAAGGATTGTTAAATGTAAATGCTTTCTCTATCAACTCAGGTGGTTCAGGGTCGTTATTGTCCTGCCCATTATTGGTATTAGGGTCAGTAATATCAGGGTCAGATTTACATGAGCAGACAGAGAATCCTATAATTATAAGAATGGTCAGGGTACAAATTATTTTATCTGTTAATATTATTCTCATATCTTTTTATTTTATAAGAGTTTCTTTTGTTTCTGTATATTGAATTGTTTTCGGACCGGTTGTCGGTTCAAATCGGGAGATGGTCCCGTCTTCATTAAAAGGTATCGGGTCTATGCATAAAAGTCCTTGGGATTTTCCTCCAGCTTCGCCTCTATAAGAAAACCACTCTTTCCCGTCAGGGCCTTTAAATACAGCGATATGCCCTCCTAAGAATATTTGAGGTTCTTTTTTATAAGGTCCCCAAATGCTGTCAGCGATAGCTACACCTACCCAATATCCATATTCTAAATCAGGTGTAAAATTTTTATTGTTTTTAGGTTTACGATAAGGTGAACCGGTAAAAAGTATGTATTTTCCATTACGTTTTATCATCCAGGGAGCTTCCATATAATCAGGATTAAACGTTTTGTCAACATCACTATTATCTTGAGCAACAATCATTTTTCGTTCACCGATAAGTTTTATATCTCCTTGTTCTATACCACTTAGGTCTACTTCTTGTATATATTCGTTTCCAAATGGCATGATTGCATATATTTTGCCATCGTCGTCTCCAAAGAGATTGGTATCGCATCCGGCTCCTTTTAACCAAGAGATATGTTCATAGGGTCCGTCTACTTTATCTGATACACCGACAAAAGCCACGTATCCTTTTTCTCCAGCAGCGTTGTATTTGTCTTCTATCCAATTATCAGCATAAAAAATGAGATAAAACTTGTTTTTTATTTTGTGTATTTCGGGAGCCCAAAAACGATGTTTATATGGACAATCTTCCGGTAATTCGCTGGATTTTACCAGCCATTTTTCAAATGTCCAGTTTTTAAGGTCTTTAGAAGAATATAATCGTATCCCCGGAGAAGAATTCATATCTGGTTTACTCTCATCTTTACTGGTGTGATGAGTGAAAGGGAAATGTGTAAATACCAGATAATATGTATCACCTTCTCTGATTATGCAGGGGTCACGCAACTCGGTTATCGTATCGGTAGTTTTCCCGTTATCATATATGTATGAGAATGTAGAAGGGTTTTCGTATGAGAAAGTTTTTTCTATTGTCTTTGTTGATACTTTGGGTTTGCAGGAAAAAAATGTACTGAGAATGATTGTCTCTGCAAAGAATAACCAAAAATATGAATGGAAAGTTTTCATAATATTTGTGTTTATTTTTGAATATTGATATTAGTGGAATTTTCTATATTGAAGGGTTCGGCAGTTGTATGTATGGCTGGATATGCCGTGGAATGATTTATTTTATTGTGGCGGAATATTAATCCGTCCACAGATGAAACTTTTAGTATTCTTGGGTCGAATACGTTAAATGTATTATTCTCAATGATTATGTTGTGGTTGAAACGTGGAGAGTTTCTTTTGTCTTTGGAACCTGCAGCTATTTGTATTGCAGCATCGCCCCATACTCCGTAATTGCAATTATCGAAAATGTTATTTTTGATTTCAAGATTACTTACTCCACCTTGCTCGAACCAGTATTCAGTATCTCCCCCGGTCATGATTGCGGCTCCCGGAGTGTGAAACTTGTTCCCTTCTACGATAATTTTTGTTCTTGAGCCTAATAAAACCCCTCGGGCCCTATTGTTTTGACAGATACAATTTTTTAATATAACTTCCGGATATATAGCAGAGCCTACAACATCTTTTTCTTTAAGTGCAGAGGGTAGATTTTCTTTAAATTCAACTTGATAAAACTCTTTATTATAGCGTTTTACAGATTCGACATTGTTTATGGAGTATGTTTCTACTGTCTGCGCATTGACCAGTTCTACCTTTTGCCCTTTTTTGAATATGTCCATTCCGTATTGTTCATAATGGACTAATCGGAGAAGTAAAGATGTGGATGAAAGTATTTTTTCTATTCTCATGTAAATCCCATGAATATTTGTAGCGTCATCCATCTGATTTTCGAATAGACAGTCGGTAAGAATAATTTTTCCTTCACAGTTCGCAAAATGTGTGGCATCGGCAGTACAACTTACTGTTCTGTCTTGTGCTGCGGAAACTTTCATTTTGTTTACTGTAATATTCTTGCTTCTTTGTGCTATGACTCCCATCCCTCCACAATGATATAAAGTAATATTTGCAATATTGATATCTTGGGTATTATCTATAGTTATAGCTGGACATAATCTGTGGTTAGGTGCAAATACCATGGTATTTCCAGGTGTTCCTTTGACATCTTTTAGGTGAATACGTACTTGTCTCTGACCAATATTTTCGGCTTTTAGTACTGGTCCGGTATAGTAATCGTGCACTTGGTAAGCTGTCTCTTTTTTGAGGGTATTATATTCTAACAGGCTTCCATAGGGATATTCAATCTTTTTGCCATCTGTGAAAATAAGTCGTTCATTTTCTATTTTAAAAGGATATTTTTCTGGAAAATAAACCTCAATTTCATCTTTGTGAACAGCTTTGATGATGCCTTCACTGTGGAATGTCCGGGAGAAATCTATTGAAAAATTGTTTAAAATAATATTTTTACAATTTTTTATTACAAAAGGACAGATGTAACCATGGAAAATAAATGTCGCTCCACCCCCGTCGATTTCGAAATTTTTCATGTTGTCAATGGAAAATGTAATTCTTTTTTCTCCATCGGTATTGTTACTGATATAAACAGTCTTTTCTGTCGCGAGTTTTGGATAGAAATCATATTTTCCTTTCGGAAAAATCAATTTGTTTATTTTTTTTTCTGAACAATAGTTTATTGCATTTCTTACAGCGAGGGTTGCGTCCTTTCCATTATTTGGTTCGATGCCGAAATGAGTTATTGAAATTTCTTTGTTGGGAAAGACATCGGGCAAATATAGAAATAGGCATCCACAAGTCAGTATATATATAATAATATGTCTATTCATGTCCAATTTTTATAAGTCGGTTTCTAACATATCGCAATTCTTAGTCTCGATTAGACTACTTTTTTCTCCAGTCTTTTTAGGATTGGTAATCTGGTTATTTTTAATTGTTCCTCCTAATGTTGAGCCTACATAGATGCAAGGAATGTAGCAGTCAGATATATTATTATTTTCTATTGTAATGTTTTTGTGCAGCCCTGCCGGTGGTGTATTTCCGGTAAATCCGAATCCGGTAACACATATAGCTTCCGGATGTCCGTTTCCGATAATAGTATTGTCCTTGACTACGACATTGTCTGAACATCCGGATTCGAGCCACCATGCTTCTGGAGTGATAAGAACAGCATGCATGTTGTTGCATTCTAATGTGTTTCCGGAAACTTCTCCATCACTGGCTTTTATCAAAATACCTCGTGAGCGGTTATAGCCAAAATAACAATTCTTTACGGAAAAGCCGCTTCCGACACGGTTTCTGTCACCAATGATACTTCCTAAAGGGAAATTAACGTCTTTATCGACAGTTAAGTTTATGATTTTATTGTTTGGTTGTGTCAAGTTCTTTTTATTTCCCTCGTTCTGATTTAGTCGCTTGATACCGTCTATTTCTTTTGGGGATATTGTTCCACCATCTTCAATTTTTACTATTTTTACATTAGGTAATCGATTACCGTCAATGGTCATAATTTCGAGTTCATTTCCTACTTCGAGGTCGAACGAGTGAGGTACAATAACACGGATGGTCTTGTTTTTCCCACCGGCTGTCATATAATATTTGCCACATATGTTGATACCGTCGTCTCCTTGGTATCGGGCAAAACACTCTGTAAGTTGAGGACCTACATATGCAAATTTGCTATGGAAAGCGTCGGCATCGTTTGAGCGTATTCTTTGGGGGCGTTTATACAAGTCTGTTTCGGGAGGTCTCCGGTCTATTTTACACCTAATGTAATTATTCTTTGTTCCGTTTGTTTCAAAAAAACCAAAACAATTACCTGAGTATAAAGTAATATCTTCAAGGCATAAGTTCGTGCATTCATCACTATAAATTGCATGAGGCATATTTCCGTTGGGTGTATAGTCATTATTTGTTACCAGAATGTCTCCTATTTCCTCTTTGTCGATGTTCGGGTTGTATTTATAGTTTTTTCCTTTACTGACACGATAAGTACGGTCTCCAATTTTTTCAAAAGGCGTCCATCCGTAGTAAGTTTCCCGTTTGAGGTTATGAGTGTGCGCATCAAATATCTCAATTCGTTCAACAAGATTATCAGGATAGTTATCATCTAATTTAAATTCGATATAAGATTTATCCGGTGCGAGTTTAGTAATGACTCCTTGTGTGAAACATAAGGGGTCATAGTCAATGGTCATACCTTTTAAGGATATATTTTTACAGTTTTCGAATGTGATTGCGCGAGTAGTCTCTGTACAAATCATTTCTACGTCATCCGCTATAATAGAAATGTCAGATAAATCTTTTAAATATAAGTGTTGTTGGTTTTGGGGTGTTATACGATATATTCCGGGAGGAATAGTTATTGTTTTATTGCCTTTAGCAATTTCTTTATTGATAAATCCTTGTAAATCAAAATCTTTGCCTCTGTTTTTTTCTCCATGAAACTGGCATTGGATAAATAGTATAAGAGTGCTTATGATAAGAATATTTTTGAGTATTATACTTACACTGTTGTGACGATATGTGGTGCCCATATTATATTATTTTTTGTTTGTAAGATAAGAAACTTATTTTGTTTTTTGGGAAATAGCCTCCATGAATATATAAGGGAGTAAAATGCTATATTTCATGGAGGTAATTCGCTATTTCGGGATCAACTATTACCGGAATATCTTATCGGTATAAGTTGACAGAGCTTATTTGAAGACGAGATTTGGCCTGATTCGATACAATGAAACCGATGGTAACATTTTGGTTCGAGTCGAGGCTGAATTCTACGCCTTGCTCTATTTCTCCAACATCTTCATTCCAGAGATAACTTCCCAATACGTCCGGATTATTTTCTATGTTGTTTATGTCCGGTAATTCGGAACCTTTATATACTACCAGATAACAAGTATTTGTTCCAGTAAATTTGTATGGAGTAAAGGCTATTTTGTACGCACCTTGAGGTAGTTGTAATGATTGATAGATTTTAGCATTGGTTAAGTCGGCAGAAGATGAGTAGAAGTCCATGACACCTCCGTTTTCGAGATAATATCCACCTTTTCCATTTGAAGCTAATACGTTAGGAGTATAACTCCAATCCTGAAGAATACCTACTTTACCTGTAGGCCTGTCACTACGTTTAAATGGTCCCGGATTTAGGATATAGGTTTCTGTAATGTCTTCCCATAGATGTACTACACTGGAGTATTCGATAACTTCTCCTGTAACGCTTGTGGCTGATAATTTTACATTATAAGCTCCTAAAGAAGGATATGTATGGGGCTTGGGATTTTCTTCGTCAGAGGTTGTCCCGTCCCCAAAGTCCCATTTATAATTAACGCCAAATGCTGTTGTATTGGTAAATGTAACTATTGTACCGTTCTTTTCGGAAGAGTATGTAAATCCGGGCCGAGCAATCAGAAAATCGGTATCGAAATCAATGACCAGATAACTTAATGCCTCGTTGATTTTAATATTAGAGTTAATAATTTTTACAGCTGTGGCATATCGTTTGTGTAGGTTATCCAATAAGAACTGCAAATCTATAGCCAAATCGAAAGTTGCTTTTTCTTCTCCGCTTTTTATTTGTACAGAGGATGGAACCGAAAATTTATCCTGCGGTAAGATTTCTGAAGTTAGGCCACTTTCTTCATCTGTTAATTCTCCTCCTGCTATAAGTTCTTGAACGATTTGGTTTTCTATAATTATATCGACATTTACATTTCCTTTATTATTTACACCGGCACGGTAGATACCCAGGGGGACAATAACTTTTTTGTTTTCCATATCCAGTCGATAACGATATGGTGCGTTGTTTTGTGAAATTTCATTTACTCTATATATACCCGATTTAGCTCCGGGCATATATAGTATCTGATCAGAATATTCTGCGTCGGCAATTTCCTTATATTCACAAGATGTAGTTACTAATGACGCAATACATGATATAAGGAGTATCTTTATGCCGTTTTTTATATTGTTTTTCATAATCGTGTATTTTATTATTAATAGATGTTTTTACCAAAGAGGGTTTTGTTGCCAGTCTACACCTTCGGTAGATAACATAGTTTGGGGGATAGGATAAAAATACATTTTCTTTTCGAAAACTCTTTTTTCTACTTCGATTTTTTCGTATTTCATACTGATTAACCCCGGTGTTATTTCTACTCCGTATAGAGGTTCGTTCAAGTCTCTTTCAGCTGTCATCCAACGTCGTACATCCCACATGCGATGATCTTCAAAGGCCAATTCAACTCTTCTTTCATTTCGTATTTTTTCTCTCATTTCAGTTTGGCTTAAAGTTGAAGGGAAAGGTGGCATATTTACGCCATTTCGCCCTCTTGTCTTACTGGCATAAATAGCAATATCTGCATTTCCCGGGTCATACTCATTTAGTGCTTCTGCATAGTTTAGATACATTTCTGAAATACGGAAAAATATCCAAGTATGAATGCTTGTTCGGCCTTGGGCCAAGTCTAAGTCTTCATCAATGAATTTGTGTAAATAGTAACCTGTTGTTGTGGCATTCGCTACGCCTTTTCCGTTTTTCCCTCCGGCCCAGCATTCGAGGTGTGTGTCTTTGAATGCGGCTTCATTAGTGTATATTGTCATTGCCAATCGAGGGTCTCGGTTAAAATACGGTTCTGATTTATGCCTGTTGTTATTCCAGTCAAATGTGGACCCGTCTGTCATCTCATAAGCATCTACAAGATTTTGGGAAGGTGTAATGCCTCCTTCTCCATTAGGATAGCCAATGGGAAAATTTAGTCTTTCAAAATCATTCTTTGCCCAACTTCTTCGTACCATAATCAATTCTGGGTCTTCGAATGTTTTTCCTAATGATGCGTAATTTGACCCTAAATTATAACCGGCTTCACCAGACAAATCTATTACGGCTTTTGCTGCGTCAGCTGCAGCCTTCCATCTTTCTTTGCGAACTTCCGGGTTGTCTCCGTTAGGTAAAGAAATTAATTCCGGATGAGCATAACCTCCCGTCCACACTTGGTTATTCCATAAATCACTTGCAGCATATAATAATACTCGACTTTTTAAGGCTAATGCAGCTCCTTTTGTTACACGACCCAAATTATCTTCATCGTATGTTACGGGGAGTCCGTTTTCGTCATCCGATAGGTCATCACATTCGTCAACAATAAATTTGATACAATCTTCTAATGAATTTCGTTGAATGGTACCAAAATCTGTATCCAGATTGAGCGCTTCTGTGAAGATAGGGACACCTCCATAGCGTTTTATAAGTTCAAAGTAATAAAAAGCCCGTAAGAACCTGGCTTCACGGGACCAGTTTGCTATTTCTGCTGTACGGGTTTTGTAAATGGCCTGAGAGTTTTCACTTGGGTCATTTTTATATGCGTCCAGATTGACAGGTTTTTTATTCGGATCCAGGTATACATTTACTTTACGTATTGCTTTGAAATATTGGGTCCACACGTCATCTGGATTATTGAATGCATTCCACGAACCCGAATTGAATGTTTCGGCACCTCCTTTATATGTATATTCTGCCTCGTCGCATGCTGATGCTCGCATTGCGTTTCCCAATGCAAAGAATCCTTCTTCGAGATCAGTATATAATGATATTGCTTGGTATCGCGTATATTCATATTCTTTTTCGACCTGTTCTTTTGTCAAAGTTGTGCGTAACTCTCTGTCCAAGCTGTCATAACAGCTACACAAAAGGAATGCTGCCAGACTTGAAATTACGATGTTATATAACTTGTTTTTCATCTTTCCGTTCTTTAAAGGTTAAAATTGAACTTTTGCTCCAAAACTGATTGTTCTTAAGGCCGGATATCCAGACATAATTTCCGGGTCAAGATCTTTTATATGATCGATAGAGAAAAGATTAGTACCGTTGACGAAAATTCTTAAATCAGCAGTTGTCTTGGCAGTTGAAATAAGATTTTTAAAGGTATAGCCTAATTCGATATTCCGAAGTTTTAAGAAATTTCCATTTTTCAGCCAAAATGTTGACCCTTGGTAGTTATTTTGGTCGTCGGATGCTGATAACCGAGGATAAGTTGCTGTAGCTGCAGTTTCTGGAGTCCATCGGTTCAAGGCTACTTTAGAGACATTTCCCCGTCCTTGGAATGCTCTGTAATAAGGCGCATCTAAATATACATCCCTATTCAACGCACTTTGAAAAAATGCTGTAAAGTCAAATCCATAGAATGTACAGCCTAAATTAAGACCTAACGTTATTTCTGGTATTGATGTTTTACCGATAGGATACCAGTCGTTACTATCTATAATATTATCACCATTTTGGTCTTTATATTTAATGTCTCCTGCTTGTACATTTTGCCATGTAGGTTTTGCTACATCCGGGTTTTGAATATCTTCTTTGGTATAAAAACCTAAGGCTTCCAGATAATAGGGTTGATTAATTTGCCGACCTGTGCGATAGAAATAATCTTCTGTCTGTATTGATTCTGAGTTATATAATATTTTATTTTTGGCCATCCATCCATCTAATTGGGCAAAATATTGTATTTTTTTGCCAATATTATCAGACCATCGGATAGAGGCTTCAAAACCTTGATTTTTAGTTTTTCCTAAGTTCATATATGGCATATCGGCTCCTATATAAGATGGGATGTTTCGGCTGGGAATACATAATATGTCAAAACGTCGATTATAAAAATAGTCGAAAGATATATCTAGTTTTCCTAAAAGATTGGTCTCGAATCCGATATTAAATTTTCTTTCTTTTTCCCAACTGATATCAGGATTAGCCAGGCGACCTTGCATCAAACCTCGTATTGTGTGATTTTTGCTTGTCGTACCTAAAAAATAATCTGATGTATAGATGTATTCTTGATCGTACATGAAGCGGTCGCCGCCGATTTCATCATTGCCGGTAAGCCCATAAGATGTTCTTAATTTCAGATATTTGATGATATTGTTATTTTTTAAAAAATCTTCTTGGGAAACAATCCAGCCTAAAGAACCTGCAGGGAAGAAACTATTATGTTTTAAAAAGTTTTCAGAAGCTTGAGTTCCAAAGGAAAACTCAGCGATATAACGATTGTTGTTGGTATAGGTAAAACGTCCGCCAAATCCGATATGTCTATAAGGCTGCACAGCTCCTACATATCGTTCTTCATATTCGTACATAGCCATGGCATTGAGTTGGTGTTTCCCGAAAGTTCTATCATAGTTTAAGAAAGCTTGTAAAGTTGTATTTCTCCATTGGTCTGATTGACTTTCGTCACCGGTTAATGTTTCGTCCTGTCCTCCTGCCAATTCATATATGGGTTCTTCGTCGGCACCTTTGGTTATGGAAAATCTTTCAAAGTCTTTCGTTTTATTTGAATATCCTATATAGTAACTGTTAAATGCGATGGCTGCCGATGCACTCAATCCTGGTGTTATCATATCTAATTTCTCGGTTAGTCGGAGAGCTGAATTTAGGTTCCGTGCATTGTATGACCAATATCCGGTTTCAGCAATCATTCCCAACGGGTTATTGAACTTAGTATTTCCGCCATAGGTGCCATTCGGATTCTTTACTGGGAAAGAATTCGGGTTGATATAATCGAGTGTGTTGAATAAAGAGCTTGTATTTTGTCCTCCTGGGTTCACATTATCTTCAACAGATAACCCTAATGTGACATGTGCGGAGAAGTTTTTTGTTACATTGATATCCATGTTGGTCCGGACATTGTATTTTTGGTAAGTTTCATTTTTAGTGTCTTCCGACAAGTCTGTTGTTCTTTTCAAAAGTCCGTTGTTACCCAACATATTCAACATAACATAGTATTTTACAATTTTATTACCACCTCTGAAGTTTAAGTCAAAATTGTACAACGGAGCTGCTTTTCGTAAAACTTGATCGTACCAGTCAATATCCGGATGATACAAGGGATCGCTTCCGGTAAGATAGGCTTGAAGGTCTTCTTCCTTATAAGTCGGTGTTTTTACTCCGTTATTTGCTTCTGCTTCATTATAAAGACGTGCAAAATCATAAGCTCTTAGATATTCAGGAAGGCGGGTTGCTTGTTGAAATCCCACTTGAGTACTAAAACTTATTTTAAGAGGAGATTCTATGCCTCTTTTTGTTGTGACTAATAACACCCCATTGGCTCCTCTTAAGCCATAGATTGCTGTTGCAGAGGCATCTTTTAAAAATGTTACAGTCTCGATTTCCTCTGGTACTAAATGGTTAATAGTACTTTGATATCCATCAATTAAAATTAATGGTGCATTGTTTCCGGTAAAAGTGGCTATCCCCCGACCGGCATAACTTGTGCCGAAAGAGCCGGGTTCTTCAGACCCTTGCATTACTGTAAATCCGGGCAAACGACCGATAAGAGTATTCCATATATTAGGAGTGAATGTTTTTTCTAATTCTGCTCCTGAAACAGTTGAGATTGCACTTGATACCTGATAGTCGGGTTGTGAAGCAAAGGCTATTGCTCTGTTTTGTAGGTATTTAGTTTTGATACTATCTCCTGATGTTTGGCCTGAGAGATAGAGAGAACTACCCAAAATACAGGCCGTTAATATCATATTTCTATATATATATGTCATGGTGTTTGTTGTTTATGGTTAAAATTATATAAATGAAAATTATTCATACCCAGGGTTTTGAATCAGATATAATTTATCCATTTCGCTTTGAGGGAATGGATGTCTATACATGCGGGTTTTAAAAGACCGAACTTCAAAAACATAAGGTTTATATGTATATTCGTCCGATACACCTGCAATTTTGTATATTTTTATTCCATACATATTTCCCTGCATTACACCTTCTTGTTCTGCAATTTCCCAACGACGGATATCCCATAGTCTGTGACCTTCAAATGCCAGCTCTATACTACGTTCGTTGCGAATACGTTCCCGAAATTCTGCTTGACTTAAGTTTCGGGGGAAAGGAGGCATTCCAGAACGAGCTCTGATTTCGTCGACAGCGTCATAGGCTTCTGTCGGAGGAGTACTATGACATTCATTTAATGCTTCCGCATAGTTTAAATAAAGTTCTCCTAATCGTAATATGATTCCGTTGGGTACAACAGATTGTTTTGAGGATACACTGTAAGGTACCGGCTTATGTACCAAAGCTCCACCAATACAGTTATTTCTTCCATCTTTGTCGTTAGGGTCGTTGGGGTCTTTGGATGTAAAATCTAAAACTAGTAAGTCGTTGTTGTCCCATTTTTGTCCTTGGTAAGCTACAGACTGAGCAAAACGAGGATCGAGTTCTTTCAATTTTGCCATTAAATCATTTCCTCCATTATCGTCCCATGTTTGCTGCGTTCCATTTTTTGTCTCATATTTTTTAAGAAAATTGTAGGTTAGAGAACTTCCTGGCCCAAAGCCTGAGGCTCCGGTGTTAGGTATACGTGGTCCCCAAGGGAAATGCCATGGGCCCATAGCTTCTTTTGATTTTTCTGCCAGTATGATTTCACTATTATCAGGAGTTTCCCATACATATTGATAATTTTTGTCTACCCCTTTATCTTTGATTAGGGAGAAGCCACTGTTAATAGCCTCTTGTATAGCCAATCGACTGGCTTCTGCTGCAGCTTCCCAGCGTTTATCATCTTTATTCCCATAGCAGATTAGTGCGTTATTTCCTCCAAAATCCATATATGGAGTAGCTGTATTAAATGTCGGGCTGGCTGCATATAATAAGATTCTGGATTTCAGTGCTAAAGCAGCTGCTTTTGATGCTCTTCCTCGTAAATTTGAGGGGTATTCCGATGCGGAAGGCAAATCTGTATAAGCATCATCACAGTCTTGAACCATAAATTTTACAACATCATCGATTGTCCCTCTGGGTACGTAGAAATTATCGTCTAAATCAAATCTGTGCCGCAATATAGGAACTCCTCCGTATTTGATAAATAATTGCCAATAATTATAGGCTCGAAGAAATTTAGCTTCGCCTCGTACCTGTTTCTTATAATTGGGATCATCAAAAGGTGCATTATCTATAAGGTCGATAATTGTATTTGTTCTGCGTATTGCTTTCCAATGTGTTGTCCAACGAGAGTCTCTGTTGTCGGAGGCAGTCAATGAAGCGGTGTTCCAGCCTTGTGCCCAATACCAGGTATTGGCTGCTTCACATTCGTCTGTCGCTGCACCCGAAAAACAGTCACGTTTATCTCGTGCATCCCACATCGGCAAGTCGCTGAGTAGTCCCCAATAATAGGTTCCTGCCACGAAAGTCTCGAGTTGAAGTTTTGAGGAGAAAATAGTATCTTCTGTAACATCTACACCCGGGGCTTTTTCCAAATAATCACTACAAGATGAGAACGATACAAGTAGAATGATGTATAATGGTATATATCTTAGTCTTTTCATTTTTTTCTGTTTTTTAGAAGTTGACATTCAGGCCCATATTTACAGTTTTGACAATAGGATAAGGTTCGTAATTACCATCATTGTAAGTAGGTATTTCAGGGTCTTCGCCAGGGAATAGGTCACACCAGGTTACTAAATTGGTTCCATTGACATAGATACGAGCAGAGTCGAGACCAATCTTTTTTAATATTTTCCCTGAAAAAGTATATCCTATTTCTACATTTTTAAGTCGGAGATAACTGGCGTCGCGTATCCAAAGTGAAGAAGCTTGATAATTATGTTCCTGTGAGGCATTTGCTGATAAATGAGGAAATTTGATTTCATCTCCGTTTGCATAGCGTTCAGGAGTCCAACTATAGTCTTTCAGATAGTCGACTGCAGAACCGTCTTCTTGGAATCCGCGATTGCTTTTTTTGGAAGCACGGAATGATACGTGCGATGAGCCTTGGAATAATATTGAGAAATCAAAGCCTTTGATATCTCCACCTAATGAGATACCGTATGATATTTCCGGGAAATCGGAATATCCGATAGGTACTTGGTCGTATGTATTGATGATACCGTCACCGTTTACATCTTTATATTTGACATCTCCGGGTTGTATTTTATTGTTGTTGTACATTGATTCCGGACGGTTTATATCATTGACTTCTTCCCAAGTATTGTAAAATCCCTCAGCAATGTAACCGAAGTATTGATTTAAACGATGGCCTGTTCTTTTTTGATAAGCATATAGTTTATTGGATTCATCCATAAATATAATTTCGTTTCGAGCAAAAGTAAATATCCCTCTTAACCAATAGTTGAAAGGTCCTATATGGTCTCGGAATGTAATCTCTCCATCAAAACCCTTATTTTCCATTTTTCCCATATTATAAGCTGGAAGGTTTGCTCCTACAATGTCGGGTATAGTACCCCGATTGGCTAAGATGTCATCCCGTTTTTCTTGGAAGTAGTCCGCTGTTAATTTTATCCGGTCATTCCAAAGACTGAGGTCGATTCCTATGTTCATTTTTTTAGCCCTTTCCCATGTCAAATCAGGATTCCCGATTTTTCCTTCTGAAGAAGTGGTGTATAAAGTATAGTTTTGCCCGACGGTACCGAACCAATATGCACAATTGTCGTTGTTGTTACCACTTGCCGAATTGAAGACATAAGCAGTTGGACGATAAAGAAAACGTTCTCCACCGATTTTATCATTTCCAACTTCACCATATGACCCTCTGATTTTAATAAATGATACTGCATTGTTTTTAGGAAAGAAATTTTCTTCAGACAATACCCATCCTAAAGAGAATGCTGGGAAGAATCCGAAGCGTTTGCCTGCCCGAAAGTTTTCGGTACCATTATAGCCCATATTGAATTCTGCTAAGTATCGGCTGGCATAATCATAAGTGATACGTCCGACGATACCTTGGTAAGCATTAGGAATGAGGTAGGCAAGTCCTGGGTCATAATATTTACTTTGATTATATAAGATAAGTCCGCCTACAGAATGTTTGCCAAATGTTCTGGCATAATCAAATCCGGCTTCGATATATACTTTACGATTTTTCCCAAATATCTCATTGGTTTCAAAATTGCCGTCTTGCCCTTGAGGGATGAAGATCGGATTGTTTTTGTCTCCGATTAGTTTATATGTAACCATATTTTTTACATATCTTATCGTGTGAGTATTGTAATTTTGGTACGAAATCGTTGCGTGAGTAGATAATCCTTTTGTCAGGAAATCAAGTTTGTAGTTGAAACGTACAGAACCATTTAATTGATTTCTATATTCGTGTAAATGGCCATGCCCGATTACTAACCCTTTGAGTGGGTTTTCTATAAAACCGTATTCTCCATCAAGATTTTCAATAATTTTTCCGTCAACTACGCCAGGACCAGATGTAGGTGGATGTGCAAAGGCATTAGCCAATATATAAGGGGTACTATCACTCGGACCTTTTCTATCTTCTAATTGGTCTGATATATTTAAATTTACGCTGAACCGGTCGGTTACTTGAAAGTCAAAATTAGTGCGGAAATTATACCTATTATATCGAACTTGGGTATTGAATCCGTCTATCATGTCGGTATTATTGTATAGCCCCTGTTGAGTAAAGGCTCCTACTGAAGCAAAATATTTTACTTTCTCAGTACCACCGGTGATATTGATATTGTGTTGAGTTTGAAGACTGTGTTTCCTGAAAATAAGGCCTATCCAATCTGTATCGGAATGGAATAGCGGATCAGAATGGTCTTTATATAATTGTATATCTTCTTCTGAATATTTAGGAGTATAGTTACCGGTAAGATAACCATCATACGAAATAGCTTCATTGAAAGAGCGTGCATAATCGTATGCATTCATTTGTTTGCGAAGATTAGCAAAAGAGGAAAGAGCAAAGTTTGTCGAAAAACTTACTTTAGGCTTGGCAACTCGACCTCTTTTTGTCGTTATGAGGATGACTCCATTTGCTCCTCGTACTCCATATACGGCTGTTGCTGAAGCATCTTTCAATATGGATACATTTTCTATTTCATTTGGATCTATATTATTGTAATTGGGAGTTTCAATACCATCGACCATTACAAGGGGTGCTTGCAAATCTACATTATCATCAGTGGCAAATGAGCCGATACCTCTGATGCGGATGGTGGATTGGTCATTACCAGGTTCTCCACTTTTTTGTACGGCCAATAAACCGGGCATGCGTCCTACTAAAGCATTGCTGATATTGGCTTGTGAAGATTGTACTAATTCCTTAGTTTGTACCATTGAAACAGCTCCAGTAACTGTCGCTTTTTTCTGTTTGCCATAACCGACTACCACAACTTCGTCAATATTTACAGATTCTTCTTCCATTGTCACCGTAAGATTGGTTTTGTTGGCGATAGGTACAGTTTGCTGTTTCATGCCGATAAATGTAAAGACAAGGTTAGAAACGTTAGATGGAACAGTAAGTGTAAATTTTCCATCAATATCGGTAACTGTACCGACTTTGGTTCCTTTAACGGCGACTGATACTCCGGTGATAGGAATACCAGACTTGTCTAAAACTACACCGCTAATTTTTTTTCCAGATTGTGTGTTTTCCTGAGTTGATAACTGATTCTGTATTCCAGAAAAATCATCAGCAATGGCGATATCTGTAAAAAATGGCGCCATCACAAGTACCATTGTCAACAGAATATGCATGAGCTTACTCCTTGCATGGGACAAATGAACAGTTGTATCAATTTGCATAATTAAAATAGATTTAAATGTGTATTAGATTCTAAAAGAATTTTTGTGTTTTTTAATATGTCTTCTATAACATTGAGAAGAACTGTTTTTCATGGTGACATAATTGTACCGGTTTTATTTGTTCATTTACATATTTTGATTTTTGTCGGGATTATGATTTCGATATATGCAAATGTAAAGATGTATTATTTCAGTGACCGTTTAGTATGTAACAAAAAGCATACAAATATAACGGTGTTATGATTTGTGAATAATAATTTGTATATTTAGATTATATAAAATGTGATATTGAGTATGGATTTTTCAGGATTATTGTTTTAACATATATTTAGAGGAGGTGTTATAATTGAGTCTTTATCCGATACATTTGGATTATAGTAAGGGATATGACTTTTTTAATTTTGTAGCAGAAGTTTTCGTTCGTTAGGAATGTTTAGACTAGCTGATTTTTTATTTTAAAATTTAAATGCAAATGAAGAACATGAAGTTTATTGCCTTGTTTTTGATTTTGATGATTCCTTGGGGTACTATGGCGGGAAAGCGTCAAATAAATATGGCTGATTTGGGTGTTACGCCACAGACTCCAGACTGTACTCCCGCTATAGTAAAATGTTTACAGGAATGTAAGGATGATAAAAATATTACCATGCTGTTCGAAAAGGGAACATATCATTTTTTTCCAGATTTTGGAAAAGATAAGTACTGTTTTGTCAGTAATAATGATGAAGGTCTAAAAAGAACTATTTTTTTACTGGAACAAGTACAAAATATGACGATAGATGGTCAAGGGTCAAATTTTATTTTTCATGGTTTCTCAAATCCTTTTGTTATATATGATTCGAAAAATGTTACATTTAAAAATTTTTCAATTGATTATGTTCGTCCTTTTCATAGTGAAGCTATTATAATACAAAATAATCCCGATGGGATAGATGTGATGATACCAAAAAGTTTTCCATATAAAATAAATAATGGAACGTTGGTATTTACAGATGGGAGGAGTAAAGAAGAACGACAAACAACGGTGAGCCGGGAGATTGTATATCCTTATGGAAGTTTATTGGAATTCGATACCAATAAACGTGAAACTGCATTTATGGCTCGTGATTATTATTTGGGAAATACTCCGTTAGTTGCAAAAGATTTAGGGAATAGAAAAGTCCGGTTATTTTTGAAAGATTTGAGAGGGACAGTAGGCAATACACTTGTTTTTGCTTCTGCAAATAGAAATTATCCAGGATTTACAGTTTCTGATAGTGAGAATTTACGATTTGAAAATATAACTATATTTCATTCAGGTGGTATGGGCATTGTCGGGCAACGTACTCATAATGTAACAGTAGAATCGTGTAAAGTGACCCCTTCAAACGGTCGTATGATTAGTTGTACTGCTGATGCTACACATTTTTCGAATTGTACAGGGAAAATAGAATTAAGTCATTGTATTTTTGAAAATCAAATGGATGATGCGACCAATATACATGGAATATATGTACAAATTGCACGTCAGATAGCTCCCAATGAGGTACTTGTACAGTTAAAACATACACAACAATTGGGCTTTGACTTTCTTCAAAAAGGGGTTCCTGTAGAATTTGTTCAAGGCTTGAGTCTGATAACAAAGGGAAATGCCGTTGTTCTGGAGGCAGAACGTATCAATAAAGATTTTACACGAGTTAAGTTGTCAGAACCATTACCTGAGGGTATTAAGGTTGGGGACGCTATTGGCGAATTAAGGAAGTTTCCTGCAATACATATACATGATAACTATATAGGGAAAAATAGAGCACGGGGTATGTTGCTGAATTGTAGGGGTAAAACAATTGTTGAAAATAATATATTTCACTCTCCAGGAGCTGCAATTTTGTTTGAAGGAGATGCCAACTTTTGGTTTGAACAAGGTGGTGTCAACGACTGTACCATACGGAACAATGTGTTTGATAACTGTCTGTTTGGTGTGTGGGGTGAGGCTATTATCGATGTGCAAGCCGGAATAAAAGAGCAGAGAGATGTCAGTCGATATAATAAAAATATAAAAGTTTATAATAATACATTCCGAGTATTTGATGATGTATATTTGTTGCATGCGTATGGTGTGGAGAATATGGAATGGAAAAATAATAAACGAGTAATGACCAATGATTATCCTTCGGTCAGACAACGGGATTCTCTATATAAGATTGAATATTGTGACGATATAAAAATTTCTGAACCATAAAGTAAAAAAGACAATTATGAAAATCCGAAAATTGAAATGTATTATAACTTTATTTATAATATCAATTGGAATGTTAGATTTTGCTTCGGCAAAAAACGTATTTGAAGGGAAGCCATATATAAATCCGCCTTATGTAACGGCAATATATCCTAATACCGATTTCGTATTTGCTATTCCTACTTCAGGAGAGCGCCCTATGACGTGGACTGTGTCTGGATTGCCCGAAGGTTTGTCTTATAATGATAGTGTTGGGATAATTCGGGGGAAAGTTATGGAAAGCGGAGAATATATTGTCCATATTACGGCACAAAACTTAAAAGGAAAAGATTCAAACACTTTGACTATCAAAGTAGGTAATGATTTGGCATTGACTCCGGTGATGGGGTGGAACAGTTGGAATACATTTGGACGTAATATTAATGAGCAGTTGATACTGGAAGTTGCAGATGCAATGGTTTCTTCCGGTATGCGTGATTTAGGATATAATTATGTTTGTATTGATGATTTTTGGCAGGAAGAGAAACGGGGGGAAGACGGTCGGATTAAAGTAAATAAAGAGAAATTTCCTAATGGACTCCGTTATGTAGCCGATTACTTGCATGAGAGGGGCTTGCATTTGGGCGTTTATTCGGATGCATCTGATAAAACATGCGGAGGTGTGTGTGGCAGTTATGGTTATGAAGAATCAGACGCAAAGGATATGGCTTCATGGGGAGTAGACCTTTTGAAATATGATTATTGTGGAGCTCCTTCTGACCGAGCAACAGCGATAAAAAGATATACAGCTATGAGTAAGGCCTTGAAAAAGACAAATCGTTCTGTGGTTTTTTCGATTTGTGAATGGGGAGGGCGTGAACCTTGGCTATGGGCTAAATCTGTTGGTGGTCACTATTGGCGAACGACAGGAGATATTATGGATAATTGGACTCGGCCGGAATTTAACGGCATTATAGATATTGTGGCATTGAATGGACGTTTGGCAAAATATGCAGGGCCAGGAGGGTGGAATGATCCGGATATGCTTGTCGTTGGGATATCGGGGCGGAGTAAAAATATAAATTATGGAGCCGAGAGTTATGGTTGTACGAATGATGAGTATCGTACACATATGAGTCTTTGGTGTATGATGGCTTCACCTTTATTGTGTGGAAATGATATACGTAATATGTCTCAGGAGACAAAAGATATTTTGTTAAATCCAGAGATTATAGCTATAAATCAGGACAGATTGGGAGAACAAGGACGAATTATTCACCGCGATAGTCAATGTGTTATATGGAAGAAAAATCTTTCGGAAGGTATAGCTATAGCAGTGTGTAATTTAGCCGATAGTCGGTCTACTATGAAATTGGATTTTGATATGCTGGGGATTCCGGTAAGAGGGTTATTGCGTGATGTATGGAGCCATAAGAATTTGAACCCCCAAAAAATATTGGATTTAGATATTGCTCCACATGGTTGTGAAGTATTTGTGGTCAAATAATAGTGTTTGTGAGAAATTTGAAAAACAGAAAAAGCCTTTCAATACTTTGAAAGGCTTTTTCTGTTTGTTGTCTCACCAGGATTCGAACCTAGACAGGCAGAACCAAAAACTGCAGTGCTACCATTACACCATGAGACAATCCTTTGTTGCTTGGGGTGTTCCCAAAATCGATGCAAATATAGCAGAATATTTAATTACTGCCAAATTTTAAGCAGTTATTTTGCAATCAATAGGAAATAATTTTTTTTGCCACGTTGTACAATAAGGTATTTGCTATTTAATAAATAACTGACATCTATTTCTTTATCAAATTCGATGAGTTTTTCTTTATTGATGGAAACACCTCCTCCTTGTGTAGTTTTTTTCATTTCTCCTTTTGATGGGAATATTCCAGCTTTCTCGGTAAAAAGTTCAACCGCTTTTATTCCTTTTTTTAATTCTTCCTTGGAGATTTCAAATTGAGGAACACCTTCAAAAACTGCAAGTAAAGTGTCTTCATCTAATTTTTTCAATTGTTCTGATGTGGAGTTGCCAAATAATATGCTTGAAGCTTCTACTGCAGCTTCATAATCGGCTTCGGAATGAACCATTATTGTTATTTCTTTAGCCAGCCGTTTTTGGAGCGGACGTAAATGAGGTGCAGCATTCTGTTCCGTAACAAGAGCTTCTATCTCTTCTCGGCTGAGAGATGTAAATATTTTGATATAGCGCTCGGCATCAGCGTCACTTACATTGACCCAGAATTGATAAAATTTATAGGGAGATGTATAACGAGGGTCTAACCATATATTGCCTGACTCTGTTTTTCCGAATTTTCCACCATCAGCTTTTGTTATTAATGGGCATGTCAAGGCAAATGCTTCTCCTCCAGTAGTTCGGCGTATAAGTTCAGTCCCCGTTGTTATGTTTCCCCATTGGTCGGAACCTCCCATTTGTAATTTGCAGTTTTTGGTTTTGTTCAAGTATAGGAAATCATATCCTTGTACAAGCTGGTATGAGAATTCAGTAAAAGATAACCCGTTACTATTTTCTCCGTTCAGACGTTTTTTTACCGAATCTTTGGCCATCATATAATTGACGGTAATATATTTACCAACATCACGGATAAAGTCAAGAAATGTAAAATTTTTCATCCAATCATAGTTGTTGACCAATTCTGCAGCATTGGGTGCATCAGATTCGAAATCCAAAAATTTGGATAGTTGTTTCTTGATTGCTTCCTGATTGTGGCGTAGAGTTTTTTCATCGAGGAGATTCCGTTCTTGTGATTTCATCGAAGGGTCTCCAATCATTCCGGTTGCGCCTCCGACGAGAGCTATGGGCTTATGTCCTGCCCGTTGAAAATGTTTCAATATCATTACGCTTACAAGATGCCCGATATGTAGTGAGTCGGCAGTCGGATCGATACCGACATAGGCTGTAGTCATTTCTTTTTGCAATTGTTCTTCAGTACCGGGCATTATATCATGGATCATGCCTCTCCATTTAAGCTCTTCTACGAAATTCATCTTCTCATATTTTTATAATAATTTCTACTTATCTTCTGTGATGGACAAAGGTAAATAATTTTGTACAGAAACACTAAGAGCCTGTTTAAATTTTATCTGTTTCAAAGATTTTTCTTTATTTGCATTGAAAAATCTGCCGAAAGTTTTTGCAGATTTGTTCTTTTAATATTTCTGGTTTAATTTTCCATATGTTGGATATTTGAGTATAGACATCTTGAATCGTGACTTTTGAATCGTCTGTTTCTACTAATATGTGATTTGAAGTCATGACCTCCGGTAGCTTTTGAGGACAATGCATATTAACGGATATATGCAATCCATGTTTTAATAAAGATTCTGCCAATTGAGGTTTCCCTCGGAATCCATGAATGATCCAAGGTTGGGAGGGTTTTAGTTTATTATGTAAGTCGATGATTTCATTCCAAGCTTTTACACAATGTATGATAACAGGCTTCTTTAATGTTTCGGAAAGTCCTATTTGTAGCCGGAAAAGTTGTATTTGCTTTTCTATTGAAGTGGTTGCTAACGTATCGATACCACACTCTCCTATGGCGATAATTTCGGGTCGGTTTAGAAGTCCTTCCATTTCTTTAATTATTTGCGGCCAGATTGTAGTTTCCGGAATATACCATGGATGTACACCTAAGGAATAGAATTTATTTTCTTTAATGTCCGGAACCTGAGATTCTTTTTTGAATAGGATGTTTACTATTTCTTGTACTTTAGGATCGTTACTTTCTTTATGTGTATGTATATTATAATATTTCATAACTCATTTTGCCTTTAAGGTACAGGATCATATCCGCTGCCTCCCCAAGGATGACAGCGTAATATACGTTTTATAGCTAAACAAGTGCCTTTAAGTGGGCCATATTTTTTTATAGCTTGTATGGCATATTCCGAACAAGTTGGAACAAATCGACAGGTTGGTGGTTTTAACGGAGATATACAGGCCCGATAAAAATAAATAGGAATTAGTAGTATCCAAGAAAAGATCTTTTTCATTAAACTTTATCCGTTTTCGTGTCAGTATCTGTCAAATTGATTTCTTTATTGAGGCGAACCAGCGATTCTTTCATTTTTTTTTCTATGACAGAGTAATCGTTAAGTTCATTACTAATATATAGAAAAGCAATATTTAGTGTGCGATTATTGGGTAGATTATGTAAGAGAGAGTTTTTGTTGAGACGATAGGCTTCTCGTGTTCGACGGCGAAGCAAGTTTCGCTTGACAGCTCGTTTGAATCTTTTTTTGGGAATGCTGATTAAGATAGAAGCTTTGGAACTGAAGTTCGAATCAGAAAACTTATAAACAATTCGGAATGGATATATGACGAAAGATTCACCGGAAGTAAATAATTTGTCAATATCGTTTTTACTACGTAATCGTTCGTTTTTTTTTAGACTGAAATTCCCCATTTTTTATATAATGAAATTCTCCCGAAAGCTTTGGTGCAAATATACGAAATATCTGTCGCAATGCTTTCGGGAGAATTAACTTTAAGAACAAATTTATAGTTTCAATAGTATTTTTGAAACCTATTTTAGTGTAACCTATTTATTTTTTGAGGCCTTGCTGATTTCTTTGAAATAAAGTTCAAGGGCTGCTGTCATAGATGGAGCTTCTGGACGTGGAGCTTCGACGTCGAGCCTTAATCCAGCGTCACGGACAGCTTTGGCCGTCGTTGGGCCAAAACATCCGATTTTGATTTCCTTTTGATCAAAAT
>NZ_LN877940.1:0-89828 GCF_001403595.1 Gabonia massiliensis | reverse complement strand
TTTGATCAAAATTCGGAAAATTTTTTAATAATGAATTGATTCCGGATGGACTGAAAAATACCAGCATGTCATAATCGAATTTTTCATCTGGAGTAAAATCGTTACTTACCGTACGATACATGATCGCCTTGGTATAATTGATTTTATTTTTGTCAAGTAGAGCTGTATGCTCTTCGTTATGAACGTCTGAAACGGGAAAAAGATATTTTTCGTCCGAATGCTTTACCAAAGATGGAATTAAATCGTCTAATTTACCGGAATTTCCAAAAAATATTTTACGTTTCCGGTATACGATATATTTTTGTAAATATAAAGCAACTGATTCAGTCACGCAAAAATATTTCATTGTGTCAGGGATGGTGACGCGTAATCCTTCGCACAATTTGAAAAAATGGTCAATTGCTGTGCGTGCTGTAAAAATTACAGCAGTATATTCCGGTATGGAAATTTTTTGCTGTCTGAACTCTTTAGGTGATAATCCTTCCACTTTGATAAATGGACGAAATTCAATATTCACCCCATATTTTTCAGCAATATCAAAATAGGGAGACTTCTCTGATGCCGGTTTCGGTTGAGAAACGAGAACTTTCTTGATCTTCAAAGCTAAAGCGTTTTTTAAATTCTATATAATGTTGTATAATGTCACTGTCCCTTTAAATAATAAAATTAAAGGTGTGATTTCAAGGGCGCAAAGGTACAAAATAAAGTACAGTATTCCATAAATATCTCTCAAAAAAATCTTAATGCTTTTATAAATAAAGATAATACGGGAAAAAATATATAGAACGACCGCAATCCAAAGAGCATCTGATGAAAGGTGGGGGATATAAATCATAACAAATACTACGGGGAATAAAAATATACCTAATAAGGAATTAATAGATACATATCCGTTTATCCATTTGGTTTTATTATTATAGTCAGTGAAAATACTTCCTAAAAGATGATAAACAAGGAACTGTAAAAAATAGTATATTGATGTGCACCCGATAGCAATGCCTGCATGTGCTAAAGATGTCTCGGGCCCTTGTTGCGGTTGAGTTATTTGGATTAGAAAAGCTAAAATAATACCTTCGAGTATGAGTGTGAGAATTTGGAGAAAGAAACGGAGTCTGGATTCGGTCATGGTAATACCAGAAAACGAGTTATCACTTTCTTTTATACTAAAAAGAGAAGATAACATTTGTGATACCAACCGTACTCCAGAGCGAAAAGATGTGGCTACTAATAAAAAGGAGATGGTTAATATCAAAGTAATTCCATTATTGGTACCTAAACTTGCAGGGCGAGGAGTTCCCGCTATGCCTTTTGGAATGATAAGCGTCGCTTCTTTATAATCGGTTATTGGATTGGTCACTGGTGCTGGGCAACTTTTGGCGAGACCGTATATGTACTTAGGTGTGAATGTGACGGTATCTTTAGGAATATAGTGATGCACAGATTCATATTGCAAACTATCTTGTTTAGGTGCGATAGAATCGTAATCCTGTAGTGTTTGGTCGATATGTAGGCTATCGGTTATGGACATTTATTATATAGCTGCAAATTTACGAACACTGCCGGTCCATTCATAGGCTTTATATAGTGCACTAATTGCCTCTTTTGGAGTATTTGCTATTTCCCACATACGAGCATGTTCTGTCCTCATAAAAGATTGAGAAATTGCTTTATTGAGCAGTTCTATCAGTGGGTCATAATATTTATTAATATTGAGTATTACGATAGGGTTCATATAGAGTCCGAGTTGCTTCCAGGTTATGATTTCAAGTAACTCTTCCATTGTGCCGCAACCTCCGGGCATTGCTATAACTGCATCGGAAAGTGCAGCCATAGTTTGCTTTCTCTCATGCATGCTTTCGGTAATTTTTATTTGGGTCAATTTTTTATGTGCCCATCCTTCTTCGTACATAAAGCGAGGTATGATACCTGTAACCTCTCCTCCGGAAGCCAATACGCTATTGGCTAATGCACCCATAAGCCCTTGATTTCCGGCACCATAGATACATTCAATTTCTTGATTGGCCAATAGCTTTCCGAGTTCTTGTGCTGCAGAAAAATAAATTTCTGGAACCTGTGAGCTCGAAGCACAATATACGCATACCGATTTTATCTTTTTCATTTTCACTTATTTAATGGGTACAAAATTAAATTTTTCTTTAGAAAGTCGAAATAAATTGTATCGTTAAAATTATAACCATCCCGCAGTTTTGTACCAAGAGATACATTCATCTACTCCTTTTTCTAAAGGATAATCGGCAGTAAATCCTAATTCTTTTTGCAATGCAGAAATATCACAAATCCAGTTTCGTTGTTTCATAATACGATATTTGTCTGGATTTAGCGTACTTGTTTTGCCTATAAGAGACGCACAAAAAGCCACGGAATAAGAAACGGTTTTTAATACCCATAGCGGAAGGCGTAGTGGTAATATAAAATGTTTTTTTAATGCTTTGGCTACGTATTTACGGAAATCTGAAGATGTATACACTGCTCCATCTGAAATAAAATAACTTTTTTGTTTGACCCCTTTGTCAATCGCCAAAAACATGATTTTTACAAGGTCTTTTACATATATGAATGTAAGTGCTTGAGGTTTATAACCAACAGAAAAATCAATCCCCCATTTTATAGATTTTATCATAAGGAAATAGTCTTTTTCCCTGGGACCATATACACCTGTTGGCCTTAATATTACATAAGGAAACCCAGGGAGAGATTGTAAATGCTGTTCTGCTTTCAATTTGCTTTTTCCATATAACGTTTCGGGTTTGGGCATATCGGTGGGGCATATAGGAGCATAGCTCTCTTCATTACCGGCACCCCATGCGCCCAAACTGCTCATCATAATAAATTGTTCAGGTACTGTATCTGTTTCGATAAGAGTTTCGGTAAATATTTTGACAAGGCCGTAATTGATTTTGTCAAAATCTTCAGGGTGTCTGCATTTTGTTGCTCCTAAATTCCAAATAATATAGTCCCACTTACCGAAAGTATTTTTTTTCTCTAACAATTGCTTTTTTAAAATGCTCTTATTGTTGTATTGTAAGTCTATAAAATGTATACGATTATCTTGCAAATATTCACGGTTGGTGGAATTTCGTATTCCCGCCCATGTATCGTAATTTCGAGCTAGTGCCTCTTCTACAATAAAACTACCGATGAATCCTCCGGCTCCTGTAATTAAAATTTTTTTTCTCATATCATCTTTCCGATAATACAAAAGTATATCAATATTATTCTCTATTTTTTATTAGTATGATTTTGAATGAATTAATGAAGGGGTGTATGTGTCTGTGTTGTCAGTTAGCCATTCTAAAGAAAAACGGACAAAACGCATCGAGTAACCTCCTGCAATAGATTGGTCTTCAATGAAACAGCCAATAGTTCCATCAGGCAAAATATTCAATGCAGAATATGCGGAATTTTTAGAGCAGATAGTTTTACGGTGTCCCCAAGTTTTCCCATCATCGTAGCTTATCAAAACGCTCACATTGCGACGATCTTCATCCCAAGGAATACTGTGTAAAAGGCGGTTTTTGTTGTAGCCATCGATTGTAGAAGTATATAGAATCATATCTCCATTGCAGCTTGCCCCCCATATATCATTATTTTCCCATTGTGTCGCCCATCCTGTGCCATTACTATTTGAGATATTCATAAGACGGTTTCCTGGATTTCGTGAACTGATAAGAATATTTCCGTTGTTTTGTTCTATTATTTTTGCTTCATCTCCATTATGAATAGCTTTTTCGGTTATAGCTTTCCAAGAAATGCCGTTATCATCAGAGTATAAGAGGTAATTATGTTTTCCTTTTCCTTCGTCGCGTACAAGCATGGCTGCTATTAGTCTTCCTGAGCGGGTTTGTATAAAGGCTCCGGAACTAATAAAAAGAGATTTCCATTGTCGGGTGACAGGATTGAGACAGTTGGGCCCGTATATTTGAGAAGTGATGTCTACAGGAGTGTCCCAAGTAATACCATTGTCGTGGCTGACTATTTTTTTTATTAAAGCGGGTTTATCTGGAGTACCATCCCAAAAACCGTTTTTTGCTGTTATCAATACGATAATATCTCCATTCTGACAAGTGACGATAGCTGGGTCTCCATGTCCATAATTTCCTCCTTTGCCAAGGGTTCCAGCGATAGTAGTCGGCTCGCTCCATGTTTTCCCATTATCAGTGCTACGACGAGTTACAATATCGATATTATTGGGCAAATCGGTTTCACTATTCCAGCGACGGTCACATACTGCTACGATGGATCCGTCTTTGGCTGTAGTGATCGCTGGTATACGATAATAACGGGAACTATTGTCTCCTGGGTGAAATACGACAGATTCGGAGAGAAAGATAGTAGCAAAGTACTCAGGATTACCATTATTTTCGTATATTGTATTGCCGTTTTCTCTTAAATAAGAATTAATTTGTAAATCGACAGTATTCCCTTCTTTGGCCATATCCGAAATGTCCGCTGTTATCCAAATATAATGATTCCCATTGTCCAGATGACAGAGGTTATTCAATTTAATATTGAAATTTCCTGTTGAATTGACTGTTGCGTTTCCTAATAAAGTGGCGTTTTGAATATTTAAGTCATATGTATCAGGAGCTAAGTAAGCTTTAATTCTTTTTACATCGTTGATGCTGGAGGTGTTTACCAGCTTGCCTCTTATCTCTTTTAAAGTTTCATTATCATTAGAACCAGAAACGATGATGGTTGTACGTAATAGAGGTACATCTATATTTCCAATTCCTGTCATGACAGTACCTTGTTGTACGATGGTGCTTATAATTTTATCAGGTGGATTTGGATAAAGGTTCTGTACTTGAGCTTGAATCATGTTATTAGAGGCTATATATCCCCCCAATAAAATGATCGATAGTTTCTGTATGAAAGTAGACATATTTCCCATATTGATAAATTTAACGAAGATACATAGAATGTCTTTGTTACAAAAATAAGATTTTATTCTATTATATATGAAATTTGTAATATATCATTTTGGGTATAAGAGTGCCTTGAGAATATAAAAAGAAGAAATCAGCATATAAACTTTGCCTTTTTATCTGACAATTAAAATCTTTTAAAGAGGTTGTAATCAATCTTTTTATATCTTTGCACCTATATTTAGGTATCTTAATACGGATATTAAATTTTTAAAATGAAGCAATACAAATTATTGAACAATCTTTTTGGCTGGTTAGTTTTCGCTATTTCAGCTGTTGTTTACATTATGACGCTGGAACCTACAGCCAGCTTTTGGGATTGCGGAGAGTTCATCTCGTCTGCGTATAAGTTAGAAGTGGGACATCCCCCTGGAAATCCGATATTTATGCTTACAGCCCGCTTTTTTGCTAATTTTGCATCGGGTCCGGATCAGGTCGCTTATATGGTAAATTTGATGTCGGGATTATTGAGTGCAGCGACCATACTTCTTTTGTTTTGGACAATCACACATTTGGCGTGTAAGATTGTTTTGAAAGAGGAGAATCAAATTTCCGTCGCACAGATGATTGTTATTTTAGGTTGTGGGCTGGTTGGTTCTTTGGCTTATGCATTTTCTGATACATTTTGGTTTTCAGCAGTTGAAGGAGAGGTTTATGCATATTCATCTTTTTGTACAGCGTTGGTATTTTGGCTTATACTAAAATGGGAACGGGTTGCCGATGAGCCCCATTCGGATCGGTACATTGTATTGATAGCCTATCTTATAGGTGTTTCTATCGCTGTCCATTTACTTAATTTGTTATGCATTCCCGCTATTGTTCTGGTATTTTATTACCGTAAATTTAAAAATACAAATGCAAAGGGTTCCCTCCTTGCTTTAATATTGTCTTTTGGCATAATTGTTTTATTATTGTACGGACTTGTGCCGGGGTTTGTAAAAGTTGCAGGTTGGGTAGAATTGTTATTTGTCAATATTTTACATGCTCCGTATAATACAGGTGTAGTTGTATATTTCTTTGTGGTAATAGCTGCTATTGTCTGGGGAATATATGAAACCTATAAACAGAGAAGTGATAAAAAGATAAAACTGTCGTTTCTAGTCAGTGTTATGTTAGTGGGATTGCCTTTTATTGGAAACAGTATTTGGTTAGGTATATTTTTATCTGCTCTTTTAGCTATTTATTTGTTTTATTTCCAAAAAACAGTTGCTTTGCGGGTGATGAATACGATTTTGGTGTGTATTATGGTAATCTTTATTGGTTATTCATCTTATGCCCTTATCGTTATCCGTTCTTCAGCAAATACCCCGATGGATCAAAATTCTCCAGAAGATGTGTTTACATTGGCAAGTTATCTGAATCGGGAACAGTATGGAGACCGGCCTTTATTGTATGGTAATACTTTTGTTTCGGATGTTGCCCGTGACAGAGATGGATCTGTTTTGGTGGATGAAGGACCAGCAATTTGGCGCAGGGCTATTAAGAATAGCGATAAGGAGCGGGATAAATATGTAATTATCGATCATAAAAAAGATTATCAATATACTCCTGAGCTGAATATGCTTTTTCCTCGTATGTACAGTACTTCACCTTCTCATGTAGAGGCATATAAGGAGTGGACCAATTTTAAAGGTAAACCCGTACGAGCTACAGACCCGAATGGAGATTCTCGTGTGGTAATGAAACCGACTTTCGGTGAGAATTTAAAATTTTTCCTTGATTATCAATTGAATCATATGTATTGGCGTTACTTTATGTGGAATTTTGTAGGTCGTCAAAATGATATTCAGGGGCACGGAGAAGTGAATAAAGGAAATTGGATATCAGGTTTCAATTTTATAGATAAACATATTGCAGGAGATCAAAGTTTATTGCCACCTGATCTGGCAAATAATAAAGGACATAATGTTTTTTATTTTTTACCTCTTATATTGGGGCTTGTTGGGTTGTTTTTTCAAGCTTATTCCGGGAAAAAAGGAATTGAAAGTTTTTGGGTGACATTTTTCTTGTTTTTCATGACTGGAATAGCTATTGTTATCTATTTGAATCAGACTCCTTACCAGCCTCGTGAGCGAGATTATGCTTATGCCGGTTCATTTTACGCTTTTGCAATATGGATTGGCTTGGGTGTGGCTGCTATATATAAAGGTTTGAACCGATTTGTGCCTTCGATTCCTGCTGCAGCAATAGCTTCGTTATTGTGCATGTTTGTCCCTATACAAATGGTGAGTCAGACTTGGGATGACCATGATCGATCTGGCAGATATGCATGTCGTGATTTTGGGAAGAATTATCTTTCTTGTATTGAGGAAGACGGCATTATTTTTACAAATGGAGATAATGATACATTCCCATTATGGTATGCACAAGAGACTGAGGGATACCGTACTGATGTTCGTGTTTGTAATTTAAGCTATTTACAGACTGACTGGTATATTGATCAGATGAAAAGCCAGGCATATAAATCAGACCCATTACCAATCTCTATGACTAAACAGCAATATGGAAATGGAAAGCGTGATTATGCTTATTTATATGATGTATATCGCCAACCTATGTCTGTTGATGAAGCATTTAGTGTCTTATTATCTGATGAAGATTGGTCTAAGACCATTCCTAATTATCCTGGGAAAATAAATTATATTCCAGCAGAAAAACTTTATATTCCGATAGATTCTGCTGCCGTTGTAAAGGCTGGTATTGTTCCGGATTCTTTACGGGACAGTATACCATCTCAGATGATTTTTGATTTCAAAGGAAAAAATACTTTGACATTGAATGAAATTGCTATTCTGGATATGATAAACACAAATGCAAAGAATGGATGGAAACGTCCGATTTATTATGCTGTTACAGTAGGTCCGGATATGTTTATGAATATGCGCCCATATTTTTCACGTGTGGGTTTGGCTTACCGTATTACTCCGGTTAAAGGGGACAATGACGGAAGTATAGATAGTGAAAAAATGTATGATAATATGATGAATAAATTTGAGTGGGGAGGAATTGATAATCCGGATGTTTACCTTGATGAAAATATTCGTCGTATGTGTTATACATTACGTATGATGTTTGTAGATTTGATTGACCAACTTATAGCAGAAGGGAAAAATGACAAGGCTTTGAAAGCATTGGATTATTCTATGGAAAAAATTCCTTCAACAGCAATTCCTCACGATTATATATCGATACAAATGGCTAACGATTATTATCATTTGGGGCAAACGGAAAAGGCAACAGCTTTGCTTAAGGAGATTGCTGATAACTCGATGTCTTATTTAAGATGGTATACGACTTTGACGGCTAATCAGCTGAGGTCGGTCAATCGTGATATGCAAATGCATCAATTTATAATGATAAGAAATGTATTGCCGATATTTTTGGGGCAAAATCAAAAGGATTTGGCAATGAAATATATACAAGAACTTAAGGAAGTTAATCTTGATCCAACTTCGGTGTTGAAAGAGATGATTGGCGAATAAAAGAGTATAGAGTTAGGAAGGTGTCCCGAGAATAGAAAATTCAGGACACCTTCTTTTGTTCAGACAATTGGAATTTTACTATGTTGATAGAACAACCCCCATTTGTGTACCGGATGCTTTATCCTGAAACGATATGGCGTATTCCGGGAAAGGAAAAAACAGTGTATTTGACTTTTGATGATGGACCTATCCCTGAGGTGACACCTTGGGTGTTGGAAATCCTTGATAAATACAAAATAAAAGCTACTTTTTTCTGTGTAGGAGATAATGTGGCTCGTAATCTGGAGTTATATGAAGAATTGAGGAGAAGAGGACATCAGACAGGGAATCATACTATGAACCATGTACAAGGTATCAAATATTCGATAGAAAACTATATTAAGAATGTAGATAGAGCGAATGAACTTATCGATAGCTTATTATTTCGTCCACCTCATGGGCATATGAGATTGGGGCAGGTGAAAGCATTAAGGCATCGTTATCATATCATTATGTGGGATGTTGTGACGAGGGATTATAGTAAGAAATTGCCTCCCGAAATGGTGTTGGAAAATGTGAAAAAATATACTCGTAACGGTTCTATTATTGTATTTCATGATTCGTTAAAGGCCGAAAAAAATTTGCGTTGGGCTTTGCCTCGGGCGATAGAATGGCTTTTTGAGAATGGATATAGATTTAAAACACTATGACGCAGTCGCGTTGATTAAAAGTAAAGCTAAAGAAATAGGCTTTGCTGCATGTGGAATAGCAAAAGCTGCTCCTGTAAATGAGAGTGTGCGTCGGCATTTGGAATGTTGGTTGGGCGAAGGATGTCAGGATGGTATGTCGTATATGTCAAATCATTTTGAAAAACGATGTGATCCCCGGTTGTTATTGGAAGGTGCACAATCTGTAATATCGGTTGCGTTGAATTATTATCCGAAAATTCGGCAACCCGATTCTCTCCCACAATTTGCTTTTTATGCTTATGGGGTTGATTATCATAAAGTTGTGAAAGAACGGCTGTTTTTGTTGTCTGATTTTATTAAAACTCTTTATCCTGATTCGCATTTTCGTTGTTTTTGTGATACTGCTCCTTTATTGGAAAAATATTGGGCATGGAAAGCTGGTATTGGTTTTATAGGGAAAAATACACAGTTGATTATCCCGGGACGAGGTTCTTACTTTTTTTTAGGAGAAATAGTGACAACTGTACTTTTGCCGTTTGACAATCCATTGAATAATAGTTGTGGTCGTTGTCAACGGTGTATCGATAGTTGTCCTACGGCAGCATTGTCACAAACTACAATACCCAGTCTTGATGCTCGCAAGTGTTTATCTTGTCAAACGATAGAAAATAGAGGTGAGATATCTCCTGATATTGCTTCAAAAATGCATAATCGAGTATATGGTTGTGATACATGTCAGCAAGTATGCCCTTGGAATCGAATGGCGGAACCTTCTCAGATACCGGATTTTGTGCCGACGGAAGAATTGTTGGGTTTGACGTATGACAGGCTTTCAAGCCTTTCGAGAGAAGAATATAATCGTATTTTCAAATATTCGGCAGTTAAAAGAGCTAAGTATGAAGGACTGATGAGGAATATTCGTATATTGCTTTCTAAAAAATAACGGAAAATTATTGGAGCGTTTTATGTAAAGTACATCTTTACAATTCATTAAAGATTCTTATCTTTGTATTCTCGTATATAGAAAGAAACTTCATTAATGTTTTATGAAAATAGAAAATAAAATTACTACTGCCGTAATAAATGCATTGCAGGCATTATATGGTATTACTCCGGATACTTCGACTGTACAGTTGCAAAAAACTAAAAAAGAGTTTGAGGGACATTTGACTTTAGTCGTATTTCCTTTTTTGAAAGCTTCCAGAAAGAATCCGGAAGCTACAGCAACAGAGATTGGAGAATATTTAGTTAAGAACGAATCTGCTGTTGCATCTTATAATGTAATAAAGGGTTTTTTGAATCTGGTGATTGCCTCGAATTGTTGGATAGACCAATTAAATGATATTAATGAAAATGATCGGTATGGTTTGAAAGACGTAACCGAGCAGTCTCCTTTGATAATGGTAGAATACTCTTCTCCTAATACAAATAAACCTCTGCATCTAGGCCATGTGCGCAATAATCTTTTAGGTTATAGTTTAGCCGAAATACTGAAAGCCAATGGAAATAAAGTTGTAAAAACGAATATTGTAAATGATAGAGGTATTCATATTTGTAAATCCATGCTTGCTTGGGAAAAATGGGGTGAAGGTATAACTCCAGAAAAAGCAGGCAAGAAGGGAGACCATCTTATTGGTGATTTTTATGTCCTTTTTGATAAGCATTATAAAGCAGAATTGAAAGAGCTGGAATCGAAAGGTATGACAAAAGAAGAAGCTGAGGCTGCTTCTACATTGATGGCTGAAGCTCGGGAAATGTTACGTAAGTGGGAAGCTGGAGATAAAAAAATTGTGGAATTATGGCGTATGATGAATGAGTGGGTATACGCAGGCTTCGATGAAACTTATAGGCAAATGGGAGTTGATTTTGATAAGATATATTATGAATCGGAAACTTATCTGGAAGGTAAAGAAAAAGTACTGGAAGGTTTGGAAAAGGGAATTATGTATCGTAAAGATGATGGTTCTGTTTGGGCTGATTTGACGGCAGAAGGACTTGATCATAAATTATTATTAAGAGGAGATGGAACTTCTGTATATATGACACAAGATATTGGTACTGCAAAGTTACGTTTTAAGGATTACCCTATTGATAAAATGATCTATGTTGTGGGAAATGAACAGAATTACCATTTTCAGGTTCTTTCTATATTGCTTGATAAATTAGGTTTTAGCTGGGGTAAAGATCTTGTACATTTTTCTTATGGTATGGTTGAGCTGCCAGAAGGTAAAATGAAATCTCGGGAAGGGACAGTAGTCGATGCAGATGATTTAATGGAGGAGATGATAAATACAGCTAGGGAAACTTCTTCTGAGTTAGGACGGTTGGATAAATTTTCAGATGAAGAAATAAGTAATATTGCCCGTATAGTCGGTTTAGGTGCCTTGAAATATTTTATATTGAAAGTTGATCCCAGGAAGAACATGATGTTCAATCCTAAAGAGTCGATTGACTTTAATGGTAATACCGGACCTTTTATCCAGTATACGCATGCTCGGATATGTTCGGTTTTACGTAAAGCAGAAGAGTTGGGAATAAACCTTCCGGAAAGAATTTCTGATGATGTTGTATTATCGGAAAAAGAAATATCTTTAATTCAGCATTTGGCTGAATTTGCGGCAGTTATTACAGATGCGGGGCAACAATATAGTCCGGCAATAATTGCTAATTATGTATATGATTTAGTGAAAGAATATAATCAGTTCTATCATGATTTTTCGATATTGAAAGAAGAAAATCCTGATGTTCGTATATTCCGGTTGGTTTTATCCAAAAATGTTGCAAAAATTGTCAGACTGGGGATGAAATTATTGGGCATTGAGGTACCGGATAGGATGTAAAAACTGTTCCTATGTATATAATTAAAAGGTCCACTGATATATAGAATTTTATATCGGTGGGCCTTTTTAGTAAATATTATTAAAGTGCTTTTCCTTTTGATTTTTTTTCGTGGGACAATTCTTCCGCAAGTTTATTTGCAGCAGCTACAGCTTTTGTAATATGGTCAAAAATATATTCATCCCCAATTATGGAATTAAGCCGAGCGCGTTTTATTGTTTCATGTACTTTAGGATTGACGCCCGATAATATTACATGAATTTTTTCACGATGGGATGATTCTACCAAAATCTCAAGATTATGCAAACCTGTCGAGTCGATAAACGGTACTTTTCGCATACGGATAATACGAACCAATGGTTTGTCCCCCATATTGTGCATAAGTTCGTCGAACTTAGTTGCAACACCGAAAAAGAATGGTCCATCAATTTCATAAACTTCTATTCCTTTAGCTATATCCAATGTTTCGTGTTGTGTCGACTCTGTTCCCTGTGCTATGTCCAGTTCATCTTTTAAGACAGATACTTGAACGTTTTCCGATACACGACGTAAAAAAAGTAATACAGCTAAGAGAAGTCCTATTTCTATTGCAATCGTCAAGTTAAATACGACTGTTAAAATAAATGTTGTCAATAGTACGGCAACATCAGATTTAGGGGTTTTGAGCAGGGAACGGACAGTACGCCAACCACTCATATTGTATGAGACGATAATTAGCACACCGGCAAGACATGCCATTGGAACTAATTTGATGAGTGGCATCAAAAACAGAAATATCAAAAGTAGAACTATGGCATGTATTATCCCTGCGATAGGAGTACGCCCCCCGTTATTAATATTTGTCATTGTACGGGCAATGGCTCCAGTGACAGGAATTCCTCCGAAGAATGGAACTACGATGTTTGCAACTCCTTGTCCTATCAGCTCTGTATTGGAATTATGCTGGTCTCCTGTGACACCGTCAGCGACGGTGGCAGATAATAAAGATTCGATAGCTCCGAGTATGGCAATTGTAAAAGCTGGAGAAAGAAGCTGATTAATTGTATTCATATTGATACTGAGCGGTTGAGGTTCAGGTACGTCGTTACTGATATTGCTGAACCTATCACCGATTGTCTCGATTCCGGTAATGTTGAATGTCTCTTTTAAAATATAAGTTACAATTGTCATGATAATAATTGCGACTAATGACCCTGGTATTTTTTTTGATATTTTAGGTGTAAGTATAATGAGTAAGATGCTAACGATACCTACAATTAAAGATGACCAATTGACTGTATTAAAGGACCGAAAATATGCAATCCATTTTGAAATGAAATCAGCAGGAACTTCAGCCATTGTTAATCCGAATAAGTCTTTGATTTGTGTTGTGAATATTGTTAGTGCAATACCACTGGTAAAGCCTATGACGATGGGGTAGGGAATGTATTTGATGATTGTTCCTAATCGAAAACATCCCATCAGTACGAGTATTAGGCCGGCCATAACTGTCGCAATTGCAAGACCTTCTAATCCATAATTTTGTATAATAGAATATACAATTACGATGAAAGCCCCTGTTGGGCCTCCTATTTGTACGTTGCTGCCCCCTAAAAAAGAGACAATGAAACCTCCGATTATGGCAGTGATCAATCCCTTTTCAGGGCTGACACCGGATGCAATACCGAATGCAATGGCTAAAGGCAGGGCAACAATGCCAACTATGATACCGGCCATAAGGTCGGCCGAGAATTTCTCTTTTGAATAATTTTTTAAAATAGAGAATAGTTTGGGTTGAAAATCTAATGTACTTTTCATATAACCTGATTTCAAATAGGCTGCAAAGGTAATTATTATTTGTTAATAAAACAAAAGGGTTTTTAAATGAAAAAAGGAAGAGAATTAAGATTTCGCATATTTCTCTCCCTTTTTTAGTTTTATCTAAGAAAGTGTTAAAAAATTATTGTCCTAATTTTTTTAAATATGCACGTCTGCGTTTGTGTTGAATATTTTCAAAATATTGCCATTGAGATTGTACTTTTCCGTTTTCTTCTAATTCCGGATTACTTTCTGCATATTTATACCCGTTTTTGATGAATACAGGTATAAGGTCGGAGAATAAAAGAGCGTTTGCTCCTGTATTTTGATAATCGGGACGTATTGCAACGAGTAAAAGGTCAACTACATCATTTTTCCCTCTTAGAGCTTTAAGTAGATGTATAAAACCGAATGGGAAAAGTTTTCCTTTAGCTTTTTGCATAGCTTTGGTCATGGATGGAATAGCAATACCGACACCTATTAATTCTTTCTTTTCATTGATAATAAGTGTGACATTTTCTAATCGTACCATGGGGAGGTACATTTTTATATAATAATCAATTTGTCGCTGATTCAGTATCGAATATCCATATAAATTGGCATATGCATTATTAATAAGTTCGAAAATTTTTTGACCATAATCTTTTACTATTTTAGTTGCAGAATTGTATTTTACGATTTCTAACTTATATTTAGTTTTTACGATGTTTGCAATTCGTTGATGTTTTTCTGGTATTCGTTCGGGAACAAAAATTTTAAATTCTACCCAATCAACATCTTTTTCAAAACCCAATTCAGTTATATGTTTTATATAATAAGGATAATTGTATATGGTAGCCATTGTACCCATTTGGTCGAAACCTTCAATAAGAAGACCTTCAGGGTCCATATCTGTGAAGCCTAAAGGACCGTTAAGTTCATTCATCCCTTTTGAAAGGGCCCATTTTTCTACGGCGTCGAAAAGGGCTTTACTGACTTCTTTACTATCGATGAAATCGACGAAGCCAAACCTCGCTGTTTTCTTTCCAGTTTTCTCATTAACTTGATGATTAATGATTCCTGCAATACGGCCGACGGGTTTTGTATTGTCGTATGCCATATAATAGACAGATTCACAATAGTCGAAGGCTGGATTTTTATCTTTACTTAGAGTTCCTACTTCGTCAAATATCAGTTGTGGAACTGCATAAGGGTTATTTTTATATAAATCAATATTGAAACGTGCAAATTTTTTTAGTCCCCGTTTCCCCGAGATTTCACGAATTGTTATGGCCATAATTAAGCACTTTAAAGTTGGGGTAAATATAGGTTTATTTTAAAGTAGAAATAATATTATTACATTATTCCTTTTCTCCATAAGCAAGATCTCCGGCATCTCCGAGCCCTGGAACAATATATGAATGGTCATCGAGTTCCGGGTCTATAGCCCCTACCCATACGGTTGTTTTATCCGATGGGAAATGCTCTTGTACGTATTCAATTGCCTTTTGGCTGGCGATTATAGATGCTATATGTACATGTTCAGGGTCACCTTTTGTCAGAAGTGCTCGATAAGCCAGTTCCATAGATCCACCTGTAGCGAGCATGGGATCTGTCAAAATTAAAACTTTTCCATCAATGCGAGGAGAGGCAATATATTCAATGAATATTTCAAAATTAAGTTTATCTTTATATTTTCTATAAGCGGAAACGAAAGCATTTTCAGCATTATCGAAATAGTTGAGAAAACCTTGATGAAAAGGAATTCCGGCACGTAGAATGGTGCCTAATACTAATTTGTCATCGGAAGTATTAATTGAGATGATTCCTAAAGGAGTTTTTATTTCTTTTGGACTGTAATGTAAGTCCTTACTGAGTTCATAAGATATTATTTCTCCGATGCGTTCTAGATTTTTCCGAAATCGTAATCGATCACCTTGGATATTGGTATCGCGAAGTTCTGCAACAAAGCGATTGAGTTCTGAATTATTTTCCGAAAAGTTGACAATTTTCATGTTGTAGGATATATTACATTTTTGCAAAAATACATAAAACCCTAAGAATTATGTTTCAATGTTGACATAAAATTAGCTTTAAATGAGGTTTAGCCCATAATTTTTGAAGGAAATGAATAATTTTGAGCCGATGTGTGAGACTTTTGACTCTCTTTTTAGAAGAAAAAGTTATTTATTATTAGTTAAAAATGAAAACAATACAAAAAAAAGAAAGGTAATTTTGTCATTGTTTAAGTCACTTAAATAAAAAATAGAACAATTACTGAAAAATTTCTTTAATTAAAGAACTACTTCATGGAATTTGTATTATTTTTGCATCGCGATTTAGAAGAGATAGTAAAATAAATAGTTAATCATTTAATTAGAAACAAGAATGGCAAATTTAGATCTTACAAAATACGGTATTAGTGGTACCGTAGAGATTGTGCACAATCCGTCTTATGATGTATTGTTCGCTGAAGAAACAAAGGCCGGTTTGGAAGGCTTTGAAAAAGGTCAAGTAACAGAGTTGGGTGCTGTAAATGTAATGACTGGTATTTATACTGGACGTTCTCCTAAAGATAAATTTTTGGTAAAAGATGCTACTAGTGAAAATACAGTATGGTGGACATCAGAAGAATATAAGAATGATAATAAGCCTGTGTCAACGGAAACTTGGAACGTTTTGAAAGATTTGGCTGCTAAAGAATTGTCAAATAAGAAATTGTTTGTAGTTGATGGTTATTGTGGAGCCAATGAAGCAACTCGTCTGAAAGTCCGTTTTATTATGGAAGTTGCATGGCAAGCTCATTTTGTAACGAATATGTTTATTCGTCCTTCTAAAGAGGAATTAGAGAATTTTGAGCCTGACTTCGTCGTTTACAATGCGTCTAAAGCTAAAGTTGAAAATTACAAAGAACTGGGATTAAATTCAGAAACAGCAGTTGTTTTCAATTTGACAACTAAAGAGCAAGTAATCTTGAATACGTGGTACGGTGGTGAGATGAAAAAAGGAATGTTCTCTATGATGAACTATTTCAACCCGTTGCGTGGTATTGCTTCTATGCACTGTTCTGCAAATACTAGCATGGATGGTTCTAGTTCAGCTATCTTCTTTGGTCTTTCTGGTACAGGTAAAACTACTTTGTCTACTGACCCAAAACGTAAATTGATTGGTGACGATGAGCACGGATGGGATAATGAAGGTGTATTCAACTATGAAGGTGGTTGCTATGCTAAAGTTATCAATTTGGACAAAGAAAGTGAGCCAGATATTTATAATGCAATCAAACGTGATGCTTTGTTGGAAAACGTTACGGTTGATGCTAATGGTAAGATTGATTTTGCAGATAAGAGCGTCACAGAAAATACACGAGTTTCTTATCCTATTTATCATATCAATAATATCGTTAAGCCGGTGTCTAAAGGGCCTCATGCAAAACAGGTTATTTTCTTGTCTGCTGATGCATTCGGTGTATTACCTCCTGTATCTATTTTGACTCCGGAACAAGCTCAATATTATTTCTTGTCAGGTTTCACTGCTAAATTAGCAGGTACTGAACGCGGTATTACAGAACCAACCCCTACGTTCTCTGCATGTTTTGGTGCAGCTTTCTTAACTTTACATCCTACTAAATATGCTGAAGAATTGGTTAAGAAAATGAATATGACTGGAGCTAAAGCTTATTTGGTAAACACTGGTTGGAATGGAACTGGTAAACGTATTTCTATTAAAGATACTCGTGGTATCATTGATGCTATTCTGGATGGTTCGATAGAAAAAGCTCCTACAAAAACTATCCCGTTCTTTGATTTTGTAGTTCCTACAGAATTACCTGGTGTAGATCCTAAGATTCTTGATCCTCGAGATACTTATGATTGTGCTTGTAAATGGGAAGAAAAAGCTAAAGATTTAGCTGGACGTTTTATTAAGAACTTCTCTAAATTTACTGGAAATGAAGCAGGTAAAGCTCTTGTAGCAGCTGGACCTAAATTGTAATTTATTTCAAAGTGAAATGATAAATTAAAAAAGGGGTTGCCTTTAGTTTAATAGGGCAATCCCTTTTCTGTATTTTGCAGCTTTAAAATTTTGAGCCAAAGAAATTTTATAAAACCTATTAAAATGTTTTTTTGTTGTGAGAATTGCCTTATTCTCAAAAATGTTAGTTGTCTTTATTGAGATAAGATGAGTTCATAGCACCAAAAAAGCCCAGTCTTTCCTATTAAAGGAATAGTGCCACAGTGGGTGAACCCTAGGCGCTCATATAAATGTTGTGCCGAACGATTTTCTGAAAAAGTATCTAATCGTATAGACTTGTATTTATTGTTTATGGCATATTTTATAACCCATTTCAGAATTTTTTCTCCAAGGTGCTTTCCTCTGAATTCAGGATCGATAAATAATCGGTGAATGATCAACGCAGGTTTTTGGCTGTGCCATATTACGTAATTATAATGTTCGTCATATTCCTCGTTCAGGCATACAGCCCCTATTAGTGAACCTTGTTTATAGAATAGATAAAGTTCTCCTTTATCGATATCATTCTTAAATGTTTCTTTTGTCGGATAGTCTTTGCTCCAACTGAATCCTGGATAAATGTAATCCAGCGTTTTTTGTTTAAGAGCAAAAACTTCATTTAAATTCTTGATTGTTGCTTTAAGCATCATCTTTGGTCGTATCTATCCATTTAAACAATTTATCGGAAGGTCGTATTTTCTCATCGAGCTTTATAGAAAAGTGTTCTCCTTTTACTGTTTCTTGTACAGGTTTTAAATTGACATGTATTTCTTCGACTTTCTTTGTAATAGCACCAGTCGTAGGGCCTGTAATTAATATTTCATCTCCAACTTTAAGAGACTGTGTTTCCATTAAGAATTCGGCAACACCCAGATTTGAGAAATATTTGATTCCTTTTCCTATATAAATTTTCCTTTTCGTTGCTCCAGAACCGTAATTTTTACTCCATTCACCGAGTCTTTGACCTAGATAATATCCATTCCAAAAACCTCGGTTGAAAACTGTAGAAAGACGTTTATTCCAATCTTTTATATGTTCATCAGAAAAGTTCCCGGAAAGATAACATTCAATAGCTTCTTTATAGCATTCGGTAACAGTACGTACATATTCGGCTCCGCGAGCACGACCTTCTATCTTGAAAACCCTGACACCAGCATCCATCATTTTATTTAGAAAGTGAATTGTCTTTAAATCTTTTGGAGACATGATATACTCGTTTTCAATGTCTAATTCAACTTCAGTATCACGGTCTTTTACGTTATAAGCTCTACGGCAGATTTGAACACAAGCTCCCCGATTTGCAGAAGCATTGGCCTCGTGTAAACTTAAATAACATTTACCGGAGACGGCCATACATAGAGCTCCATGACAGAACATTTCGATACGGATAAGTTCGCCTTTGGGTCCTTTGATTTGTTCATTACAAATGCATTTGTATATATGAGCTACTTGTTCGAGGTTTAGTTCTCTGGCTAAAACGACGACATCAGCAAATTGAGCGTAGAATTTTAATGATTCGGCATTTGAAATATTTAATTGTGTAGAGAGGTGGACTTCTACTCCTATACTGCAAGCATATGCCATGGCAGCTACGTCACTGGCAATAATGGCTGAAATATGAGCTTCCTTAGCCGCATTGATGATGTGTCTCATAAGCTCTAAGTCATTATCATATATGACTGTATTGACGGTGAGATAACTTTTCATGTTGTTTTCAAGGCATATTTGAGCTATTTGATGCAAGTCTTCTATTGTGAAATTATTGGAGGAGCGAGCTCTCATATTTAGCCCTTCTATACCGAAATAAATAGAATCAGCACCACCTTGTATTGCGGCCGTTAAAGATTCGTACGAACCGACTGGCGCCATGATTTCAAAGTCGGATTTTTTCATATAATTGTTACTGTAAAGTCATTTTATTTACCGGTGATAATTTTTCGGATTTCATTTAATTTATTCAAAGCTTCTACCGGTGTAAGATTGTTTATATCTAAATTGATGATTTCATCTCGTATTTGACTCAAAACTGGATCATCCAGCTGAAAAAAACTCAGTTGCATTCCTTCACGTTGCGCTGCTATTTCGTGAGTCGGTTTAGAAATTCCATTATTTCTGTTTTCGGATTCAAGTTGCTTTAATATTTGGTCTGCTCTTCTTACGATGCTTTGAGGCATTCCTGCCATTTTAGCGACATGTATACCGAAACTGTGTTCACTTCCACCTTTAACGAGTTTTCTTAAAAAAATAACTTTATTGTCTACCTCTTTTACGGATACATTGAAATTAGCGATACGTTTATAAGTGCGTTCCATCTCATTTAGCTCATGATAATGGGTAGCAAATAATGTTTTTGCACGGGCTTTAGGGTGTTCATGGATATGTTCTACAATAGCCCAAGCGATAGAAATCCCATCATATGTGCTTGTTCCACGACCGAGTTCATCAAATAAGACAAGGCTTCTATTCGATATATTATTTAGTATGTCGGCTGCTTCATTCATTTCTACCATGAAAGTAGATTCTCCTAAAGATATATTGTCTGAGGCTCCGACTCGTGTAAATACTTTGTCTACTAATCCTATTTTTGCAGATTCTGCAGGGACAAAGCTTCCGATTTGTGCTAAAATTACAATAAGGGCTGTTTGCCGTAAAAGAGCAGATTTACCAGCCATGTTAGGACCAGTTATCATAATAATTTGCTGATTGTCGTTACTAAGGCTGATGCTGTTCGAGATATATTCTTCTCCGGGAGGGAGCTGCTTCTCGATTACAGGATGGCGCCCTTCTTTGATATCTATTTCGTCGCCGTCATTTATATTGGGACGAATATAGTGGTTTTCTTTTGCTGTGATGGCAAACGACAATAGGCAATCGAGTCGGGCAATTAGATTGGCATTATGTTGTATTGCGGGGATATAATCATTTAGGGCTAAGACTAAATCGTTGAAAAGTTTACTTTCAAGTGACAGAATTTTTTCCTCAGCTCCTAAAATTTTTTCTTCATATTCTTTTAGTTCTTGTGTAATATATCTTTCGGCGTTAACAAGAGTCTGTTTTCTAATCCACTCAGGAGGGACTTTATCTTTATGGGTATTACGTACTTCTATATAATATCCAAAGACGTTATTAAAACTTATTTTCAGGCTAGGTATACCAGTTCTTTCGCTTTCTCTTTGTTGTATATGTATAAGATAGTCTTTCCCAGAATAAGCCAATTCTCGAAGTTCATCAAGTTCGGCATTTACTCCCCTTGCAATGATCCCTCCTCGATTGATAAGGGAAGGGGCATCTGGACTTATTTCTCGTGCAATACGGTCCTTTATTGAAGAACAAGGATTGAGCTGTTCTCCTATTCGTCTTAGGACAGGTTCTTCAGAAGATGAGCAGATATGTTGTATAGGTTCCATTGCCGACAGGGCAACACGAAGTTGTATCATTTCACGGGGAGTAATCCTGCCGACTGCAACTTTAGAAATAATACGTTCTACATCACCAATAAGCATGAGCTGCTGTTCTATCTCATCTTTGATGTCAGGTTCTTTGAAAAAATATTCAACGACATTTAATCGTTCGTTGATAGGTTGTACATCTTTTAAGGGAAAAACAATCCATCTTTTTAGCAGACGAGCTCCCATCGGACTTGTTGTACGGTCGATGACATCGAGTAAACTTTTTCCGCCCTCATTCATTGTGTTTAATAATTCAAGACTACGAACGGTAAATTTATCGAGACGTACGTAGCGTTCTTCCTCAATGCGGGCAAGGGATGTAATATGAGAGATTTGCTTGTGCTGGGTTATGTCTAAATAATAAAGTAACGAACCGGCAGCAATGATCCCGTTTTTTAAGTTTTGTACTCCGAATCCTTTTAGATTTTTTGTTTCGAAATGTTTTAATAGACGATCGGTTGCAGCGTCTTCTGTAAAAATCCAATCGTCGAGTTCGAAAGTAAAGAAACGAGTACCAAAGTGCTCTTCAAATAATGTTTTTTTACTTTTTTCAAATAAGACTTCTTTGGGAGCAAAATTATTTAAGAGCTTATCTATGTAATCATAGTTCCCTTCAGCTGTAAGAAATTCACCGGTTGATATGTCAAGAAAAGCTATACCGCAAATGTTTTTATTAAAGTGAATTCCGGCCAAAAAGTTATTTTCTTTGTGATTTAAGATATTGTCGTTTATAGAAACCCCAGGAGTTACAAGCTCGATAATACCACGTTTGACTAATTTCTTTGTCATTTTAGGGTCTTCAAGCTGTTCACAGATAGCTACTCGTTTCCCTGCTCGTACCAGTTTGGGAAGATAAGTATCTAATGCATGATGTGGAAATCCTGCCAATTCTACAAATTGGGCAGCACCGTTAGCTCTTCGAGTCAGTGTTATTCCCAATATCTCGGAGGTTGTGATAGCATCTTCTGAGAATGTTTCGTAAAAATCCCCAACACGAAATAATAGAATAGCATCGGGATGCTTGGTTTTCATCTCGATATATTGCTTCATAAGGGGTGTTTCAACAATTGCTTTAGCCAAGTTCTTAATTTTTGAGAATACAAAGGTACTTATCTTTTATGAAAAATAAAAGAATAAGAGTTACTCTAAAATGTGAAAATTTATATTGTATTTTCATTATACCAGTTACTGAAATTAAGATATTTAGATATAAAAAAAGAGATAACTACAATTCTTAGTTATCTCTTCCTTAAATCGAATTTATACTGATTTATTTTACCTTTTCAGCTAATTCTGCACCGGCTTTAAATTTAACAACCTTTTTCGCCGGAATAGTAATTTGTTGTTTTGTAGCGGGGTTGATGCCAGTTCTTTCACCTTTTTCATTAATAGAAAAAGTTCCAAAACCGATAAGAACGATTTTGTCGCCACCGGCTAATGTTTTAGATACTGTAGATACAAAAGCATCCAATGCTTTTTTTGCATCTGCTTTGCTCAAGCCGGCTTCTTCAGCCATTGCATTGATTAATTCTGATTTGTTCATAAAGCTGTATTTTTTATAGGTTAAAAATGTAGTTTTAGCTTCTTAAAGCCTACATAGGTACGCAAATATATCATATAAAAACAAAATAACAAAAAATAGGGGTAAAAAAATGAAATAATATCACTAAAAAACTAAAGCAGAGGTGTGAATATAGGGAAAATATGGAAATATTGAGTATTTTTGTCAGCAAAAATCAAAAAGAATAATATATATGTTTCAGAGCCGACAAGGTTTTTTTAGTTCTATACCTCCAGTAACCAAAAATTTAATAATAATCAATCTGTTGTTTTGGTTAGCTGAGATTGTTCTTCCCCGCGTGGGAATTGATTTGGTAAAGTACTTAGGTTTGCACTATTTTGCTGCTTCTGATTTTAACGCAGTGCAGTTGGTGACTTATATGTTTATGCATGACCCGGGGTCTTTTGGGCATGTATTTTTTAACATGTTTTCGGTCTTTATGTTTGGCCGTACATTGGAAATGGTTTGGGGGAGTAAGCGTTTTTTGATTTATTATTTGACGACCGGTATCGGAGCAGGACTGGTGCAAGAAGTGACATGGTTTTTCTCTTTGAGAGATGCAATTGATGCTACTATAGTTCAGGCTGGTTGGGAAACGACGCGTACGCTATTGAATAACGTGATAACCATTGGAGCTTCAGGTGCTGTTTTTGGGATACTGCTTGCTTTTGGAATGTTATTCCCGAATGCAGAACTTTTTATTATGTTTATTCCGATACCAGTCAAAGCTAAATATTTTGTTATATTTTATGGAATAGTGGAATTGTTCTTAGGTGTAGGAAACTTTAGTGGTGATAACATTGCTCATTTTGCTCACCTTGGAGGTATGCTGTTTGGATTTTTCTTAATCAGGTATTGGAAGAAAAAAGGATTTGGTAATGGACAATATTTTTGGTAAACTGGCGCAGCTGTATCGTAATGGATCTCTCTTGATAAAGTTGATTTATTTGAATGTTGCTGTTTTTTTGATTTTGCGTTTGTCTATTGTCTTTTTGATGTTGTTCAATATTGATGGACGTATTATTTTGAACTATTTCGAGTTGCCATCCGACTTGTATTTATTGCTTGTGCGGCCATGGACTCTCGTTACTTACATGTTTCTTCATTATGATATATGGCATATTCTTTTTAATATGATATGGTTTTATTGGTTTGGCCAAATATTTCTTCTTTTTTTCAGTGAAAAACAAATGGGGGGGCTATATCTTTTAGGAGGATGGACCGGTGCGATATTATTTCTTTTGTCATATAATATTTTTCCTTATTTTGATTCTGTTGACGGATTTTTGTTAGGAGCCTCGGCTGCAATATTGGCAATTGTTGTTGCTACTGCAGTATATGCACCGGATTATAAGATAAATCTTTTGTTTTTTGGTGCAATTTCTCTTAAATATATAGCGATTATAACCATTGTGATTGATTTGTTAAGTATTACATCGAGTAATGCAGGGGGGCATATCGCTCATTTAGGAGGAGCTTTGATGGGGTGGTGGTTTGTATCAAGCTGGCGTAAAGGGCATGATATGACCCGTTTTATAAATCTTATAGTCGATAGGTTTGTCACAATGTTTAAGCCTGGTCCCCGAAAGAAAATGAAGATTAAAAAAATGAATATTTCTCAAAATCCTCGAAGAGAATCAGATATGGATTATAATGCTCGTAAGCATAGGGAAATGGAAGAGATAGACCATATTTTGGATAAGATAAAGCAATCTGGTTACTCAGCGCTCTCTGATGCTGAAAAGAAAAAACTATTTGATGCCAGTAAAAAATAGGAAATGAAGTTTATAAAGATGACATATTTGACAATAACAGTGATGATGAACTTTATTTTTGCTGTTTTATTGATATTGTCTTCTTATGCTTATCTTATTTCTCCTGTAAGAATGATGTTCCCTTCTTATTTGGGTTTAGCTTTTCCGGTTTTTCTATTTGCAAATGTTTTGTTCATTGTATTTTGGTTGTTACAGCGGCGTTGGCTTTTTTTATTATCTTTAATTACGTTATTTATTTGTTTCCCAGAGGTAAAACTGTATACTCCCTTGCATAGGGGGGAAGAAATACCTATAACTGGTGACTCTTTGGTAATTTTATCTTATAATGTAGAATGTTTCCAGGGATTGAAGCCTCATTTGGATAATAAGCCTAACGAAATCCTCGAGTATATAGCTAATAGCAGAGCTGATATTATTTGTATGCAGGAGTTTGCATTTGGTCGTGATAAGAGTATAATATCAGAAGTACAGATAAACCAAGCTTTAGAAGATTATCCGTATCATTATTTTTCAGATAAATCTAAAAATCCATATTCCGGTTCAGGTATCGCTTGCTATTCGAAGTATCCGATTATTGAAGTGCAAGAGATAGTATATGAGAGTGTTTATAATTCTTCATATCTTTATAGAATTCAGTACAAAGGTCGGGAGTTGACTATAATAAATAATCATTTAGAGTCAAATAAATTTACATTGGGAGATCGGGCCTTGTACCGTCGAATGTTGAAACACTTTGAACCGGAATTGATCGGTGAATTTAAGAACCGGTTGGTTCCTAAGTTAGATATAGCCTATATACAAAGGGCGGTACAAGCAGAAAAAGTATCTCATGCTATACAGCAAGAAGGTGATAATAATATAATTGTTTGTGGAGATTTTAATGATACACCTCAGTCCTATGTATATCATAAAATTAGAGGTAAATTGAAAGATGCTTATGTTGAAACGGGATTTGGTCCGGGAATAACATATCATAAAAATGGGTTCCTATTTCGAATAGATCATATATTATATAGTGGAAATTTTCATGCAGTAGCTACTGAAATAGGGAAGTTAAAGAATTCTGATCATTATCCGTTAAAAGCAACCTTTGTGTGGGATGACACTATTACTTCTTCTGATTGATAAGAAGTTGCTTTTATTTTATTGGTTGTTTTATTTTGAAGGTTTTAGGAAGAGTAATATGTTATAGAGAGTATTGAATTTACAATAATAAGAAAAGCGGACCTTAAGTCCGCTTTTCTTATTATTGTAAATTTCATTTCTTAATTTTTAGAAGTGTATTATACTTTTGGGGATCATTTATAATTTCTAATGCTTTAGAATAAGAATCATTAAATTGGTTCATTACTCTGTAATAAGCTGTCATGTCGAAAAGATCACGTGCTATTAATGCTTTTAACTGTTCTTTTATAAGTGGTTCTGATTTTTTAAATTGTTCCTCATTATATTCCACCTTGTCTTTCTCTGCAAAAGAAATAAGCTCTTTTAATAATTTGTCATTTATGGTAAAATCATCTAAAAATCTGGTTACATTATTTTTATATGTAGCGGTCAATTCTTTTCTGTTTTTATCGATATATGAAATAATAAACTGGTTAAGTATTCCTTTAGCTATTAAGTCTCGATGATAGTCGGTGAAACGAGTTGTGTCTAATGGGACGAAATAATCTGGCATTATACCGCCTCCACCATATACGGTACGTCCGTTAATTAAGGTTTTATATTTGAGGGAATCAGGAAAATGAATGCTATCAGCATTGGTCAGTTCTCCTTTGTTGTAACGGTCTATGATGTCTTTAAAGTACTCTTCAGATTCACCTTTTTGATAGGGTTTTTGAATACTACGTCCCGATGGTGTATAATAACGGGATATTGTAAGGCGTATCATTGAACCGTCGGGCATAGGAATAGGTCGTTGTACTAAACCTTTGCCGAAAGTTCTACGTCCGACAATGAGTCCTCGATCCCAGTCTTGTATTGCTCCGGATACGATTTCACTGGCGGAGGCACTGGATTCATCTACCAGGATAATTACGTTGCCATCTTTGAAAAGTCCGGATGATTTTGCTTTATAATCTGTTCGTGGAGAACGTCGTCCTTGAGTATATGTTATAATTTCGTCATTGGTGAGTAATTCCTGAGCTACATCTATGGCAGCGTTTAGATAACCTCCGCCGTTTCCTTGTAGGTCTATAATCAGATTTTTCATCCCTTCTTTTTTCAATCTTTTTAGGGCATCGGAAAATTCTTTTCCTGTAGAAGCAGAGAACCGACTTAAACGGATATAGCCAGTATTTTTATTGGCCATGTAGCTTGCATCTATACTATAAATAGGAATTTGGCCTCGTGTAATTCGGAATGTCAATGGCTCGTTAATCCCTCGACGCAGGATGGAAACATTTACTTTCGAGCCTCGAGGCCCTCTTAGACGCTTCATAATGTCCGTGTTCTTCATCTTAACTCCGGCTATAACAGTATCATTAACCGCAATTATGCGGTCTCCAGCTAATATTCCGACTTTTTCAGATGGACCTCCGGCGACTGTCTGAACAATATATAGAGTGTCTTTTACCATATTGAATTGAATGCCTATACCATCGAAATTCCCTTGTAACGGTTCATTCATCTCTTTTGTCTCTTCTGGAGTCATGTAGCTGGAGTGAGGATCGAGCTTTTCCAACATTCCTCTTATAGCATCTTCTACAAGTTTTGATTCATCGACATTGTCGACATATAAATTGCTTATTGCAAATTCTGCCAAACTCAATTTTTTATTTGCTTCTGATTGTCTTTGCGCACCTATACATGAAATAGTCGAAAGGGCGAGAATCAGGAGAGAAAATCTTTTTATCATTGGTCTTTGTTTATTTTATTTTTCATTTCTTTCGGGAAGAACTAATCCTGTAGGAAGAAACTCGTTAACCTTCCGTCCATATCTTAATAATTCGCGTACGATAGTTGAGCTGATGTGTGTATGTTCGGGTTCGGTAAAAAGTACAAGGGTTTCCACTCCCGAAATTTTACGATTTACATCAGCAATAGTTTTCTCGTATTCGAAATCATTTACTGACCGAATTCCTCGTAAGATGAATCCAGCTTCACATTTTTTAGCTAAATCTACAGTTAAGCAATCATATGATAATACTTGTACTCGAGGATTGTTCCGGAACAGATTTTGGAGCATATCGACTCTTTCCTCAAGGGTAAAGTATTGGCTCTTGGCTTCGTTGATACCTACTGCAACAACAATTTCATCGAGCATAGTGAGACCTCGATTTACTAAAGACATATGTCCTATAGTAAATGGATCGAAAGTTCCTGGAAAAACGGCTATTTTTTTATGCAATGTTTTCATCATCTTCTACAACCAAATTTTGAATAATGAAGTTTTGCCGTTCCATAGTATTTTTCCCCATATAAAATTCCAGTAATTCTTTAACTAAATCTTCTTTTCGTAAAGTTACTTGGTCTAGGCGGATATCTGGACCAATAAAATGCCGGAATTCATCTGGAGAAATTTCGCCAAGTCCTTTAAATCGTGTAATTTCAGGATTGACTTTAATTTTATCGAGAGCAGCTAATCTCTCCTCTTCAGAGTAACAGTATAATGTCTCTTTCTTATTTCTTACTCGGAATAGAGGTGTTTGTAAAATATAAATATGCCCTTTCTTGATAAGGTCTGGAAAAAATTGAAGAAAAAATGTGATAAGTAATAATCGTATATGCATGCCATCAACGTCGGCATCTGTTGCAATAATGATTTTATTATATCGTAATCCTTCTATTCCATCTTCGACATTTAATGCAGCCTGCAACAAATTGAATTCTTCGTTTTCGTATACTACTTTGCGTGTGAGACCATATGAATTTAGCGGTTTACCTCGAAGGCTGAAAACGGCTTGGGTTTCGACATTTCGGCTTTTTGTAATAGAACCGGTTGCAGAATCTCCCTCTGTAATAAAAATGCTTGATTCTTCGCGATTGTCACCTTTGGAATCATTATAGTGAACACGGCAGTCTCGTAGTTTTTTATTATGCAAATTAGCCTTTTTGGCTCTTTCACGAGCCAATTTAGTAACTCCGGCAATTGCTTTTCTTTCCTTCTCTGATTCAAGAATTTTTTTTAATAAAATATCTGCTGTTTCAGTATTTTTGTGCAAATAGTTGTCTAATTCTTTTTTTAGGAAATCTCCGATAAACTTACTTACAGAAGGTCCATCTGGCCCTATATCACGAGAGCCGAGTTTTGTTTTAGTCTGGGATTCGAAAACAGGTTCTTCGACTTTAATACTTACAGCTGCGACAATTCCGTTTCGAATATCTGAATAATCGAAGTTTTTGTTATAAAATTCTTTTATTGTACGTGATGCAGCTTCTCTAAACGCTGTTAGATGTGTACCTCCTTGGGTTGTATGTTGACCATTGACAAAAGAGTAATATTCTTCTCCATATTGATTATTATGGGTAATGACAACTTCTATGTCTTCACCTTTTAAATGAATAACAGGGTATAAAGGGTCAGAAGTCATTTTCTCATTTAGCAAATCGACCAATCCGTTACGAGAATGGAAGCGTTTTCCATTGAATATAATGGTAAGTCCCGAATTGAGATATACGTAGTTTTTAAGAAGAGCTTCTATGAATTCATCTCTATAATGATATCCTTTAAAGATAGTATTATCAGGAGTAAAACGAACTAATGTGCCGTTTTCTTCAGTTGTCTTTTCTTCTATACTATCTTCAACAATATTTCCTTGATTATAAAGAATGGCTTTACGTAAGCCATCTCGATGAGAACAAATATAGAATTCAGAAGAAAGAGCATTGACAGCTTTGATACCGACACCGTTGAGACCTACAGATTTTTTAAATGCTTTAGAATCATATTTAGCACCGGTATTCATTTTTGAAGAGACATCTTTTACTTTATCAAGAGGAATTCCTCGTCCAAAATCCCGTACGATAACAGAAGTTTCGTTGATATCTACAGTTATTTGTTTTCCAAATCCCATCATGTACTCATCAATGGCATTGTCGAGTACTTCTTTGAGTAATACGTATATACCGTCATCTGAATGAGTCCCGTCTCCCAATTTTCCTATATACATGCCGGGACGCCGGCGTATATGTTCTTTCCAGTCGAGGGTTCGTATGGTGTCTGAGCTATATTCCAGTCCAGGAGTCTGTATTGTTTCATTTTCCATATTACAGAATATTCTTCGGTTAGAAGACAAAGATAATGCGAAAATATGGATTTTTTTAGTCTCGATACGTTAAATATGCGTGTACATGACACTTAAAGCATTGTTTTATATAGAAATTATTACATCTTTCCACTCTCCTTTTACCAATTGTCGTACATGTGTGAATCCTTCCGATAAAAGTGCATGCAATGCGTCGATACGTCCATCATTAATTAGTGATGGATGATGGGTATCTGCGTTTACAACTACAGGAATATTGAATTTTTTTAATAAGGAGAAATGCTGCCGGTTAGGGAAAAAAAGAGTTTTTTTCTTCCATGCTTTTGTATTTATTTCGACCATACAACCTTTTTCTGCAATAAAGTAAAAATAATCTTGTATGAGTTCATTGTACCATTTCTCACTGGTAATACCTTGTCGATAACTTAAAGCATTCATTGATATTTTATCAGCATGACCTATAAAATCGAATCCTCCGGTTTCTATCATTTGTACCATGGTGTCAAAATAGTGGCGCACTAGTTTGATTATATCTCCATTAAAAATGGTCTCGACAGTAATCTTAAATTGTTCTGGAGTGGTGTCAATATCAATAAACTGTTCATCTCCTGTTTTTAGAAAATGGACTGAACCTATTCGGTAATCCAATGGTGTTGTTTGGAAGATAGATGATGCGGGATTGTAGGTTTTGTCTAAATAGTCAATTTCGAGTCCGATATAAAGTTCTATTTTATTTTTATACTTTTCTTTTAACGAGTTTATTTCAACAATATAATCTGTTAATCTTTCTTGCTTCATGTTCCAACAACTCTCAAATGGAATAGGTGCATGAGAAGAAATTCCATAAGAGGAAAAACCCATAGCGATGGCTTCTTTTACAAAATCTTCAGCTGGAGCTACTCCGTCACAATAAAGACAGTGACTGTGATAGTTTGTTAGATTGTTCATAAATGCTTTTACTTAAAAATATTATTTATTCGATTAGTGCGAAATCAAGTTGTTTTTTCTCTAGATTAGCACGAGCTACTTGTATTCGAATAGGATCCCCTAAACGATAAATCTTGTGTGTGCGACGTCCCATAAGGCAGTAATTCTTTTCGTCGAATTCATAAAAGTCATCTTCTAAATCCCGTATGGGAACCAAACCTTCGCATTTATTCTCGTTTATTTCGACATAAAGTCCCCATTCTGTTACTCCTGATATGACTCCATCATATTCTTCTCCTAATCGTTCACTCAAAAACTCTACTTGTTTGTATTTTATAGATGCTCGTTCGGCGCTGGCAGCAGTAAGTTCCATTTCAGAAGAGTGCTTACATTCTTCTTCAAGTTTCTTTTCATTGACACTTCGTCCTCCTTCGGCGTATCTTGCCAGTAGACGGTGAACCATCATGTCTGGGTATCGGCGTATAGGGGAAGTGAAGTGGGTATAGTAATCAAAAGCTAAACCGTAATGACCGACATTGGCGGTCGAATAAGCTGCTTTTGCCATAGTGCGAATAGCTACAGTTTCGATAAGATTTTCTTCTCGTTTTCCTTGTACATTATCAAGTAAATTATTTATTGATTTTGAAACATCATTTTTATTTCCCTCTGTTTTTAAATTGTATCCAAAACGTCGAATAAATGTTGCTAAATTGTTCATTTTTTCAGGATCGGGTAAATCGTGTACCCGATATACAAAAGCTTTTGCTTTACGGCCTTTAGGAACTTTTCCTATAGCTTCGGCAACAGTTCGATTGGCTAATAGCATAAATTCTTCTATTAGTTTATTTGCTTCTTTAGAGGTTTTAAAATACACACTAATAGGTTTTCCGGTTTCATCAATTTCAAATTTTACTTCATGCCGATCGAAGTTAATAGCCCCATTCGAAAATCGTTTAGTTCTGAGCTTTTGAGCTAAGTCATTTAAAATAAGTATTTCATCTTTATAATCCCCTTTGCCAGATTCGATTACATTTTGGGCTTCCTCATAAGTAAATCTTCGATCAGATTTGATAATAGTGCGGACAATTCTTGAATTTTGAATCTCAGCTTTGTTATTTAGTTCAAAAATGACGGAATAACATAATTTTTCTTCATTAGGTCGTAGAGAGCATACTTGATTGCACAATCTTTCGGGAAGCATTGGGATAACTCGGTCTACAAGATAAATAGATGTCGCCCGTTTTTCAGCCTCTCGGTCAATGATGCTATCAGGTTTTACATAGTAAGTAACGTCGGCAATGTGTACACCAACTTCCCATAATCCATTTTTCAGATGACGTACAGATAAAGCATCATCGAAATCTTTTGCATCTTTAGGGTCAATAGTGAAGGTTGTGATACTCCGAAAATCTTCTCTGCGTTTTATTTCGTCAGGATATATAGTATCATCTATCTTGTCTGCGGCTTTTTCGACAGTTTGTGGATAACTATAAGGAAGTCCGAATTCGGCAAGAATAGCATGCATTTCAGTATTGTTTTCTCCAGAAGTACCCAATATGTCTATAACTTCACCGTATGGATTTTTGGCTCTTTCAGGCCAACTTGTGATTTGAACAATAGCTTTATCTCCATTTTTTGCACCTTTTAATTTTTCTTTGGGGATAAAAATATCATTTGCCAATATTTTATTGTCAGTAAGTAAAAAAGCAAAATGTTTTTGGATTTCAAGGGTTCCGATAAAAATTTGTGGCGCTTTTTCTATAATTTCAGTTATTTCTCCCTCTAAAACATGATTTTTCCTTTTAGCATAGATTAGGACTTTTACTTTATCTCCATTCATTGCTCTGAGGGAGTTTCGTTCTGCAATAAAAATGGGTTCTCCTTCGTCTTCAGTGATCACGTGATTTTTGCCATTGCTCCTACGTTCAAATATCCCCTCTACACTTGAAGTTCCACGGTTATTAAATTTATATTTCCCTGGAACAATCTCAATAAGATAATCATCGTCTTTTAAAGATTCCAAGATTTCGCAAACCATTTGTTTTTGTACTTCAGTCTTTGCTCCAATAACGTGTGATACTTGTTTATAATTGTGAGACCTTGTTGCTTCCTCACTGAAAAAAGTAATGATACGTTGTTTGATTTCTTCTTTTTTCAGCCTTTTTATTTTGGTTNCCCCTCTTTCAAGAATGAAAATCTTGCGTCCTAGCCGATAGACGAATGGGCCTTCTCAATATGATAGAACTTATATGAGTCCTATCGGATATTCTAATCTAATTAAAGCTTGTTGATATATAATGCTAATTTAGATTTTAGATTGCTTGCTTTGTTTTTGTGAATAACATTCTTCTTTGCTAACTTATCGAGCATTGAGCTAACTTTCACATATAAAGCTGCAGCATCATCTTTAACAGTAGTAGCACGCAATTTTCTCACTGCATTTCTTGCAGTCTTTGCATAGTATCTGTTTCGCAATTTTTTAGCTTGCGCTTGTCTGATTCTTTTGATAGATGATTTGTGATTTGCCATTCGACTAATCTCCTTATATTTTTATTAATTTTATTTNATTTTGGTTTTATTTTTGTCTTTTTTTCCCATATATTTATTGTTAGTGTATAATGCTCGAAGATAATCGGGCAAAGAGATTATTTTATAAATAAGCTTTTACAAAGTAAGTGATATTTTTGAGAAATCTTTTATGGAAAATGGGAAAACTTCTCTGTATTATAGAGAAATGTGTGGTTGAAATCTGTTATTGTAAATTTGTATAAATCTTTATACCTGATATTATTTACTGCTTTTTTTCTGTTATTTTTTCGAATATTGAGTCCTATAAAAGGAAAGGCATTTCTGAACTCAGAAATGCCTTTCCTTTTATAGGAATGAAAAATGTACTTGTTAAGCATCCACATTTGCATAATTTGCATTTTCTTCAATAAATTCACGACGTGGGCCGACGTCTTCACCCATTAACATTGAGAAAATGCGATCAGCTTCAGCTGCGTTTTCTATTGTTACTTGATGCAAAATTCTATTTTCGGGATCCATCGTTGTCTCCCAAAGCTGGTGTGCATTCATTTCTCCCAAACCTTTATAACGTTGTGTATGAATTTGGTTTTCACTGCCATTTCCATATTTTAAAATAAATTGTTGTCGTTGCTCGTCTGTCCAACAATATTCTTCGACTTTTCCTTTTTTACAAAGATATAGAGGTGGAGTAGCCAGATATAAATATCCGTTTTCTATAAGAGGACGCATATGCCTGAAGAAGAAAGTCATAATTAATGTCGCTATATGACTCCCGTCGACGTCGGCATCGGTCATTATAATAATTTTATGATAACGTAGCTTGGAGATGTTTGCTTCTTTTGTGTCATCTTCTGTCCCAATGGTTACTCCTAATGCTGTATATATATTGCGAATTTCTTGGCTTTCAAGGACTTTATGATGCATGGCCTTTTCTACATTTAGAATTTTACCGCGCAATGGTAAAATAGCTTGAAAAGCACGGTCACGTCCTTGTTTCGCTGTTCCACCAGCAGAATCCCCTTCGACCAAGAATATTTCACAATCCTCTGGGGTTCGTTTTGAGCAATCAGCTAATTTTCCGGGTAAGCCACCTCCTGATAGTGGTGATTTGCGTTGTACCATTTCTCTGGCATGACGGGCGGCATGACGGGCAGTTGCTGCTAAGATAACTTTCTCGACAATTGCTTTTGCCGGTTTGGGATTTTCTTCCAGATAATTGCGTAAGGCTTCACTTACAGCTACGTCTACAGCTCCGATTACTTCATTATTTCCTAATTTAGTTTTGGTTTGTCCTTCGAATTGAGGCTCCATGACTTTTACTGAAATAACAGCGGTAAGGCCTTCTCTAAAATCATCACTGCTAATCTCTACTTTTACTTTTTCGAGCATTTTAGAGTCTTCGGCATATTTTTTCAATGTACGGGTTAATCCACGCCGGAATCCAGCTAAATGAGTTCCACCTTCTATGGTGTTGATATTGTTTACGTAAGAGTAGATGTTTTCATTGTATGAAGTGTTGTACGTCATAGCGACTTCTACAGGAACACCTTGTTTTTCTGTATTGATATGTATAATATCTTCTATAAGATGTTCTTTGGAGCTGTCGATATATCGAACGAATTCTTTTAGGCCTTCGATGGAATAAAATTCTTCCTTTTTGTATTCTCCATTTTCTTTTTTCTCTCGTTTATCAGTTAAGGACAGATAAATGCCTGCATTCAGAAATGCTAAATCCCGTAAACGAGAGGCTAAAATATTTGCTTGGTAAACTACATCAGAAAAAATATCACCGTCGGGTTTGAATGTGATTGTTGTCCCAGTTTCGGTTGTTGTTCCGATGATCTCAACGTCATGAAGCGGTTTCCCACAAGAATATTCTTGCATGTATATTTTCCCGTTTCTTTTTATTTCTGCTCGGAGATAAGTTGATAATGCATTTACGCACGATACACCTACACCATGTAACCCTCCCGATACTTTATAAGAGCCTTTGTCAAATTTACCTCCGGCATGAAGTACAGTTAATACAACTTCAAGAGCAGATTTATGCTCTTTTTCATGCATATCGACCGGAATACCTCGTCCATTATCTACAACTGTGATAGAATTATCTTCATTGATGAATACGTCGATGTGAGTGGCATATCCGGCAAGTGCCTCATCAATAGAGTTGTCAACTACTTCATAAACTAAATGATGCAAACCTTTTACGCCGATGTCGCCGATATACATGGCCGGACGTTTTCTTACCGCTTCGAGACCTTCAAGCACTTGGATGCTGTCGGCAGAGTACGAAGCGTTGTTAGCCTTTTGTTCTTCTGACATATTTTTTTTGTATGTTTTTGTTTTTTAAACTGATAGATGAATCTGATGCAGAATGAGCAATCGAATTCAAGAATAAACAAAGTTAGCAAAAAAACTCGGATAGATAAAATCTGATGAATAGATTTTCGTTAAAATAACCTGCTAGAAAAATAAAATATAAAATGAAAAAGCACTAAGAAAAATCTTAATGCTTAAAGTAGCCCATAGGGGAATCGAACCCCTCTTTCAAGAATGAAAATCTTGCGTCCTAGCCGATAGACGAATGGGCCTTCTTCGAAAAGTCTATAATTATCTCTTATAGGTTTTCTCAAATGCGAGTGCAAATATAGAGCTGTTTTTTTAATTGACAAAATATTTGATAAAAAAATATGCCTAAACGGTATCTTTTTATGCATTTCCGTTATGTTTTGCCATATATATTGCCTTGCTAAAGCTGCATGACCTCTTTTTAGTTATCATTTTGACTCTTTGATAAGAATAAATATTAATCTCTTTCCATTTTGATATTATACAAAAACATTATTTTTGTGCTAAATTATCGTAGGATGCTGGATAAAACAACTGGAATTGTTTTAAGTATAACGGCTTATAATGATAAGGCGTCATTGGTTCATGTTTATACAGAAAAATATGGGCGAATTACCTATGCATTACCTTTACAACAAGGTAAAAAGAGCCGTCTTATGAGGACATTGCTTTCTCCATTTGCTATTTTATATATTGACGGAGAAATTAAGCCAAGGCAAGATATTCAGCGCATTAAGGATGTTCAGACCGCTGTCCCTGTATCTCGATTACATTATGATCCAATAAAAAATGCAATTACGCTTTTTCTTGCCGAGTTTCTCTCGAAAGTTATTCGTGAGCCTGAACCTAATAATTCTTTTTTTAGATTTTTGTTACAATCAATACAATTACTTAATTTGATGGAGGATGGAAAGGCTAATTTCCATATTTGCTTTCTTATCGAATTGACTGGTTATATGGGGTTTTATCCCAATATTTCCGGATATAAAAAAGGTGATTTTTTTGATTTGATAAATGGAGTTTTTTCTGCTGTTCGTCCCAATCATTCTTATTTTTTATCTTCGATGGAAGCTAGAGTATTTTATAAAATAATGAGAATGAATTATAATAATTTGCATTTGTTCCAGTTTAATCGAGGAGAACGATCTGAAATTTTAGACTATATAATAACTTACTTTAAATTGCATCATGCTGGATTTCAGGAGTTGAAATCTTTGGATGTATTGAAAGCCCTCTTTGATTAATTCTGATTTGGCTACATGAAGATTTTATTGTATTTTTGTATCAAAATATAAAAGTCTTTGTAGTTCAATGGATAGAACGAAAGTTTCCTAAACTTTAGATCCGGGTTCGATTCCCGGCGAAGATACAAAAAAGCTGTAATGATTATCATTACAGCTTTTTTGTATCTTATAAATGAAGAGAGCCAGAGATTATAATCTCTGGCTCTCTTCATTTATAAGATAGTTCACTAACTTACTTTTTTAAGGATGCAGCTTCTTGTGCTTGTTCCTTTTTTTGTTTGCGGCTTTGTAATTCATAAGCAATGGGGACAGCCATGAAGAGTGTGGAAAGAGTACCTATAATTACACCTAATAGCATGGCGAATGTAAAGCTACGGATTGTATCTCCTCCTAATACAAAGATACATATCAAAACAATTGCCGTACTCAATGATGTACTGATAGTACGAGATAATGTACTATTTAGAGCATCGTTAATGACGATAAATTTGTCTCGTTTTGGATAAATATTGGCAACTTCTCGAACACGGTCAAATACAACAACTTTATCATTTACTGAGTATCCAATCACTGTTAGAATAGCAGCAATAAAAGATTGATCGATTTCCATGGAGAATGGTAAGATTCCATAGAATATGGAATAGAAGCCGATGATAATGACAGTATCGAATGCCAATGCAACTAAGGTTCCTACACTAAACGAGATGTCTCGGAATCGTAATAAAATGTAAAGAGCAATAGCGATAAGGGAGAATAATACTGCCCAGAATGCTGCAATTTTAATATCATCAGCAATACTTGGTCCCACTTTTTGGGTACTCATGATATGCTGGTCTTTAAATTGAGCTTGAGATTCATCTCCAATTAAATTGCCGTTTTTGATTGAGCGATATATCTTACCTTCGATTTCTTCGTCAATTCCATCGGAGCTATCCATAATTTTGTAATTGGTAGAGATGCGAACTTGGTTGTCACTACCAATTGTGATTACGGATAAAGTGCTTCCTTCAAATTCCGGTTTTAGCAAGTTTGCAATTTCTTGAGTATTTACAGTCTTGTCAAAACGAACTACATAGTTACGACCTCCAGTGAATTCAATGCCTTGATTCAATCCTTTGGTCGCAAATGAGATAGCTCCAATTACTACTAATATTCCTGCTACAATGTATCCGATTTTGCGTTTTCCAAGGAAATTGATATTTGGATGAGCCAATAAATTCTTTGTCAAAGAAGTCGTAAATGTTAAGTTCTTGAACCATCCTTTTTCAAGACCTTTTTCAAATACTAAACGCGTTAGGAATACGGCTGTAAAGAATGACATAATAATACCGATAATCAATGTGGTTGCAAAGCCCTTGATAGGTCCTGTTCCGAAAAAGAATAGGATAATACCGGTAATAACAGATGTCAAGTTTGAGTCAAAGATTGCAGAGAATGCATTTTTGTAACCGTCGGTAATTGCTGATTTTAGATTTTTGCCTAACCGGAGTTCTTCTTTTGATCTTTCAAAGATAAGTACATTTGCATCCACGGCCATACCTAATGATAATACTAACCCTGCAATACCTGAAAGTGTAAGTACAGCTTGGAATGATGCCAATACTCCTAAAGTAAAGAACATATTACAGATAAGTCCTCCATTGGCAATCAATCCTGGTACTACACCATATACGCTGATCATGTAAACCATTAACAATATAAGTGCGAAAATGAATGACATGATACCGCTTTGTATAGCTTCTTGTCCTAATGACGGACCGATAATATCTTCTTGTACAATTTTGACAGAAGCTGCCATTTTACCGGATTTCAGTACATTAGCTAAGTCTTTTGCTTCTTCTGGAGTGAAATTTCCAGATATTTGTGAACTACCTCCTGATATTTCTGTATTTACTACAGGGAAAGAATACACTTGATTGTCAAGGACAATAGCGATACATTTTCCAATATTTTCACGAGTAAGTTGTTCCCATATTTTGGACCCTTCAGCATTCATCGTCATGCTTACAACGGCTGAGTTAGTTGTACGGTCAAAATCTTCCCGGGCGTCGGTAATAACGTCTCCTTCCAATGGGGGGCGACCTCCATTCGTCGCTTTTAATGCTACTAATTGATAATATTGTTCTTTTTCGTCAATTGCTTTCACTGTCCATTTGAACATGATATTGGCAGGTAACAATTCACGAACTTGAGGTATTTGCAAATAATGGTTGACTGCCGCTGTATCGGAATAATGCGCTATTCCGACTGCAGGACTTTGACTGACTGCACCCTGTTGGGAAACGTTGAGTTGCAACTTGGCGAATAATGGATTCTGTTTTTTCCAAGTTTCAATTCTTTGCTGGTCGCTTTCTGTCTTATTTAATTCTTTTTTGATTTTCTGAGCAACACTATCTTGAACATTAGTTGGATTTTGTGCTAAAGTTGTACTGTCAACGCTTGCTGTGGTATTTTTTACTACGGATGTGCTATCTGTTGTAAGATTTTCTGCTTGAGCAATGATATCATTTGCTGCAGCCAATTGATTGTAGAACTCACTTAAGTTATAAGTTTCCCAGAATTCAAGGTTAGCACTTCCTTGCAGGAGTTTTCTAACACGTTCAGGCTCTTTTACACCGGGAAGTTCGACTAAGATACGTCCGTCTTTTTCCAAACGTTGAATATTAGGAGCGACAACCCCGAAACGGTCTATACGCGTACGAAGAACGTTGAACGAATTGTCGATAGCGTCATCCAACTCGGAACGAAGAACTTTGAGTACTTCATCATTTGTTGCATTTGGTGTAATCTTATCTTTTAATTGATACGTGCTAAAAATAGCTGCTAAACGGACATTCGGGTCCAGTTTTCTATACTCATTGTAAAATGCTGATAAGAAATCTTTGTTTTCGGCTTGGTTAGCTGTTGCGATAGCTAAAGCTTTGTTGAAATTGGGGTCGAGGTTATTGTTCGAAAGAGATTTGAGAACGTCTGCTACAGAAATCTGTAAAGTTACATTCATACCACCTTTTAAATCTAGACCGAGGCCAATTTCCATTTCACGGCACTGTTTAAAGGTATAATACCATAAATACACTTTTTCAGTCGAAATAGAGTCCATGTATTGGGCATACTTCGTGCTATCTCCGTTTGCGTATTCTTCCGCTTTATTCGTCTGATATCGGGTCACCAGAGAGAATGACAGGTAAAATAAGCATACTAGCGTAAGTAATACCGCAAAAACTCTAATAAATCCTTTGTTTTGCATAAGATTATTACTTTATGATTTTTATTTAATTTGATTATCGCATTTTTAATAAGGTGCAAATATATGTTTTTTTTCAATTCGGCTAACAAAATGTTTGATTAATTTGTGTTTGTTATTATTATTCAAGGGCAGAAAAGATGCTTTTGCGACTTTTAATACTTCTTTTTTGTATCTTTACGGTCATTAATTTACAGAATAAAGTTATAAAGATGCGAAAAGAAAGAGATTCGATATATATTCCGATAATTTTAGTATTGGTACTAGCCGGAGGCTTTATATCATCATGTGCGAATATGGCACGGCCTGGTGGGGGGCCAAAGGATGAGACACCTCCAGTATTTGTAAAAAGCGATCCTTTGCCGAATCAAATAAATGTAAAGAAGAATAAAATAGAAATAGAATTCGACGAGATTGTTTTGGTGGAAAAGGCGACGGAGAAGGTGGTTGTTTCTCCTCCACAAAAGGAGATGCCGCTTATTCGTACTTCTGGGAGAAAAGTGATTGTAGAATTAAAAGATTCTTTGAGACCGAATACTACATATACAATAGATTTTGCAGATGCAATAGTTGATAACAATGAGAAAAATGTTTTAGAAAATTTTAGTTTTGCTTTTTCTACGGGGCCAATTATTGATACATTACAGGTTTCTGGTATATTATTAAATGCAGAAAATCTGGAACCGGTGACGGGCATGCTGGTAGGATTGCATTCGAATCTTAATGATTCGGCTTTTACTAAAACTCCATTTGAGCGTATTGCTTCTTCTGATGCTCGTGGTTATTTTTCGATACAAAATGTCTCTCCCGGAACATACCGTATATATGCATTGAAAGATTTAAATCGGGATTACCGATTTGATAATGCGACAGAAGATATAGCTTTTACAGATGTAACTGTAGTGCCATCAGTGGAAACCGTGATACGGCCAGATACAATTTGGACTGATAGTGTGACTATAGACACTATAATGATGAATCAGGTAGTTCTTTACCATCCTGATAATATCTTATTGAAATCTTTTAATGAAAATTTTAAAAATCATTATTTGGAAAAAAGCGAGCGTCTTTCTCCTCAAAAAATGTCTTTATATTTTTCAGCTCCAAATGACACTTTGCCAAAAATGAAACCTCTTAATTTTGATAGTGAAGATTGGGCATATGTAGAGTCGAATATAACAAACGATACAATACATTATTGGTTGAAAGATTCATTATTATATAAACGTGATACATTGGTATTTGAATCATATTATATGCGTACCGATAGTTTAAGAAAATTATCGATGTATACGGATACGCTTAAAATGATTTATCGACGTAAAAAGACTGTGGTAAAAGAAAGACGGAAAAAAGATGAAAAAGAGACTCCGGCAATTGAATTTTTGAAGCTTTCGGCAATAGTGCCGTCTTCATTAAATGTATATGATTTTTTACGGTTTGAATATGCAGAACCAGTAGATACCATAGACCGGAATGCTATCCATTTAGAAATAAAGAACGACACATTATGGAATCCAGTTGAGTTTACATTTAATCGGGATTCTGTAAAGATGCGTATGTATTTATTGAAGCATAAGTGGAGACCGGGAGAAGAATATAGGATTTCAATAGATTCGTTGGCTGGATTGAGTGTATATGGAACTCCAACAGATAAGTTTTCTCAGACATTTAAAGTGAGAGCATTAGAAGAATATTCTAATTTGTATTTGGCTACACAAGGAGTAACAGATTCGGCGTTTGTGGAGCTATTGAACAGCAATGATACTCCAGTTCGAAAGGTCCCTGTTGTGGATGGAGGTGCAGAATTCTTGTATCTTGATCCAGGGACTTATTATGCTCGTTTGGTAATTGATAAGAATGGTAATGGAAAGTTTGATACTGGGAATTATGCAGAAAAAAGACAGCCTGAGGATGTTTACTATTATCCTAAAGCATTAAAATTGAAAGCAAATTGGGATGTAGAACAAGATTGGGATGTATTTGCTTTACCATTGGAACAACAGAAACCTCGAGCTATTGTAAAAAATAAACCTAAAGATGAGAAGGCTGCAGATGAAACAGATGAAGGATCTTCTGAAAATGATATGCCGTTTAGTAATCAGTAATATGGTATGGAGAGTAGAGAAGGTTTGTGCCGGATGTGCTCTGCTAATACTCTCTTTTTCGATGACGGTCTGGTCCCAGCAGTTAACGACAGATAATGCACATTGGGGAGAAGAAAATTTATCATATGATGTAATTTACCAATGGGGTTTTATTTGGAAAAAGGCGGCAAGTGCCCGCTTAATATTGAAACCTGTGGTTATCAATGATGTATCATGTTATAAGTCTCAAATGGATGCTCGAACTTTAGCTTTTGCTGACCGTATTTTTCGGGTAAGAGATACATTAGTTTCTGTTATGAGGCGTAGAGATTTACGACCATTGTATTATGCCAAAATTTCTGATGAAGATAAAACATATCGAAAAGATGAAGTAAAATATAAATATGAAAAGGGGGCAGAAGGCTGTGTGGGCGAAATTACATTATATCGTCCAAAACGTAATGCTATTGAACATTATACTGTTCCGTCGAGCAAGCTGACATATGATATGTTGAGCGTATTTTACTATTTGAGAACAATCGACTTTCCAGTAACTCCTATGTATCAACGATTTAATTTAAATATATTTTCAGGGAATCATATAGAATATTTATCGATTGAATTTATGGGGCGAACGATTTTAAAGTTGAGAAATAAGGAATTTCCTGCATTTCGCCTCAAACTTCACTTTTCGACGGATGAGGGTGAAAATGAAAGTGATAATATTACAGCGTGGATAAGTGATGATAATCGTAGAATACCGTTACAGGTGGAAGGAAAACTTGCTATTGGTTCTTTAAAAGCTATTTATGCCGGAAATTGAAAGATGAAAAAAGATGGATTATGTAGATTTTTTTAAAAAAGACCATTTTGCTATGGATGCGGGGATAGAGCTAAAAGAAGCGAAACCTGGATATGCTGTAGCATGTGTGAATGTTATAGAAAAACATTTAAATGCAGGGGGAGTAGTTCAGGGGGGACTTCTTTTTACTTTAGCAGATTTGGCTATAGCTGCTGCAGCAAATGCTCATGGGTTACTTGCTTTTTCGATACAGTCAGATATCCGCTTTTTGTCGAGTGGGTATTTGAATGATATATTGACAGCAACAGCGACCGAAATTCTTTTGCATAAAACTGTTTGTCATTATAGGGTAGAAATAAAAAATCAGTCGGATGTACTGATTGCTGTTTGTGATGGAATATGTTACCGGAAAAACGTGACGAATGGACTGTAGATGTTATGTAATAATAAAAGGGGAAATCTTTGAAGGAACCCTTTATGTGAAGAAATAGTGAGCTCTTTATAAACGATGTTTCATCTACAAAAATAACCGTCTTATCTATATTATTATAAGAGCGGTTATTTTTGTAAATAAATTCATTATAACTTTTTATTTATTCAATTTCCATTCGAAACCATCTTTAGTATCTTTTATTTCAAAACCAATTTCTGTAAGCTTGTTTCGAATGAAGTCTGATGTAGCCCAGTCTTTTTTGGCTTTGGCATCTTTACGGACATCCAGCAATACATTTATAGCTTGTTTATATGCTTCGGTGGAAGAGGAATCTATATTGCTTTTTTCTGATTTGATTCCTAATATATCAAACATAAATATCTTGAATGTATCTTTCAGCTTATTCAAGTCTTTACTGTTTAATGTAGCATTACCAGTTGAGACTGTATTGATAATACGAACACCTTCAAATAAGTGAGATATTACTATCGGGCTACTCAAATCATCATTTATGGCTTCATAACATCTTGATTTTAAATCAGGTACTTCGATAGAGCTATTTTCTGCTGGAATAATTTTGTTCAGATTTTCCCATCCATCTAATAGTCGTTGTAAAGCTTTTTCTGAAGCTTGTAACGCTTCATTGCTGAAATCGACTGTACTGCGATAATGAGCTTGAAGAATAAAAAATCGAATAGTCATTGGACTGTATGCCTGAGATAAAAGAGGGTGATTCCCAGTAAAAAATTGTTCGAGAGTGATAAAGTTGCCTAATGATTTTCCCATTTTCTGCCCATTGATAGTAATCATATTGTTATGCATCCAATAATGCACGGTTTCTTTACCTTGTGCTGCTACCGATTGGGCTATTTCACACTCGTGATGAGGAAATAGTAGGTCCATTCCACCGCCATGTATATCAAATTCCTCTCCTAAATATTTAGTACCCATAGCTGAACATTCGAGATGCCAACCGGGAAATCCATCACTCCAAGGTGAGGGCCATCGCATGATGTGTTCTGGTGAAGCTTTTTTCCATAGAGCAAAGTCAAAACTGTTTCGTTTTTCTTGTTGTCCATCTAATTCACGGGTAGTATTTAATAACTCATCTATATTACGTCCTGATAATTTGCCGTAGTGATAGTCTTTATTGTATTTTTCTACATCGAAATAAACAGATCCATTGCTTTCATATGCATAACCGGCGTCAAGTATTTTTTTTATGTATTCTATTTGTTCAATAATGTGTCCTGAAGCGTGAGGTTCTATGCTGGGAGGTAAAACGTTCAACGCCTCCATTGCTTTGTGGTATCGGTTAAGGTAGTATTGAACAACCTCCATTGGTTCTAGCTTTTCAAGCCGGGCTTTTTTCGCAACTTTATCTTCTCCTTCATCTGCGTCATTTTCAAGGTGTCCAACGTCTGTAATATTTCGTACATATCTTACTTTGTAACCGGTGTGTTGTAAATAACGAAACAAGAGATCAAATGTTATGGCCGGGCGAGCATGTCCTAGATGAGCATCTCCATAAACTGTTGGTCCACATACGTACATGCCTACATATGGGGGATTAATGGGCTTAAATATTTCTTTTTTTCGTGAAAGAGTATTATAAATAGTTAGTTTATTTTCCATAATTGTACGGATTTGTCTATTATCATGCAAAGGTAATATAAATATATAAAACTTTCTTGTATCGTTAGAAATTGCGATTCCGTATCGAATTTCCAAATGACTTACAAGTTATCTCATCGGGTAATAGTTTTAATATTCGTACATTATTTACTGCTGGGGCACTATAGCTAAATTTTTTGTCTGTATAGTGTTCCATTAAGATATTCAGAGCTTCTACTTTCTCTTCATAATTTTCGACAAAAGCAATTGTACCTTTACATATTACACTTTTAGATACCATACTATAACTACATGCTACATTGGGATGTTGGTAAATCAGGTTTTCTCCAGAATTAAAAGTGAGGCATACCTTCTTATTCTTGTTTAGTAGTTGGATTTTTTTTCCGTCTGGTCCCGAATGCAGATAAAATATGTTGTTTTTGTATCCAAAATTCATAGGTACGACATAAGGACTTTGGTCATTATCTATCATGCCCAAATAACATACCTTACATTGATTTATAATAGTTTCTATCTGAGACTTTTCTTCAATAGTAAATGTTTTCATCTTTTTTTATTTAAGCTTCTCCGCCTGGAGCCATGAAAGGCGGCATGTTATTATTATTGTCATTCATACGAATAGGTCCGAATTGCTTTTCATATTTCAGAATATTTTCTTCTATAGCAAACATTAATCTTTTGGCGTGCTCAGGAGTTAAAATAATTCGTGATTTTACAGGAGCTTTAGGTACCCCAGGCATAAGACGAACGAAGTCGACGACAAATTCGGAAGAAGAATGTGAAATAATAGCTAAATTGGAGTAAATGCCTTCTGCTATTTCAGGTGTAAGCTCGATTTGCATTTCGTTGTTTTCATTTTTCATATTCTATATTATTTTAAATTCAAAGTAAAATTTTTTTCTTTTATATTATAGCAATTAACATATATTTTGATTGTTGTGAGATTTTGTCTTATAAGTAGTGGAGAAATTCTGAATGAAGCATACCCTGCGGTAAGAAAACCTGCAGGATCATTATTTTTGTCATGTCTTAGCTGTAAGCGTAGAGTATCATCAGGTAGTTGCTTCTCTGGTATATAAATCATCTCAAGGCTGTGAGGTATATTATTAAATTCTATTTTATATCTTAAATTAATACATTCTCCGCCATACCAAATAGAGTTTAAGTAAATGGAATCATCTTTTATTGTTGGAGCATCTTCTGCTGAAATGTTTAGTATTCCTTTATAGAGAACCTGTCCGATTGACCGGACTTTTATTATATATTCTTTGTCTGTAATTCTTTTTTCTTTTATTACATAATTCAACATTACACGTTGCATGTTTTTTATACCTTCGGGGGTGATTGTATTATCGGGAATCAGGTAAGAGCCATTGTCTAATTGAAAATAAACAGAATTATTATTGATAAGGCACGTTACCATATCAAGGCGGAATTCTTCATAATCAAATGTTTCGTCATTTTTACAAGATAAAAAAATCCCTGAGAACAGGCATAAAATGGCAATATGTTTTATCTGTAAATTCATATTATTTTAGGTTGGCTCAAGTTATAAAAGATTTTCTTCGGGCAAAATGATTAATCCGTCCTTCATTTGAATAATACGATCAGCCATTTTTGCCAGATTTTCATCGTGAGTTACAATTACGAAGGTTTGGTTAAACTCTTTTCTCAGGTCAAAAAATAATTTATGAAGCTCGATTTTATTTTGAGAGTCAAGGCTTCCTGATGGTTCATCAGCTAGAATAACGTCTGGATGATTGACTAATGCTCGAGCTACTGCGACTCGTTGTTTCTCTCCACCGGACAATTGTGCAGGTTTATGATTTATTCGGTTCGAGAGATTTAAGAACTCTAATATTTCTTTTGCCCTTTTTTCACTCTCAGATATTCGTTTTTTTTGTATCAAAGCGGGAATCATAACGTTTTCAAGGGCTGAAAATTCAGGGAGAAGCTGATGAAATTGAAAAACGAAGCCGATATGATGGTTACGGAAAGCCGCTAGTTCTTTTTCTTTTAGTTGACTTATTTCAATATTGTCAATGGTTACACTTCCTGCATCTGCTTTTTCCAAAGTTCCTACGATTTGTAATAGGGTTGTTTTACCGGCACCACTAGGCCCTACAACCGCAACGATTTCACCTCTATTGATATGAGCGTTAATTCCTTTTAGAACATGTAATGGACCATAATTTTTTTCTATGTTTTTTATTTGTATCATTCTCCAATTAATTTTCTGATAGTGTAAGATGCTAAATAACAACCAAAAATTGCGGGTAAATAAGAGATAGTTCCGACAGTTGATTTTTTGTTCCTTTCTTCATCTGTACGTATAATCGATTTTCTTTCGGTTTGTTCTGTAGAGAAAACTACTTTCAGCCCCTTTTTTATGCCAAGGGTTTGTAATCTTTTTCGGACAGCTTTTGCTAATCCACAATGATAAGTTTCTGAAATATCGGCAAATGTAATTTTAGATGGGTCAATACGTCCTCCAGCTCCCATTGATGATATAATTTTAGTCTTATTTTTTAAACAAGCAGTAATCAGAGCAATTTTGGGCGATAGTGTATCGATTGCATCTACTACAAAATCATATCTGTTATTTTTTATTATCTTGTCAATTTCTTCTTTTTCTATAAATTGGTATTGAGCATCAAGAATCAATTCAGGATTAATATCTTGTAATCGCTGTGCTAAAATATTGACCTTGGGTTGATTGAGTGTACTATGGAGTGCTATTAATTGTCGATTGATATTAGTTTTATTTATTGTATCTCCATCGATAATGGTAATATTTCCTATTCCGGCTCTACACAGCATTTCGGCAGCATAAGCCCCTACACCACCTATGCCTACGACAAGTACCTTTGACTGTTGTAAGAGAGAGAATTTATCAAAGCCGATTAATTGTTGAGTCCGAGAAAACCAATCTTCCATTTTTAAATTGTTTTATAATTACGAAGATACGGGTTTTCTTGAAAAAAGAGTATAAGGAATAAAATAATTAAGTGTTGTAAGTATTTGAAATCTTATTGGAAGATGGATTCTCGTTTAATGAGAGTAGGTAATTTATTGTTTTTAGTAGCATTAATTAATTTGTTTTCTATAAGTAATATTATACAAAAAAGGCAATAATTAGTATTGATAAATTGTGAAAAGGATAGAAAAAATATTTTTATTAGGAAAGAGATTGGAGGTATACAGAAGGTCTTTTTAGTATTTCGATAAAAGTTTTTTAGAAAAAGATAGAATTATGTACAATGACAGAAGATAAAAAGAGTCTCAAGTAGAATTTAGAGGCCATTTAAATCTATTAATAATAATGAGGGTACCTATTTGTCTGATGGTAATGATGGTAAAGATTATCTATTGAAGACGAGTAAATAGAAATTATTTACCTGTGTTTTCGGTATATTTATGTTTAGAGATAAAAGATGAAATGAAGGAATGAAAATTAATAAAAGTTTATTGTATGTATTTAAATTGGTTGTTGTATGAGAAATTAAAATATTAGTTTTAATTTTGTTAATAATAAATTAAGATAGATGAAATTATATTGGATATGATAAAGAGCATTCATTTTATATTTCTATTTAGTATTTTGAGTTGTTTTGTAACAGCTCAAAATATAACGTATCATACAATAAAAGATATTCCGTATCGTATCNATTAGGTGTAGTTTCAGTAAATTACCGCTTGTTGCCAAAGGGGACTTTGGCAGATTGTATTGATGATGCGGCAGCAGCAACAGCGTGGGTTTTTCAAAATATTGCAAATTATGGAGGTGACCCTCAAAAAATTTTTGTGTCGGGCCATTCTGCAGGAGGGTATTTAACTAATATGATAGGACTGGATAAAAAGTGGTTAAGAAAATATAATATTGATGCAGATTCTATTGCTGCATTAATCCCGTTTAGTGGACATGCCATTAGCCATTTTGCATATCGACAATCGAAAGGGATGAAAGATACCCAGCCCAGTATTGATGAGTTTGCTCCTCTATATTATGTGCGACCAGATGCTCCTCCATTGATTATTGTATCAGGCGACCGAGAGTTGGAAATGTTGGGGCGTTATGAGGAAAATGCATATTTTTGGCGTATGATGAAAGTCGTAGGGCATAAACAGGTATATATATATGAATTGGGAGGGCATGATCATGGAGCTATGGTTAAACCTGCTTTTCACATATTAAAGAATCATGTAAAACGAATTTTAGATAAAAAGTAGAAACTTATTTTAATTAATAATGAAACTCTCTTTCTCCTTTGAGTTGAGGTTAAGTAAAGGAGGTTCTTTGTAAATAAAGTTTGTAGTGCAGGGTATACCCTTATCGAGACCTATTGTGAATTTGTACGAGTTATTATTTTCGGTCAACATATATACGGTATTATATTCTTTATCGTCGGAGGGAATATAAAACATTCCCCAACTCTCTTGTTCGTTTTGAACTTCGTTCGTTAGTGGCATCCATCCCGATATTTTAGGAGAATATTCTATTTCGAACGGGTAGTGTAGATAGTTGATTAAGATTAGATAGTTTGCAAATTCTATATCGTATGGAAAGGTAATGATAAAAGTGTTGTGTTTTATTGGAGTTATTTTTAATATGGCTTGGTAGAAATCATGATTGTACATGTTACAGAATTGTATAGTAACATTGGTGATTTCTTTTTGAGAAATATTTGCAATATATATAAATTTTTTATTGTCGACAAAAGAATCTGGCATGAATTCTTTATTCGGGCGATGAGGATCTTTATATTCCGGTATTTTTTCGTCTGGTTTTTTCTTTGAAATTTTATATGCGAAATAAAGGAGAACAATAAATAGAGTACCATATATCCATTGATTTATCATCTTATCGGATTTTAAATGTTAATAATATATGGCAAATATATTTATTTTTGGATATTTTTTAGCAATAATTAGATTTTTAATGTTTGGAGGAAGATGTAATCGGGATATTATTATGAAAACAAAAATATTATATAAATGCGAAAAAGCCGATACAATTCTATATATCGGCTTTTTTTGTAATAATAATTTTGTTTTATGCTTTTTCTGATAAAGCTTGGTGCATGGATGCTGCAGCTCTTCGTCCATCTCCCATAGCAAGAATAACTGTAGCGCCTCCGCGTACGATATCACCGCCTGCATACAGGTCGGGAATGTCCGAACGCATAGTTTCCTGATTTACTATTATGGTTCCCCATTTACTTACTTGTAATCCCTTAATTGAATTTGGGATTAAAGGGTTAGGAGATACTCCTACACTTACTACCACTTCATCTACGTTTATTAGTTCTGTCTTTCCAGGGATAGCTATAGGACTTCTTCGCCCTGATGCATCAGGCTCTCCTAATTCCATCTTTTGAAGTAACATTTGCTTTACTTTCCCTTTTTCATCTCCGATATACTTGATAGGATTGTATAAAGTAAGAAATTCAACACCCTCTTCTTTAGCGTGTTTTATTTCTTCTATCCGGGCAGGCATTTCTTCTTCGGATCGGCGGTATACAATCATGGCGCGTTCTGCTCCTAAACGGCGGGCTGTGCGGACAGAGTCCATTGCAGTGTTTCCTCCACCGATAATGGCAACATGTTTGCCTTTAATTACTGGAGTATCGGATTCAGGATTGGCAGCGTCCATTAGATTTACCCGAGTAAGGTATTCATTGCTGGACATAATACCTATGAGATTTTCTCCGGGAATACCCATGAAACGAGGTAGGCCAGCCCCACTGGCAACGAAAATACCTTTGTAGCCCATTTCATGTAAATCGTCATAAGACAATGTTCTTCCAATAATACAGTCTGTTATGAACTCAACGCCCATTTTTCGCAAATTGTCTATTTCTACATCGACGATAGCGTTAGGCAGTCTGAATTCTGGAATACCGTATTTTAGCACACCTCCAATTTCATGCAACGCTTCAAATACGGTTACATTATAACCATATTTTGCCATGTCCCCCGCAAAAGCAAGTCCTGCAGGGCCAGAACCGACAACAGCAATTTTTATTCCGTTGTAGGTTTTTATTTCAGGAACAGATATTTGCCCGCTTTCTCGTTCGTAGTCTGCTGCAAATCGCTCAAGATATCCGATTGCAACAGCATCTTTTCCCATTTTTTGAGTGTAAAAGCATTTTGATTCACATTGTTTCTCTTGAGGACATACTCTTCCGCATACAGCAGGTAATGCACTGGTTTCTTTCAGGGTTTTGGCTGCTTCTAAAATTTCACCCCGTTCGATATTCTTTATAAATTGGGGAATGTTGATTTGTACAGGACATCCTGTCATGCATAATGGAGTGGGGCAATCGAGACAACGCGAAGCCTCTGTCATAGCTTGCTCTTTGGTAAGTCCTTGGTTTACTTCTTCTTTATTAGTTATGCGATATGCCGGAGCAAGTTCATTCATGTGTACTCTTTTTATTTGAGTACGTTCTTTATTACTTTTACTTTTTCGCAATTCTTCGCGCCAGGATTGTGCGCGTTCTGATGCTAAATATTCTTTATTGTCCATGCTTGTTTTCAGATTTTATTCCATATCTTTATATGAAGAGAGGCGCATCATCATTTCATCAAAATCAACTTGATGGGCGTCGAATTCGGGTCCGTCTACGCATACAAATTTTGTCTTTCCTCCTACAGTAATACGGCAAGCTCCGCACATGCCTGTACCATCTACCATTATTGTGTTTAGGGATGCGACCGTTGGTATGTCATATTTTTTTGTCAACAGCGATACAAATTTCATCATAATTGCTGGTCCTATTGTTACGCAAAGATCGACTTTTTCCCGTTTTATGACATCTTCAACGCCTTGAGTAACCAGGCCTTTTTGTCCATAAGAACCATCGTCGGTCATAACAATTACCTCATCAGAATTTGTTTTCATCTGTTCTTCCAGTATGATTAGCTCCTTAGTTCTTGCTGCCAGCACTGTTATTACTCGGTTTCCAGCCTTTTTAAAAGCTTCAACGATAGGGAGCAAAGGTGCGACGCCAACTCCACCGCCACAGCAAACGACTGTTCCCACTTTTTCTATATGGGTTGCTTGTCCAAGAGGACCTACTACATCTGTAATATAATCACCTTCATTTAAGGCACATAGTTTGGATGAGGATTTACCGACTGCTTGTACGACTAAGGTGATAGTCCCTTTGTCTTTATCGGCAGAAGCAATTGTTAGGGGTATACGTTCTCCTTTCGCTCCTGCACGGACGATAACAAAGTGTCCGGCCTTTCGGGATCGTGCTATTAATGGAGCTTCTACAACTAGCTTGACTACTTTTTCTGAAAAGTATTCTTTTTCGATTATTTTATTCATATTGAATATATATTGTTCTCTTTTTTGTGTGTTTGTGCCAATTTGAAATTAAGTTACAAAGTTATGCCAAAATATTGTAAATTACAATTTTACTTATTTGTCTTTGTTATCTTTTCTTATTGTTTAGGTTGAATGCCAATCTTATTTTAAGACCTACCGTGATTGGCAAAATACGAGATGATACTATTGCTTTTGTTTCGTTTTCGGTATTCATGTATGTATCCCATATTCCGTTTTGAATATTATTTCCGTCTTGTTGATATAAAAGTAATTTTTTTTTGTCATGAGGATATAAGTTGTTAAATCCATATCCGGCATATATTCCTGTATAAAGGTTGATACCAGGTGATAGACGGTAACAGACCCCAGTTTCGACAAAAGCCATCAGGTTAAGATTCATATCGATAGAAGTCGTATATTTATAATCATTTAAAGAGTAAAAACCATGTTCCGGTAAATTGGTGTAGTATATGTCTTCATATGCAAAATATCCGGATGTATTTAATTCTTTGGCAAATGTTGTACGACGAGTTTTTATCGGAAATCCAATTTTAGCTCCTATATTGAAATAGAATCCTTGAGCTTTATTATTTCGGTATTGTAAAAAGATAGGAATATTGAGATAGGTGGCTTCCTGAGTTTCTCTAAGTTGTTTGTAATTTACAGAAAAATCAAATTCGTTGTTGACATTATTGCCTCCAGGAATCGAGTTGGATATTGTTTTATATGAGTCCGAATAATCACCTAATTTGATTGCACCTTTGTACTGTGACAATTCTAGTCCTAAACCGTATCCCCAATTCTTATTGAAAAGAGTTGTGTAAGAGATACCCACATCCCAACCAGCATAGGGCTTTATTGTGCCGACAGAAGATTTATAATGAAGGGTAGATAAACCACCTGTTCCCCATATTGATATTTCCCCTATTGGTCTTTCACTATATATAGGTAAAAAAGTGAGGAAAAGTAATATGATGATAATATATTTTTTCATGGGGTACAAATGATTTTAGTCTCATGTATTTTGTTGGAGGGGGTTATGACTCGAACAATATAGTTACCTGCATTCCATGAGAATGGGAGATTTGTGTCGGATATAGTTGGAATAAAATCTTTTATAATGATACCTAATGTATTAATAATAGAAATACGACATTGGGATAGGTCTTCTTCTTGATCGATATGAATTTTTAAAATATCTCCTTGTTTAATAAGGGTTGGGGTAATAGTTACGTTTGAAGTTATGGGCAATATATTGGATTCACAACTTCTAAGTGTTATTCCTTCGGTTGTAACAACTTCAATATGATAGGCATTTTCTAATTTATTGGGAATTATAGAAATGTATGGTTGTGTTTTACCTGGCATAATGTCGTTATTACAAAACCATTGGTAACTGATAAAGTTGAGACCTCCATTGTTGTTAGGATTTGTAACCAACGAAAGTATATTATCCCATCGTTGCATTATAGAATATTCTGACAATTTTAAAAGGTTAAGTGTATAACTTTTTGTATGGCTTTTGTCTTCAGATGTGATTTTTATGGATATAGGATATTTCCCACTATTTTTACCGAATGTGAAATGATAATTTGTACCTACTTCACCGTTGATTTCGGATGTCGCTCCTGGAGAAGTTTTTATACTTATTACTACATTTTCGGTATGGCAGGGAAGCCCGTGAGACCATTCTGTCTTGGATAAATCTTCTGGAGACCAAGATTCTTCTACGTAACTGACTTCGAGGGATGAAATATCGGCATCCCAGTTTTTTTCACTTAGACGGAAAGATATTTCAGGACTTTCTTTAATGATTGTCTGGTTTTCATAAAGGGCTTCTATTTTGTAGCTATATTCTCCGGGTTGAAGCCCTGAGTCTGTAAAAGAAAGTGAATGTATAGGATTAGTATTAACTAATTGCCCGTTACGATATACGTTCCATGTTGTTGGGGGGATACCTACAGGAATAGAGGAATATATTGTCAAGTTTTCGGATTGTTTTTTCAATGCTATTTTTTCTGTAATTATAGTTTTAATTGCTTCTGAAGAGTTTTTTCCCTGATAATTGGAGGCGGTAGGAGTTTGGAAATTATTTTCAGGAACTAAAGATGATGAGATATTGGCTGCTACCAGAAAGTTAAAGTCGCTTTTAGGATCATTATCATAAATTGCGGTCCAGTTTTCTCCGTCTAAAGAAAGTAGGTTGCCTTTTCCATTTACAGCTGGGCCATTGTCGCAACAAGCTGGACCATGTTCGCTTAAATATGATTCAGCTTTAATGGCAATGATCAGTTGCCCATTGTCTTTGTCTATAATAAAAGGGGTATTTAATATGATTTCATTTATGGTGTTTAATTGAAAACTTTCGATTTTTTGAGTATAACTATTTATTCCTTGTTTTATCAATAGAGAATATTTTGCTCCTTGTGCAGGGAAGAAAGAAATAGAATGTATTACAAAGTTGTCAATAGAATTTATCTCTTTTTCGTCCCAACATTGTCCGAAATAAAAAGGCTTATATTCTACTGTCCTGCAAAAGACGGTCGGTTTCATCGTTCCCCAGAATATTTGTTGTTCACTTAAAGGATTCTCCCAAGATAATGAAAGTTCTTTATTTCCGCTTCGTACTATTTTTGGGGGAGTTGGTATTGGATAATTATATACAGAGACGGCTACTGGAGCTGAGGCTTCTGATGATTTTCCATCAGAATATACTCCGATTATTGAATATAAGTATTTGCCTATAGGTAATTTCTTTTCCGAGAAAAAAAGATTTGTAGTACTTCCTATGGGATAACCGTTACGGAGAATAATGTATTTTACTGGTATCTCTTCGCTTTCGGGTTTACTCCATTGTAAAGATATGGTTTCTTTTATTGCATCCCATGATGCACTCAATCCCGTGGGTATAGGTTTAGGCTCTGTTGCATATCTGCCTTGGAGTTGGGAGACTCCTGTTTTATTGGGATCGAGCCATATGTCTAGCCGCTCATTGTCTTCTTTTCCGCACATATCCCAAAAATAATGAAGTTTACCGAATAAATTCCTTCCATTGGGGTTTGTACATGAGGATGTACCACCGGTTAATGTCCCTACAATTAACCCGTTTTGATTGAATAGAGGAGAACCTGAAGAACCTTTTTCTGTAACTCCATGCCCATTAACTGTTTCACTGAATTGCACATTCCAATGTCCGTTTTCTAAAGCAACATTCTCTTTTGTTCTCCATGTGTCTGAGTTTGCTGGATTCGTGAAAGTAGATATTTTTTTTACATCGCCTTGTGGATGGTGTATGCATACACCTGATTGTGCTGGGGTGGGGGAACGGTCCCAACCATTATAATAGATATTTAAGCTGTCAGGAATGTCTTTACTCAGTTCGAGTAGGGCTTCATCTACTCCTCCTGATAATATAGATGCCGCAAGTAGTCGACAACCAGTTATAGTTTTGGGTTTGGTTTGGTGTTTTTCTCCACATCGTATTCTTTCATAATTAAAATAAAATAAAAATTGCTCTAATTCTTCATTTGTTGCTGTTTCTTTTGATGCTACAAGACAATGATGTGCTGTCAGTATATATGGGTATAATTTTCCAGATGTATTATTTATTACAGAGCCAGTGCATAAGTATGAACCAGTTCCTATTTTCATGATCATTTTACATACCCCTTTTTTTTCATCTTGCCACTCCTGACCTTCTTCACAATTAATGTCAACCATGCAACTTCCTGAAATATTTTCAGTGTTATCATTGTCTTCTCTTATTTCAAGATGATTATATCCATAACCGATTTCTTCGATCTCAATGCAGGGTTTATCGGAAGATGATTGTTCATCGGAGGCAACGTATTCGAGGATGACTTCTTCACCTGCAACGAACTCTGTTACGAATTTTCCGCCTTTAGGATTGGTGTAATGATCAAATGCTCCAAGTATTTGGGTATGTTGAGCATTGTATATATATAATTTCCCGCCTTCAGGTATGTAAAATTTATTATAATATAGAGCTATTGCGAGAGCATTATTTGCAGAAATATGTATTTGCCAAATTTTTTCTCCTCCAGGTAATGTTTTCCAAATTCCATTGTTGGAGATAGATAGACCTGCAGGTAATAATATGGCTATACGAGGTGGATTACCATCTTGTTCGTTTAATAAATCGTCAGATAAAAGGTCATCGATACTAAAAGGCACATAAATATCATGAATATCGGAAATAGAACTGCGCGTTTGTGGATATTTAAAGCTTGGAGGTATACCTCCAATTCCCAATTGGGCATGGATTCTGGTAATTAGGCACAATAATAATATGAATATTGTTCCCAAACGAAATATATAAGAACGATATACCATGCGAAATAATGACTCTATTTTTCCGGCTGCAATAATACAATTTTTTTTGTTAAAGATGAATCAAATGTCCGTTAATAACCATTTATATATTTATTCCTTCTTTAAATTGAAATGAAGGATTTTGTGTGTGGATTACAGAGTTAATATGTTGGCGTAGATTTATATCTTTAGGTAAATTCATTTTAGTTCGTATATTGCTTCGTATAGTAGTAACAGTGGATAAGGTAATGTTTAATGCTGCACTAATTTGGGAAACCGTCATTCCGCGAATAATGAAAAGGCAAACTTCAAGTTCTCCACAAGTCAGGTTCGGATAGCGAGAAAGAAGGATGGGTGAATATATTTGCTCATCTCTGACTAATTGACGGGCTTGTGAAGCAATACGCTGAGAAATATTTTTATTTATTAATTTTAGTACTGATAATGTTTTATCTGTGGAGATATGCTTGTTTTTGAGGCTTTCTATGAGCACATTCCAGTCTTGATGGCCGAGGTGGGCAAAATCTATGATTTCATTTTTTTCATCTTGAAGCGATATGTCCTTATCTTCTATCAAATAGAGTGTATTATATATTTTATTTCCAAGAATTGCTAATCCTAAAAAGGCTAATATTACAATATAAGTATATTGGGATAGATGGATATTTTGTGTAATGATTGTGCTCACAATATAAGTTACAACTGACAATATAGAAATGTAGAATGTGGAAAAACGTAGATATGCTAGTACTGCGCCGGAGGTTAAAATCATCATAATGGTTAGACGAGTAAGTATGAATGAAGATGATTGTTGTAAGTTCACGGTAGCTTCGTAAATCATCTCAGCTGCAACTTCTGTAGACATAATTAATAAGAAGGCATTTATAGCTTTCCTATACGAAACTTTTTTTGTAAAAGAAAGGATATGTAAAAGTGCTATAGCAATGAGTTGTAGAATATTACCGTAAGTGTAAAATTCGGAGTTGATTCCGGTATCGAAAATAAGTGCAATCATTACTCCTGCCGTGTAACAAACACTCATATAAAAGAAAGCAAGTTTGGCTTGTTTATTGAGAAATAGATATCTTTTATCGTTTTTTTTATATTCAGAGTTATTATTGTCAGAAATATTAGTGATATTCATACATTATTTTTCTTTTCGATTTAAATGTTTCCACATTTTTTTATTATTCCATTTTAACCGTCCTAGAAATGTTCGTAAATCTGGAAATCGTGTATAATGCCTTTGTACATCAATAGAGAGGGGATCTGTAAAAAAAGATAATAATTCACTCTCTTTACCAAATTGTTCAGGATAGAGAACAACTAAATTATTGCCTGCAAAGTAACGAGATAAGAATCCTGGCAACTTGTCAAACTCTGGATTATGGGAGACAGATGTTCTTCGAGCACTAACAACAATAAATAAATCATCTTGTAATACTATTCCGGTAAGCATAAGAATGTCTTCCCAGTTTTCAAGAATTTCAAATTCATTTCTAATGCGATATCCACCTTGTTTCAATACGGCTTTTAGTTGTACAATAGTGTTGGGGTGAGCATAGAAAATAGCTCGACATCCTATTTGTTTTGCCATATTGGCTATTCTATCTATCCATTTTACGAATCCTGTTTCAAATTCTGCTTTTTCGGGTACCGCAATGACAATTCTGGTGATTGTATTGATTGGTATAATGCATTTTGCGATAAATATCATTTTATTTGTCCCTTTTAGTAGGGATTCTGTTTTGTTCCCGAAAAAGCTATCTACAATATTTGCTTTATGATGTAATCCTATAACAAGTTCCGAAATATCTTTTTCTTTCATCGAGTGTAGTATACCACTAGCGATATTAATATCAAAACGATAAATAGGTTCGAGTCGGGTATCAGCTGAAGAAGCAACTTTTGCTGCCGTTCGTAATGCATTTTTTGCTTTAAAACCGGGACCATCACCTGCATTTGTGTCATCGGTTACATGTATGGCATAGAGAGGGCTTTTCTTTTTGGGACTTTTTAGTAACAATGCTATGTTAATTAGGTTTTCTATAGAAGTGGGATTGGCAATGGGGATCAGTATTCTTTCTTCTCCAGTATCTAAGTTGGTAGTTTGGTCTTCGGTCATTTGCCGGGTCACTATTTTTCTTGCGGCTTTTTCTGTTACAAATGAGCTAATAGTACAGGTGACCAATATCATAACGATAGTACCATTGAGGACGTTAGTATTGAAAATGCCTAAATCGTGTCCAATAAGAACAGCAGCCAATGTCGCTGCCGCTTGGGCATTACTTAGCCCAAATATCATATCTCGATCTACTTTAGGAAGTTTGAATGTCTTTTGCGTGAGCCATGCTGCTATCCATTTGGACAAAGTTGCTACAATGGACATATTTAATGCAACAATAATTGCATCACTACTATTAAATACTACTTGAAGGTCGATAAGCATACCTACTCCGATGAGGAAATAGGGTATAAAGAGTGCATTTCCAACAAATTCAATTCGGTTCATTAACGGAGAAACTGCTGGTATGAAACGGTTTAGAACTACACCTGCGAAAAATGCACCGATTATTGCTTCCAAGCCTGCGATTTCAGCAAGAAATGATGCTGCGAAAACTAAAGCTAAAACATAAATATACTGTGTAACATTATCACTGTATTTTTTTAAAAACCAGCGGGTTATCCTTGGATATGCATATATGATAAATGCAGTATATACAGTTACGGATAGAGTAAGCCGTATCCAGAAAACATTATTGATATTACCTTGTGCCATTCCGGCGATTACGGCAAGGATAATAAGTGCTCCTAATACAGTTATGATAGTTCCTGCAATCGTCGTTGTTACAGAAGTTTCTCTGGCTACCCCATATCGGCTAACTATCGGGTATGCGACCAAGGTATGGGATGCATACATACTTGCCAATAAAATTGAAGTTGTCCAATTAAAGTGCAGAGTATAGTAACTAATAAAAGTTCCTATAATCATTGGAACTAAAAAGGTATATAATCCAAAGACAATACCTTGAGTTTTATTTTTTTTGAAGTCGTTAATGTCCATTTCGAGCCCTGCGAGAAACATGAGGTATAATAACCCTACATTTCCGAATAATTGAAAGCTACTATCTCGTTCAAGTAGCCCAAATCCATATGGCCCAATGATGATTCCTGCAATAATGAGTCCAATAATATGGGGTATGCGCAGTCTGTTAAGTAGAAGTGGCGCGAACAAGATAATGGTCAGTACTATGAAGAATATTAGCACAGGATTGGTAAATGGAAGTGCAGGTAGAGTACTGGCTATATCCATGGTTAAAGTTATTTATATTTGCTGAATAGATTTTCTATTTTTTATATGACAAAAATAGAAAAAAATGTTTAATGAAAAAAGAGTAAAATACTTACAATTTATAATATAATAAAGGCCTATATATAAATTTTTGATGTTATCTGTTTGGAATCTTGCAAAATGTTTTAATTTTGCGAGAATAATGCAAATAATGTAATGAATTCGAGGCTTTGGGAACCTCAATAAACAAGAAAAATAATAAATATCTAAATTGAAGAGAAAATGAGAGTAGCTATTGTAGGTGCAAGTGGAGCAGTAGGACAAGAGTTCCTTCGTGTGTTGGACGAGAGAAATTTTCCATTGGACGAGTTGCTGCTATTTGGTTCTAAACGTAGTGCTGGAACTTTGTATACATTTCGTAATAAAGAAATTATAGTAAAGGAACTCCAGCACAATGACGATTTTAAAGACGTAGATATTGTCTTTACATCAGCCGGAGCTGGAACCTCTAAAGAGTTTGCCCAAACAATAACTAAATATGGCGCTGTAATGATAGATAATTCAAGTGCTTTTAGGATGGAGGATGATGTCCCTTTAGTCGTTCCCGAAGTAAATGGGCCTGATGCTAAGGTGCGTCCGCGTGGTATTATTGCAAATCCAAATTGTACAACCATACAGATGGTTGTAGCTTTACAAGCAATAGAGAATCTTTCACATATAAAAACTGTACATGTGTCGACTTACCAGGCTGCTAGTGGTGCAGGCGCAGCTGCTATGGCGGAGCTTAAACATCAATATGAACAGCTGATTAACGGGGAAACTCCTACGATAGAGAAATTTGTATATCAACTGGCTTATAATGTTATACCTCAGGTAGATGTCTTTACAGACAACCTTTATACAAAAGAAGAAATGAAAATGTATAATGAGACACGTAAAATTATGCATTCAGATGTAAAAGTCAGTGCAATGTGTGTGCGGGTTCCAGTAATGAGGGCTCATTCAGAATCTATTTGGATTGAGACAGAACGCCCAGTGTCTGTGCAGGAAGCAAAAGAAGCTTTTGCAAAGGCCGATGGTGTTATATTAATGGATGAACCTGAAAATAAGCGATACCCAATGCCATTAGATATTGCAGGGAAAGATGGTGTATATGTAGGACGTGTGCGTTCTGATATATCAAATCCTAAAGGGCTGACTTTTTGGGCAGTGAGCGATCAAATTAAAAAAGGTGCAGCTTTAAATGCTGTGCAAATAGCTGAATACTTAATAAAAGAAAACGCGTTGTAAATTTTATAGTCAGGCAAGAAACGGGGAGAAAACTGAGAGAATGTTTGCTCCCCGTTTTTCTTTTTTTACCTTTGTGTAGATTGTATAAAAAAGAGAAAATGCAAATACCTGAATTTTTAAAAACAGGCGATAAGGTAATGGTTATTTCTCCGTCTGGAAAGATAGAAGAAGAAATAGTAAAAAAAGGAATGGATGTTTTATCTGATTGGGGGTTGGATCCGATACCGGGTATGGCGTGCCTCAGTAGGTGTGGACGTTTTGCTGGTGATGATAATGTTCGTTTTTCTGATTTGAAAAGTGCGTTATTTTCTGAGAATATAAAAGCTATATTTTGTAGTCGAGGAGGATATGGAGCAGTTCGTTTGTTAGATAAAATTTCAGATAAAATGATTTTCTCTTTACCAAAATGGCTTATTGGATATAGTGATATTACACTTCTACATGCAGCTTTTAGAAAGGCAGGGATTATATCTTTGCATGCACCGATGATGAAACATTTGGCCGAAGAAAAAGACGATGTCTCTTCAAATATGTTACGTGATATACTTTTTGGAAACTTTGTTAGTTATACAGTAGGGAAACATGTGCTAAATCGTCAAGGAAATGCTTGTGGAACCCTTTTTGGAGGAAATCTTTCGGTTTTATTAGGTTTACGGGGCACCCCTTATGATCAAATAAAAAAAGGAGATATTCTTTTTGTTGAGGATATAGGAGAGCGCCCATATCATTTAGAAAGAATGTTTTATAATCTAAAGTTAGGAGGAGTATTAGAATCTCTTTCTGGGCTAATAGTAGGACAATTTACAGGCTATGAAGAAGATCTCTCGATAGGAATGACCGTATATGAAATGATAAGTGGTATGATCAAAGAATATGATTATCCGGTATGTTTTAATTTTCCGGTAGGGCATGTAAAAAATAATTGGCCTATGTTGGAAGGTATGAGAATGAATCTGATAGTAACAGAAAGAGATGTTGTATTAAAGCCTGGTAAATAATGATTCTTAGCATTTAATTTTTATATTTACGACATAGATTTATAATGAGTTATGGATATATTGAAAACAGCTTTATTGGGAGGGACAGTATTCACATTTATAAGTTGTGGTGCGCAGTCTCATAAGCAAAATATGAATGCCGAGTCAGAAGAGTTAACAAGAATTGAAATGAGTGTCCCTGTTTTTGAAGAGGATAGTGCATATAAATATATGCAGCAACAAGTTGATTTTGGTTTTCGAATACCGAATACTACGGCCCATAGGGCTACAGCAGAGTTTCTTGCTTCGGAGTTGGGACGTCATGGGGCAGATGTTTTTATACAAGAAGCGAGAGTTACAGCTTATAATGGGACAATTTTAAATGCTAAAAATATAATAGGATCATATTCTCCTGAGAAAAAAGATAGAGTATTATTATTTGCACATTGGGATTCACGTCCTTATGCTGATAATGATCCGGATAAAGCGAATCATCAAAAGCCTATTATGGGAGCAAATGATGGGGCAAGTGGGGTCGGTGTGCTTCTTGAAATTGCACGATTGGTGGGAGAGCGATTACCCAATATTGGCATAGATATTATATTTTTTGATGCGGAAGATTATGGCCAACCTTATTTTTATGAAGGGCCAGAAAATGAGGATAGTTGGGCATTAGGAACTCAATATTGGGCTGCTCGTCCTCATAGGCCTGGGTATCGAGCACGTTATGGAATTTTGCTAGATATGGTTGGTGGGAAAGATGCTATTTTTGCTCGTGAAGGTTTTTCTCAACGCTATGCTAGCGGAGTCAACGATAAAGTTTGGTCTGCTGCTCAACGCTTAGGATATGGAAAATATTTTGTGAATACAGAGGGCGGATATATAACGGATGATCATGTATATGTCAATAGAATGGGCATTCCCAGTATAGATATTATCCAATATGACCCGAATACAGAAACCGGATTTTGTAAGCAATGGCATACATTAGATGACACTATGGATTTTATAGATAAAGAGACCTTAAAGGCTGTAGGACAGACGGTTTTGGAAATAATATATAATGAATAGATAATTTTATAAAGAGATTTGGATTTGTCTTTTTGTTGTATATGTCTTTAAAAAAGTGTAATATTGTGCTGTAAAATGCAATAAGTTATGACAATAAATGAAAAACAAGACGAAATAATTGAAGAATTTTCGGCTTTTGATGATTGGATGGACAAATATGCCTTATTAATTGACTTGGGAAATTCATTAGAACCACTGGAAGAAAAATATAAGACTCCTGAGAATTTGATTGAAGGTTGCCAGAGTCGAGTTTGGTTACAAGCTGATTATGAAAATGGTAAAATTGTATTTAAAGCAGAAAGCGATGCTGTCATTGTAAAAGGTATAGTCTCTTTACTGATTAGTGTTTTGTCAAATCATACTCCAGACGAAATATTAGATGCAAATCTATACTTCATAGATAAAATAGGACTGAAAGAGCATCTATCACCAACTCGTTCTAATGGATTAGTTTCAATGGTAAAACAGATGCATCTCTATGCTCTCGCATTTAAAATGAAAAACAATTAAAAAATTATAATCTAAATCTTACATTATGTTTAAAAATCAACCTAAAGGACTGATAGCGGCGGCTTTTGCCAATATGGGTGAACGCTTCGGTTTCTATACTATGATGGCTATTTTGGTATTATTTCTTCAAGCTAAATTTGGCTTGAGCGGGAAAGATGCCGGTCTGATTTATTCCGTATTTTATTTTTCAATTTATATTCTTGCTTTTGTAGGAGGAATAATAGCTGATAAAACACGTAATTATAAAGGTACTATATTAATGGGCATTATTGTGATGGCCTTAGGATATCTGATGGTTGCTATTCCATCTCCGACTCCAGTGTCGAATAAAATCCTTTTCTTGACAATTACTTGTGCAGGCTTGTTTGTAATCGCTTTTGGGAATGGGTTGTTTAAGGGAAATTTGCAAGCATTAGTAGGGCAAATGTATGATAATGAAAAATATGGAAAAATGAGAGATTCTGGTTTTTCATTATTTTATATGTTTATTAATATAGGAGCAATTTTTGCGCCTATGGCGGCAGTGGGTGTACGAAATTGGTGGTTGGTTCGGAGTGGATTTCAGTATAATGCAGATCTTCCGGCTCTTTGTCATGGTTACCTTGAAAATAGTCTTACACCCGAAGCTGCTGAAACTTTTTTGCGATTAGCGCAAGAAGTTTCGGGTAAGCCAATTACAGACCTTTCTGGATTTGCAGTAAATTATTTAAATGTATTTACTACAGGCTTTCATTATGCTTTTGTTGTTGCTATATTTGCTATGATAATATCATTAGTAATTTATTTGATTAATAAAAAGGTTTTTCCGGATCCAAAAGAAAAAACTAAAGAGATATCAACTGAAGGAAAGATATCGGTTGAGATGGATATTAAAGAAGTTCGCCAGCGTATATATGCATTAATTGCCGTATTTTGTGTTGTTATTTTCTTTTGGTTTTCTTTCCATCAAAATGGCTTGACCTTAACTTATTTTGCAAAGGAATATACGCAATTGAATTTATTTGGCATGAGTATTTCTGCTGAGTTATTTCAATCGCTGAATCCTTTCTTTGTTGTATTTTTGACACCATTGGTCATGGCGGTTTTCGGATGGCAGCGTTCACGTGGAAAGGAGCCTTCTACTCCTAAAAAAATAGCAATTGGTATGGGAATTGCTGCATTAGCATATATTGTTATGGCAATAGGATCTTATACGGCACATTTGCCCTTGCATAGTGAAATTATAGCGGCAGGGACTTCTCCGGTGAAAGTAACTCCATTGTTATTAATGGTTACATATTTTATTCTTACAGTGGCAGAATTATATATTTCTCCGTTAGGAATATCCTTTGTAACAAAAGTTGCTCCTCCACAATATCAGGGAGTTATGCAAGGTGGTTGGTTAGGTGCAACAGCAATAGGAAACCAATTGTTATTTATAGGGGCGGTCTTATATGAGTCTATACCTATATGGTTGACGTGGATAGTCTTTGTTGCTGTCTGTTTGTTGTCAATGTGTACGATGTTGTTTATGTTGAAGTGGCTAGAGCGAATTGCAAAATAATAGAAAATAATATTTGAAAATAACTTTATATGGAAGTTATTGACTTAAACACTACCTCATAATTGTATCGATTGAGGTAGTGTTTAGGCAGAAATAAGAGGTTTGATGCAAAATTGGATAGGGGAGAAAACATTACATATATTAGGCGGAAAGAATAATTTTGATATTATTCGATATTATCTTTCTTTTGCTGTATTTTTTGCTCATTTTGGAATTCTAACAAATACGAACTATTTTTTGCCAACTTCGAGTGTAGATGCTGTTCATGGCTTTTTTGTACTAAGTGGGTTTTTAGTATTTTTGAGTTATATCCGTAATCCGCAGGTAGGACATTATGCAAATAGACGGATTAGAAGAATTTTGCCGCCCTATTTTTTTATAATTACATGTTGTTTTTTCTTAGGAGGAATAATTTCCAGTTTATCCTTTGGGGAGTATATTACTTCAACTCAGACATGGAAATATTTAATTGCAAATTATACTTTTCTTAATTTTTTAGAGCCAGCTTTGCCCGGAGTTTTTTCCAATAATGTGGTACCAGTTATAAATGGTTCTTTATGGACTTTGAAAGTTGAAGTTTTGCTTTATGCCAGTGTCCCAATCGTGTATTTTTTGATGGAGAGGTATGGCAAGTTGTCAGTCTTTCTATTTATTTTTATTTTTTCTGTTATTTATAATGAATTTTTTCTTTTCATGTATTCAAATACTCAAAAAGAAATTTTCCTTATTCTTAAGCGTCAAGTAGGAGGACAGCTTGTGTATTTTTATTCAGGTACTTTTTTATTGTTATATTTTAATTTTTTTCAAAAACGAGCTCTTTATTTTATTATATTGGCGATGTTAGTTCTTTGGTTTAGAGATGATAATATAGTGTGTAAGTATATGGAACCCTTGGCTTTTGCTGTTGTATTAATAGGGTTTGCTTATAATCTACAATGGTTTACATTTTTACGTAGGTATGACAATATTGCTTATGGAATATACCTTTTCCATTTTCCAGTTATACAATTTGTTGTTTGGTTAGGTATTGATAAGATAAATATTCATCTAGCATTAATATCATCAATTCTATGTACGATTTTAATTTCGCTAGTATCTTGGTTTTTATTAGAAAAACCAGTATTACAGAAACGCCTGCCCTCTTTTAAATTCTAATTTATTATAAAAAGTTCAGAAAAGACTTTGTTGGCGTTCCAATAATTGAAATGTCATGCGGTGATATGGAGTAGTACCATACTCTTTGATGGCATTGCGATGAGCTTTGGTTGGATATCCTTTATTTTTGTTCCATCCATATTGAGGATATGTTTGATGTAGTTGCAGCATGTAATCATCCCGATATGTTTTGGCAAGAACTGAAGCGGCTGCAATGGAAAGGTATTTTCCGTCACCTTTTATAATGCAAGAATGTCCAATTTTGGGGTATGGTTTAAACCTATTACCATCTATAAGAAGGTGTTCAGGGGTGACTTTCAATTGTTCTATTGCTCTATGCATGGCTAGAAAGGAGGCATTTAGAATGTTTATTTTATCTATTTCTTCAGGAGAGACGATTCCTATAGCCCAGGAGATTGCTTCCTTTTCAATGATAGAGCGTAATGCATATCGTTGTTTTTCTGAAAGTTTTTTAGAATCATTCAACGCTTCACATCTGAAATTTGTAGGGAGGATTACTGCTGCAGCGTATACAGCTCCAGCCAGGCATCCTCTGCCAGCCTCGTCGCAGCCAGCTTCTATTCTGTTTGGATCGATATAAGGTAATAACATGATGATTATATAAAAATTTCAAGATTTAACTTAATGTACCATTGATTATTCTCTTTTTCGATAAATCCGAACCTATAAGACTCGCAATCGGGTATAGATAAATATGCGTTATCAAATAGGAAATTGCCTAGATATTTTTTGTCAGAATTATGGAAAAATGCTATACTCCCATCTGGCTGTATAAAAAGCTGAGATAAAGAATTTCCGTATCCTTTATAAATTTTTGAAGGTCTCATCCCAGCTATAAGAGATAGTAAAAATTGGATTGTTTTGTATTCGTAAAACTGATATTGGAAAATAAGTTCTTCTTTTATTTTGTATGGATTTATATGTTTTATTTCTTCTACTAATTTTTTTATCGAACAAGTTTTTGTAATATAAGAAAGACGCGTTATTTCAGATAATAACTTGGGCAGATGCAAATCTATTATGGATAGATTATATAGAAAAATCTTGTTTTCTGTGGTTGTATATTTAAGCTTCCCCCCTAAACGCTTTATTTCATATAATCTTGCATCCCAATTGTCTATTCGATTGATTTTATTGGCTTCAGGATTGGAAAATTTTATGTTTAAAATGTCATATTTAATGTTTGCTGCACGATTGGCTGGCAATAATTTATAGTAAGGAATTCGAGATTTTACCATAATAGGAATATGAGTGGAGTCAGACAGTGAGATTGTAAAATCTCTTTTGTCTGAAGAAATTGAATAGAACTGATTGTAACGTAATGTGTGTAACATTGTTTCTGCTTCTGGAATAATAAATTCTTTTTCTTTACTTTTGTGTATGGCAGAAAATAAAAATGAAGAAAAATCCTTACAAGCTTGTCGTGATATTTGTACGTACTCTTCTCCTTGCTTTATGTGGATTATGTCAGAAGATATATGGTATACTATTTCTCCCGATTCATCTTTTCTAATAATTTTCTGAATTTCAGTATTTTCTATTGTTCCTTTTAATAAAAGCTGTATGAGAGCGTAGATTTTACTCCAGTCTTGTTTGGTTCCAGATAGTTGCATGTTAATATAATTAAGTTTGTGAACAAAAATAATAGATAATTTGTTAACAAAGAGAATTCGGAATGAAGATTTATAATGACTGTTTTCCGAATAAGACGTGTATTTAATTTTGGTTTGGTTTGTTGAATACGCGTGTTGTGTTGTTGTTTAGTTTGATTTAAAGTAGAAGATGAGGGCTGTATCTGAAGATATGGCTCTCGTTTTTATTGGTGGAGTTTGATGTGTTGAGATTTTTCGTTTTAATGATTTTTTAATAATGCTTATTGGATTCATTGGTATTTGCGTTTTGAAAAAAACTATAAAAAAGCAACTAAAATATTTGTATTTCATTTGGTTACTAAGGATTTAGTAATTATCTTTGCATCGTTTTTGACGCTAAAGAAGGCTGCTATTTTGCATAATTGGCTGATTATGTGAAAGTAATAGCTGGGTTTGGCTGATTTTACATAGAAATAAAAGACATAAAGTTTATAAATTTAAAAGATTAAAAAGTTCTAAAAATGCCTACAATTCAGCAATTAGTAAGAAAAGGTCGGGTTGTTTTGGAAGATAAAAGTAAATCTCCAGCATTGGATTCATGTCCGCAAAGACGTGGTGTATGTGTGAGGGTTTATACTACTACTCCGAAAAAACCTAACTCTGCGATGCGTAAAGTAGCGAGGGTACGTTTAACAAATGGAAAAGAGGTAAACTCTTATATTCCAGGAGAGGGACATAATTTGCAGGAACACTCGATTGTATTGGTTCGTGGTGGTCGTGTGAAGGATCTTCCTGGTGTGCGTTACCATATCGTTCGTGGTACATTGGATACTGCTGGTGTGAATGGTCGTACACAACGTCGCTCCAAATATGGTGCAAAGAGACCTAAAGCAGGTGCAGCTCCTGCAGCAAAAGGTAAGAAGTAAGGAAACTTTCGCCTAATAAAAAGAGAATTTTAAATTAGTGTAAAACGCTAGTTTGAGTTTATGGGATAGGCTATTCGGTTGAGTAAACAAAGCCGGCGGGTTTTGTTGAAGATGTGATAAGCAACCAAAAACAAGAACAACAATTTTGTAAAAAAAATGAGAAAAGCAAAACCAAAGAAAAGGATCGTACTTCCTGATCCTGTCTTCAGTGATGTAAAGGTGACGAAATTCGTTAACCATTTAATGTATGATGGCAAAAAAAGTATTGCCTTTACTATTTTTTATAGTGCTTTAGACGCTGTGAAGGCGAAATTGGCAAATGAGGAAAAGACGTCACTCGAAATTTGGAAGAAAGCGCTGGATAATATTACTCCTCAAGTTGAAGTTAAGTCTCGCCGTGTAGGTGGTGCTACATTCCAGGTTCCTACAGAAATCCGTCCTGATCGTAAAGAATCTATTTCAATGAAAAATTTAATACTCTATGCTCGTAAAAGAGGTGGAAAATCGATGGCAGATAAGTTAGCTGCTGAGATTGTTGACGCTTATAATGAACAGGGGGGAGCTTTTAAACGTAAAGAAGATATGCACAAAATGGCAGAAGCTAACCGTGCATTTGCTCATTTCAGATTTTAATTGAAATTTTAAATAACAAAGGAATATTACGATGGCAAAATCACCTGATGATTTATTGAAATATACCAGAAATATTGGTATTATGGCCCACATTGATGCGGGTAAGACCACGACGTCTGAACGTATCCTTTTTTACACCGGATTGACTCATAAAATTGGTGAGGTGCATGATGGTGCTGCTACTATGGACTGGATGGAGCAGGAGCAAGAACGTGGTATTACGATTACTTCTGCTGCTACTACTACATGGTGGAATTATGCGAATGAAAAGTATAAAATTAATCTGATCGATACTCCGGGGCACGTAGATTTTACTGCTGAAGTAGAACGTTCTTTGCGTATTCTTGATGGAGCTGTAGCTACATTTTGCGCGGTGGGTGGTGTTGAACCTCAGTCTGAAACAGTATGGCGTCAGGCTGATAAATATAATGTGCCTCGTATTGGTTATGTCAATAAAATGGACCGGTCTGGTGCCAATTTCTTTGAAGTTGTCCGTCAGCTAAAAGAAGTGTTAGGTGCTAATCCTTGTCCCATTCAGATTCCTATTGGCGCTGAAGAAACATTTAAAGGTGTTGTTGATCTAATCAAAATGAAGGCTATTTTCTGGCATGATGAAACTATGGGAGCAGATTATAGCCAAGAAGAAATTCCTGCTAATTTGCTTGATGAAGCGCAGGAGTGGCGTGATAAGATGCTTGAGAAGATAGCTGAGTGTGATGATGCTTTAATGGAAAAATACTTCGATGATCCTTCCTCAATTACTGAGGATGAGATTAGGGTTGCAATCCGAAAAGGTACATTAGCAATGCAGATTGTTCCGATGACTTGTGGTTCTTCTTTTAAGAATAAAGGAGTTCAAACTTTGCTTGATGCAGTTTGTGCTTATTTGCCTAGCCCTGTAGATACGCCGGCAGTAGTAGGTCATGATCCTAATGATCCGGAAAAAGAAATTGACCGTAAACCTTCTGCATCAGAACCGATGGCTGCTTTAGCTTTTAAGATTGCTGTTGACCCATATGTAGGACGTTTGTGCTTTTTCCGTGTCTATTCAGGAGAGGTCGCTGCAGGATCTTATGTATTGAATACTCGTTCAGGGAAAAAAGAACGTGTATCTCGCTTATTCCAGATGCATTCAAATAAACAAAATCCGAAAGAGTTTATTGGTTGCGGTGATATTGGTGCAGGTGTAGGGTTCAAAGATATTCGTACAGGTGATACTTTATGTGATGAGAACGCTCCTATTGTTCTTGAAGCTATGGACTTCCCAGATCCAGTGATTGGTATTGCTGTTGAGCCTAAGACTCAAAAGGATATGGATAAGTTAGGACTTGGTTTACAGAAACTGGCAGAAGAGGATCCCACATTTACTGTTAAGACAAATGAGGAAACTGGACAGACGGTAATTAGTGGTATGGGTGAGCTTCATCTTGAAATTATTATTGATCGTTTAAAGCGAGAGTTTAAGGTTGAATGTAACCAAGGTCGTCCACAAGTGTCTTATAAAGAGGCTATTACTAAACCTGTAGAACTTCGTGAAGTTTATAAGAAACAGACGGGGGGGCGTGGTAAATTTGCCGACATTATTGTTCGAGTAGAGCCTGTGGATGCCGGTTTTGAAGGAGCTCTTCAATTTATAGATGAGGTGAAGGGTGGAAACATTCCTCGTGAATTTATTCCTTCTATTCAGAAAGGTTTTACTACTGCAATGAAAAATGGTGTATTAGCTGGATTCCCGATGGACCAATTAAAGGTAACAGTAATTGACGGTTCTTACCATCCGGTTGATTCTGACCAGTTATCATTTGAGGTTTGTGCTATTCAGGCATTTAAGAAAGCTTGCGAAAAAGCAGCTCCGGTATTGCTTGAACCAATTATGAAAATTGAAGTAGTAACACCGGAAGAAAGTATGGGTGATGTGATTTCAGACTTAAATAAACGACGTGGACAAGTTGAAGGAATGGAATCAAGCCGTTCTGGAGCCCGTATTGTAAAAGCAAATGCTCCTTTGGCCGAAATGTTTGGATATGTAACCGCTTTGCGTACAATCACTTCAGGCCGTGCTACATCGACAATGACTTTCTCTCACTATGCAGAAGTTGGCTCATCAATTGCCAAGGCAGTCTTGACTGAAGCACAAGGAAGAGTAGATTTATTGTAATGAGATAAAAGTAACAAGTTAGCGAATGACTCTTAACTTGTTACTTTACTTTTGTTTTTTAATATATCAAAATCAATAACAAAACTAATGAGTCAAAAAATTAGAATTAAATTAAAATCTTACGATCACAACTTGGTTGATAAATCAGCTGAAAAGATTGTAAAAACTGTGAAAGCAAGTGGTGCTGTAGTTAGTGGTCCTATACCTCTGCCTACACATAAGCGCATTTTCACTGTGAATCGTTCGACTTTTGTGAACAAAAAGTCGAGAGAGCAGTTTGAATTATCTTCGTACAAAAGATTAATTGATATCTACAGTTCTACAGCTAAGACCGTAGACGCTCTCATGAAATTAGAGTTGCCAAGTGGTGTGGAAGTAGAAATTAAAGTGTGATTTTTTAAATTAAAGAGAAATGCCAGGATTATTAGGAAAAAAAATCGGAATGACATCCGTTTTCAGTGCCGAGGGAAAAAATGTTCCATGCACTGTTATCGAAGTAGGTCCTTGTGTAGTTACTCAAGTAAAGACCATCGATAAAGATGGTTATGAAGCTGTGCAGGTAGGTTTCATGGATAAAAAAGAGAAACATACCAACAATCCAGAAATGGGACACTTCAAAAAAGCTGGAGTAACACCCAAGAGACACTTGGCCGAGTTCAAGGGTTTTGAAACAGAGTACAAATTAGGAGATGTTATCTCTGTAGATTTGTTTGAAGGTGCAGACTTCGTTGATGTAGTAGGTACTTCAAAAGGTAAAGGTTATCAAGGCGTTGTTAAACGCCATGGATTTGGTGGAGTAGGGCAGACTACTCACGGTCAGCATAACCGTTTGCGTGCTCCTGGTTCTATCGGTGCATGTTCTTATCCTGCACGTGTGTTTAAAGGAACTCGTATGGCTGGTCAAACAGGAAATGAGAGGGTAACTGTACAAAACCTCCAAGTGTTAAAGGTAATTCCTGAACATAACCTTTTATTAATTAAAGGGTCTGTACCAGGAAGTAAAGGTTCAATCGTAATAATTGAGAAATAATGGAACTGAGCGTATATAACATTAAAGGTGAGGATACAGGGAAAAAAGTTACGCTGAATGACTCTGTTTTCGGTATCGAAGCTAACGAACAAGCCATTTATTTGGATGTGAAGCAATATATGGCTAATAAGCGTCAGGGAACTCATAAATCGAAAGAAAGAAGTGAGATCTCAGGAAGTACACGCAAGTTAAAAAAGCAGAAAGGTACAGGAGGTGCTCGCAGCGGCGATATTAATTCACCGGTTATGATCGGTGGGGGTCGTGTTTTTGGTCCTAAACCTCGAGATTATAGTTTTAAATTGAATAAAAAAGTTAAGAGATTGGCTCGTAAATCTGCTTTATCTTTGAAAGCTCAAGAAAATGCGATTATCGTAGTTGAAGACTTTTCTTTTGAAGCTCCCAAAACTAAAGAGTATGCAGAGTTTGTAAAAAACTTGCAAGTTGCTGATAAAAAGTCTCTTTTAGTTTTAGCAGACCAAAATAAAAACGTATATTTGTCAGCTCGAAATTTAGAGAAGGCAAAAGTTGTAACAGTTTCAGAATTAAATACTTACAAACTACTTGATGCAAAAAGTCTTTTGTTAACAGAGAGTTCTGTAGCTGCTATTAATAATTTTTAATGTAAAGGAGGCTAAATAATGGCAATAATTATTAAACCGATTGTTACAGAAAAGATGACTGCAATGGCCGATAAGCTTAATCGCTATGGCTTTCGCGTTTGTCCGGATGCGAACAAGCTGCAAATAAAAAAAGCAGTAGAAGAATTATATAATGTAACAGTAGTTGACGTGAATACGATGAGCTATAAAGGCAAAAGAAAAAGCCGCTATACAAAAGCCGGTCTGATTGTAGGTAAAACTGCAGCATACAAAAAAGCCTTAGTTACATTAAAAAAAGGTGAAACGATTGATTTTTATAGCAATATCTAATTAAGAAATGGCAGTACGTAAATTAAAGCCCACAACACCGGGGCAGAGACACAAAATTATTGGTGCATTTGATAAAATCACTGCTAGTGCGCCAGAAAAGTCTCTTGTAGTTGGTAAAAGAAAATCGGGTGGTCGTAATAATGAAGGGCATTTGACAATGCGTTACATTGGTGGTGGCCACAAACGTAAATTTAGATTTATCGATTTCAAGAGAAACAAAGACGGTGTTCCAGCAACAGTAAAGTCAATCGAGTATGATCCTAACCGTTCATCTCGTATTGCGTTACTTTATTATGCTGATGGTGAAAAACGTTACATTATTGCACCCAACGGCCTTGAAGTTGGCGCAAAAGTATTGTCGGGAGAAAATGCTGCACCTGAAGTAGGAAATTCATTGCCTTTGCAGAATATACCTATTGGTACTGTGATCCACAATATTGAATTGCGTCCTGGACAGGGAGCCGCACTGGTTCGTTCAGCCGGAGTTTTCGCTCAGTTGACTTCGAGAGAAGGAAAGTATGCAATTATCAAATTACCTTCAGGTGAGACTAGAAAGATTCTTGCTACATGCAAAGCAACCATTGGTAGTGTAGGGAATTCTGATCATGCGTTGGAACGTTCAGGCAAAGCCGGTCGTTCTCGTTGGTTAGGTCGTCGTCCTCGCAACCGTGGTGTATCTATGAACCCTGTTGATCACCCAATGGGTGGTGGTGAAGGACGTTCTTCTGGAGGACATCCTAGATCGCGTAAGGGCTTGTACGCAAAAGGTCTTAAGACCAGAGCTCCGAAGAAGCATTCTTCAAAGTATATAATTGAAAGAAGAAAAAAGTAATCTGATTAATTAAGCAACTATGAGTCGTTCATTAAAAAAAGGCCCATATATCAGTGTGAAACTGGAAAAGAAAGTTTCGGCAATGGAAGAATCAGGCAAAAAGTCTGTTATTAAAACCTGGTCGAGAGCTTCTATGATATCTCCGGATTTCGTAGGTCATACTTTTGCCGTTCACAATGGTAATAAATTTATTCCCGTATATGTTACTGAGAACATGGTAGGTCACAAGTTGGGAGAGTTTGCTCCAACTCGTATTTTCCGTGGTCATGGTGGTAACAAAAAGAAATAAGGGCCTAATCGGGAGTTTGAAAATTTCGAATAAAAAACAGAATTAAAAATGGGTGCAAGAAAAAGAATATCAGCCGATAAAAGAAAAGAAGCCCTGAAAACCATGTATTTCGCTAAGTTGAATAATGTTCCGACTTCTCCCCGTAAAATGCGTTTGGTTGCAGATATGGTGAGAGGTATGGAAGTTTTCAAAGCTTTGGGAGTACTTAAGTTTTCATCAAAAGAGGCTTCGGCTAGACTGGAAAAATTATTGCGTTCGGCTATTGCCAATTGGGAGCAGAAAAACGAACGTAAAGCCGAAAGCGGAGAACTTTATATTTCAGCAATCTATGTTGATGCAGCTGCTATGTTGAAAAGACTTCGTCCGGCTCCTCAAGGAAGAGGTTACAGAATACGCAAGCGTTCAAATCATGTAACTTTGTTTGTTGACACAATGAGTAAAAACGATAACCAAAATTAAGCAGGATGGGACAGAAAGTAAATCCGATAAGTAACCGTTTGGGAATCATCCGTGGGTGGGATTCTAATTGGTATGGCGGCAAAAATTATGGCGATACTTTGGTAGAAGATACCAAAATTCGTAAATATCTGAATGCCCGTCTTGCAAAAGCAAGTGTTTCACGTATTGTCATCGAACGTACACTGAAACTGATTACTATTACTGTATGCACTGCGCGTCCAGGTATTATTATAGGTAAAGGTGGACAAGAGGTTGACAAGCTGAAAGAAGAGTTGAAAAAAATTACAGACAAAGATGTTCAAATCAATATTTATGAAGTAAAAAGACCTGAACTTGATGCTGTAATTGTAGCTAGTAATATCGCTCGACAGATTGAAGGCAAAATTGCATATCGCCGCGCTGTGAAAATGGCAATCGCATCGACGATGCGTATGGGTGCTGAAGGTATCAAGGTTCAGGTATCCGGCCGATTGAATGGTGCAGAAATGGCTCGTTCTGAAATGTATAAAGAAGGTCGTACTCCTTTACATACATTGCGTGCCGATATTGATTATGCTTTGGTTGAAGCTCTTACTAAAGTCGGTTTAATTGGCGTTAAAGTATGGATTTGCCGTGGTGAAATTTATGGCAAAAAAGATTTGGCACCTTCTTTTGTAAGCAACTCTAAAGAATCACGTGGCGGTAACGCTGGAAATGGAAGCAAAAAAGGCTTCAAAAAACAAAAAAAGTAATCGTTAAACGAATTGAATTAACAGAAAATGTTACAACCGAAGAAGACAAAATTCAGAAGACAACAGAAAGGGCGTATGAAAGGATACGCTCAGAGGGGTAATCAGTTAGCCTTCGGTTCTTTTGGTATAAAATGTATGCAAACAAAATGGATAACAGGACGTCAGATTGAAGCTGCACGTATTGCTGTTACCCGTTATATGCAACGTCAAGGTCAAATCTGGATTAGAATTTTTCCAGATAAACCTATTACCAAAAAACCAGCTGAGGTACGTATGGGTAAAGGTAAAGGTTCGCCTGAGGGTTTTGTGGCTCCTGTTACTCCTGGGAGAATTATTATTGAAGTCGAAGGAGTGCCTTTTGATGTCGCTAAAGAAGCATTGAGATTGGCAGCCCAGAAACTTCCGGTAACTACTAAGTTTGTCGTGAGACGCGACTACGATGCAACTCAAAATGTGTAAATAAGTTATGAAAAAGGCAGAAATAAAAGAGTTGTCTACTAAAGAATTGGTAGAGAGAATAGAAGCTGAGGGTGTTGCATTGAACCGTATGGAAATCAATCACAGTATCTCTCCGCTTGATAATCCTGCTCAGATTAAACACAGCCGCAGGATGATTGCGCGCATGAAGAGTGAGTTGCGCCAAAGAGAACTTAACAAATAATAACCAATTGAGCCTGATGGAAACAAGAAACTTAAGAAAAGAGAGAATCGGGGTGGTTACTAGTAACAAAATGGATAAGACCATTACTGTTGCGGTTAAATGGAAGGAAAAACACCCTATTTATGGTAAGTTCGTAAATAAAACGAAAAAATACCATGCTCACGATGAAAAAAACGAGTGCAACATTGGTGATACTGTAAAGTTGATGGAAACTCGCCCTTTGAGCAAAATGAAAAGATGGAGATTAGTTGAAATAATCGAAAGAGCTAAGTAATTATGATACAACAAGAGTCAAGACTTACAGTCGCTGATAACAGTGGTGCTAAAGAAGCACTTTGTATACGTGTTTTAGGTGGTACAGGAAGACGCTATGCATCGGTAGGTGATGTAATTGTTGTCGCTATTAAAAGTGTAATACCATCCAGTGACATTAAAAAAGGTGCCGTATCTAAAGCTGTTATCGTGCGTACTAAGAAGGAAATCCGTCGTCAGGATGGATCCTATATTCGTTTCGATGATAACGCGTGTGTATTGTTGAACGGGGCTGGGGAAATTAGAGGTAGCCGTATTTTCGGACCGGTGGCGAGAGAATTGCGTGCTACGAATATGAAAATAGTTTCATTAGCACCGGAAGTACTTTAATAGTATAAAAAAGAAAATTAATGAGTAAATTACACATTAAAAAAGGTGATACTGTATACGTTAATGCCGGTGAAGACAAAGGTAAAACTGGCCGGGTGTTGCGTGTCCTTGTTAAGGATAATCGTGCTGTCGTAGAAGGTATCAATATGGTGTCAAAGCACACCAAACCTAATGCCAAGAATCCTCAAGGAGGTATAGTGAAAATGGAAGCCCCGATTCACATTTCGAACTTAAATGTGCTCGATCCAAAGAGTAATAAACCTACTCGTATTGGTCGTAAAAGAAACGAAGCGGGAGTTTTAGTGCGTTATTCAAAAAAATCAGGAGAGGAGATTAAGTAATGAGCAATACTGCAAGTCTTAAAAACGATTATAAAGAAAGAATCGTTCCCGCTTTGATGAAAGAGTTTAAATATAGCTCGGTAATGCAGGTGCCGGTCCTGAAAAAGATTGTGATCAATCAGGGACTCGGTCAAGCTGTTGCTGATAAAAAAATTATAGAAACAGCTATTAATGAGTTAACTGCTATAACAGGGCAGAAAGCTGTTGCTACTCTTTCCAAGAAAGATATTTCGAACTTCAAGCTTCGTAAAAAAATGCCGATTGGAGTTATGGTAACTCTTCGTCGTGAAAGAATGTATGAATTCCTTGAGCGTCTTGTACGTGTGGCTTTACCTCGTATTCGTGACTTTAAGGGTATCGAAGGAAAGCTTGATGGAAGAGGTAATTATACACTCGGTGTTCAAGAACAAATTATTTTCCCTGAAATAAATATTGATAGTATTACTAAAATTTTGGGAATGAATATTACCTTTGTAACATCTGCTGAGACAGATGAAGAAGGGTATGCCTTATTAAAGGAATTTGGTTTACCTTTTAAAAATGCAAAAAAGAACTAAGATATGGCAAAAGAATCAATGAAAGCCCGCGAAGTGAAACGCGCTAAATTAGTTGCTAAATATGCTGCCAAGAGAGCTCAATATCTGGCAGAAGGTAACTATGTAGCTCTTCAGTCGCTGCCTAAAAATGCTTCTCCTGTACGTTTGCACAATCGTTGTAAATTGACAGGACGTCCGAAGGGGTATATCCGCCAATTCGGAATTTCTCGTATTCAATTTCGAGAAATGGCATCGGCAGGCTTAATACCGGGTGTAAAAAAAGCAAGCTGGTAAATTATTTTTAGTGTTAAATATTGTCCGGAAGGCCGGATCAATTTAAACAAATTATTTTTATGACAGATCCAATAGCAGATTATCTTACAAGATTGAGAAATGCAATTAAAGCTCAACATAGAGTAGTTGAAGTGCCTGCCTCAAACTTGAAAAAAGAAATCACGAAAATCCTTTTTGACAAAGGTTACATTCTTAATTATAAGTTTGTAGAAGATGGTCCTCGTGGCACAATAAAAATTGCCTTGAAGTATGACCCCGTTAATAAAGTAAACGCAATCAAGAAACTTATTCGGGTTTCTACTCCGGGTTTACGTCAGTACACTGGTTATAAAGATATGCCCCGCGTTTTGAACGGCTTGGGTATTGCTATTCTTTCTACCTCTAAAGGTGTTATGACTAACAAAGAAGCCCGTGAACTGATGATTGGTGGTGAAGTATTATGTTATATCTACTAAAAAGGAGGTTTAATTATGTCAAGAATAGGAAAATTGCCCATAAATATACCTGCAGGTGTAACAGTTACGGTTAACGGAGACGAAGTTAAAGTTAAAGGACCTAAAGGAGAAATGTCTCAGATAGTTACTGGAGGCATTAAAGTGGAAATTGTTGACGGACATGTTGTCGTTAGCAGACCCAGTGATGATAAAGAACACCGTGCATTACATGGTTTATATCGTTCTTTGATTAACAATATGGTAATAGGAGTTTCTGAAGGATATAAAAAAGAGTTGGAACTCGTGGGAGTCGGGTATCGTGCTGCCAATAATGGACAGGTACTTGACCTATCTCTAGGTTATTCTCATAATATATATTTGAAATTGCCGAAAGAAATCAAATTGGAAACTAAATCTGAAAGAAATAAAAACCCGTTAATCATTCTCGAATCATGCGATAAGCAACTGATAGGGCAAGTTTGTTCAAAAATTCGCTCTTTCCGTAAGCCTGAACCTTATAAAGGAAAAGGTATTAAGTTCGTTGGTGAGATTATTCGTCGTAAATCGGGAAAATCAGCAGGTGCTAAATAATTCACGTAAATAGGTATAATCATGATAACGAAAATAGAAAGAAGATTAAAGATTAAAACCCGCATACGTGGTAAGGTTTCAGGTTCTGCTGAACGTCCCCGTATGACCGTTTTCAGAAGCAATAAAGAGATATATGTGCAGTTAATTGATGATTTAGCTGGAAAAACTCTTGCTACAGCTTCTTCTAAAGGCTTTGAAGGTACAAAGAAAGAACAAGCTGCCCAAGTTGGGGAACTCATTGCTAAAAAAGCACAAGAAGCAGGTATTACAGCTGTTGTATTTGATCGTAATGGTTACTTATATCATGGTCGAGTTAAAGAATTAGCTGATGCCGCACGTAACGGTGGACTTAAATTATAAAGAACATGGCAGGAAAAAGTAATAGAGTAAAATCGACCAACGATTTAGAATTGAAAGATAGATTAGTTGCTATTAATCGTGTAACGAAAGTAACGAAGGGAGGACGTACTTTTAGTTTCTCTGCTATCGTTGTAGTTGGTAATGAAGACGGCATTGTAGGTTGGGGATTAGGTAAAGCTAGCGAGGTAACAACTGCAATTGCTAAAGGTGTAGAAGCTGCTAAGAAAAACTTAATTCAAGTTCCAGTTCGTAAAGGAACAATCCCCCACGAGCAACTTGCTAAATTTGGTGGGGCATTAGTATATATCAAACCGGCTTCTCATGGTACCGGAGTGAAAGCGGGTGGTGCTATGCGTGCTGTACTTGAGAGTGTTGGAGTAACTGATGTACTTGCAAAATCTAAAGGTTCATCTAATCCTCATAATCTGGTAAAAGCAACTATGGCTGCTTTAAGTGAATTGAGAGATGCTTATACCGTAGCACAAAATCGTGGTGTAGCATTGGAAAAAGTATTTAAAGGTTAATGAAAGGCTGGATATATGGAAACAATTAAGATCAAACAAGTAAGAAGTAGAATTAAGTGTCCTGCTGTTCAGAAAAGAACCCTAGATGCTCTTGGTCTGAGGAAAATGAATCAGATTGTTGAGCATACTGCTACTCCTCAAATTTTGGGAATGGTAGAAAAGGTGAAACATTTAGTTGTAGTAGTAGAGTAATTCATTGATTGAAAAAAAGTAGTAATATGGATTTGAGTAATTTAAAACCTGTAGCAGGTTCTACCAAGACAAGAAAAAGAATCGGACGGGGTCCGGGTTCTGGTTTAGGGGGAACATCTACAAGAGGTCATAAAGGGGCCAAATCAAGATCGGGATATTCAAAGAAAATCGGTTTTGAAGGTGGACAAATGCCTTTGCAGCGTCGTGTCCCGAAATTTGGTTTTAAGAATATTAACCGTGTAGAATATAAAGCAATCAATATAGAGACTATTCAAGCTTTGGCTACTGCTAAAAACCTTGAAAAGGTAGGTATTGAAAACTTGATTGAGGCTGGTTTTATTTCTAGTACTCAGTTGGTGAAAATTCTTGGTAAAGGTGCAATTTCGTCTAAATTAGAGGTATCTGCTCATGCTTTCTCTAAGACAGCCGAAACTGCTATTGTTGCCGCAGGTGGAACCGTAGTTAAACTCTAACCCCATGAGAGCAATAGAAACTATAAAAAACATATGGAAGATTGAGGATCTGAGAAATCGGATTCTCACTACCATTCTTTTTGTGATGGTGTACCGAGCAGGAAGTTATGTTGTACTTCCGGGTATTGATCCGCAGTTTTTAACCCAATTGCAAAACCAGACTCGTGGTGGTTTGATGCAGTTATTGGATATGTTTTCAGGAGGTGCATTCTCTAATGCTTCTATTTTTGCATTAGGTATTATGCCTTATATCTCCGCTTCGATTGTTATCCAGTTATTAGGTATGGCTCTTCCACATTTTCAGAAGCTTCAGCGTGAAGGAGAGAGTGGACGACGCAAACTTAATCAGTATACTCGTTATCTTACTGTCGCTATTCTGTTGATTCAAGGTCCTTCTTATCTGGTTAATCTAAGAGTTCAGATGCAAGGAGCTTTCCCGGCAGATTTTATGTTTATAGTTTCTTCTACAATAATACTTGCCGCTGGCAGTATGTTTATTATGTGGTTGGGTGAACGCATCACCGACAGAGGTATCGGTAACGGTATTTCGTTTATTATCTTGGTAGGTATCATTGCTCGTCTTCCGCAAGCTTTTGTGCAAGAATTTATTATGCGCACAGCTACGACATCTGGAGGTTTGGTTATGTTCCTTGCTGAGATTGTTTTCTTATTATTTGTGATTTCAGCTTCTATTTTGTTAGTGCAAGGTACTCGTAAGGTGCCTGTGCAGTATGCAAAACGTGTAGTTGGAAATAAACAGTATGGTGGAGCAAGACAGTATATACCTTTGAAAGTTAATACTGCTGGAGTAATGCCTATTATCTTTGCCCAAGCTATTATGTTTATTCCTATTACTTTGGTAGGTTTTTCTACAGATAATGCAACGAGTGCATTTATGCGTTCGTTTATGACCAATACTGGATTCTGGTATAATTTTGTCTTTGCATTTTTGATTATTGTATTTACCTATTTTTATACTGCAATTACAGTACAACCTACACAAATGGCAGAAGATATGAAACGTAATAACGGTTTCATTCCGGGAATAAAGCCAGGAAAACAAACTGCATCGTATCTCGATTCTATTATGTCGCGCATTACTTTGCCAGGTTCAATTTTCCTTGCTATTGTCGCAATTATGCCTGCTTTTGCACAAATTGCCGGAATTAGCGCTGAATTTTCACAATTTTTTGGAGGTACATCTTTGCTCATTCTTGTGGGTGTCGTTCTCGATACATTACAGCAGATTGAAAGCCATTTGATGATGCGCCATTACGACGGTCTTCTTAAATCTGGAAAGATTAAAGGGCGTACTGGTTCGATCGCCGCATATTGATATATTGAAGATTTATAGATAATGATTTATCTTAAGACAGATGACGAAATAGAGTTGATGCGTGAAAGTAATCTCTTAGTGGGAATGACACTTGGTGAAATTGCCAAATGGATAATTCCGGGGATTACAACGCTGAAGCTTGATAAAATAGCCGAAGAATTTATTAGGGATCATAATGCAATTCCTGGTTTTCTTGGTTATGGAGGATTTCCCAATTCTTTATGTATTTCTGTCAATGAGCAAGTGGTGCACGGTATACCTTCAAATTACGAACTTAGAGAAGGAGATGTAGTTTCGGTAGACTGCGGTGTTATAAAGAATGGTTTCAATGGAGATTCTGCTTATACGTTTTGTGTAGGAGATGTTACTGATGAAGTTCGTCGCTTGTTGAAGACAACAAAAGAATCACTCTATCTCGGAATAGAGCAAGCTGTTGAAGGAAGACGTATTGGAGATATCAGCCATGCAATACAAATATATTGTGAGCATAAAGGATATAGTGTTGTTCGAGAGCTTTGTGGGCATGGTATTGGCAAAAGGCTTCATGAGGATCCAGAGGTTCCTAATTATGGACGTCGTGGATGCGGTCCTCTTTTAAAAAAAGGAATGTGTATTGCGATAGAGCCAATGATAAATTTGGGATCACGCAATATTATTATTGAACGGGACGGGTGGACAACCCGTACTCGTGATCGTAAGCCGTCGGCACATTTTGAGCATACGGTTGCTATTCGTGAGGAAAAAGCCGATATTTTGTCTTCATTCCAGTTTGTAGAAGAAGTTTTAGGAGGTAAATCAATTTAATATTTTATATGGCAAAACAATCAGCAATAGAACAAGATGGTGTAATAGTAGAGGCATTATCAAATGCCATGTTCAGAGTAGAATTAGAAAATGGACATGAGATTACTGCTCATATTTCAGGTAAAATGAGAATGCATTATATTAAGATTCTCCCTGGTGACAAAGTAAGAGTAGAAATGTCCCCCTATGATTTATCCAAAGGAAGAATTGCTTTTAGATATAAATAATACAAAAAGATATGAAAGTAAGAGCATCATTAAAAAAGCGTACGCCCGATTGCAAAATCGTTAGAAGAAATGGCCGCTTGTATATTATTAACAAGAAAAATCCTAAGTATAAACAACGTCAAGGATAATTTATTATTTTTGTAAAATAATTTTTCTATTATATGGCTATAAGAATAGTTGGAGTAGACTTGCCGCAAAATAAAAGAGGCGAAATCGCATTGACCTATATCTATGGAATAGGTCGGAGTGCATCAAATACCATTTTGGAAAAAGCCGGTATTGATAAAGATATTAAAGTAAAAGACTGGACCGATGAACAAGCCGCAAAAGTGCGAGAGATTATTGGTGCAGAATACAAAGTAGAAGGTGACCTTCGTTCAGAAGTGCAGCTTAACATTAAGCGCCTTATGGATATTGGCTGTTACCGTGGTATCCGTCATCGTAACGGTCTGCCTGTGAGAGGTCAGAGTACAAAAAATAACGCCCGTACACGTAAGGGTAGAAAGAAAACAGTTGCTAACAAGAAAAAAGCTACTAAATAATAATTAAGTATGGCAAAAAAGACAGTCGCAGCAAAGAAGAGAAATGTTAAGGTTGATGCTATTGGCCAAATGCATGTCCATTCTTCGTTCAACAACATTATTGTATCGCTTGCCAATAGTGAAGGTCAGGTTATTTCTTGGTCTTCTGCTGGTAAGATGGGATTTAGAGGTTCAAAGAAAAATACTCCGTATGCTGCTCAGATGGCCGCTCAGGATTGTGCTAAAGTAGCCTATGACCTCGGATTGAGAAAAGTAAAAGCTTATGTGAAGGGACCGGGTAATGGTCGTGAGTCGGCGATTAGAACCGTTCATGGTGCCGGTATTGAGGTAACTGAAATTATAGATGTTACTCCACTTCCACATAATGGATGTCGTCCCCCTAAAAGAAGAAGAGTTTAATTTTTCTTTTGAAACTGGTGAATCTAGAATTGTGAATAGATTGCAATTTCTCTCCTCTCTGCAATCGCGGCTGCACTATTCCGGGTTCCATAATTTATAAATTTAAAAAAATTTAGAAATGGCAAGATATACCGGACCTAAAACAAAAATCGCTCGTAAATTCGGTGAGGCTATTTTCGGTGCTGATAAGGTTCTATCGAAAAAAAATTACCCTCCTGGACAACATGGAGCAAATAAGAGAAGAAAAACTTCTGAATATGGTATTCAGCTTCGTGAGAAGCAAAAAGCAAAATATACTTACGGAGTATTGGAAAAACAATTCCGTAATTTATTTGAGAAAGCATCTCGTACCAAAGGTATCAAGGGTGAAGTATTGCTTCAGCTCCTTGAGGCACGTTTGGACAATGTGGTTTTCCGTATGGGAATCGCTCCTACAAGAGCTGCTGCCCGTCAATTGGTTTCACACAAGCACATTGTTGTCGATGGTAAAGTTGTGAATATTCCTTCTTATTCGGTAAAACCGGGTCAGATTATTGGAGTTCGTGAGAAAGCAAAATCTCTTGAAGTAATTGCTGATGCACTTTCTGGTTTCAATCATAGTAAATATCCTTGGATTGAATGGGATCAGAACTCGTTGAGTGGTAAGTTTTTACATTTGCCAGAAAGAGCAGACATTCCTGAAAACATCAAAGAACAGTTGATCGTAGAATTGTATTCTAAATAATAATTGATTCCATGGCGATATTAGCATTTCAAAAACCCGATAAAGTATTAATGTTGGAGGCGGACGCATTCTTCGGTAAATTTGAATTCCGTCCGTTGGAGCCCGGTTATGGTGTTACTGTTGGTAATGCTTTACGCCGTATTCTCCTTTCTTCGCTTGAAGGCTTTGCTATCACATCGATTCGGATCGATGGTGTTGAACATGAGTTTTCAACAGTCCCTGGTGTTATCGAGGATGTGACAAATATGATTCTGAATTTGAAAAAAGTTCGTTTCAAACAAATTGTTGAAGAAATCGAGAATGAGAAAGTAACGATTACTGTTTCGGGTTCGGAAGTGTTCAAGGCTGGAGACATTGGCAAATATTTAACTGGATTTGAAGTATTAAATCCGGATCAAGTTATTTGTCACATGGATTCAAGTGCAAGTTTTCAGATAGATATTACAATTAACAAAGGTCGTGGTTATATTCCGGCAGATGAGAATCGGAATCCGAACGATGAAGTGAATGTAATTCCTATCGACTCAATCTTCACTCCGATTCGGAATGTGAAATATGCTGTTGAAAACTTCCGCGTAGAACAAAAAACGGACTACGAGAAACTGGTATTAGAAATTACGACCGATGGATCAATCCATCCGAAGGATGCATTAAAAGAGGCTGCTAAAATCCTTATTTATCACTTTATGTTGTTTTCTGACGAAAAAATTACCTTGGAAACAACAGATGTTGATGGTAACGAAGAATTTGATGAAGAAGTATTGCATATGCGTCAGTTACTTAAGACTAAACTTGTTGATATGGATTTATCAGTTCGGGCTCTTAATTGCCTAAAGTCGGCTGATGTAGAGACATTGGGAGAGTTGGTTGTCTTCAATAAGACAGATCTTTTGAAGTTTAGAAATTTTGGTAAAAAGTCTTTGACTGAATTAGATGAACTCTTGGCCAATTTGAATCTTTCATTCGGAATGGATATCTCGAAGTATAAATTAGATAAAGAGTAAAAAGATGAGACATAATAAAAAATTTAATCATTTAGGTCGTACTAAATCTCATAGAGACGCTATGTTATCAAACATGGCCAGTTCTTTGATTCTTCACAAAAGAATTTTCACGACACTGGCAAAAGCGAAAGCGTTGAGAATGTACGCTGAACCCCTTATCAATAAAGCAAAACAAGATACAACTGCTTCGAGAAGAACAGTATTTAGTTATTTACAGAATAAAGAGGCTGTTACTGAACTTTTCAAAGAAGTTGCTACAAAAATAGCAGATCGACCAGGTGGGTATACTCGCATATTGAAGACGGGTAATCGTTTGGGTGATAATGCTAAAATGTGTTTTATTGAGCTCGTTGATTATAACGAAAATATGTTGAAGGAAAAGGCTACTAAGAAAACAACAAGAACACGTCGTTCAAAGAAAAAAGAGACTGCTCCTGTTGTTGAAGCTGCAACTGCGGTTGAAGAGACTCCTGCTACTCCGGAGGCCCCTACTGCCGAAGCTTCTGCTGTGGAAAAAAATAGTGCTGAATAAAAATACAGAAAATACATATATAAAAAGCCTGACTTATGAGCAAGTCAGGCTTTTTATATATGTATTTTCTAATCGTCATACCCAATAAAAGTATATGACTTATTAAATCTGATTTCTATATCATTTGATAACTGTATCTCGATATATCGTTTTTCTTTTTCTATTTTGATTATTTTTTTGTTTGGATGGTTGTTTTGTACAAAGTTATTTATTGTTTGGGGTATAATTTCATTTGGAACTTCTGATGCTATACATTCTATATTTTTCCATTCTCCGTTTTTATAAAACTCAATTCTGTCTCCACTATTAAAAAGTACGTTGTACCTTTTTTCCCTTCCATCTTTTTCATACTTAACTTGCAGAATATTGTTATTGGAAAAGTATTTTTGAATAAATTCTTGTGCAGGTTCAGGTAATCTTTCTGTAGATATTATTTCTTCTTTATCACAGGCAATTAGCATTACTAGAATAGTAAAGCAAAATAATTTTGTAGCAGATTGTTTGCATTTAGTTATCATATACCAATTGAATTTTTTGTTAAAAATGATTTAATGAATTAGTACAAATTTATAACTCAAATTTGTAAAGAATCTGGAATTTATTTGAAGAGATAAACAATTTTGATAGAGTATTTATAAAATAAACAAAATATATAGTTTAAGTGTTTATATAAATTAGGAAAATATTTAAACTGTAATTATGAAAATAAAAAAAATTGTAGCGAGAGAAATTTTGGATTCAAGAGGTAATCCAACTGTAGAAGTGGATGTCTATTTAGAGTCTGGAGTTATAGGGCGGGCAGCTGTTCCCTCTGGTGCATCTACAGGATCGCATGAAGCATTAGAGCTCCGAGATGTTTTAAGCCCTCGATATGGTGGTAAAGGGGTAACTAAAGCGGTAGAGAATGTAAATAAAAAGATTGCCCCACATTTGATAGGTAGGTCATGCTTAAATCAAATGGAGATAGATAGAGAATTAATCTTGTTGGACGGTACTCCAACAAAATCAAATTTAGGTGCAAATGCTATTTTAGGGGTATCTTTAGCTGTGGCTAAGGCTGCTGCTGCATACTTGAATATTCCGTTATATCGGTATGTTGGGGGTACAAATACTTATGTGTTACCGGTTCCCATGATGAATATTATAAATGGTGGATCTCATTCCGATGCACCGATAGCTTTTCAAGAATTTATGGTACGTCCAATTGGAGCACCGAGCTTCAAAGAAGGACTGCGAATGGGAGCCGAAGTTTTTCATACATTGAAGAAGGTTTTGCATACACGAAATTTAAGTACTGCTGTTGGTGATGAAGGTGGTTTTGCTCCTTCTTTAAGTGGAATTGAAGATGCTTTAGACTCAATTATGACAGCAATAGAAAAAGCTGGGTATCAGCCTGGGAAAGATCTTTCAATTGCTTTAGATTGTGCAGCATCGGAATTTTATCATGATGGAATATATGATTATACTATGTTCGAAGGAGATAAAGGTGTTAAACGGTCTTCAAAAGAACAAATTGATTATTTGAAAACGTTAATTGATAAATATCCGATAGACTCTATTGAGGATGGTATGAGCGAAGATGATTGGAATGGGTGGAAATTATTGACGGAATTAATAGGCAAAAAATGTCAGTTAGTAGGTGATGATTTGTTTGTAACCAATGTTGAATACTTAGAGAAAGGAATTCATACGAGTTGTGGAAATTCGATTTTAATTAAAGTTAACCAGATAGGAACGTTAACTGAAACACTGAGAGCTGTTGAGATGGCACAACGAAATAGTTATACTGCAGTAATTTCTCATCGTTCAGGGGAAACAGAAGATACGACTATAGCTGATATTGCAGTTGCGACGAATGCTGGACAAATAAAAACAGGCTCGTTAAGCCGTTCAGATCGTATGGCTAAATATAATCAATTACTACGTATTGAAGAAGAGTTAGGAAAAGATGCAGTTTATGGTTATAAAAAAATAAGAATGTGATATTTGCTAATCATGTTAAGGATCTGATACGCCCCTAAATGAGAAATTCATCCTTATCCAGAATACATGCGATAGGGATGAATTTGTTAAGTTAGGATTTATTAAAAAATCTGTCCTTTTTATAAAGGGCGTATTATGCGTATTCCAGTTTGATTCTTGAACTTAGACAATTGTTTTGATAAAGGAACATCTTCTGTTATGACTTTACGTGCATTCAATGATGCATGTATAAGATATATGTGTCCATTTATATTTTGTGCTATTCCGACATGGGTAATATCTAATCCGGGACGATCTGTAGTTATTGCGATAATATCTCCACTTTTTATCCAAGATAAATCTATATTTTCTAATTTGTTTTTAGGAATGTAATAAATGCTGTCCATTGCTATGCTATTTTCATATCTTTTGATTTCTTCGATGGCTTTTAGATTATCTTTCAGAGCATTATATCTTTCCGGGTGTTTTGACATAAAGTATAAATGTAAAGGAACTCTGTCTATTGAATATTCTTGAGTTATCTCTTTAACTATGTTTTTTTGAATATTATTTAGTATCCAATCACTAAAATAATGTAATCGAGAAGTATATCCATTGATAACACCATTACGGTACCTTATGTATTGTAATGTTTGAGCGAAGTCTTTTGTAGATTTTTGATTTTTTTGCTTGGTGGTGGCTAGGGCTAAAACTGTTTCAACAAAAGTTGTACAATCAAAAGCATGTAAGTTGATGATTAGATTTTCATTTAGACAAGTATCTAATGTACCACCAGCATATGGGGTTCCTTGTAGTTTTTTTGCATAAAAGAAAACATAATCATTTCTTGTTTTCGCATGAATATTTTCATTTAATAAGTTTTCGATGTATATACTGTCTTCAGGTGTGCATAGTTTTTGGGCCCTCATATTGTTTGACAATATGAAAGAAAAAGTAATTACAAAGACCAAAGTTTGTTTCATATTTATATTATTTTCTTTGATAAGCAAAAATACAAAATATGAAATGAGAATGCTACTTTATTGAAAGTATAATTGGAACCGGATTTTTTTTATGATGTAACCAGCATAAACAGAGTGATATAAGGAAAAAGTTAAAAAAAAGTAGCAAAAAAGTTTGGGATTGAAGAATAAAAAGGATTATCTTTGCACCGCTTT
>NZ_LN877939.1:1337919-1352085 GCF_001403595.1 Gabonia massiliensis | reverse complement strand
CCTTCCCGGATCACTCAAAAGGATAAGAATATTATTTCCATCCTCTTTCTAATAATTAATTATGTATTTAGGAATAAATAGAAGTTATGAATAACAGAGATTTTTTAGAATATTTTAGATGACTTATCTGAGGTTTGCGGTAATTTATTTGCTCTATTTTAATATTTCTGTCAGAGAGAGCCAATCTCTTCCGCGGAACTAATTATTCTTGTTCTTTATATATCAGGTTTGTAGGAAATTCTATTTCACCGAATGTTATTAAGGCATTAAATAATCGAATGCGGTTATATTGAATAAGGTCAGAGATATGAATATCCTTTACTTTGATTAATCCTTTAGAGAGGAGGTATTGACGTTGAATTCCTTTTAATAAGGGTTTTTGGGGAGTATACCAGTCTTGCCCGTTGAATAAAGCTATATTGCATGTACTTGTATCTGTAAGAAGATTATTTTTTACAATTAAGATATCGTCACAATTGTTTCTTTTTGAAAATAGTTCATTAAGTAAGTTTCTGTCGCACTTTTTAAAAGAATAATCTATATTATTGTATTGTATGAGTTGTAGAGAATTGATTGGTCTTAGATGATAGGTAGAGTATTCGATGCTGATAATATTTTCATTATATATTATTCTACATTTAGTACGTTTAGAATATCCCTCTGGCGAAATAAGAGATTTTATATTTAAAAATTTAGTTATGTTGAAATGTACTTTTTGAGTTTCGTGCATTCTTTGATTATGGAAATCAATATTCCAAATTTTACCATTTTCAATTCTTATACTTTCAATAAATTGACACATATATTTTTTGTTTTATTTCATTATATTCATTGTGAATTTTACTTTTAGCAGTGATTCCTCCTCCGCTTTTAAATAGATATTTACCTTGTGCATTTTGTTCGATAAAACGAATCATTACAGCACTATCGACTTTCTTACCATCATATATTCCCATTATACCAGTATAGAATCCTCGGTCATAATTTTCGGCTTCTGTAATGATTTTTACTGTTTTTCTTTTGGGAGCTCCGCTGATTGATCCGGCTGGGAGTAATTTAAATATTATATCACCTAATGTATTAAGATAGTTTTCTGGTAGGATACCTTTTATTTCGGAGCTGACTTGTAGAAGTTTTCCTTGATGTGTTGTTATTGTATCAATGTACCTATACTTGGAAACAGTTACTTTATCTGCAATAATGCTTAAGTCATTTCGTATTAGGTCTACAATCGTTGCATGTTCGGCTGACTCTTTTTTATCATTTAATATCTTATATTTTGCATCTGGTTCGTTTGCGTCAATTGTTCCTTTCATTGGATAAGAATATATCGTTCTGTCAGGATGGATTTGTATAAATATTTCAGGAGAGAAAACAACAAATTTATTTTTTATCCAAAGTTTATATTTTGCATTAGCCCTATAAAATATTTCTTTTAATGACAGGTTACATTCAATAGGGGTGGCACAGGTTAGATTCGTAAGAAAAGAATTACCTAATAATAGATTTTGGGTTACGATATTAAATGATTGTTGATAGTCTTTAAATGGTATATAATGAGGTTTCCAATAGAATTCTTTACTAGAGGGTGTATAATGAGCGGGGATATTGGATATTCCATTAAAATCATAAAGTATATTTTGGTTATTAATTTTATTAAGAGGATATAAGAATCCTTCTTGCGTATTAAAACTAATGATGAATAAAGTCGGTTTATGGGATTGCCCTGCTCTATTTAGTTCTTGTATAATTTCTTTTGTGTTATTAAAATACATATTGGTTACAATTTATTATGTATTTCTATAAATTTTGTAAAGAAAAACTGAAATATTTCTAAACGAACAGGGATATACCAATATGTTGATATATCCCTGTTTATATGATGCTCTTATTTATGTATTATGTTAGCAGCTTAATTTATCGTTGCTTCCTAATACATTGATAATTTTATGCATATATAATTTTTTCATTTCATCACGGGCTGGACCTAAATATTTACGAGGGTCGAATTCTGCAGGTTTTTCGGCAAAGACTTTGCGAATAGCAGCAGTCATGGCCAAACGACTATCAGAGTCAATATTGATTTTACAAACGGCGGATTTAGCTGCTTTACGTAATTCATCTTCTGGAATACCGATAGCTGCATCTAATTTGCCTCCATATTGATTTATCATTTCGACATATTCTTGAGGAACTGAAGAAGACCCATGGAGAACAATTGGGAATCCCGGAAGTTCTTTCATTACACCGTCCAATACATCAAATGCCAATGGAGGAGGAACTAAGCGTCCGGTTTTAGGATCTACAGTACATTGTTCAGGTTTAAATTTGTAAGCTCCGTGTGAGGTTCCAATAGAAATAGCTAAACTATCGCATCCAGTTTTGGTCACGAAGTCTACAACTTCTTCTGGTTTGGTATATGTGTGATGTTCTGCACAAACCTCATCTTCAACACCGGCTAATACTCCAAGTTCACCTTCTACAGTTACGTCATATTTATGTGCATATTCAACAACTTTTTTTGTTAAAGCAACATTTTCATCATAAGGAAGATGAGAACCATCTATCATAACTGAGGAAAATCCCATGTCTACACAAGATTTGCATAATTCAAAGGAATCTCCATGATCTAAGTGTAGAACGATTTCTGGATGAGCACATCCTAATTCTTTTGCAAATTCTACAGCTCCTTCTGCCATATAGCGAAGTAATGTTTGGTTTGCGTAATTACGGGCACCTTTTGATACTTGAAGGATAACTGGTGATTTGGTTTCTACAGCAGCTTGGACAATAGCCTGCAATTGTTCCATATTGTTGAAGTTAAATGCAGGGATAGCATATCCTCCTTTGATAGCCTTTGCAAACATTTCTCTTGTGTTTACAAGACCTAAATCTTTGTAATTAACCATTTTGTTTATTGTTATTTCGTTAATAAATAAAAACTATGCAAAGTTAATATTTTATGACGAAAAAAAGGATTGTCGACATAAAAAAGCTTGAATTTTGTCTAATCTTTTTAAGCCTTGAATATTTGATTTTATGAATTCTATTTTAATATATCAATTAGAGTAATCAGAGATGATTCTTATGTTTTCCGTTAAGTTGTTTTAATGTCTATGCTCCTGACCTTATGATTTTTAAATATACCCTTTTTCCTTTCATTTTTTATCTGTACTTTTGCCGCTCATTACAAATTATAGAAAGCGATAAATTAATCTCGTTTTTTATATTATGAGTGAATTTATTAAGATTAACAGAAAATTCAGATTTACGAAGAATGAGAAGATGGCGTATTGATGATTCAGCTGAGCTGTATAATATCAACGGTTGGGGGCTGAAATATTTTACTATTAATGATAAAGGTCATGTTACTGTCACTCCTAGGGAAGGTAGTGCAGGCGTTGATCTGAAAGAGTTAATGGATGAATTACAAGTTCGGGATGTTACATCTCCGGTTTTGGTACGTTTTCCTGATATTCTTGATAATCGTATCGAAAAAATATCTCGTTGTTTTAAGCAAGCCGCAGATGAATACGGATATACCGCTCAAAATTTTATTATTTATCCGATTAAGGTAAATCAGATGCGACCTGTTGTGGAAGAGATCGTAAGTCATGGTAAAAAATTTAATATAGGACTTGAAGCAGGATCTAAACCTGAACTCCATGCAGTGTTAGCGATAAATATTGATGAAAATTCATTGATAATTTGTAATGGGTATAAAGATGAGAATTATATAGAGTTAGCGTTGCTTGCTCAAAAAATGGGTCGGCGTATTTTCCTTGTTGTAGAAAAATTGAATGAATTAAAGTTGATTGCTTCAATATCGAAGCGGTTGAAAATACGACCGAATGTTGGCATTCGTATTAAACTTGCGAGTTCTGGTAGTGGTAAATGGGAAGAATCTGGAGGAGATGTTAGTAAATTTGGATTGAATTCGAGTGAATTGCTTGAGGCACTTGATATACTCGAAAAGAATAAAATGAAAGATTGTTTGCGCTTAATTCATTTTCATATAGGCAGTCAGGTAACAAAGATACGCCGTATTAAGAATGCGTTGAGGGAAGCATCTCAATTTTATGTTCAACTCCATAATATGGGTTTTGATATTGATTTTGTTGATATAGGTGGAGGATTGGGAGTTGATTATGATGGAACCCGCTCGTCAAGTAGTGAGAGTAGTATGAATTATTCTATACAAGAGTATGTGAATGACTCTATATCTTCTCTTGTAGATGCTTGTATAAAGAATGATATTCCACAACCTAATATAATAACGGAGTCTGGACGTTCTCTTACTGCACATCATTCAGTTTTGATATTTGAGGTATTGGAGACTGCGACATTGCCATCTTGGGATGAGAATGAAGAGATTAGTGATTCCGACCATGAATTGGTACATGATATGTATCAGTTGTGGGAGTCTATCAACCAACCACGTTTGATAGAGTCTTGGCACGATGCTTTGCAGATACGAGAAGAGGCTTTAGATTTATTTGGTTTAGGTATGCTTGATTTGCGAACACGGGCTCAGGTGGAGAGATTATTCTGGTCAGTGGCACGTGAAGTTTTTGCCATTGCTTCAGAAATAAAGCATGCTCCGGAGGAACTAAAAAAAATTTCAAAAATGCTTCCAGATAAGTATTTTTGTAATTTTTCATTATTCCAATCTTTGCCAGATTCATGGGCAATAGACCAGATATTCCCTATAATGCCTATTAGTCGATTGGATGAAAAACCTGATAGAACAGCAACCATACAAGATATAACTTGTGATTCGGACGGTAAAATCGATAATTTTATCTCCACGCGTAATTTTAATTATCATTTGCCTGTACATACGTTAACGAAAGAACCTTATTATATAGGTGTATTTCTTGTGGGAGCATATCAAGAGATTCTTGGAGATATGCATAATCTTTTTGGTGATACCAATGCTGTTCATGTAAGTGTATACAAAGACCGTTATGAAATAGATCAGGTGATTGATGGTGAGACTGTAGCTGAAGTTCTTGATTATGTCCAATTTAATCCAAAGAAGATGGTACGTAGTGTAGAGACTTGGGTAACAAGTTCTATGAAAGCAGGGATAATTACACCTGAAGAAGGACGAGAATTTCTTTCAAATTATCGGTCAGGATTGTATGGATATACTTATCTTGAAAAGGATTAAAAAATAAGCTCGTGCAGAGATATTTTCTATATTTTGCTTACGATGGTTTCCGATATCATGGATGGCAGATACAACCAAATGGTATAACGGTACAGGAGTGTGTAGAGGAGTCTCTATCTCTTATATTGCGTGAAAAGATATCTGTTGTCGGAGCTGGGCGGACTGATGCGGGGGTACATGCTCGAGTAATGGTTGCTCATTTTGATGTAGATACGGTTATTACCAATCTCGATTCTTTTTGTGATAAATTAAATCGAGTATTACCTTCAGATATTGCAACTTATAAAGTTGTTCCGGTAAAGAATGACGCCCATAGTCGTTTTGATGCTATGTCTCGTACTTATCATTATTATGTAATCGGAAGTAAAAGTCCATTTGAAGAACGATATGCTTGGAGATATCATGGTAGTCTTGATTTTGAAAAAATGAATCAGGCTGCTAGCCATTTGTTTGATTATACGGATTTTACCAGCTTTAGTAAGTTGCATACCGACGTAAAAACAAATAATTGTCGAATAATGCAAGCTCGTTGGGAAATAATGGATAATAAGGCTGTTTTTATTATTCAGGCCGATCGTTTTCTGCGAAATATGGTTCGAGCTATAGTTGGTACGTTGATAGATGTGGGACGTGGAAAAATATCTGTTATAGATTTTTGCCATATAATCGAGCAGAAAAATAGGTGCAAAGCGGGGGTATCAATGCCGGGTAATGCATTGTTTCTTATGGATATTTCGTATCCGGATGATATTTTTATGAAATAGTTTTATACTAGAGAATAGAATTCTATTTTCCAGTAAAAAAAATCTTTTATCCAGTATAGTTCTATTATGTGGTTGACATTAGCATTTATATCAGCAGCCTTGTTAGGAATGTATGAAGTTTTCAAAAAAGCAGCATTAAATGAGAATGCCGTTATTCCTGTTCTTTTTTTTAATACTGTCTTTTGCAGTTTACTATTTCTTCCGATTATATTGATGTCTCGTTTTTGTCCGACATTGATACAGGATACAATGTTCTATGTTCCTAAAGTTGCATTTGAGACACATTTGTATATTATTCTTAAATCAATAATAGTTTTATCATCGTGGCTATTTGCCTATTTTGCGACGAAACATTTACCTATAACAATTGCAGGAACCATAAAAGCTTCTCAGCCAGTTTTGACATTACTGGGTGCCCTTATTGTATTTGGGGAACGATTGAATTTGTTTCAATGGATAGGTGTAAGTTTGGCTATTATTTCATTTTTTTTGCTTTCGTCTGCTGGGAAAAAGGAAGGCATAAATTTTAAACATAATATTTGGATATGGTTTATAGTTCTTGCTACAGTAACGGGAGCCGTTAGTGGTTTATATGATAAATATTTGATGGCACGATTTGACCGTATGACTGTACAGGTTTGGTATAATTATTACCAGATGGCCATCATGTTTATAATATTATTGTTATTATGGTATCCTAAAAGAAAAGTTACTACCCCTTTTCAATGGCGTAACAGTATTTTTTTTATTTCGCTATTTTTAGTTATAGCTGATTTTGTTTATTTCTATGCTCTTAGTTATCCTGACTCTATGATTTCTATTGTTTCTATGGTGAGAAGGAGTGGGGTAGTGGTAAGTTTTGTGGCAGGAATATTTTTCTTTAAGGAACGAAATATTAGGAATAAGGCAATTGATTTAATTTTAGTGTTGATAGGTATGTTTTTTCTCTATTTGGGGAGTAAATAAAACTTGCTTAAATATCTTGAGGATTGGATAATATGATTATTTTTGTAACTTTAACAACAGAAATAGAGCTTTAGTATGCGTACGATTATATATCTTTTTTTCTCTTTATTTATAGCCGTATCTGTGGAAGCACAGAGAGTATCATCTTTCTTTATTATTATGCCCGATGAATTGTTACCTCAAATTGAAACAAATAGAAGAAAGGACATGATTGACCTTTTTCAACATTCACAAAAAGGTGGGATAACAAATTCTCTTGGAGGGAGATCAGATGTAACTGCATTATCGGATAACTATATTTCTGTTGGTTTATCATCTTCATCTACTATGCAAATAAAATTACTTCCGTTAAAAGGGAAAGAAGAAACAGTTATTGCTGTTGTGAATACAGTTTGTGCACCAGCGTGTGATAGTCGTATTGATTTTTATGATACGAATTGGAAACCTTTAGATAAGAAAGATTTTATTGTTTTACCCGATAATAGGGATTTCTTATTAGATGATGGGAAATTTAATGGGGATGCCAATGAAATGATTCAAAGGGTCGATATTCCTTTGATGCGGTATGATTTTTGTGAAGGAAATGATAATTTGCAAATAACGTATACTATAGATGAATATATGCCAGAAGAAATGTATAAACAAATAAAGCCTTATTTAAGGGATTCATCATTAGAATATGTTTGGGATGGAAACCATTTTAAAAAGGAGAAATAGGGCTTTTGTTATTGTGTATTTAGATTACAGTTAGATCGGCCATGAAACATTTTTCTATTTTTGTTATGTTCGTAAGTTTATTCTTTTCTTGTCAAAAGCTATTAGTTACGGCTGATTATTTTAAGTGATACTTTTACCTCAAAATGTTAATTTGAAAGATGATAAAGGATTTCTCATTAATAAAAAATGCATGTGTTTATTTCTCTTTGGGAAATAAAGAATTATAAAAATCAGAATATATTCAGGTTTACCACGGGAATGAAGCTTGAGATGTTGAATAAGGCTCGAAATAAAAATGTTGTCATTTTTCAAAATGAAAACTATAGATGATTTCTAGAAAAGTTGCAACAAATGGTTTTTCGTTATGATAAATATGGATATAATTATGTCAAACATGTGTTTGATAATGAGAAAAATTAGCATAAAAATAAGACACTTTTAAAGGTGTCTTATTTTTATGCTAATTTTTCAGCTTTGAATCCTGCTTCTGAAACTAAAGTTATTATTTTATCATCTGTTAAAGAAGACTTAATAAGTAAGGTTTTGTTGGGATTGGTTAAGTCTATAGACCATTCTGTTATTTCTGGAGTATGATTTAATTTTTCTCCGATTTTTGCCACACAACCGGCGCATTTAGCATTTGTTTTAAAAGTACGTTCCATAATTTATTATTTAGTTTATTTTTATCCATTTTAGACGAAGACTGTTGAGTACTACCGATACTGAGCTAAAAGCCATTGCTGCACTTGCCCACATCGGATTTAGTAATATCCCGCATATTGGGTATAATAATCCTGCAGCAATAGGTATTCCTATAATATTATAAATGAAAGCCCAAAATAAATTTTCTCGGATAATCCGTACGGTTCTCCGAGATAAATTGATTGCTTTGGATAATAAAGATAAATCTGAAGTGATTAATGTTATCATGGCAACATCCATGGCAATATCTGTCCCTTTACCCATTGCAATGCTGACATCGGCACGAGCGAGAGCCTGAGAATCATTTATTCCGTCTCCTACCATGGCAACAAATTTCTTTTTGTTTTGAAGGGTTTTGATATATTCTTCCTTACCTGAAGGAAGTGCATCTGCTTGTATATTTTTTATTCCTAATTTTAGAGCAACCGAGTTTGCTGTATGGCGATTATCTCCAGTTAGTAAATGTATTTCAATACCTTTTTTTTGTAATGAAGAAATGGCATATTTTGAACTTTCTTTTATAGGATCAGATAATGCAAAAATGGCTAATATTCTATTTTGCTTACCGTAACAAACGATACTTTGACCATCATTCTGCCATTGTTTGAGTACAGGTTTTACGGATTCAGGGAATGTTGTTGTTTGGTCTGCTGCCATTTTTAAACTCCCTACCCAAAAAAAATTTTTATTATATTCTACTGTAATTCCTTGCCCTGTAAGACTTTGAAAGGAAGTGACAGAAATAGGCTGAATCTCTTTTTTTAATAGAAAATCGGTCATGGCAAGAGCAAGAGGATGTTCTGATTTTTGTTCGGCACTTAATAGTACAGACAGCATTTCTGTATCAGGTGTTTGTAACCATATTTCTGCTGTTACAGCAGGGTGTCCTTGGGTAATAGTTCCAGTTTTATCTAATACAATGCAATTTACTTTGCAAAGATTTTCGAGAGCAAAAGCATCTTTTATCAAGATATGATTTTCAGCACCTCTTCCTATTCCAACCATAAGAGCTGTTGGAGTTGCCAATCCCAAAGCGCAGGGACAAGCTATTACAAGAACGGAAACTGCAGATAAAAGAGCATAGGAAAAGAAATCATTACCTCCGACAAGTAACCATACGATAAAGGTGATAATTGCAATTATAATAACAATTGGTACGAAGTAAGAACTGATTTTATCTGCAATTCGTTGCACAGGAGCTTTACTGCCTTGTGCTTCTTGAACCATATGTACAATCTGAGAGAGTATGGTTTGTGTTCCTACTTGTGTCGCTGTAATGGAAAAAGTACCTTTTTGATTGATTGTTCCGGCCAAGACTTTGTCTTTGCTTTGCTTTTCTACAGGGATAGGCTCTCCACTTATCATGCTTTCATCTACGTATGAATTTCCGTCGAACACAATTCCGTCTACAGGGACTTTTTCTCCAGGTTTTACTCGAATAAGATCTCCGGGTTTTAGGATATTTAAAGGAACCTCTTTTTCTCCCTCAGTAGTGAGTAGGTGTGCTGTTTGAGGTTGTAACCCCATTAGTTTCTTTATTGCAGATGATGTATTGTTTTTAGCTTTGGATTCCATTAGTTTTCCAAGTAGAACAAATGCAATAATCATGCCGGCAGCTTCATAATAAACATGTGGTTCAAGGCCGCGTTTTGTCCAAAAGTCTGGATAAATAGTATTAAACAAACTAAATAAAAAGGCTATTATTGTACTTAAAGAGACCAAGGTATCCATATTAGCCGATTTATGACGGAGTTGCTTCCATGCGTTTATATAGAAAGATTGGCCGCAAAATGATAAGATGGGGAGAGTAAGTAAAAGCATTACCCAGTTTGCCCAATTTTGATGCATGATGGTCATAGATATACCCATGAGAGGTATAGATAATATCCATGCTGTTATGGTACGCTTTTTTATACTTTGGTAATGTTGTTTTTCAGCTTTTTCTTGGATTTTTTCTCTGTTATTTTCTTCGATGACTAAATCATATCCGATTGCTTGTACAGCCGACTTTATCTGTAATAATGATGTTTTTTTCGGATCGAATGATACAGTAAGGGTATTTGCTGCAAAATTGACAGTAGCAGAATCGACTCCAAGTATTGAGCGTACTTCATTTTCTACGTTATTAGCACATACAGCACAACTCATTTCAAGAACAGGGACAGTTATTTTTTCCATAAAATTATAAACAAAAATCTTGATAGAAAATTCATTAAAGATATAACAAATATTTGAAATCTGAAGTTTATTTTCTACAATGAAAAATTGGGGTTAATGAAAAATTTCGTAGAAAAGAAAAAATTTTCTAAGTTTGTGAAGCATTATAGTTCCTCATTTAGTTAAGAAAAATTTTTAGTGAAGATAGTAATATATTTTTTGTTAATTTTATTTGTCTTTTTAGGTGGATGTTCGCAAAGAAAAGAACAGAGAATGATTCCAGTGAAAAAAGATATCCGTATTAATCCGTTTGGCCGATATTCATCAACATTTAATGATATGAATGATGTTCATTTATCTTCGGCCATGAGTTTGGGTATTAATCCGATACATTCTCGTGAGGAGGCATTTGATTTGGGAGAAGCATTATGTCAGATAGAGGATTGTGATTATTATTCCATTGATTCGCTATCACATTCAATTCCTTTTTTAGTTCCGAAAGCTCGGGATTTATTAGATACAATAGGACGAAATTTTATTGATTCTCTTCAGAGTAGAGGAGGAGGTAGTTATAAGATAATTGTTACTAGTGTATTGCGTGCTGAGAATGATATATCAAGACTAAGAAAAAAGAACAGTAATGCCAGTTCAAATTCAGCACATCGTTTTGGTACTACATTTGATATTGCATATTCCCGTTTCCAACGAACAGATAATAGATATACTGTTGCTGATGCTCAGCTTAAGCATTTGTTAGCTGAAGTGCTACTGGCCCTTCGAAAACAAAATAAGTGTTATATCCGTTATGAGATAAAACAAGGGTGTTTTCATATAACAGCTCGTTGATTTTTTAGTTTTGGGAAATTTTTAATAAACGGCCAAATCCACAATAGCTAACAGAAAAACCCACCTGAACACCTTTCAACATAAAGTCGTATTTACCATAATTTATATATATACGTGTTCGTATGGATGAAGTGAACATTTCACGATGTCCAAACCAAAAAGATGGAACCAGAGATACGATAGTTGAAAAACGATAATCAAAATTTATTCCAGCTGTTATATTAAAATCATTTTTGTATATATTGACTTTATCTTGTCCTTGACGGTCAAGAACTCGTGAATACTCGGTTTGAGTACCACCGATGAATGGCATCATAGAAAAATGTTTATTATCTACCATTTCATACCCCAAGGCTACTGAGAATTGAGAATAAGATGGATGCTGTCCTTTTATCCAAGTTGTTTCTTGTGTACCTTTATCGTACGTAATAGATAAATCTTGTTTCATTTTTGTGGAGCCTGCAGCCATGTCTAAAAGCAGGTGAGCTCTTTTATATGCAAAATCGAGACCTAAATGAAATTGCCAGGCTGGGGAAAAATAGTTTAATAAATTATCTCCTATTGGAAAAATTGCACCGAATCCAATGTGAATACCATATCCAAACCCACGAGGTTGTATAAGTGGAGTTGAAGATAAAGGCGTAGCTCTAAGTTCTTGAATAATGTATAATTCCCATTCTCGCATTTTGTTTTGATTTTGCCCTTTGGCTGTTTCTTTTGCCATTTTTTCACATTGTTCATTATATAATTGCATATAATGTCGATGTTCGTTTTCTGCATCTATCCCAGTGAGTCCTTTATTTAATTCGTTTTGTAATTTCCTTCTATAAAGCTCAAGAAGGTCGAATGTTGCTTGATAATACCGTAATAGTGTATCTGACTTTTCACTTGGGACTATTCTGGATTGAGACCGATCGATATAAGCATATGCCCGTGGTTGTATTGTTTTAGTATTTCCTTCTTTAGTCTTTTCAATATCTACTCCTAAATTTGTTTTTAATATTGAGGACACTCCTTTTATATTGGTTGTATCTTGGAAATCTTCCCACGAAAGCATCCCACTACTCCATTGTTTCGTATTGGTATCTCTCTGCTGTGCCGATATGGTAAAGCATATCATAGATAAAATGATGATATAGGTAAAAGATTTTTTCATAGTTGTATATATTGGGTCCTCTTAAAAAAGACTGATTTTGTTATAGACTTTCCAAAATACGTTTTAATACAACTTGGGCCGATATTTCTCGATTTGCAGCTTCTGGTATGACAATAGATTGGGAGCTTTCGATTACGTCGTCACTTACAATCATATTTCGTCGTACAGGTAAGCAGTGCATGAAGAACGCATTGTTTGTTAATGCCATTTTTTCGGAGTCTACAGTCCAAGACCGATCTGTATTGATTACTTTTCCATAATTTGGATCCGTATAAGCAGACCAATTTTTAGCATATATGAAATCTGCGCCTTCAAAGGCTTTTTTCTGATTATATTCTACTTTTGCATTTCCTACAAATTCAGAGGCAAGCTCATATCCTTTGGGATGAGTAATTACGAATTCATAGTCTGTAGCATTCATCCATTCGGAAAAAGAGTTTGCTACAGCTTGAGGAAGTGGCCGTGGATGAGGTGCCCAGGTTAATACAACTTTGGGCCTTTCTTTAGTTTTATATTCTTCAATTGTAATCAAGTCTGCAAAACTTTGTAATGGATGTCGGGTTGCGGCTTCCATGCTAAATACAGGTCGGCCAGAATATTGAATAAACTGATTTAATATTTTTTCTTGATAATCATCTTCTTTATTTTCGAATTTGGCGAAAGAGCGGACACCAATAATATCACAATAGCAACCCATTACGGGTATGGCTTCTAAAAGGTGTTCTGGTTTATCCCCGTCCATGACGACTCCTCGTTCTGTTTCTAGTTTCCAGGCTCCTTGGTTGATATCTAATACCATTACATTCATACCTAAGTTTATTGCAGCCTTTTGAGTACTGAGACGGGTACGTAAACTTGAATTGAAGAAAATCATCATCAAAGTTTTATTCTTACCTAATTCTTGGTATCCAAAACGGTTACTCTTTATCNTGTGTAAAACTACAAATTTATCGTTTATATAACTTCCTTTTTAGACTTTTTTTGAAGGGAAATAGGACAATTTTGATAAAGATATAAAAAATTAATTCTGACGTATTTGTCCATCTCCCCAAATTACGTATTTGTATGTAGTAAGCTCCGGAAGGGCCATAGGACCCCTTGCATGCAATTTTTGGGTGCTGATACCTATTTCAGCGCCAAATCCGAATTGTCCTCCGTCAGTAAATGCTGTAGAAACGTTGCTATATACACAAGCAGCGTCTACTTCTTTGATAAAGCGTTGTTGACGGCTTTTGTCTTCACTAATAATACATTCACTATGTTTAGAAGAATAATGGTTGATGTGTTCCAATGCTTCATCCATACTATGCACTGTTTTTATTGCCATTTTATAATCTAAAAATTCTGTACCGAAGCTTTTCTCGTTTGCCAACCGCAAAAGTTCCATTGGATATTGATTTTGTAAAACTTTATAAGCTTCCTCGTCAGCGTATATTATAACATGACTATTAGATAAGGATGAGCATAATGCAGGGAGGTCGTTTAGTCTTTCACTATCAATGAGCAAGCAGTCTAAAGCATTGCAAACGCTGACCCGTCTGGTTTTAGCGTTATTGATAATATTAGTTCCTTTTTTTACGTCTCCGTATTTATCGAAATAGGTATGACAAATTCCTGCTCCGGTTTCTATGACTGGGACCAGTGAATTATTTCTGACAAATTCAATCAAGTTTTTACTCCCTCGG
>NZ_LN877939.1:1315910-1337766 GCF_001403595.1 Gabonia massiliensis | reverse complement strand
GAATAACCAAGTCGACATAATCAACAGCTGTTAATAATTCGGAAGTTATTTCTCGTTCATTTGATAGTAAAACTACTGTATTTAAGTCAATTCCAAACTTTGTCAACACATTGTTAATAACATTTAGAATTGCTTTGTTTGAGTATTGAGCCTCAGAACCACCTTTTAAAACACAGGCATTTCCCGATTTTAAACATAGAGAAAAAACATCGAATGTTACATTGGGGCGTGCTTCATAAATAATTCCTATAACACCGAATGGTACTGAAATTTTACATATTTTCATTCCATTGGGGCGTATTGTTTCGTTTAAAATATGCCCTAAAGGAGAGGGAAGAGCTGCTACTTTACGTATATCAGAAGCTATTCCGGAAATACGAGCACTTGTCAACATGAGTCTGTCGTATTTGGGATTTGATTTGTCCATAGCTTCTAAATCACGTTTATTTTCATTCAGAAGATATGAAACTTCTTTTTCTGCTTCATCTGCAACCGACATTAAAATTGAATTTATTGTTGTTACATCTAATAGATTCAATTTGCGGGAAGCATTTTTTACAGCTTTAAGGATTCCTGTTATTGATGACATAGCTTTCTTTGTATGATATTATTGATAACAAATTTAGAAAAAAAACGGTAAAGAAGGATATAAATAATAATTTTTATTCATTCGATTTTATAAATATACAACAAATATGTCTATTTTTTTATTTTTATACATAGAAATGAATAAATCTAAACTCTTCTTTAAACTGTATTTATGAGCAATATAATTATTGGTTTTATTTAATCGAGATATAAATAGTCGTAATGTATCAGCGGTTTAGCTCCCTGTTGACCTATGAGCTTACGTGCCTTGTTGCTATCAAAAGAGGCTCTTCCTAAACCAATAGCTTCATTTTTGTGATTGAAAATTCGGACAATATCTCCTTTTTCGAAATCTCCTATGATTTGAGTGATGCCGATAGGCAATAAGCTTATTGCTTTAGGAGATAGTAGCATTTCTGTCGCACATTGATTGATATATATTTCTCCTTTAGCAAATCCTGCAGAATGGGCAATCCATTTTTTTACACTCGAAGGAGCTTTAGAAGAGGGCAAGAAACGAGTACATACCATTTTACTACTAATCTGTAATACATCAGGTAAGATATTATCTTTCTTTCCATTTGCGATGATTACAGTAATACCTTCATCTGCAACTTTTCGAGCTATGTTGCATTTTGTTAACATACCTCCGCGACCGAAAGAAGATTTGCGGGTTTGGATATATGATGATAAGTCATTTTTCCCATTTTTTATCTCTGTTATAACGGTTGATTTTGGATCGTCCGGTGAGCCATTGTATATACCGTCTATGTTACTCAATATTATTAAAGCTTCCATATCCATCATGGTAGCGATAAGTCCAGAGAGTTCGTCATTATCAGTGAACATTAATTCTGTGACCGATATTGTATCATTTTCGTTAACTATGGGGATAACGTTATTTTCCAACATTATATCCATACAGTGTTTTTGGTTCAGATAATGGCGACGTGTAGCAAAATTTTCTTTCATAGTAAGGACTTGCCCACAAGAAATCCCATGTTCACGGAATAGTTCATAGTATCGATTTATCAGTTTTGCTTGTCCTACGGCAGAAAATAATTGGCGGCTTGAAACTGCATCAAGTTTTTTATGTTCTTTTAGTTCACTTCGTCCAGATGCTACAGCGCCAGATGAAATTAGGATGATTTCGATACCAGATTTGTGCAATTCGGCTATTTGGTCGACTAAAGCAGACATTCGGGTGATATCTAATGTTCCGTCTTTTCGAGTCAAAACATTACTTCCTATTTTTACCGCAATTCGTTTATATTGGTATAATACAGATTTTTCATTCTTCATGTTGCAAAATTTTAAATCCCAAATGTCTTTAATAGAGATTGGTAATCAGACCACTGTGCATCTTTTGTTGCTCCTATTTGTATAGGGAGCTTTGGAAAATGATTAAATGCCTCATTAATTAAAGCTGACATCTCATCAATGGACCGAGCGTAATATACAAACCATGCCATATTTCCTCCCATATGTATTGCAGAGAGTATTGCGATATCTTTACGTTCAACAATATCAGTAAGAGTATTCATAGCATGTTCTGTGAGCTCAGCTTCTTTGTCTGTTGGCATGCCATTTTCCTCAACACCTTTGTATTGCCATTGTATTTCAATACGCATAGGAAAAGAATCGAATTGTTTTTGACCTTTGGCAAATAATCTCCCTCGTGTTATAATCTGTCCTAAATCAGAATCTTGAGATCCGGCAAACCATTCATTATCTTGCATATTTAAATATCGTGTATCAATGTCTTACTTACTGGTTATCTTTATTTCGTATTTCAACTCGACGGATTTTTCCACTAATAGTTTTAGGCAATTCTTCAACAAATTCAATGACACGAGGATATTTATAAGGTGCAGTGACATGTTTAACATGATCTTGGAGTTCTTTAATTAAGTCTTCTCCCGCACGTTCTTTATAACTTGCTGCTAAAACAATGGTTGCTTTTACTACTTGTCCTCTGACTTCGTCAGGAACTCCAGTTATGGCACATTCAACTACTGCTGGGTGTGTCATTAAAGCACTCTCTACTTCAAAAGGTCCGATACGGTAACCGGATGATTTGATTACATCATCAGCACGTCCAACAAACCAAAAATACCCATCTTCATCTCGCCAAGCAACATCTCCAGTATAATAAATGTTATCGTGATAAGCTTCTTGTGTTTTTTCGGGGTCACGATAGTATTCTTTGAATAATCCCAAAGGTTTTCCTTTATCAGTCCTGATTACTATTTGTCCTTGTTCTCCATCTTCGGCCCATCTTCCGTCATTGGTCAACAAATCGATGTCGTATTGAGGATTCCGGATACCCATAGAACCCGGTTTGGGCTCTACCCATGGATAAGTGGCAATAGTCAATGTCGTCTCGGTTTGTCCGAAACCTTCCATTAGTTTTATACCGGTAATTCTAAAAAACTCTTCATAAACTTTTGGGTTTAGAGCTTCTCCTGCAATTGTACAATATTTCAGAGATGAGATATTAAATTTACTCAAATCTTCTCGAATTAGAAATCGAAATACTGTCGGTGGTGCACAGAAAGACGTTATGTTATATTTTTCGATCATGACTAATACGTCAGCAGGTGTGAACTTTTCGAAATCATATACAAAAACATTTGCTCCAGCAATCCATTGTCCATAAAGTTTTCCCCAAACAGCTTTCCCCCAGCCTGTATCAGCAAGTGTCAGGTGCAAGCTGTCTTCATGAAGGTTATGCCAGAATGAACCGGTTATAATATGTCCTAAAGGGTATGTGAAATCATGTGCCACCATTTTAGGATTTCCAGTTGTACCGGACGTAAAATAAAGTAAGGAAGTATCGTTATTATTATTTACAAAATTTGGACGCTCGAATGGTTTTGCTGCATCGATTCCTGCATGAAAGTCTTTCCATCCTTCAGGAACGATAGGACCTATCGATACGCAGTGTTGTAAAGATGGAGAGTCTGCTATGGAACGATTGATATGATCTGTAACGATTTTGTCACCGACAGCAACTATCATTTTTATATCAGCCGCGTTACAACGATAAATAATGTCTTTTTCTGTTAGTAAGTGAGTTGCAGGTATACATACGGCTCCTAATTTATGCAAAGCGATGATAGAGAACCAAAATTCGTACCTTCTTTTGAGAATCAGCATGACCATATCTCCATGACCGATGCCTAAAGACTTGAAATATGAGGCCGTTTTATCACTTTCCCGTTTAATATCTGCAAAAGTAAAGTCGATGTGTTCCCCTTTGTCGTTTGTCCAACATAAAGCTTTTTTATTAGGTTGAGTGCGGGCCCATTCATCGACGACATCATAGCCGAAATTAAAATTTTCAGGTACCTTTACCTTAAAATTTTGCATGAAATCCTCTTGGGAACTAAAAGAGGTCTTATCTAAAAATTTTTCTAACATAATATTCTTGTCTTATAAACGTATCGTTTATCTGTTATATTGTTAAATAATAATGGCGAGGAATTTGACGGGTTTCCCATCAAGAGCTTTCATCCCATGTGGTCTGTTTGCGTCAAAATAGATACTGTCCCCTTCGTCCAGAATCAGTTCTTTAGTTCCGATTTGCAACATGACCCTTCCTTCAAGAACTAAATTAAATTCTTGTCCGGGATGAGTATTAAGGTGTATAGATTGTGTTTCGGTAGTAGGTTCTACTGTAACGATGAACGGATCGGCTTTTCGGTTCATAAATCCAGCAGCCAAAGATTGGTATTTGTAGGCTTTTGTACGCTCCACCGCAGCACCTTTACCTTTTCTTGTTAGAAAATATGAGTTCATACGAGGTTCATCTCCAAACATCAGAGCAGAAAGATCCACACCGTATTTGATACTAATTTGGTGTAAAGTACTTACTGGAATATCAATATTGCCGCTTTCATAACCTTTGTATATTTCTTCTGTCACACCACAGGTTTCGGCCATATCTTTTATGTCAATATCCAAAGCATCACGTAATCCGATTAGTCGTTCGGCTATTTGTTTTATTTGATCATCCATATTATATAAATTTGATTTTACAAAGTTATTTAAATGCATATTAAAAACAAAGAACTGAAAGCAAAATAAAGGATTTTGTGGATTTTTGATACTGTAATAGAATCTTTTTCTATATAATGAAAAAGGTGCCTTGATAGACACCTTGATAAATCTTTTTTGGTTTATTTTAAAATTGACGAAACTCTATCTAGCTGGTCTATGGTCTTTCAATAATTTTTTAGCAAATAGAGTCTCTGCTCTTTTATATAAAAACATTTTTTTAGGGGAAAGGATTTTTTTGAATTTTTCGAAATATTCTTTTTCTAATAAAGCTTCCTGCAGAGGCAGATCATTGATTGCTGCTGCAGAAGCTGCATATTCGTTTTCACTGACAGGCATTGTTGAGTGGGCAATACGTTTCATCTCTCCTCTCACTTTTCGGTTTAGTTGAAATTTTTTGCTTTGTAATTCTTCGTACAGAGGAAAAAATTGTTTTTCTTCAGCAGGTGTTAGACCTATCTCTTTTATTAGATAGGCTTTTTTTTCAGCTTTGAATTGTTCTAGCCGGTTTTGAGCTTTTGGAGAAACCGTTTGTGCATAAGTTAAACTGCACCAACTAAATGTCGAAAAAAATATGAAGAGTATGGTAAGTTGTTTCATATATTTTGGAATTATATTTATTTTTTCTCTTCTGCCAGATACTCGTAGATAGTATAGTCATCTACATGACTATAAAAAATATAATCATCGATAGCACTCTCTGAGAGAGAAGATGTATCGGCTTGTGTTGTTGTAACAACTTGGTCTGCACTTGGATTAGGAGTGACAAAAGTTTTTATCATAAGAGAAATACCGGCAAACATAGCTGCCATGTATATCCATGGTTTACATTTTTGCCACAAAGAAACTGGAGTTTTTTCTTTTATTTCTATAGCGGGCAAATGAGACATAATCCTGTCGTTTAAGTTCTCGAAGTAATCTTCAGGAACTTTAAAGCCGGTTTTCCGGTTGATTTGTTTCAATATGTTTTTGTCTTTTTCCATATATTCTAATGCTTAGACAAAAGTATGGCAAAAAGGTTTAATCTGCTTGTAATAAAAATTCTTCAACTTTTTTTGCTGCATGGTGATACGAGGCCTTTAGAGCTCCGACAGATGTACCTAATATCTCTGAAATATCTTCATATTTCATTTCATCGAAATATCTCATATTGAATACTAATCGTTGTTTCTCAGGAAGTCTTAATATCGCTTTTTGTAATTTGAGTTGGAGATTATCTCCATCAAACCAAGTATCGGCTTCTAATTTTTCGGAAAGAAATACGTCTACACTATCTAAGGAAATATTTTGCTCCTGGCGTTGTTTATTTAGGAAAGTAATGCACTCATTGATAGCAATGCGATAAAGCCATGTAGACAATCGGGCTTCAGCTCTAAAATATTCGAGATTGCACCAAGCCTTCATGAATGTGTTTTGGAGTAAATCGTCAGTATCATCGTGTGATATGACCATTTTCCGTATTTGCCAATATAGGGGTTCACTATATTGCGCGACAATTGTCGCAAATACTTTTTTGCGTTGTTCTGGATTCTGTATTTGTTCAACAATTTTTGATTCGTCAAGGGGTTGCATATAAAATATATCCCGAGATAACGTGTGTTTTAAGAATTAGTAGCTTTTGTTTAAAAATACCAGTAATTTGAACAAAGTTTCTTTATCCAAAAGAACTTCCTTCAAAATTAAATTTATCTGTTTCTGGTGCTTTTATAATAGGTTGCTAATTACGATAAAATATATGAGATATGCAAAAAATGAAGGTTAGGTTTTGTGAATTAGCTTTAGTTTTATAACAAGATATAACTTTTATAACTGATTATGTGTAAAATTGTAGAAAAATGTTTATGTATAAAAATAAAATTATAGAATAGAGAATAGGAAAAATCACTATATATAGCGATTGTGTCTTAAATGTTTATCATATTCCTTTGTGATATAAATAAAAAGTTTGTGAGGGTGTAACTATTTAAAGTTTGAAAGATTTATATGATAAGACGACAACTTATGTGTTTATGCTTTTTTATATGGACTTTAATTGGAAATGCAGGAGAAGAATATGCAGATTCGACTGGATATAAAAATTATTATTTGCAGGAAATTCAAATAGTTTCCAATCCTAAATCTGAATTGAAATTATTAGAATTCCCTGCTTCAATAACAGTGTTTAATACTCGAAATATAGAAGATTGTCGGATTATATCGTTAAAAGATTTATCTACGTTGTCCCCTAATTTTTATGTTCCGGATTATGGATCTAAATTAGTATCTTCAGTTTATATAAGGGGTATAGGTTCTCGTATCAATTCACCTGCAATAGGATTATATGTAGATAATGTTCCGTATTTGGATAAAAGTGCTTTTGATTTTGATTTTATGGATATAGAAAAAGTTGAGGTATTGAAAGGACCGCAAGGGACACTTTATGGACGAAATACAATGGCAGGATTGGTAAATATTTATACTCGCTCTCCATTTGATTATCAGGGTACAAATATTCGAGGAGGATATGGCAATGGAAATGCTTGGAATGTAGCATTGTCGCATAGTTATAAAGTGAATGAAAAGTTTGCATTTTCCTTAAATGGGCGATGTCGTAAGGATGATGGTTATTTTATGAATGAATATACTGGAGAAAAATCAGGAACGTCAGAGGTCACTGGAGGACGGGGACAATTACAGTGGCGCATCAATCGTAGGTTAAAGATAAATATATCTTCCGATTTTGAATATAGTCGACAAAATGGATATCCGTATAGTAAATACGATAAATTTGAAAAACGGTGGGGAAAAATTAATTATAATGATGAGGCTTCTTATAAACGAAATCTTTCGACTACAAGTCTTTTTGTACAGTATACTCATGAGTGTTTTGTTATGAGTTCTACGTCTGGTTATCAATATTTAAAGGATAATATGCATCTTGACCAGGATTTTACTCCTTTATCGGTATTTACTTTACAACAGAAACAAAAACAAAATGCATTTACTCAAGAAGTTGTATTTAAGTCGAATACATTTAGAAATTTACAATGGGTGGCTGGTATTTTTTGTTTTTACTCTGGATTGAGAACTGATGGTCCAGTTAATTTTAAAAAAGATGGGATTTCTTATTTAATAGAAGGGCAGACCAATACTCAATTATTGGCTCTGAAGGTGCAATATCCTAAAATGCCGGATTTGTCTTTAGACATTGATAATTATAATTTATATATTAATGGTACTTATCAGACTCCTGCATTTGGATTGGCTATGTTCAAACAATTGGTTTATAATAATATGTTTACTAATGGTTTATCTGGTACAATAGGATTACGCCTCGATTACGAAAATTCTCGTATAAAACATAATACATACTCGGCCGACAATTTGCGGGGGAATATTTCTGGTCAGATGACTGTTGTGCGCCCTTCTGTTATAGGGGGAGATTTGGTTATACCTATTTTGATACCTCTTGATATTCCTCTGAGTATTGAAGGAAAAGAACGAATGGATATGTGGGAATTACTCCCGAAATTTGAATTGAAGTATAAGATTGGCAAATCTTCTGTTCTCTATCTTTCTGCAGCACGTGGTTATCGTTCTGGAGGATATAATTTTCAGATGTTTTCCAATTTGATACAATCTCAAATAAGAGAGAAGATAATGCAGACGGCATTTTACCAAATGCCGTCTGGAATATTTCCAGAAATACAGGTGTCTGAGAGTATGCCAATGCGGGATATTATTGCGTATAGGCCGGAGCATAGCTGGAATTACGAAATAGGAGGACATTCTGTTTTTGGGGATAATCGTATTTTTGCAGATATTTCAGCCTTTTATATTGATTGTCGTAATCAGCAGATATCTGTTATCAGTGGATATGGACGGATTACCAAGAATTCTGGGCGTTCAGTCAGCAAAGGTATAGAGGCATCTTTTCGATATGTTCCGATGGATAATTTACAGTTTTCAGTTTCTTATGGATTTACTCATGCTTGTTTTGTTTCTAATAGTGATGGAGAAATTGATTATAAGCATAATTACGTACCATTTACACCGAAGCATACATTGGCAATTACAGGAGGTTACTCTATACCGGTAAATTGCTCGTGGTTTGATAAGATAGATATTGATTTGCAATATCTTGGTAGAGGACGTATTTATTGGACTGAACTGAATGACGTATCACAACCTTATTATGAATTAGTAAATGGGAGTTTTTCTTTCACCAAAGGTCCTTTTAATTTAAAGATATGGGGAAAAAATATTTTTAATCGTCGGTATCAATCATTTTATTTTGAAGTGATGAATGCTCAGAATTTAAAACAAGATAATGGCTTTGCACAGAAAGGTAGGCCGGTAACATTTGGTACAGATGTAACGATCCGATTTTAATAAAATATTATTTTATTGAGAGAAAATGATGATTAAATTGCCTGATTTCAGAAAAAGAATTATATTTGCACAGCTTTTGCCGAAGGGCATCCCCGGTAAAAGCTATTTCATTTTTGGAGTGATGCTCGAGTGGTTGAAGAGGCACGCCTGGAAAGCGTGTAATCGCCTAAAACGGTTCGGGGGTTCGAATCCCCCTCACTCCGCTCAAATCTGATTCTTGATAAAACATATGAAAGGAAGGCAGTTACAGAGATGCAACTGCCTTTTGTATTTTGTAATGAATAATATTTTTTAAAGATGAAACTGATGATATCATTGTGTTACAGAGTTCTATAATGGATATAGATGTTATTTGTTAGATAAAATATGTCAATTTGATATTATAACGATGTAAATATTGTTATATGATATAAAAATATATAGCAATTTGATATTTTGATGTTTTATTCTTACCTTTGCATCCGAATAAGGACAATGCATTGAGATATGAATAAAATTTTTCTAAATAGTTTTAACAGACAAAATACCTTTATGTCATGTGGTGTTTTGGGTGTGCATGTCCATTGGTTTAGTGGTTTTATCTAAATTATACTTCCTTTTTCAGGACTTGTTCCTTAAAGTCTTTTTTATATTTAGTGATTTTTTTGACTTAATTATTGAAATTGAGGAATTTTTTTGCCCGTATTAAATGGTTATGTATATGGTTATGATTTTATGCCTATTATGTATAGGGATAGGAATAGGTTATCTATGTCGTCGAATCTATATTTTAAGAAAGCTGGAAAGCACGATTTCTTATACAATTTTTATAATGTTGTTTATTTTTGGTATTACAATAGGTGCCGATAAGAATATAATTAATAATATTGGAAATTTTGGCTTACAAGCAGTATTATTAGCCGTTTGCAGTGTATTGGGAAGTTTATTCGCCTCTTATTTGGCGTATAGAATATTATCAAAGAAAGGAGACCAAAATGAAAAGTAATTTGATTATTATAGGGAGCTTTTTGGCAGGAATATTTTGTGGAATGTTTGGGAACGAAGAACTGGCTGGTTATTGTGTTAATGCTCCTATGTGGTTGCTATATGCACTTATTATTCAAGTAGGGTTAAATATAGGCGCAAATGGAGAAATAGGCGCTATGTTACAAGATATAAAAGTATCTGTTTTTTTATTGCCATTATTTACGATATTGGGAACGTTACTTTTTTCTGCAATGGCAAGTATGTTGTTGAAAACTTGGAATGTGTATGATTGTATGGCGATAGGAAGCGGATTTGCTTACTATTCTTTATCTTCTTTGCTCATCGTGCAGTTCAAAGAGGCGTCAATTGGTTTGGAGATGGCAACACAATTAGGCACTATAGCTTTACTTGCTAATATTATCAGAGAGATGTTAGCTTTGTTCGGGGCTCCATTTTACGCATCTTTATTTGGAAAATATGCACCGGTATCTGTAGCTGGCATTAATTCGATGGATGTTTGCCTGCCTGTCATTAGCCGTTGTTCTGGTAAAAGTATTGTTCCAGTTGCCATAGTCCATGGAATGATTTTGGAGATTAGCGTTCCGTTATTGATATCTTTATTTTGTAAATTATAATCTGTGATAAGTGTTATTATTGGATTTATTTGGAAATAAAAAGTTATTCTTTTTGTAAAAAATAATGTCGGTAAAATAGGTTAGGCGCTCTTTTTACCGACATTAAAATATAAATTTTATCTATATTTATTTTACTGTAATCATACCTCCGGCAGTATTGGCAACCATTTGTGGAGCATATAAGCATTGTATGGTAGAAATCCCGTTGTTATATATGCCCGGTCGGTCGGCTCTTACATTGTAATTGAATACATATGTACCTTTGGGCAGGTAATCAAAAAACAGATTGGTTGAAGCATCTTTTGTTTCTTGATAGTAACATACTTGTTCATTACATTTATATTGAGACAACTGTTCTACCGGTTCGAAGCAAGCGGCTCGTTGGTCAGACAAACATACAAATTCCAAGTCTCTATTTACTTTTACTACCAATCGAATACTTATTTTATCTCCGGTATGTAAAGGGGTTGTATTCAGAGGGACATATTCGCTTCCTTCTGGAGTTATTTTTTCTACAAAAAGTTGTTTTTCGATGGATAGTTCCGATGTCGAGGAGTTTTTTATATTTTTGAAATCATCAAAATATTGCCAGTAAATTGCGCCTATAGAAGGTTGTTTATTGTTACTTTTTATTGTGATGCTTCCCAGACTTTTATTTATTTCTTGTCCTTGTCGGCTATATTGCATATAACCGGTAATTTTATTATTTTCATTCTCTGGAAGCCATTTTTCTCCCCATTTGATTTGCGTTGCGTTAAGATTCTTCGTCCAATTACTACCTGTTCGAACTAACGCGTAAATAGCATCGACTGTTGATGGTACATTCCCCCAATTTTGGGTTTGCTTTTGTTGTAATAACCACGTTTTCATTTTATCTAATGCTACAGTGTCCTGAGTTATTTCTGTAAAAGCATTCATGATAGCTGTATGTACTTGTATAGCACTGTTTCTATAGCTGTAAGTTGATCGGTTATTTTGCCAGAACATCCCTGATTGAGAAGTAATTGTTGCATATTCACGTAAAGATGTGATTATTTGTTGAGCTTCATTATCAAAACCATATCTGTACATTGCTACAGCAGCCAAAGCTTTTTCATATAAAGAGAATCCGGGCCATTGTTTCAGCATACGATTCATCATGTCTTTATGGATATCCAATGTTTTTCCAGAGAGAGGAATGTCCCTGTAATAGCTTCGTACAAAGAGATAAACAATTTGATTATAAGAGAGTCTGTCAGTTGTTTTTGCAAATGTATTATCTGTTATTTTTTTATCTACATATGATAATGCTTTTATTTGCATTTCTTTTGTGGGGGTATCAAATTGAACCATTCCGCTTTCTGTCAATTGGCTCATTCCATATAGAATGTTTAACGTGATGAATTGGCTGGGTTGCATTTGTTTGAACCAGCTCCATCCACCCTCATTACTTTGAAGATTACGAAGTTTTTTTAAAGCCTCATTTTGTAAATAAGAAATTCTGTTTTTATCGAATAATTGTACCAAATTTTGAATTTGTTCGGTTTCGGTTTGAGCATCGAGGACCCAAGGTGTTTCAGATAACAATATAGATTTTAATTCTGCATTTTTCTCCAGATTTGAACGTAAGGAGTTGTTGTTTTTGTTGTTAGCCTTCCAAATATTTATGGCAGATGTTATTTGGGGATTCATAGCAGCAATACCTGCAGCCATGGTATTGGCATAATAAGACGCGAAAATTTGGGTTGCATTTTCATTGGTAATTTCAGAGAGGGAAGGCAAAGCTTGTATTGCATACCAAATCGGATTTGCAGTGTATTCTAAAGTCATTCGGTAATTTTGGAGAGTATTAGAACGATTATTAATGAAATTGTTCATTTCTACCGTTTTTTCTATTTTCCCTTCTCCAATATTGAAATTTTTAGCTTCAGTGACTAATGTCTTTGTAGGCAAAACAGGCAGCCAGTGCTGTTCCCCATCAGAAAGTTTTGGAGTAACAGCTTTTACTCTAAATCCCATCAGATCGTTATCTTCTGGAGCTGTGAATGGATAGATAACAGTTTTTGATTCTCCGGGCCTTAAAATGAATATTTGAGATGTTTGTTGTTCAGAGATGTTAGTATATGGCTCAAATAGCTCAAAGTAAATTGTTCCTTCCAATATAGAATCTCCAGTATTACTGATCAAGGTCGCTATGTTGGCATTATCTCCCTGACGGACAAAACGGGGCACGTTAGGAGCTACCATCAACGATTTGCTACTTATAGTTGTCCTTTGCTCCAATTTGTATTGCAACTGCTTTGTAAATGCAAGAGCCATAAATTTCCATTGAGTGTTTGCTTCGGGAACAGTAAATCGAATAGTTACTTCTCCATTTTCATTTGTTTGTAAATGAGGATAGAAGAATGCTGTCTCATTGAAATTTTGTCTGTATGAGGATTGAATTTGATTGATGTTTAATTTGTTATCCGGAATTTTTGCTAATTCAGGTCGAGTTATAATGTTTCCTGCTGCGTCAGCAGTAGAAACAGCTTCATTTAACACTCCTTCACGTATTTTCAATCTGTATAGTCTTCCTGTAAAGGTTGAAGATTTGGTTAAGAAAGAGACATTAGAATATTCATTTAAATATAAAATAGAGAACGGGACCTTTAACAAGTCGTATTGGAATGCATTACAGTTTATTATAGGCTGATAACGGCTGGTGAAGGTATGTTGATATTTGTAATATCCTTTTTGCCAATTGATATAAGGCTGGAAAGTATGAACGGGATTGAAATACCAATTATGAGGCATGATTGCGTCGAGAGAAGCATCGAACATTTCACTGATAAACCGTGCTGAAACAGGATTCCCTGCTTGGTCTTTTATGGTAAAAGTCCATTCTTCTTTGGCTCCTGGAGATAATTTGTCTCGAAAGGTTGATGTTGTGATTTGTAATATAGGATTAGGTTTTTCTTTTTTGATAATAATCTGTCTATCATATATTTTACCATTCTTAATGAATATCAAGGATAGAAGTAAGTTTTCTTTATACGAGGTTTTGTATGTAACATTTAAACCTTTACTTTGGTTGCTTATTTTTAGCTGTTTAGTTTCCAGTATTTTTTCTCCTTCATAGAGTTGATACAATACATAAGCATTTTTAAAAGCTGTGCCGTAAGGAACTTTTATAGTATTACCAGGTTTTACATTATATTCCTCTTTGGGAAGCCATACGGAGACATTTACAGGCAGGGCTTTGTCTTTTGGAGAATATAAGATAAAATTAGTTTCATTACTGATAATTTTTCCTTGAGTATCTGTGGTTTGTATGACAAGGCGATATGCTCCGGAGGGGAGTTGATTCCAGTTAACTGAATCTGGAATGTGTTTTGATGTGAAACTTTTTTCTTCTACTTGTATTCGAATCTTGTTTTTTTCAAGTTCATAAAAGTCCTGAACTTTTTTGGATGGGTATAATGAATACAATATATATTTACAGGGTAGGTCTATATCGTTTTTCTGAGTGTTGGTTATCTGGATATCAAGAGGAATAGACTGAGTTTTATCTATAATCTGAGGCATTGATAATGAAATAATTATTGGAGTATCACCAATGGAGAGTATAGTCTGACCTTCTTGTGTTTCTCCAGTGGTGGAAGTCACAGTAACATTTATCTGATAGTTATAGGAAACGCCAATAGAGAGAGCATCTTCTTCGGGTTTTTGTGGGACGAAGCGTATAGTAAATTTTCCATCAGAGTCTGTTGTAGATGTCCCTTCTGCAATTTGAACTTGAGGGGCTCGACCTTGTCCAAACCAATTGGTCAGGCGGATAATACGATATTCTACTTTTGCATTTGGCAAATTGATGCCTGAGTAGCGGATAACGACTCCTCTAATATTGACAATTTGCCCAAAGTTAAGGATATCATGGCTTTTTTTAAAATCAATATAGAATGTAGGCCTTTTATAATCAGCTACTTCAAATGATGTGGATGTTCTGGCCTTATCTGATGAGCAATTTATCTGAAGTTGTCCTAACAATAGATTTTCAGGTAAAGTAAATTCTCCGGAGAAAGAACCAAAATCATCACTTATAACTTCTGTACTGGATATGATTTTACCACGGTTACACAGATCTAATTTTAATTTTTGGGAGGGAATGACCCCTTGTTTATGTTTTCCGGAAATGTAGTAAATACCTGAAAATTGTACCTTTTGTCCTGGACGATAGAGACTGCGGTCTGTAAGGAGTGTTAAATTGTAACTATTCGGTTCGTCGAATGAATATGGGTAACTTGTATATGAAGATATCGGGCATGTATCATTTTTGTATACAACTCTGTATCTTGTCTCTTCAGAAGTGGAAAATGTGACAATCCCGTTTTTATCAGTCTCGTATGAGTCTATATATTTCAGGTCGTTATATGTTGCACTGTTATATAAAAGTATTGATGCTTTTTTTATCGGTTTTCCACTTTTCGCATCAGTAACAAAGATTGTTTCATTATTTTGAATACGGCTATAAGCTGTCATTAAGCGGGTCATATGGACGATAGCACATGCTGAATAGGAACTATCGTTAATAGCCGAAATTTTTATAATATATTGTCCGGATGTGGAAATAGGAATGAGGCAACTATCGTTTTTTTGTATTGGGGTTATTGTATCCGAAAGTTGGATAGTGTTGTTGTATATTAAATTGTTAGATATACAAAATGTACTTATCTCTTTCTCAGTTTTTGGTTGAGAGATTGCAGGTATACGATATATTTGTGTTCGTATTTTATCAATGTTTTTGTAGGATAAGTTGAGGTAGTTTTTATTATCAGGATAAATAAAATCTGGTACTTTAATAGCTATGAACGGACATTCTATGTTGGCGATTATGTCATTTAAACATTTACTTTTTTCAAAATCAGGATAGGTGCTTGAGAGGTTTTTACAGATAGATAAAATAGATGGCAATGTAGTATTGAGAGAGGAATCTTGTCTTTGTTGTATATATGAGAGTAATTGTACTGCAATTTCTATAGACCAAGGAGAATCTTTGTAGAAATTTATTTGTTTTTTTAAAATCTGGGGATATAATGTTTTATCAGTAGACCATTGATTGGCATAAGATAAGCGGTTCAGGTTTGCTATGATAAAAGCCGGAGACATTGGGTTTTTATCTCTAAAGCGTAATAAATCTTGATAAATGGTCAATATGCGAGTTCGAGGCTCTCCTGCTTTTCCGGTGAATTTGTAAGTGATAAAATTGGGAAATGGAGCCATTAGTTGTTTTTCAGAAACTTGAGTTTGAGTTGGGAAATTTTGTTTATAGGTGTAATTGTTGTACATATTGATAGCCCGGTACGATAAGAAATCAAATAGAGTAGGACGCAATTCTGGAGAATCGGTTCCGATATTGATAATTGATTCAAATTTACTCATCGACGTTTGTTGTAATATTTTTTGAGGGAGTAAGGATTGAATTAAAAGCTTATTAATTTTTTCGATAAATAGATTTCCACTCCACTCGGTAATATTATCCGGTACGACAGTTAGATTTTCCCGTCTATTGTAAGTATATGAGTCTTGGCTGTAAAAATTTAGATAAAGCTCTGCTAAAAGAGAGTTTAATATAGCTTTTTCTTCAGGTTGTGATGAGTTTTGGGTAATTGTTTCTATTTTCTTTATTTGAGAAGGAAAACTGTCTCGTGATATTTCTATTTGACAAGCCATCCGTTCGATAAGAAGTTTTATGACTTGGGGCGTGTTTTTCTCCTTTAGAGCCAATTGCAAATTTTTTTCGGCTCTTCTCAAAAAAGTTGCTGGGTTAGCCATACGGGCCGAGTCTTGAGCATTAAATAGTTGACGAAGCTCTATGTCTTGTGCAGGTGCATTAAAAAAAGCACAAGAAAAAAGAAAAAATAATATTCCTGAGATTTGGTTTATTTTCATATCGGTAGAGTTTTATACTACAACAAATTTTATAAATAGATAGTTGTATTTGTTATGAATATGAGAATCATTTACATTTAATACAAAGATACTGAAATAATAAGTTGGATATGATTAGAAATACGTCTTTAATAATCTATTTTAGTATTTTGTTTCATTTATTTATAGATTATTTCTTTTAGTCTTGAGTGAATATTTAATAAATACTTTATAATTATATAAAAAAGTGTAAGTTTTGTGTTAAATCGCTCTACGCTATTATGAGGACAGAAAATTAAGTTAATGGAGTTTTCTTTCTATAATATAGATATTTAAGATATTTTTATTTATAGTATTAATTTTATGAGGAATGATATTTCATTTGATAAAAAATACTATTTTTGCAAGTATATTATGCTTAACAACTTTATTTCATTTGAAAATCTTTAATACGTTGAACCAGTGAATAAGAGACATTTTCCGTTGGTTTTTATTAGCCAAACTTTATTATGTACATCTCTTGTACTTTTAGGAAATTCCTGTATTGATAATAAGTATGATTTGAATAAGGATATTTCGATGGTGATCGGTATCGGAGGCGAGTTGGGTATTCCATTGGGTGAAACTGAAGAAAAAGCCTTGCGTGATCTTTTAGGTCCGGACGATATTGCCGATTTAGATACGACTGATGGTGCTTATGGGCTTCATAAAAAGGAAGATATAATAGCCAAGATAGAGCGTTTTGACGATGTTACTATTGATGAAATTGATGCATCTACAGATTTTAAAATAACATTTAAAACATTGGCAATAGATCCTATATCTTTCCCTGCGAATGAGCCGGATATAACAATGTCAAAAGAGCCTATCAGTAGGCCGGAAATGAATATTACTCCAATAATGGGACGTTCTGACTTGTCTACAACGTTGACTCTTGGTTCGTTTCCCGAAGGAGTTATTCCCGAAGTGGAAATTACATTGAGGAGACCGGATAATGTCGATTTTGAGATATCTAACATTTCTTGCCCTACAGAGATTACGTCTATATCTTCTGTGATTTTAGGTAGTCAGGCGAAGCTTGAGTGGGATTTATCTGACATCAAAAATAAATTGAGATTATCTTCTGGAACAATAACACTGACTGATTTTCAGATTAATTTCCCGGAAGGATTTGTTTTGTCAAATCCCAGCAAAGGTAAAATTGTGGGTGATAATGTATTGAGTTTGGTTGGAGAGCAGTTACCTTGTGATAAAAATATAATAACATTTACGTTGGAGAGGTATGAGAAAACAATTCAAAATCAGAATGGTTCTATTCCTGGATTTACAGAAGAAATCACTTATAGTGGAGATTTAAAATTTAGTATTAGAGGTATTACTACGGGTACTGATGCTGGTGATTGTAATATTTCTATGCCGTTAGTGTTATCTTGTTCTCCTCAAGTTTCTGATATGCATATGTCTTTGAGTGGGGTCAATGTTGATGTACCTCAGACTGTTATTAGTAATGAGGTCGATATTACAGGCATCAATGAGGAAGTGACAAAAATTAACAGGGTTCATTTTGATGAAAGCTCGAAGATAACGATAACTTCTTCGCCATTAAATCTAGGTGAACTTGCATTAAGAGGGAATAATGCTTTAATTGATTTTTCTTCTAAGTTGACTTTTGCTCCGGATAATAATACCTGGGATAATGGAAAGCTGGTGATTACTCCGTCAGAAATTAAAAATGGTTTTACAAAGACTGTGACATTGCGGTCGATAGATTTATCTGGAGAGGAGCTCTCAGGAACCAATTCTAAATCGATTCATTTTGAACCGGATTTTATTATTGGCTCTATGATGCTGGCAGTTTCTGGAAATACGACTTTCTCAGGCTTGCAAGAGTTTAATAATAATGTAAAAGTACCGGTCAAAGTTACAGGTGCAATACTCGATGTGGTAGATGCTGATGTAGAAACATCTGCATTTACATCGAATTTGGAAGAACATAGTGCAGATATAGACATAAAAGATGTGTCGATACCCGATAAAATTGAAGATTTAGGATGGGTACAATTGAAATCTCCGTCAAAAATAAGTTTAGCTATGGATGTAAATCCTATTCCAGAAGGAGCTGGTGAAATGAGATTTCAAAATTTGAATATAGATTTCCCTGCTTTTATTGAATTGGAGAGCGATCAGAAAATTGAAGTTCACAAAGATCAAAGTGGAAATGTTTTGTATAGGAGATTGGTTTTGGATGGAAAAGGAGCCATATTTACAAAAAATAGTGTTACGCGCTCGTGGACAAATGCAGGAATGAAATTGAATATTACAAAACTTGATTTGACTCAAGCTGAAAGTTATAAGTTAATAGACGGGAAATTGTCTTTGTCCGAGGTAATTAAGGTTTCAGGAAATGTTGTCTTAGAAGAGGGCTCCATTAGTTTAACCGATTTGCAGGGAGATATAAATGTAGACACTAAAGTCACTGTTGCTCCTATGGAGGTAGGTATTGTAGCATGTCGGGTCAAAGAAAATGTTACAGATGAAAATCCTCATACGAAGATTGACTTGGGAGATTTGAGTGATTATCTGAAAGAGGGCTCTAAACTGTATTTGCCAAAAGCTAATTTTAAACTTAAAGCATCTAATCCATTAGGTGTTCCGGTAGATGTTGATTTAGTGTTCAAGCCATATAAAAATGGCAGGTTGTTGCTTATGGATGCTCCTTCAGTGCCTGTTTCTATTAATGCTTATCAACATGTAGAAGATATATCAAATGCAGATACTACGCGTTTAATGATTGTTGGAAAAGAATATCCTGAAAATATGCCGGCTCCAGAAGGGTATACAAAAGTTCAATTTGACAGATTATCCGAAGTTATAGAACAGGTTCCGGATAGTATTATTATTGATGCTTATCCTAAAGCCGATGCTCCAGTTGCTGGCAGCTGGCATATGGTCAATTTAGATCGCCCGAATAATGATATGGATATTAAGTGTGAGGTAGGAGTACCTTTTGCCTTGGGAGATAATATCAATATTGTTTATTGTGATACTATAGACAATATTCAGGACGATTTGGATGATATATTTGAGAAAGTTACTGTTTCGGAAATTATTTTGAATGTAAAAGTGACAAATGGTGTACCTCTGAATCTTAAGTTGAAGGTAATACCTTTAGGCCCAGATGCAGAGGAACCTATTAGTAGTAATGACTTGAAAGTTTTATTTAATGATAATACAGAGGGTAATATTGCTGCTGGGTCATATGATTTTGATAGTCAGAAAACTGAACCCACAGAAACGACTGTTCAGATAAAGATAATTGAAGTAAATGGTTCGAATGCATTGAAACGGCTCGATGGATTGGAATTAAAGATAGAAGGTGGTTTAGGAGATCAGAATAAAGGTACAGAAGGTGGAGTTCCATTGAAGACCAGCCAGTCTATTAAGGCCAAAGTTGGATTAAAAGTAAAAGGCATCCAAGCTGATATAAATGAGTTTTAAATCATAATGTTGAATATAATAATAACGATATAATAATGAAGAAAAAGATCATTGCATTTATATTATGTCTGATATCCTTTAGTGGAATGGCTCAAACATTACGTTCATCATATTTTCTTGAACGGATGCCTTACCGTTATCGTCTTAATCCGGCATTGATAAATGATTATGGATATTTCAGTTTCCCTGTTTTGGGAAATGTCGCTATAGGTGTGAATTCAAATATGGCATTATCTAAATTTTTGTATCCACGAGGAAATGAGTTAGTGACAGGTTTACATCCGAGTATACCAGCTGACGAGTTTTTGGGTGGGCTGAAGAATAAAAATAATCTGGATTTGGATATTGATATGACTCTCCTTTCGTTTGGTTTTTTTGCTTTTAACGGATTTAATACATTTGATATTTCATTGAAGTCGCAGACTAGTATTTATTTGCCAAAAGATTTATTTACTTTCTTAAAGACAGGGCAAGGAGACGGAGGACCGGCTGAATATGATTTTGGTAATATTGCGGCTCAAAGTAACAATTATGTGGAGTTAGCTTTGGGACATGCCCATCGTTTGAATGAGCGCTTGACTATTGGAGCTCGTCTGAAAGTTTTGGTTGGAGCAGGTAATATAGATGCACGAATCGATAGGATGCAAATAACAATGAGCGATGATATTTGGAAAATAAGAAGTTATGGTTATGCGAATCTGTCAGTAGCAGGTGTAACTTTGGAGAAGGATGAGAATGGAGATATTTCAGGGTTTGAGTACGATACTCCAGGTATTGCAGGTTTTGGTGGTGCGGTGGATTTGGGGGCAACGTATAAGTTAATGGATAATTTAACTTTATCGATGGCCTTGACCGATTTAGGTTTTATTAAATGGAATGAAAATCTTCGGGGTGTGACTCCTGAGGGAGCTTTTGATTTTGATGGTTTTAAGCATCTTGGGGCAGAAGATGATGAGAATGGCAATAATGCTTTTGATGACGAAACCGATAAAATCGGAGATGATTTGGAAGCTTTGGCAAAATTTAAAGAAGATAAGGCACCGTCTTCTCGTAGTACAATGTTACGTACAACCTTGAATATAGGTGCTGAGTATGGAATTTTAAATAATAAGATATCTTTTGGGCTATTGTCTTCGACTCGTTTTTCTTCAATAAAAACACGAACAGAGTTAATGGCTACGGCAAATTTTCGTTCGGCAAAATGGTTTATGGCTGCGATTAATGGTTCTGTTTCAAATACTGGAAGTTCTTGGGGTGCATTAATTAATTTATGTCCGAGAGGTATTAACTTTTTTGTTGGAACAGATTATGTTGTTTCTAAATTTACACCACAGTATGTGCCGGTAAACAGACCGAAGTTAAATTTAAATTTTGGTATTAACTTTCCGCTGGGAGGAGATCCGAAGCTAAAAAACAAGACTGTGTATAATCCCGTTCCGGGATATTGAGGAAAATATAAAATATTTTATTTAGTGAAGGGTGTACTATATAGTATGCCCTTTTTTATTGAAAATTTAAACATGATTTTGGTGATAGGGCTTATACCTGAATGGGCATTGGAGGGGGAAGAAATATTGTTTTTATTATTCATTCTAGGCTTATGAGAGGCCCTAGCTTTCTGATTGGGAAAATCTTCATGATTAATTTTTTAGAATAAAAATTTAGTGAAAGAGTATTTGAGATGTATATAAAATAAAGAGCTCAAGCATATAGTTTGAGCTCTTTATTTTATGTTTTTTGTATAAAAAAATCATTTTTTTGCATGATAGCGTTTGTTGAGCATATCGACTACTTCGTTTGTGATATCATATGAAGGGTCGATATATAAAGTACTGGTGTTATTTAAAATG
>NZ_LN877939.1:1257865-1315728 GCF_001403595.1 Gabonia massiliensis | reverse complement strand
ATAAAGTACTGGTGTTATTTAAAATGACTTCGTATTTTTTGTTTTTATTATATTCTTTGATGAAATTGTTGATTGAGTCGGCCATTTGCATTTGCATTTTTACCTGTTCTTGCATATTTTCTGATTCAAGGCGTTGTCCTAAAGTTTGTAGGTCTTGTTGTTTCTTTAATAGACGTTGTTGCTCTTGTTCTAGACGTTCTTGTGACAAGAAGGCATTGTTTTGATATTTGCGTTGAAATTCAGCACCTTCTTTGTCTAATTCGCGAGCTTTTTCGTTAAAGCTGGCACGGGCATTTTCTTGACGGCGAATTAGTTTTTCATTTAATTCTTTGGCGTAATCATATTTCACCAATAAAGAATCTAGATTTACATATGCAATCGGAAGTCTATTAGAGGATGTTACATTGCTCTTTGCTGGAGTTTCAGTAGTTTGGGCAGTTTGTCCGGTATTATTTTTACACTGAATGAACAACATTGCAATAGCAAGAGCCATGGCCGAATGCATAAATCTGGTAGCAGTCTTCATAATTTTCTTGTTTTATCTGGCTAATAAAATTTAATTTTCATTTATCAAATCGGACAATCTTTTTCGATTGCGATCTTTCAAATCAGTGGTCATAGCACAAGAAATACCTCTTTTCTTCATTTCTTTGTTTGATCCAATATGACTATTGGGGAAATGTCCGTTTTTAACAAATATGACTTTTATTCCTAAAAGAATGAAAGCTATTGCAACAATCCCAATGGTTAAAAGTATCGTATTCCACATTTTGACTATATTTGTACTGCAAATATAAAAATAAACTCTGATTTAATTGGTTTATAGCTTTATTTTTGACCATTATATCATAAATGAAGCTGAATTTAACACTAATTTATCAGGATGTGACCTATTTTGATGTGTTTTTAACTCGATAATTTTGAATAAAGCAATGGAAGTAAAAGATTTAAAACCGGAACTGATTTGGCACTATTTTGATGAAATAACCAAGGTTCCACGCCCTTCGAAGAAGGAAGGCAAAATTCGTGCATATCTAAAGGCCTTTGCACAGGAACATGGATTAGAAGAAAAGGAGGATAAAACAGGCAATGTTTTAATTACAAAACCTGCTACTTTAGGATATGAAAAAGCTCCGGTAGTGATTTTGCAATCTCATATGGATATGGTTTGTGAAAAAAATAATGCTACTCAACATGATTTTGAGAATGATCCTATCGAAACATATATAGATGGTGAATGGGTGCGAGCTAAAGGTACTACATTAGGAGCTGATAATGGCATAGGGATGGCTGCTACATTGGCTGTTTTGGCATTTGATAATTTGCAACATGGTAAAATAGAGGCATTATTCACTGTTGATGAAGAAACCGGTCTGACAGGAGCTTATGGTATGAAGCCTGGGTTTTTATCGGGAGATTATTTGTTGAATTTGGATTCTGAAGATGAAGCCGAGATTTATATTGGATGTGCTGGAGGAATAGATACAACTGCAATATTTACCTATAAACCTACTATGACTCCATCAGATTATTTCTTTTTCCGTATAGAGGTCGGAAATCTGAAAGGTGGACATTCGGGGGGGGATATACATAAAGGATTAGGCAATGCCAATAAGATTTTAGCGCGTTTCCTGTGTAAATCCTATAAAAAGTATGATATGGTTCTTTGTAGCATAAATGGAGGGAATCTTCGTAATGCTATACCTCGTGAAGCTTCGGCTATAATTGGGGTTCAGCATAGTGAAAAAGAGAAGATTCGCGTCGATTTTAATCATTTTATTGCTACTATTGAGAGTGAACTTGGAGGAATAGAGCCAGATATGACTTTGGTAATGGAGTCTGAAGACAAACAAGGTCGCTGCATCGACCGTCAGACAACATTTGCATTAATCAATTCTTTAAATGCTTGTCCACATGGTGTTATTGCTATGAGTCGAGATATTCCAGGATTAGTAGAGACATCAACAAATCTGGCTTCTGTAAAAATGGCTCCTGAAGATAAGATTGTAGTAACGACCAGCCAAAGAAGCTCTGTAGAGTCATTGAAAGATGAGATTGCTTGTCGTGTGGAGAGTGTCTTTTCTCTTGCAGGTGCCGTAGTGACTCATGGGGATGGATATCCAGGGTGGAAACCAAACCTTGATTCTTGTATATTAAAAATAGCAAAGGAGGCTTATGAAGAATTGTATCGGATAACTCCGGAAGTAAAAGCTATACATGCAGGATTAGAGTGTGGTTTGTTTCTTGAAAAATATCCTAACTTGGACATGATTTCTTTTGGACCTACATTACGAGGTGTTCATTCTCCAGATGAGAGAATGCATATTCCGGCAGTTGAGAAGTTTTGGAATCATCTGGTTTTGATTTTGAAAAAAATATCGGAAATTGAAAAGTAAAATAATATAAAGTTGCTATTTTCCGGGTATTCCCATCATTATATGATAAAAGAGGCTGTTTCGTTTGTTTCAAAACAGCCTCTTTCGTGTTATAAGTGTGTGTGGTTAGGGCCTCACGGCTTTATCTTCATCTAAATTGATATCTTTTGACAGCTTTTATTAAACTGGGGAAATAAAGATTTTAGGAGTAGATTTTGCTCCTTTTTATTCCCTATTTCGCTTCAAAGGTAATGTAATTTTTTCAGGAGAAGAAATCTAAATGAAAATTTCAGTATTATATTTCACATATCATTATGCTATAATCTCTCAAATCAAAGTATTAAAAAATTATTATTAAGGCTCTTATGTTTAAAAAGGTGTTTTTTTGTCATATTGAGGAAACATTTTAAATACATTATTTTTTAGTTTTTCGAACTATTTTCCTGTTCTGGGCTTTTTCCTCCGTTTTTTTTCAATTCAGGATAGCTGATTCGGGTGTGGTACATTGTTTTTAATTTTTCGATGAACACGCTTTTTATGGTTTCTACATCTCGGAAACTTATGGGGGCATCTTTCATCAAGCCGTCTGCAATTTGGCCGTCAATGATATTATTGACTAATTTGGCTATAGATTCTTCTGTATATTCTTTCAAGCTGCGAGATGCAGCCTCTACAGAGTCGGCCATCATTAAGATTGCGGTTTCTTTTGTGAAAGGATTAGGACCAGGGTATGTGAAAGACTCTTCATTTATCTTGAAGTCTGGAAATTCATTTTTAAAAGAATTATAGAAATATTTAGTTTTACTTTTTCCGTGATGTGTACTAATAAAGTCTTTAATGGCTTGAGGCAACATTAGTTTGTCGGCCATTTTTAAGCCGTCTTTGATATGTTGTATAATGATTTGAGCGCTTTGTTCATAAGAAATTGCTTGATGAGGATTTACACCAGATTGGTTTTCAGTGAAAAAGGCTGGATTTCCGAGTTTTCCGATGTCATGGTATAGTGCTCCTGTACGTACTAATTGCGCATTAGCCCCTATTTTTATTGCTGCTTCGGCTGCTAGATTAGATACTTGCATCGAATGCTGGAACGTTCCTGGACATATTTCGGATAATTGCCTGAGAATAGGAGAATTGATATCTGATAGTTCTACCAATGTGACATTTGATACAAAACCAAATGTCTTTTCTAACAAATAGATAAGTAAATAAGCAAAAAGTAAAAGAATACAACTTCCACCAAAGTAGGCAAACATATTCCAGTTTATTTTAGTCCAGTCTCCTTCTGATAATAAAGTATATCCTAAATAAGAGATAGAGTAAGCTATAAATACCAAAATGGCACAGCGTACTAATTGTGAACGTTTTACTAAGTCACTTAATGTATCAATAGCAGTCATTCCGATAATGATTTGCAAAAATATGAATTCCATTGCAAATGGAGCTACAAAGGCACAAAGTAACACTGTTATTAAATGGGCATAAAGAGCTGTACGAGAATCTATAAAAGTTACGATAATAATTGGCAGAATGGCAAATGGTACAATGTATATACCTAAAACTTTTAATTGACTTGTAAAATAAGCTGTTAATGTCACACCGACTATCATTATAAGTAAGAAGCCTAATCGGCGTGCGTCATTAAATATTTTGGGGCGGAATAATGCTAAGAAAAGGTAGAAAAAAACATATAAGCAAATTATCACGATAGCTTCACCTAATATGGTGATTTCTCTACGATCAAGATTGATTGTTTTTTTTAGAGTTACTGTTTCGAGCGATTTTAATATTTGGTAAGTATGAGGAGACACTATTTCACCTCTATCTATGATTCTTTCTCCTGCTTGTACTACACCAGATGATATTGATATGCGTTGTAGAAGTTCATCTTTTGCTTTTTGAGTAGTACCAGCATCAAAAGAAAGGTTTTCAACGAGATAATTGTTTAAATTACAATCGTGCACGAGACTGCGACTACCTTCATCGGGCAAATTTTCTATTATCTTTTCGTATGCCATGCGTGGAGATAATAGAGACGACATCAGGTAGGTTTTTGAAACGTTATTTTCCAATACACGGATGGCTGTTATTTTTTCTTTTTGTAGTCGTTCGTAATCATTTGAAGAGACAATTCCTTGTTGATAGACCTCTTGTATTTCTTTTTGTAATAAGTTATATAAATAGGTTGGGAGCTTGCTTTTCAAACTTGTTTTATATGCGATTTGTAAACTTTCTGATTGTTTGGTGGCAATATTAGGATTGAATGTATAGAAAGGTTGGAAATCTTTTAATACACTATCTTGTTCGGTTTTGATTTGAATACTGCTTTTATATATTGGAAAGTCGAAAGACGCAGTTAGAAGTCCGTATCTCCAAGGTTTACCTTCTTGAAAATGATATCTGAATTTACCTTCTCTGGGGAAGAAATATAGAGTCAGCAATACAGCGGCAATGAAAAATAACGATTGAAAAATCGTTTGTCGTGAAAAAAACGCTTTTAATTTTTTTGATGCCATATTTATATTCATTAAAGATTATAAGACGTAAATCAGCTCATAATACGTGTTGCAGATTTTACCTCTTTTATTTTCTTTATATTATCACACATCCTCTCAACATCTTTGATGTTATGTACCAATACACTGATTGTTCCCTTAAACAATCCATCGTTTGTTTCTATGTTGAGATTACGAATATTTACAGCTAAATCATTTGAGATAATGCGGGTGATTTGGTTTAATACCCCAACTTGATCTATTCCAGTTATTTCGATTGTTGCAGGAAAAGAGTCAATAATATTATCATCCCATTGGGTCGAGACTAGTCGAGGGCCAAAGCTGCTTTTCAGACGCATAGCAACTGGGCAAGAGCGTTTGTGTACAATTACATTTTCATTTTCGTTGACATATCCCAAAACATCGTCTCCTGGTATTGGGTTACAACAAGTTGCAATAGTATAATTTTTGGTGCTTCCGTCGTCTTTAAGTATATAAGTTGCTTTTCTGTCTATTTTATTTGTCGGTTCGTTATTGATAACCTCTTGGGGTTGTTGTGTGGAAGGTTTATTATTACTGTTTCCGACAAATGGAATGCGCAGGTATTTCATAAAGACATTTTGTCCTTTTTCTTTGAAAAGTTTTTTAGTACTGTCGTTTAATGAAATTTCATCAGCGCCTAATCTGTAAAACAGTTCTTCTTTTTTGTCTATTTTATAGTGATTGAGAAGTTTGTCTATATTTCTAATATTATCTTCAAAGTTGTTTTCTTTCAGGAAGCGATTATATATTTCTTCTCCTTTGACTATTACTTGCTTTCTGTCTTTACGTAGGGCAGCCATTAGGCGAGTTTTTGCTTTAGCTGTTGTGATAAAGTTTATCCATTCAGGTTTAGGACTTTGGGATTTAGATGTTAGTATTTCTACCTGATCTCCACTCTGTAGTTTTTGGCTGATGGGAACTAATCGATGGTTTACTTTCGCAGCTATGCAATGATATCCCATATCTGAATGTAGGGTAAATGCGAAATCAAGAGCTGTAGCATCTTTAGGCAATGTTTTTAGTTCTCCTTTGGGGGTAAAGACGAATATTTCAGAAGCAAATAAGTTTAGCTTTATCGTATCTAAAAAGTCCAATGCATTGGGCTCTGGATTTTCCAAGATTTCTTTAATTGTTTTAAGCCAGATGTCTAGTTCTGATTCTTCATCGGAATTACCGACTTTATATTTCCAATGAGCAGCAAAACCTCGTTCGGCTATTTCGTCCATTCGCCGACTTCGTATTTGTACTTCTATCCAGTTGCCGTCAGGGCCCATTACAGTAACATGTAGAGCTTGATATCCGTTTGCTTTAGGACGACTTACCCAATCTCGTATGCGTTCAGGATGGACTTTATAGATATCAGTAATTACAGAATATATATTCCAACATTCTTTTTTTTCATCTTCTTCTTTAGGACAATCGAATATGATGCGAACTGCATATAAATCATAAACTTCCTCAAATGGGATGTTTTTTGTCTGCATTTTGTTCCAGATGGAATAAACGGATTTTACTCGAGCTTTCATTTCGAAAGATAGTCCCATCTCGTGCAATTTTTTGAGTATAGGAGCAGAAAAATCCTCATAAATAGCTTGACGCTTGGCTTCAGTGTCTGCAATTTTCTGAGTGATTTGCCTATAAGCATCTGGATGCTCGTATTTGAAACTAAGGTCTTCCAGTTCTGTTTTGATAGCGAAGAGTCCCAGTCTGTGAGCTAAAGGAGCATAGATGTATAATGTTTCTCCTGCTATTTTATATTGTTTACTGGGAGTCATGGAGCCTAATGTCCGCATATTGTGAAGTCTGTCAGCCATTTTTATGAGAATGACACGAATGTCTTCGGACATAGTCAATAGTAGTTTTCTGAAATTTTCTGCTTGGGCAGAAGCTTGGTCTCCGAATATACCCCCTGATATTTTAGTTAGGCCGGCAACAATCATTGCTATTTTTCGGCCGAATAGGTTTTCTATGTCTTCTACTGTATATTCGGTATCTTCTACAACGTCATGTAAAAGAGCGGAGCATATGGATGTCGATCCTAAGCCAATTTCTCGGCATACAATACGAGCTACGGCGATTGGATGTAATATGTAGGGTTCACCTGACCGTCTGCGGATGCCCCGATGTGCTTCTTTAGCAAATCGGAAAGCACGTTCGATAATATCCACTTTTTTACGATGGTTCGAATTCAGGTAATCTGTTAATAATGCCTGGAATTCTCGTTCTATCAATTCGTTATCTGCTTTTTCCGCTTCAGATATGTTGCTCATAAACTGTCCATTTTACATAATCAGCAAACTTAAAAAAAATAATTCAATTATAATAACAGTTTTAGGTTGATTATTCCAGATTACATAATGAAAAAATATCGAGTATATGCGACATTTCAGCGTTTTTTTTGTTTTTGAGACGATTTAATGTGTATCAAATAAATTGGTGTAAGAAAGTGAACATGTAATTTCTTTTGTATTGATAATTTTTTTGTGTAAGTTTTTTAATGTACTTTTAAGATTTGGATATTGGGCTATTATAGATAAAAAAGGCATTTTCCTTTCTAAGGAAAATGCCTTTTTATCTGAATTTTATAGAAAATACTTTAGTGTGCAATTATTATTCACCGAAAAGTTTGATTGAACCGATTGGCTGGATGGGCTTTACTGACCGGATGTTTATGTATTTGGCGGGATAGCCTGATACTGTGACTGCTTTATTCCTTTTTCCGAAAAGACCTTTTTTCTGAGTAATGGTGAAACGTGGGTCAACTAAAATATCAGCATTTGCTGATTCTAATGCTTTAGCGATCGCATTCTCTTTTAGTTCATCAAGAGTATATCGTTTGTTTAAGCGGCCTTTTAAAGTAGCTGATACACGTTCCTCTTTGACACTTAAATCAGCTTCTGCTGCTGTTTGTACTTTTACTCCTGGCTGAACACTATTCGCTGTAGTTAAACTGGTAGTACAAGAGCTGAATGTAACTGTAATTGCAATTGCAATAAAGAATGATATTTTTTTCATAAATTAAGAATTAAATAATAAGATAAATGTGATAGTTTATTATTGGACAAAGGTAGAAAAATAATATATCCTTTATTGATGTAAATATGCTGTTAATGAAGATTTTATATATAAAATATATACTTAAAATATTTTATTTAACTTATAAATCTCTTTATGAAAAATTTGAAAATGGAGTCTTCAATTATGTATTAAAAAAAACGTAACAATTTATTTTGTTACGTTTTTTTAATATGAGAAATACGAATGTTATTTTAAAGTTAGATAGAAAGAATACGTAATGTATTTAACAGCTCTCTGTTGATAGGTTTGTCGTTTTTTATAGCTTTATTAAAAGGAACATATTCTATTTGGTCATTACGGACACCAATCATTACATTTCGTTGATCTTCGAGTAGAGCATCTATTGCAGCAGCTCCCATACGGCTGGCTAAAATACGGTCATTGGCTGTAGGAGAACCACCTCGTTGAAGGTGTCCTAATATGGTTACACGAACATCATATTGTGGATATTCGTTTTTTACTCGTTCGGCTAGATGCATAGCCCCTCCTGTACTTGGGCTTTCTGCTACAAGGACAATACTACTGTTTTTTGATTTGCGGAATCCGTTTTTAATCAGTTCTTCAAGCTGATCTACTTCTGTTGCTATTTCTGGAATAATTGCTGCTTCCGCTCCTGAAGCGATAGCTCCATTTAGAGCTAAGAATCCCGCATCACGTCCCATGACTTCGATAAAAAATAAACGTTCGTGAGAAGTGGCAGTATCTCGTATTTTATCGACAGCTTCCATAATTGTATTTAAAGCTGTGTCATAACCGATTGTCGTGTCGGTACCAAATAAATCATTATCTATTGTCCCTGGTAATCCGACAATAGGGAAATTATGTTCTGTTGCAAAAATACGGGCACCCGTAAGAGTTCCGTCTCCTCCGATAACAACAAGAGAATCTATTCCTTCTTTCACCAGATTATCATAGGCTAATTGACGTCCTTCAGGTGTTTCAAATTCCTTGCACCGAGCTGTTTTGAGGATTGTTCCTCCTTGTTGTATGATGTTACTTACATTTTGAGTTCTGAAAGGAACTATTTCATCGGTAAGTAGTCCTTTATATCCTCTGTAAATTGCTTTTACATCGAAGCCATTGTAAATTGCGGCACGTGTCACCGCTCTAATTGCTGCATTCATGCCTGGGGCATCTCCGCCAGAGGTCAGAATTCCAATACATTTAGCTTTTGCCATAATTCAGAATTTTTAAATTAGCCTGATTTATCAGTTGCAAAAATATGAATTTATATTATAATGAGTGTATTTTGTACGTATTTTTTTAAAAGATAAAAATTTATTTTTATAGCTTCGACTGTAAATAATCAAATACTTCTTCCATGAGCCATTTGGGAGTAGATGTAGCTCCACATATACCGATACTTGATGTATTTTGCAGCCATTCATTTTTTATTTCGGAAACATTCGAAACGAGCTTTGAATTTGGATTTACTTTACAGCATTCCTCGAATAACACCCTTCCGTTTGAGCTTTTTTTACCGCAGACGAATAGAATCAAATCATGTTTTTGAGCAAATTCTCGAATATTAGGTATACGATTGGCAACTTGTCGGCATATAGTATCATAATATTTGAATGGCTTATCTGAAGATTGTTTTTGGGTTATTTGAGATACGATATTTTTAAATCCATCTACAGATTTAGTAGTTTGGGAATAGAGGCGGATTTCTTTTTGAAAATTTATTTTATCCAAATCTTCTACTCCTTCTATTATCAATGCTTTTCCTTGAGTTTGTCCTACTAGGCCATTTACTTCGGCATGTCCGGGTTTTCCATAAATTATAATCTGTGTTTGCTCCGGAGTCGTTTCATTATAAGATTTTTTAATTTTACTCTGTAATTGTAAGACAACAGGGCAGGTTGCATCGATGATTTCTATTCCGTTTTTACGTGCGATGTCGTAAGTTTCAGGAGGTTCTCCATGAGCACGTAGTAGTACTTTTACGTTATGTAGTTGCTCAAATTGTTCATGATTGATAGTGATTAATCCTTTAGTTCTAAGACGTTCGACTTCATTGTTATTATGAACAATATCTCCAAGACAGTAAAGAATTTCACCTTTTTCAAGTTCTTCTTCTGCTTTTTTTATCGCATTTACAACACCGAAACAAAATCCAGAACCTTTATCTATTTCTATTTTTACCATAGAATTTGATTTATTTAAAGAGGGCTTTTTGATATTGCTCATATAACCATTTGTCCTGTTCCTCTAATGTCATGTTGGAATTATCGAGCAGAATTGCATCATCGGCTTTTTTTAGGGGACTTTCACTCCTATTTTGGTCTATATAATCACGTTCTTGAACGTTTTTAAGAACTTCTTGATAAGAAATATTTTCTCCTTTGGCTTTTAGTTCATCTAACCGACGTTTAGCTCTGGTTTCAGCTGATGCTGTAACAAAAATCTTTAATTCGGCATGAGGAAAGACAGTTGTTCCAATGTCGCGCCCATCCATAACTATTCCTTTAGTTTTTCCTAAAGCTTGTTGTTGAGCGGTCATGGCTGTGCGTACAAATTTAAGAGCACTTACAGGACTGACAAGGTTGGAGACTTGCATACTTCTTATTTCCTGCTCTACATTTTTTCCGTTAAGCCATGTTTCAGGACGCCCTGATAGTGTATTTATTTTAAATTCAATATGGATATTTTGCATTTGTTTTTTTAGGCTATTTTCATCTATCAGATTTCCATCTATCAGATTGTGGTTAATACAGTACAAGGTGACTGCTCGATACATGGCTCCACTATCGATGTATATATAGCCAATTCTTTTTGCCAGACCTTTAGCCATGGTACTTTTTCCACAAGAAGAGAAACCATCTATTGCAATAACTATTTTATTATTTTGTTTCATGAATCCTAAATTAAAAATAGAAAGACAAACTTAAACAAAATAACTGAAATGACCGAAAATATAGAAGTAGATTTCGAATGGTTAAAAAGCTATTTAAAATTTGTTAGCGGAGAAATTCTGAGACGTTTGTTGTCAAGTTGACCATAAAAGTTGAACCTCCTATATGATGTTGCGTATATGACGCCCCTACAGCAAACATTTTTACTCTAAATCCGGCTCCGAGGCTAAATCCCGATAAGAAATTACGTTTGTAGGATTTCATGTCGGTACGAGTTTTATAATTGTATCCCAAAGCAATGTATAAGTTTTGAGAAGGTATATAGTCTGCTGCAAATATTAGATGACGAAATAGATTTGATGCAAAATTGTTTTTTTCTTTTAATTCACCATCGGTACCGTTCATCTGGTCGCTTATTGTTGTATATGGCAATTTCCATTGTGTTAAATATTGTGCTGTGACAGAAAATCGAAATGGGGCATGAGCAAGGGTTTTTGATAAACCTAATTGTATATCCCAAGGCAATTTCTCGAATTTATTGTTAAATCGTTTCAGCTGTCCTCCGGCATTTTTGATTACGGCCGATAGAGACAGTTCAGTTTCTGGGTTATAATAATTGATCCCCATGTCGATACATAGTGCAAGAGCCGAATATTGTTCATAATTTGAGTAAACAAATTTTCCGTTTATCCCCCCACGAAGACGATCATTGATATCATAAGAGAACATACCGTTAAAAATAATGTCTTTTGGACTGAATGTTCCAATGATTACTCCATTGTTTTCAGTTTGTTTCATTTCTCCGTAGCCGAAATATTGTATTCCTACCCCCCAGGCTCCTCGTTCTCCTGTTGCTTTACTGAAAGTTGCTCCCGCAATGTTAATTCCTGCTACATATCGCATATAGTTCAGATTCAATTGCATATCCATTTCTTGACCTAATAATGCTGGATTTTGAGTAGCCATAGTAACGTCTTCTTCTATTATGGATATATTATTCCCTCCTAAAGCATTGGCATGGGAAGATATAGGTATATTTAGAAAATCGTAGGATGATTTTCCTTCCTGAGCCAAACAGTTGAGGCTGATATAAAAGAAACTTATGAGGCAATATATAAGCCGGTTCATTATCCTAATGATGAATTATCTAAGGTTCAAAAATACATTTAATTTATGAATTGTTAAAATCATTTTTTTATTAAACATTCTCTTTAATAACGGGAAAAAAGAGAATACAGTATATTAATCTGAAAAATATCTTTCGTTTTTTCTTATTTTTCATGATTTGGACGTATATTTATGTTTTCTTTGTTAGTACCTTTTTTATAAAGTCGTAAAAAAAATGTATTTTTGAAACCGTTAAATGAATACAAATGAAGACAGTAGAACAATATATTGAAGCAATTAACCAAGGTTTGGCTCAGATTCCATATCCGGAGTCTCCGGATGAGTTGTATGCACCGATTCGCTATGAACTTTCTTTAGGAGGGAAAAGAATAAGGCCGTTGCTTACACTAATGGCTTGTGAAATGTTTGGAGTCGATTATCACCAAGCTTTGGCTCCAGCTTTAGGAATAGAAATATTTCATAATTTTACATTGCTTCATGATGATGTAATGGACAATGCTGATGTCCGTAGAGGAAAACCTACTGTACATAAAGTGTGGAATGAAAATACTGCAGTTCTGTCAGGGGATGCTATGCAGATTTTAGCATATATGCAGATTATGAAAGCTCCGGATTTTTATTTGCGGGAAGTACTTGATGTTTTTTCCCATACAGCAATGGAAATTTGTGAGGGACAGCAGTATGATATGGAGTTTGAGGTGCGGGATGATGTTACGGAAGATGAATATCTGAACATGATACGGCTAAAAACAGCAGTATTATTAGGTGGAGCTTTGAAAATTGGGGCGATTATAGCAGAAGCGGGCGCTACGTCTGCCGAAAAATTATATCAATTTGGAGTCAACATAGGTTTGGCATTCCAATTAAAAGATGATTATCTTGATGTTTATGGAGATCCTGTAGTTTTTGGGAAAAAGATTGGAGGAGATATTCTGAATAACAAAAAGACCTATATGTTGATTAATGCGTTACGACTTGCTAATGGGGAGGACAAAGAAGAGCTTTTGGGATGGCTGAATCGGGAGGACTTTGATTCGAAAGAAAAGATATCTTGTATAACAGCTCTGTATAATCGATTAGGAATTAAGGAGCTTTGTGAAAATAAAATGCAGGAATATTATAGTAAGGCATGCGGATGTCTTAAGTCTATAGAAGTAGAAGATGATAGTTATAAGAGTCCGTTGTTGCAACTTGCTTCGGACCTGATGTATCGAGAATATTAATTGTTTTGAAAAGATGCCATATCGTCGATTGCCGAATACTGATAGTGCGAGAATACGTTCTCTTGAATGTGTCGTAAACAAAGATGATATGTTTTTGGCTCCAGAACCTGTGTTATCTTATCATATTGTAAATGAAACAAAAGTTTTTTTACCTCGTTTTAAGTCTGCGTATACTCTTTATCATCAATATTTAGATATACAGGTAAAAGATAATGCTAAGTACCAAGCGAAACTTCGTAATGCCCGTATGTATATTTCTCATTTTATTCAGGTTTTGGGTATGTGTATTATGAGAAATGAGATAAAAAGGAGTGCCGTAGAATTATATGGTCTATCTCAAAGTCGTTTTATTGTACCTGATCTAATGAGTGAAAATGCTATTTTAGAATGGGGTGCAAAAATTATTGCAGGAGAGACGATGAGGATACAACAGGGAGGAACTCCTATTTATAATCCGGCTATAGCAAAAGTTTCTGTTCATTATGATATATTTAGAGAGGCGTTCAATATTCGGAAAAACGCTATGGCAAATACAGCGAAAGCTTTATTTGCGTTATCTCAGATGCGAGATATGGCTGATAAAATTATTCTTGAGGTTTGGAATCAGGTAGAAAAATATTATTCTTTACTACCTGAGACAGAACGTTTGGCAAAATGCCGCGAATATGGTCTCGTCTATTATTATCGTAAAAGTGAGAAGGAAAATAGATGATAGATACACATACTCATATATATTTGACAGAGTTCGACAATGACCGGGATGATGTGGTTTTAAGGGCTCGAGAAGCAGGTATTACAAAAGTTATTTTACCTAATGTTGATTTGACGACTATTCGATCGTTGGATGAGGCGGTAAATCGATATACCGGTTTCTGTTTCCCTGCTATGGGATTGCATCCGACGTCGGTGGATAGTAATTATAAAAAGGCTCTTGACCATATTGCAAAGTTACTTGATACAAGTGAATATTGTGCAATCGGAGAGATTGGGTTGGATTTGTATTGGGATAAGACTTTTATTGCGGAGCAGATAGATGCCTTGACTCAACAGATGAGGTGGGCGTCATCTAAAAAATTACCGGTAATTATACATTGTCGAGAAGCTTTGCCGGAAATTTTGCAAGTGTTGAAAGATTTGAAGCATCTTTCTTTGCAAGGCGTTTTTCATAGTTTTTCTGGTACGCCTGATGATGTTTCAATGATATCGGAATTCGGTGATTTTTATTTTGGTATAAATGGAGTGGCAACGTTCAAAAATGTACATATGGAAGATGTTGTTAAGAAAATAGGGTTACATCGCCTTTTGTTAGAAACAGATGCTCCATATTTAACTCCAGTACCTTTTCGAGGTAAAAGAAATGAACCGGCTTATATAATTTATACAGCCCGTCGTTTGGCAGATATTATGGGAATATCATTATCCGAATTAAGTAACCAAACTACCTACAATGCTTGCCGGTTATTTGGTTTATCTACCAAATAAAATATCTATTTTTTTATTCTTTAGAGAATGCTATATTTTCTGGTCTTATTTATATTGTATTTTTCGTTACTTTTGTATCAGAATACAAAACAGATAAAAAATGTGCATTCAGGTTTTTCCTCCAGATAGAAGTTGTGCTGAAGTTGATCTGCCAGCCTCAAAAAGTATTAGTAATCGGGTTTTGATTTTGAATGCTTTGAGCTATAGCCCATATGTTATTGAGAATCTTTCTGATTGCGATGATACTTGTGTTATGGTACGAGCATTAGAATCAAATGATACCTGCTTTGATATACATGCTGCGGGGACTGCTATGCGCTTTATGACAGCATTTTTATCTAAGATTGTGGGGGAGTGGGTCCTTACGGGATCAGAAAGAATGAAACAGCGACCGATTAAATTGTTAGTCGATGCATTATGTTCTTTAGGTGCTAAAATCGAATACTTGGAAAAAGAGGGTTTTCCCCCTCTAAAGATATATGGTAGCGTATTGGAAGGTGGGAAATTGAGCCTTAATGGAAATGTGAGTTCTCAGTATATTTCTGCTTTATTGATGATTGCCCCGTACATGAGAAAAGGCTTGGAATTGCACTTGACTGGAAATATTATTTCGAAGCCTTATATTCATATGACATTGCAGTTGATGAAGGCGTATGGAGTAGAAGCACAATGGCAAGGAAATATTATTATCGTACGGCCTGGAGAATATCGGCCAATTCCTTTTAAAATAGAATCAGATTGGTCGGCTGCATCGTATTGGTATGAAATTGCAGCTTTATTGCCCGGTTCGGAATTTGAGTTAGATGGTCTGCGGAAAAATAGTGTTCAGGGAGATTCTAAAATTGCAGAGTACTTTTTTTCTTTGGGGATTTCTACCCAATATACGAACAGTGGAGTGAAAATAAAATATAATGGGAATATGTGCCGCAAGATGGTTTGTGATTTGACTGACCAACCGGACTTAGCTCAGACATTAATTGTTACATGTGCGCTTAAGGGAATTCCTTTCAGATTTTCAGGTCTACAGAGTTTGAAGATAAAAGAAACCGATAGAATAGAAGCATTGAAAAATGAATTGAAGAAATTGGGTTATCTGATTACAGATATAAATGATTCTATATTGGAATGGTCTGGTGAACGATGTGAGGCTGAATCTGAGCCTATTATTGAAACATATGATGATCATCGTATGGCTATGGCTTTTGCTCCAGTATCTATAACAAGAGGCAGTATCATTATTCGTAATCCTAAAGTTGTAAATAAATCATATCCATCATATTGGAAAAATATTGAAAATGCCGGATTTAAAATTAAGGATATATGATCGTTGTCATATTGATATTATTGGCTATTATCTGCTTAGGGGTTGTGGCTGCTATTTTGCAGAAATCTTATAATTGGAAAATAGAAGAGAAAAAAGAACAGTCTGCCTCAATACAGTCGCTTGATGGGTGTTGTGGAGCGCATGAAATTTGTGAAAAAGAGAGTTTGTTGGCTGCGGTGAGTAAAAATATAGAATATTATGATGATGAGGAACTGGATCGATTTAAGGGCTATTCTTCCAATAGTTATTCTTCCGGTGAAGTCCAGGAATTTGCGGATGTATTATATACCCTGAGGAGTGAAGAAGTAGCAGGTTGGGTAAGAAGTTTACAATTAAGAGAAATAGAATTACCTGATCAGCTAAAGGATGAAATAGTAATGATTGTCGGAGAGAGACGCCGGTCTTAAAAACATAAAAAAACATATGTTAGAAATATTGCGATATTCATTTTTTCAAAATGCTCTTTGGGCTATTTTGTTGATTAGTTTAGCAGGGGCAGTGATTGGTACCTATGTTGTTACGCGTCGTTTGGTTTTCATAACAGGAGGTATAACGCATGCATCCTTTGGGGGATTAGGTTTGGGCTTTTTTTTAAGTCTTAATCCTGTTGCCATAGCTTTGATATTTGCCGTATTGTCTGCATTGGGTGTAGAATGGATGTCAAGGAAAAATTCTGTTCGGGAAGATTCTGCTATAGCTGTTTTTTGGGCTTTGGGAATGGCTGTAGGGATTATATTTATATTTCTTACTCCAGGCTATACCCCGGGACTTAGTGAATTTTTGTTTGGAAATATTCTGACAGTTACACATACAGATTTGTTGATTTTTGCTTTGTATACGAGTGTCCTGTTCCTCTTTTTTATTTTGTTTTACCGGCAAATAATATATATTGCGTTTGACCGGGATTTTGCTTATACACGCCGTATGCCTGTACGTTTTTTTGAGTATGGAATGATTTTTTTTATTTCTATATGTGTCGTATTGTCTATTCGTTTAGTCGGGATTATGTTGTTATTATCTTTATTGACAATGCCGCAATTGATTGCTGATTTATTTTGTAGTCGTTATAAAAGTATTGTTGTATTTTCTGCAGTTATAGGTATAATATGCGGTTTGGTCGGATTGTTTGTTTCGTATTATATAAATGTACCGGCAGGGGCATGTATTGTATTTGTTTTGGTTGTTTTTTATGGATTAGCTCGGGCTATTGTGAGAATAAAGCAACCTTATATGGTTGAATAGATGATAATTGGGGAGAGTTTAAATAATTTTGTTTTTAGAAGAAAGAGACAATAAAAATGTTGTTTATCTGTTTATTTTATTAAGTGATTGTAATAAAAGAGCAACGATAAGTTGAATAAATATTTAGAATATCTCTGTATAGGGTTTTTATGCCTGTTATCGGTAGCTTCATGTTCTGTAAAAAAGAATACGAAAGCTACTCGGGCTTATCATGCCATGACTACTCGTTTCAATGTCTATTTTAATGGAATTGAGAACTTTAAGGAACAGCTTAAAGTAATGGAAGATAAGTATGAAGATGACTATACTCGTGAACGAATCTATATGCATCCTGTATCGGCATATTCCAACCCGAAAGATGTTAAGCCGGGAGGAAGTTTTGATCGCACTATCGAAAAGTGCCAAAAGGCCATACAGCTTCATTCTATAAAGAAACGGCCGCTAAGAAATAGTAAAAAAATGTCTGATCCGAAGTATCGTGAATTTGTAACTCGGGATGAGTATAATCCGTTTATTCATAATGCTTGGAGTTTAATGGGAAAAGCTCAATATTATAAAGGTGATTTTTTGGGAGCTTCGGCTACGTTTATCTATATAACCCGGCACTTCACTTGGAAACCTGATTTAGTTGCAGAATCTCGTATTTGGTTGGCTCGTTGTTACCTTGAAATGGGCTGGCTGTATGAAGCTGAAGATGTATTGCAGAAAATTAATAATGATGGATTACCCGATAGCCAGACAACGTGGTTTGCCACTGTTAATGCCGATTATCTTATACGTAAAGGAGATTATAAGCAGGCAATTCCTTTTTTGAAAACTGCGATTAAAGCAGAAGGGAATAAACGCCAAAAAATAAGGATGACATACCTTCTGGCTCAACTTTATGCAATAACTGGAGATAACAATGCGGCTTATGCGGCTTATGAACGGGTTATTAAGAAGGGGCCGGACTATAGGACGGAGTTGAATGCCAGGATACGTCAAACAGAGGTCTTTTCAGGGAAAGATATGGAAAAGATTTTGAAAAATTTGACTCGAATGACTCGGCAAGCAAAGAATGCAGAATATTTGGACCAGATTTATTATGCAATAGGCAATTTGTATCTTTCTCGAAAGGATACGGCTAAGGCTGTTGCCAATTATATTTTAGCTGCAGAAAAAAGTACGCGGAATGGAAAAGATAAAGCAATAAGTCAATTGACTTTAGGTAAGATATATTTTGACCGTAGAGATTATGTAAAAGCACAACCGTGTTATGCAGAGGCCTTGCCTTTGATTGACGAAAGTTATCCAGATTATAGTGAGATTGCAAAGCGCTCAGAGGTTCTTGATGAGTTGGTAGTGCATGCTCAGAATGTCGAGCTACAAGATAGTTTGCAGCATTTAGCATCTTTACCAGAAGCTGAAAGGATGAATATTATCCAGAAAATTATTGATGACCTTATTGCTGAAGAAAAAAAGGCAGAAGAAGAAGCAAGACGTCAGGCTTATTTGGAAGAACAAGAGGGAATGATGGCTAATATGCCGGTGAATAATAATGGCGCTAAGCAGCCTACTGTACCTACTATGAATATGGGTAATGGAAGCAATGCTTGGTATTTTTATAATCCAGCGTTAGTATCGGCAGGTAAAACAGAGTTCCAACGTAAATGGGGGCGGCGTAAACTTGAGGATGATTGGCGTAGACGGAATAAGGCCTCATTCTCTATGAGTGATTTTGCTGATAATAATATCAATTATGATGAGCCGGAAGAAGGTGATATTGAAGAGATAAGTGATAGTATTGCAAAAGGAGATACGATAAGTAATGTTATGCAAAATCCTTTATCCTCAGATCCGAAAGACCCTCAATTCTATGTACAGCAGCTGCCTTTGACTCCTGAAGATATAGCTAATTCTAATGAAATTATCTCAGATGGTTTGTTCAATATGGGATTGATTTTAAAGAATAAGTTGGAAGATATGTCGGCAGCGATAAGTGCGTTTAATGAGTTGGATCATCGTTTCCCGGACTGTGAATATATATTGGAAACGTATTATAATATGTATTTGATGTATATGCGTATGGGAGATAAGGAGACTGCTGAGGTTTATAAAAAACGTATTATTGACCGCTTCCCTAAGAGTGATTATGCAATAGCATTGGCAGATCCCAACTATCTTGAAAATCTAAGGAATATGGACGTGATGCAAGATTCATTATATAATCAAACTTATGAAGCGTATTTGGCTAACAATAGTACTAAAGTTCATGAATATTACGAGTTAGTTTCCCGTAAGTATCCCTTGTCTGATTTGATGCCTAAATTTATGTTTCTTAATTCATTATCTTATATTGGAGAAAAGAATATTGAGGCTTTTCAAACTGGATTGAAGGAACTCCTTGAAAAATATCCTGAAGCAGATGTCAGTCCTGTTGCTTCAGGAATGTTAAAAGGGTTGGCTCAAGGGCGTACGATAGCGACAGACGGAGGTAGCCCAAAAGGGATGATATGGACTATGTCATTAGGAGGGGATGGAGATTCGTTATCGTTGAGCAACGATTCTGTCGCACCATTTACATTAGATAAAGATGTTCCTCATTCCCTTGTTTTAGTATATGAAACCAATAGTATATCATCAAATCAATTATTGTTTGATGTTGCTAAATATAACTTTTCTAACTTTTTGATTAAAGATTTTGATTTGGAAATAATCTCCTTTAACGAAATTAGTATGTTAATTATCAAAGGATTTAATAACTTTGATGAATTATCGCATTATCGGAAGATGATAGAAGGAGAGAAGGGTATACCGTTGCCTCCTGGCGTACGTCCGGTAATGATAAGTGATTCGAATTTTAAACTGTTGCTTGATGGGCGTAGTTTTGAAGACTATTTTAATTTTGTACAAGAGAATCAGTAGCTTATGAGAAATGATTTGATACTTTGGGCCGATGATGAGATAGATTTGTTGAAACCTCATATTTTATTCCTGAAACAAAAAGGATATGAAGTTGTTACAGTTTCCAATGGAAGAGATGCTCTGGAACAATGCGAGAAAGAGCATTTTGATTTGATTATTTTGGATGAAAATATGCCAGGGTTGAGTGGCTTGGAAACGTTGAGCCGTATCAAGGAGATTAGTCCGGAAGTCCCGGTTATTATGATTACGAAGAGTGAAGAGGAAAATATAATGAATCAGGCAATCGGTAATAAAATTGCTGATTATTTAATAAAACCGGTAAATCCAAATCAGATATTGTTGTCGATAAAAAAAAATTTATATCGGCGTGAAATTATATCCGAAAATACTACATCTAACTATCAGCAAGAGTTCAATCGTATTGGGATGCAGATAAATGAAGCATCACATTGGGAGGATTGGTGTGAAATATACAAAAGGTTGGTTTTCTGGGAATTAGAGCTGACTCAGGCCGATAGTAATATGGCGGATTTGTTGAAGATGCAAAAGGTAGAAGCAAATTCTGCTTTTGTGAAGTATGTGAAAAAAAACTATGAAAGATGGGTAACGACAGAGGACCATCCGCTTCTGAGTTATGAATTATTTAAAAACAGAGTGTTCCCTTTATTAGATGGGGGAGAAAGAGTTTTTGTTATTCTTATCGATAATTTCCGCCTCGATCAATGGAAGGTTGTAAAACCTATTTTGTCTGAGTATTTTACTTTTGATGAAGAATTATATTTTAGCATATTGCCAACAGCAACTCAATATGCTCGGAATGCAATATTTTCAGGGTTGATGCCAGATAGAATTGCCAAAATGTTCCCTGATTTGTGGGTAGATGAAGACGAAGAAGAGGGTAAAAATCTCAATGAAGCACCGCTGATACAGACTCAGCTTGATCGTTTTAGAAAGAGATATACATTTTCATATAATAAGATAAATGAATCTCAGTTTGGTGAAAAAATCATTCAGAATTTTTCACAACTGGAACGTCATCCATTGAATGTATGTGTACTGAATTTTATAGATATGCTTTCCCATGCTCGAACTGAGTCTAAAATGATTCGAGAGTTAGCTTATACTGATGCTGCATATCGTTCGTTGACAGAGTCTTGGTTCAGGCATTCTTCTGCTCTGGATTTGTTCAAGAAAATAGCAGAGAAAGATTATACTGTAATTTTGACTACAGATCATGGGACTATACATGTCGATAATCCTGTTAAAGTTATTGCTGATAGAAATACGAATACAAATCTTCGATATAAAGTAGGTAAGAATATGAGTTATAATCCAAAGCAAGTGTATGAAATAAAAGCTCCGGAGCGTTATGGTTTACCTTCTCCCAATGTGAGTTCCGCTTATATTTTTGCTACGAATCGAGATTTTCTGGCCTATCCTAATAATTATAACTATTATGTTAGTTATTATAAGGATACGTTTCAGCATGGAGGAATCTCAATGGAAGAAATGATGGTTCCTTTTGTAACAATGAAAAGAAAATAAATATATAACAATAGAACTGCTAAAATGGAAACGACAATACAGATAAAATCATTAGAAAGTATACAGGAAGCTGCACATGAATTTGTTCAGAAAATGGGAGATAGCACGGTATTTGCATTTCGTGGAGAGATGGGAGCAGGGAAGACCACTTTCATCAAAGCTGTTTGTGAAGAATTAGGTGTTGAAGATGTGATTAATAGTCCGACATTTGCAATAGTAAATGAATACCGTTCCAGAACAGGAGAATTGATATATCATTTTGACTTTTATCGGATTAATAAGTTAGAAGAAGTTTTTGATTTTGGATATGAAGATTACTTCTTTAGTGGAGCTCTCTGTTTTATTGAATGGCCGGAGAAAGTGGAAGATTTATTGCCGGGAGATTGTATAAATGTGTATATTTCAGAAAAAGAAGATAGAACTCGGGAGATAATAATAAAATAAGTTTTGTTGTATATGTCGGTAAGTTCAGTTATTGTAACGACGATATTTTTTTTATTGGGTATACTTTCTTTATTAGCTTCACTTGCTAATTGGGATTGGTTTTTTGCAAGTAAAAACAGCATTATATTTAGTCGTTGGTGGGGAAGGAAAGGAGCTCGAATATTTTATGGGATATTAGGAATTATTATTGTAGGAATGGCTATAATTCTTTGTCTGGATTTTTTTAAGTAATAATTATTCAAGAAAAGCAATACTTCATATCTTTTATGAAAACTATTAAAGTCAAATTTGTTGATTTTTGGAAAGGTTTTGATCCCCGCAATAATTTTCTGATGGATATCCTAAAACAGCGATATCATATTGAATTAAGTGAATCTCCTGATTATTTGATATTTTCTGTATTTGGTTTTACGAATTTGAATTATGAGAGGTGTGTAAAAATATTTTATACGGGAGAGAATCTTACACCAGATTTCAATATCTGTGATTATGCAATAGGTTTTGATTATTTGTCATTTGGGGATAGGTATATGCGCTTGCCATTATACGCAGTCTATGGTATTGAAAAGTTGGCTTCTCCAAAGGTCATAGATAAAGAAAAAGTTCTCAAACGCAAGTTTTGTAGTTATGTAGTTTCCAATAATATTGGAGCACCGGAGAGAAACCGTTTTTTCCATCTTTTGTCTGAATATAAAAAAGTCGATTCTGGAGGTAGGTGGGAGAATAATGTTGGAGGTCCCGTTCCTGATAAATTGGATTTTATTAAGGATTACAAATTTAATATTGCGTTTGAAAATAGTATGTATGACGGGTATACTACGGAGAAAATTATGGAACCTATGTTAGTTAATTCTTTACCTGTATATTGGGGAAACAGATTGATAAATAAAGATTTTAATCCAGCATCCTTTATTAATGTTTCTGATTTCCCTTCGCAGGAAGCTGCAGTTGAGCATATTGTTATGTTAGATAATAATGACGATATGTATTTATCTATATTATCGAAGCCGTGGTTCAATGATGAAAATTATTTGGATTGGAAAGTACGTTTTTTCCATTTTTTTGATAATATATTTAATCGACCGATAGATGAATGCAAATACTTGACTCCTTATGGTTTTTGTAGACATTATCGAAATCAATTACGATCGGCAAGATTGTTGAAACAAAGGTTGCGTCAATTAAGTAACCCTTTAAGATGGTTTCGATGATTTTTCATATGATGTCTTTTTATGGTTAACATTAAAATAATAAAATGTTTTAATGTTAATAATAGAAGATGTATTTATTCTATTTATATGCTTGTACATTTCTGTTTATATATCCATTATATAAATAATGATAATAAATATTGTGTTAAAATATTTAAAATGCTTTGTACTTTTCTTTATTTACTTAATCTTTGCACCGATTAAATTATAATATATAGTTAAAATATAAAAATCGTAGATATAGAAGCTATATTAAAGGTTGAAACGGCCTATAATTCAATTATACGTTTCAAAATTCCAAAATTATTAACTAAAAAAAATGAGTATGAAAAAATTAGCTCTTGTATTAGCTGTAAGTTTAGTTACATGTGCAAGTTCTTTTGCCCAGTATCAACCAGAAGCTGGGACAGTAACAACTGAAATTCAGTTTAATCCTTTTAACCAGGACGGAGAAAACTTTTCGATTGATGGTTTGAAATTGCGTTATTTCTTTAATGAAAAACACGCTCTTCGTTTGAATTTGGGTTTTGGTGTTGGTTCTAATAAATATTCTGACGATGGAGTAAATGAAACTACTGATGAAAAATGGTCGACAGATCTGAAGTCAAAAACTGGAAACTTTACCTTAGGTCTAGGTTATGAATATCATATAAATGTAGCTCCTCGTTTCTCTGTATATGTAGGAGGTGAAACTGGATTTACTGTAACTACGGCTAAGACTAAAATTAATGGTAAGACCGGTTCTGATGAGACAGATGTAACAATCAAAAACTATTATACAAATGATGTAGAGAATGGAATGGGAAATTTTGACCCGACAGATCCATTTAATGGAATTTCTCCAACAGGAGCTTTCACATATAACTTGCAAGCTTTGACAGGTTTTGACTTTTATATGTATAAAGGTTTATACTGTGGAGCAGAATTTGGTTTACAGTTCCGTACAACTAAATACAAAAATTTAGGTATTGAAGGTAAGGTTGCGGGTACTGATATTAAATCAGAAGATTTTGAAGATACTGCGAAGAGAACAAGCTTGAGCTTGGCATTTAAGGCTGTACCGGCAATTCGTTTAGGATGGAAATTCTAAGATAAACATCTAAAAATATAAAAATGCTTCCTCTCATTATTCTGTGAGGAAGCATTTTTTTTACTGCACTATTGTTTTTTAAGCCGGGATATGATGCTTTCTCCTTTAAAATATATTATTAAAGAACTGACAATGATAAGCATACCAGTTATGGTACTAAATGTCGGGTATTCTCCCTCTAACATGACCCAGCTGAGAATAGCTCCAAGTATTGGATTGATGAGGCGGCACATATTAATGTCGGAAACTTTACTCCCATTAGTTTGTAAGGCTATGAACCAAAAGCTGAAAGCAAAAACGGAAATGAAGACTAGTGTTCCTAAGCATATATAAAAACCGGTAGGTTTTCCTATAAAGCTATGAAATCCCTCAGTCGAAAGACCTATGATATAGATAAATAATCCCCCAAAAAACATTTGGACTGCATTTAGAAATATGGGATTTATTCGTGCTTTATCTTCTGATACAGAAATAGCAGAGTATCCTTGAAAGATGATACTTAAAATAAGTAGTATAATCCCCGCTAAACCTTTCCAGTCAAGAGGCTTGCCGTCACTTCCGGTACCAATAATGAGTATAAGGCCGATAAAACTTATAATTAAGCTGATTATTTTATAACAATTTAGCTTATCATTTCTCGCAATTAGATGAGCCAATAGGACATTTATTAATGGTGTCATTCCCATGATTATCGAAGATATAGCCCCACTGACAAAGTCAACTCCCCAGTAAAATGCTGTGTAGCCCATAAACATGTTGATGAATATTAGATTCAAAAATAATTTCCGGTTTTCCAGAATCTCTTTCCACATACTTTTATGCCAGGAATAAATGAATAGAATAATTCCTACAATAGTAAATCGTAATCCGGCAAAATTCATGGGAGTAAAGTCATAACTGAGTCCTTGTTTGATAAATGGATTGACAATGGCCCATAATACTGAAGCCATTATGGCATATAGTAGCCCTTTTTTCATAATGTATATTTGTTGGTTTGAAGATGCAAAGATATAAATAATAACTATAGAGTATTTATATCTCGATGTTGTCCCAAAGAAAATACCATAGAAAGGGTGATAAGGTCCTTTCTATGGTATTTGGGTGTATAGATTTGATGTTGCTTTATAGCGGATATTCTTCGAAGGCGTATAATACGGTAGATAAATATCTTTCTCCGGTATCAGGTAATAATGTTACAATACTCTTATTCTTGTTTTCTGAGCGTTGAGCTAATTGGGTAGCAGCATAAGTCGCAGCGCCAGAGGAAATGCCGACAAGAAGACCTTCTTGTTGGGCCAATTCTCTACTTGTACGTATAGCATCATCATTTTCGACTTTAATAATTTCGTCAACAACAATATTATTGTAAGTTTTAGGAATAAATCCAGCACCGATGCCTTGTATTTTATGAGGTCCGGGTTTCCCGCCGGAGAGTACAGGAGAGTCTGCCGGTTCTACTGCAATGATTTTTATATTTGGATTCAATTCTTTCAATCTTTCGCCTACACCACTGATGGTCCCTCCTGTACCTACTCCAGCGACAAATATGTCTATTTGACCATTGGTATCGCGCCAAATCTCTTCGGCAGTGGTTCTTTTATGAATAGCCGGATTTGCAGGGTTTTCAAATTGTTGCAAAATGATACTTCCTGGAGTATTGTTTCGTAGTTCTTCAGCTTTGGCAATAGCACCTTTCATTCCCTCAATTCCTGGGGTGAGTATGATTTCTGCACCTAAAGCTTTTAACAAATTTCTACGTTCGATACTCATTGTATCTGGCATAGTCAGTATCAATTTATATCCTTTTGCTGCGGATACGAATGCTAACCCTACTCCGGTGTTACCGCTTGTTGGTTCTATAATAACGGCTCCTGGTTGTAAATTGCCTGTAGCTTCTGCAGTTTCTATCATAGATAATGCTACTCTATCTTTGACACTTCCTGCGGGATTAAAGTATTCCAATTTTCCGATAATCCGAGCAGGAAGGTTATGTTTACGATTAAAATTGGAAAATTCCAATAATGGAGTATTACCGACTAAGTCGGTTAGTTGTTTTGCTATTTTTGTCATAATGTTCAATTTTTTTATTCTGTATTGTACAAAGGTATGGACCTCTTTAGAAAAATGCAATCACCCCTATAAGGTATTTTTCTACCATATATGTGGTATTTACAAAAGAAAAACCATTTGCCTTCTTAACATTGGAGAAAGACAAATGGTTTTTGTTATGATAAGTAAATCTTTATTTTATTTTAGGAGTTGCATTTTTTAGCTTAGGCACATTATTATTTTCGTGCCATTCATTTAATAATTTACGATGTTGGTCAAGTATGTTCTTATATTTTTCCTCAACAGCAAGATTTATCATTTCACCTCTATCATTGTTCATGTCGTATAGCTGTTCTCTATATTTACCTTTATCATAAACAATATATTTATAATTGCGGGTGCGCACCATCCATCCTTTAGTGGTAGAGTTATCGAATTGAGTTTCACAAACGATATAGTCGTGTATAGGTGTATCAGATATTTTTTCGACTATTGGTTTGAAACTTTTTCCTAAGCAATAATCAGGTATGTCGGCATTTGCAAATTCACAAAGTGTTGGCAATAAATCTATCCCGTTATTTATAAGTTGGTGCGTTATTTTACCTGCATTTTTGTTTTTAGGAAGTTTTACTATGAGAGGTATATTGGTAACTTCCTCATATAATGCAGATTTTTGATTCCAATGATGGGCACCTACACCATCCCCGTGATCTGAAGTAAAAATAATTAATGTATTTTCGCTAAGTTTTAATTGGTCAAGGGCATCAAGGAGTTTCCCAATTTCGGAATCTACATTTTCAACTAAACGATAGTATGCGTTCCTATAACGGCGCCAGTCATCAGGAGTATATCGAGTTACGGGATATCCTTTATAGTTGTTTTCTTGTTCTTGGCGAATGACATCAGCATCGTAAGGGGCAATTGCAAAATTTGCTGGTAGATTGGGACAATCCTCAATATTAGGTTCGGTTATTTCAGCGAAGGGCAGATTCTGACTTCGTGCATATTCACATATATTATGAGGATTATCATAAGCAGCAACTAAGAAAAAAGGTTTGTCGTGCTTTTGTTTTAGAAAGTCAATACAAGATTCAGATAGCCCGTAGTCGTTGTGCCCATACAATTTTTTAAATCCGTGTATTGAGTCCGGAATATCCGATTCAGGAATATGCCATTTCCCTGAATATGCACATTCATAACCTGCAGCTTGAATGAGGTTTCCGAGCCCTTTCCCCATATATTCTTGGGGAATAGATGAGCCATTAACTAATTGCTTCAACTTGCCAGGAGTTACACCTGTGAACATCGCTGCACGAGAAGGAGTACTTAATGGACATGCACAATAAGCATTGGTAAAACGTATACCATTTTGGGCAAGTCGGTCTATATTGGGTGTCTTGACATCTGGGTTACCGGTGCAGCTTAGGGCGTTAGCGGTATGTTGGTCGGTAAAAATATACACAATATTGGGTTGCTTTTGGGCGGATACAATACTGGCCGTTAATCCCAGAGCTCCCGTGATAAGCAGCTTCTTCATATATTTATGTGAAAAATGATTAAGTAAATTAATTATATAGTTATTGACATAATGTAATCATTCATATAATATCCGTTCCCGATAGGAAAATCTCCGCTACGTACTATTGTGTAACCCATATGTTCATAGAACTGTTTTGCTTTATTTGAACGGTTTACATTCAGTTCGATAGTACAAGGGGTATGAGGACAAAGACTTTTTATGTAATTAAAAGCAGTTTCCATTAGAAAACGTCCTGCTCCGGAACCTTGAGCATCGGGGAGTACATAAATTTTCTGTAGATGGAAAAGCTGTTTGTTTTCTTGTTCAATAGAAATATAGCCACAAGGTTTATTATCATTGTAAGCAATAAAGTATTGGTGCTTATCTGGTCCCATCTGTTGGTGGAGGGAGGGAATAGAATACATCATTTCAAACATATAATCCAATTGTTGAGGGGATAATATATTGCCGTATGTATGTTTCCACACTTGGGATGCCAATTGTTGTATTAGACCCGCATCATTTATATCGGCTTTTCTGACAGTAAACATCGTATTGTTATTTATTAATGAATGAAATAATATCTTCTGCAGAGAGTAATTGTTGTTCTCCAGTAATCATATTTTTCAATGTGATTTTGCCAGCTTCGATTTCTGTTTCTCCTACTAAAGCAACATAATTAATTTTTTTTGTATCTGCATATCCCATTTGCTTTTTCATTTTTGCTGCTTCAGGATATATTTCAGCCCGTATACCTGCAGTTCTGAATTGGGCGAGATACTTTATGCATATAGCTTCTTCTGTTTCTCCAAAATTTACAAACATTATCTGAGTGGTTTGTAAAGAATCTTTTGGATATAAATTTAGTTGATTTAATACGTCGAAAATGCGGTCGGCACCAAAAGATATGCCGACACCGGATATTCCCGGCATACCGAATACACCAGTGAGATTATCATATCTGCCTCCACCTGTTATACTTCCTATTTCTACATCTAATGCCTTTACTTCAACGATAGCTCCGGTATAATAGTTCAATCCACGAGCTAGAGTTAAGTCTATTTCTAATCCGGATCGCAAAGGCGAAGTATCGATTTTGTTAAGTATATATTCTAATTCATTGATACCTTTTATTCCTATTTCCGAATTCTTCAATATCTTTTTTAAGGTAGCTAATTTTTCTCGGTTGCTCCCTTTAAGTAGGATGATAGGTTGCAACATGGTGATGGCTTTATCCGGTATGCCTTTTAGGCGTAATTCTTCGTTGACTTTTTCTAATCCTATTTTATCGAGTTTGTCTATGGCTACAGTAATATCTATAATTTTTTGAGTTTCTCCGATTATTTCGGCAATTCCACTTAATATTTTTCTATTGTTTAATTTTATAGATACTCGTATTCCAAATCGATGGAATACTTCATCCATTAGTTGTAGCAATTCAACTTCGTTGAGAAGAGAGTCTGAGCCGACTACGTCTGCGTCACATTGATAGAATTCACGGTAACGACCTTTTTGAGGACGGTCTGCACGCCACACAGGTTGTATTTGGTAACGTTTGAATGGGAAGTTTATCTCATTCCGGTGCATGACAACAAAGCGGGCAAATGGAACAGTTAAGTCATATCGGAGACCTTTTTCACAGAAAGTAGCAGCCAGCTTATTTGTATTTCGAGATAGTAATTCTTCATCATTGGTATTTGAAAGAAAATCTCCTGAATTAAGAACTTTAAAAAGTAATTTATCTCCCTCTTCTCCATATTTTCCCATAAGAGTAGATAAGTTTTCCATTGCAGGAGTCTCAATTTGCTCAAACCCGAAAAGTCGGAATACATCGCTAATTGTATTGAATATATAATTGCGTTTGGCCATCTCTATGGGGGAGAAGTCGCGCGTACCTTTAGGTATGGATGGTTTTGCTGCCATAATTATAGTAGTTTCCGTAAAATGAAATGATAAATTAGTTATTCCTTACTTTTACAAAGATACTATTTTTTTTGTTTTTATTCTATTGACGACTTTAGGAATCGTTTTTACCAAAATTATTCATTAAGATATTTTCTGGTATTGCCAGACTAATGTATCATTCTTTTTTGTATATTCGTCTTCAACATTAGTAAATAACCTAATAGAAAGTATGGCTATGAAACATTTTCCTGAATCAGAATTAATTATCAATCAGGATGGGAGTGCATTTCACCTTCATATACGTCCTGAACAACTCGCCGACAAAGTAATTCTTGTTGGAGACCCTGGTCGAGTAGATCTTGTAGCTTCTTTTTTCGATATGCGAGAATTTGATATTTCGAGTAGAGAGTTTCATACTATAACAGGAGTTTATAAAGGAAAACGGATAACGGTCATATCTCATGGTATAGGAACAGATAATATAGATATTGTTGTAAATGAATTAGATGCGTTGTCTAATATTGATTTTAAAACTCGCTATGAAAAATCCGAGTTTAGACAACTGACAATGGTGCGTATTGGTACTTCAGGAGGTTTGCAACCGCATGTCCCTGTAGGCACATTTGTCATTTCACAAAAATCTATAGGTTTTGATGGGGTCTTGAATTTTTATGCCGGGCGTAATGCAGTTTGCGATCTTGATTTTGAAGAAGCTTTTTGCCAACATGTAAAATGGAATCCCCTATGGGCAAAACCTTATGTAATTGATGCTGATCCTGATTTGGTAGAACAGATTGGCCGGGGAGAAATGGTAAAGGGGGTTACTATTTCGGCTAATGGTTTTTATGGACCACAAGGTCGTGAATTGAGATTGCCATTGGCAGATAAAATGTTGAACAAAAAAATTGAGTCTTTCAAATATAAAGATGGTCATGTCGTGACAAATTATGAAATGGAGAGTTCCGCATTGGCTGGTTTAGCGAAATTGATGGGGCATAAAGCAATGACCGTATGTATGATTATTGCGAATAGAGTTGCACATAATGCAGATAGCAATTATAAAGATTCAATAGGAGATTTAATAAAAACAGTGCTCAATCGTATTTAAATTAGGTTATCATAAATATAGATAATTAAGAAAAGCGGCTCAGAACTTCCATTGTAAGAATCTGAGCCGCTTTGCCTCTTAATAAGGAAAAGATGTACCTTAATCTACTGCTTTTTGTATTATCTATTTTCTTTTTAGACTTTTGTTTTTGAAGCTTGTTTTTGAGCCTAATCAAAAAATTATAAAATCCAAAAATACCAATAAATGATTGATTTATCTTTCCTTTATTTAATGTTTTCCACCACTTTATCGGTGATGATAAAGAATATACAAAGATATCAAAAAATCAATATAAATATCAAAAATGTTTAAAAATTTTATGTATTTCTTGAATATAATGTTCTGATTGTTATAAGAAAAAAGAAATAAACGGCATTTTATAATTTATATTTATACAATTGTGCTACTAATTTTTGATATTCGCTTTCAAGTTGTATGTAGTTTTCGATAGTTTGATATACCTGGACTGCCTCTACAAAATATTCTGATAAAGAAATTTGACCTTCATTCAGGGCTTTTTTCAGTAAATCCAGTGTATTTTGGGAATTTAATAGTCTTTCGTAGTCCTGTTTTGATTTTTCGAGACTTACCGCTTGAGTATATATTCCCTGTAATGTTGTTTCATTAATCATTCTGGAACTTTCTATTTGCATATTTGTGTATAGGGACATTGCTTTTGCCTGCTTTATTTTATTTTTATTCTCGTACAATGGGATAGAAACTCCAAATGTTATTCCATTCGAGACGTCTTCTCCTGCTTCTCTTTTATACCCTAATTCAAATTTCGGGAGCCATTGAGATTGATTTAGTTTAATTTCTCTTTGTGCTATTTCTTTTTCTTTTTCTAAAGCAATTAAAGATGCATCGGCTGCTAAAGCTTCCACTTTCCAAGTATCAAAATCTGTAGGTAATGTTACCGGTGTGTATGTCGTCCCATTTAAAGTTATTGGTATACCACCATTGAAACTTTGTAATTCTTTTTTTTTGGTTTCAAGAGCAGATTTTGTCCTTCTTGATTCAGTCTGAGTGTTCAATAACTCCATATCTATTCTATTCGATTCCAGAATATTAGCATCTCCTTCCGATACACGTTTCTTATATAGTTCGGAGAGTTGTTCTGCATTTTGTAATCGTATATTTTGATATTCAAGTAAACGATTTAAAGCAATTATGTCTATACAGACGAGTTTGGCATCAAGTAAAATAGTTTGTCTTAATTCCCAGTCTTGTTGGTCATAAAGAGAAGATTTTAACTTTACTAATTTGTTACGATTTATATAAACTGTAGGGAAATCGAATCCTTGAGAAATTGTTAATTCCCGACTTGTCCCCAATGTTTTCGGATTACTCCACAGATGGTCATAAGCAATATTCGGATCAGGTAAAGTATTTCCGACAGAAGCTTCTAATTTCTTGGATTGTGAAAGTTGGGTATTTGCTTTTAGAGCTTTATTATTAGACTCTATATTTCTAAGAACTTCTTCAATATTATTTTGAGCTCTTATTCCTATGAGTGTAAAGAATGACAAAAAGATTATGATAAGGCTTTTCATATTTGTTCTTTTTTATGATTTAGATGAAGATAAACAATAGGTATAACAAAAGCGTTTAAAAAAGTAGATGTTATAAGTCCTCCCAATATAACTTTTGCCATTGGACTTTGAATTTCATTGCCAGGCAAATCTCCACCTAAAGCTAATGGTATCAAAGCTAAAGCTGAAGATAATGCAGTCATTAAAATTGGATTCAAACGGTCCAATGATCCGGTCAAGATTGTATCGGTCAAAGAATGTCCTTCGTTTTTTAATTGATTATAATGTGATACTAAGAGCATACCATTACGTGTAGCAATGCCAAATAATGAGATGAACCCTATAATTGCTGGAATACTGATTTCTCCCGTTGTAAATCGTAATATAAATACTCCGCCAATAAGGGCAAGTGGAAGATTTAATAAAATAGTACCGGCTTCTTTTCCATTGCGGAACTCATTATAAAGTAATAGGAAAATAACCAAAATTGATATCATGGAAGTGAATAGTAATGTACGGGATGCAGCTTGTTCACTTTCAAATTGTCCTCCGTATTCGATATGGTAACCTTCTGGTAATTGTATATTATTGTTTATTTTTGCCTGTATGTCATTAACGACACTTCTTAAATCCCTATCTGCAACATTGGCAGATATGACAATTTTTCGTTTTACGTTTTCTCTATTAATAGTATTGGGACCAGAGGAAGATTCTATGTTGGCAACTACAGCTAACGGAACTTTAGTCCCATTGGCATCTATCATTAGCTCTTTTATTTTTTCAATATTATCCCGTTGTGTATCGTTTACTTTTACAGTTAAATCAAAAGTTTTACTTTCTTCATATACTTGAGATACAACTTCTCCGGCCAGTGCAACATCGACAAATTCTGCAAATTCGGGGAGTGAAATTCCAAATTTTGCAAGCATTTCGCGTTTAGGCTTAATTTTCAATTGAGGACGTTCGATTTGTTGCTCTACATTTAAATCGACGACTCCTTTAATATCACTGATAGATGATTTTATCTGATTTCCTAAAGAGAACATACGGTTCAGATCGTCGCCGAATAATTTAATAGCGATTTTTGCCTGAGACCCTGATAACATGGCGTCGATACGATGTGAAATAGGTTGGCCGATTTCTATATTAACTCCTGACAAAGAGCTTAGTTTTTGACGAATGTCAGCAATCAATTCTTGGTGAGAACGGTCTTTTATTTCATAAGGAGCTTCAATTTCAGAGACATTTACACCCAATGCATGTTCATCTAATTCTGCTCGTCCGGTTTTTCTCGCAACTGTTTTTATTTCCGGTACAGATAATAACAATTCTTCTGCCCGTTGCCCGATTTTGTCCGATTCTTCAAGCGATATTCCGGGTAAGGTACTTATATTGATGGTGAATGAACCTTCGTTAAATGGAGGTAAAAAACTGCGACCAAGAGTGAAGAAAAGAGCCAAAGCCACAATAAATAATCCGAGAGTTCCTCCTAAAACAATATTCTTATGGTTGAGAGACCAAATCAAAGATTTTTTATATATGTTTTTTAAAGTTCTGGCTACCCAAGGCTCTTGATTGAGTTTGTCATTTTCTTTTTTATTCCCTAATAAATAACTGCATAGTACTGGTGTCAATGTCAATGCAACTATTGTAGATGCTAATAATGCTATAATAAAAGCTATACCTAAGGGCATAAGCATACGGCCTTCCATTCCTGATAGAAAAAATAGTGGGACGAAACTTACAATGATAATAAGGGTAGAATTTAATATAGGCATCCTGACTTCTTTAGAAGCTTCGAATATAACGTCTATTGCCCGTTTCCGTTCCTTTTCTGGCAATAATTTATTTTCTCTTAGTCTTTTATATACGTTCTCAACATCTACGATAGCATCGTCTACTAAAGAGCCTATAGCAATGGCCATCCCTCCTAAGCTCATCGTATTTATAGTTAAACCCATAAAATGTAAGGTGAGTATTGATACCAATAATGATAGGGGTAGAGCAACCAATGAAATAATTGTCGTTCTAAGATTCATTAGGAACAGAAATAATACGATAATAACGAAAAATGCCCCTTCAAATAACGATTTCTGTATATTATCTATAGAATTATCAATGAAACGAGACTGCCTGAACACATCATTCGAAATATATACATCAGGTGGCATAGATTTTTGCAAATCGATAATAGATGCATCTAATGCCTTGGTTAAATCTAACGTACTTGTATTTGGCTGTTTGGTAACTGTAACTAAAACTGCAGGGTTCCCTTTTTCAGAAGCTAATCCCAACTTGGGTGCTTTATTCCCTATTTGTATCGTAGCTATATCTTCTAATAGGATAGGGACGTTATTCTCTATTTTTACAATAGATTTGGAAAGCTCTTCTGTGTTATTAGTCGATAGTATTCCTCGAACAATATATTCATTTCCGAATTCGTATAAAATTCCTCCATTAGCATTTTGATTCATATTTCGGGTTACATTCATAACTTCATTTAGGCTTATACCATAGTGTTTCATTCGAGCTGGGTCAAGGAGTATCTGATATTCTTTGATTTCACCACCGATAACGGTAACTTGTGCTACTCCTCCAGTGGAAAGAAGACGTGGGCGAATTGTCCAGTCGGCTAATGTCCTGAGCTCTTGTAATGATGTGGTATCGGATGTAATCCCTAATATCATAACTTCTCCCAATATGGAAGATTGTGGCCCCATGGTCGGAATTCCTGCTGTTTCAGGGAGAATCCCATTCAGAGCGGTAAGTTTTTCAGAAGTTATTTGGCGAGCCCTGTATATATCTGTACCCCAGTTAAATTCTACCCAGACAACGGAAAATCCGGTAGTAGAAGATGAACGTACACGTCTCACATCAGTCGCTCCGTTTACTGCTGTTTCGACAGGAAATGTAACCAAACGTTCTACCTCTTCAGGGGCCATTCCTGGGGCTTCGGTCATGACTACTACAGTAGGGGCGTTAAGGTCGGGAAATACATCTACGTCCATATTTATAGCTGTAAATGTTCCGGCAAATAAGAGAATTATGGATGCTATCAATATAAGTAGACGGTTATTCAGAGAATAACGGATAATTTTATTTAACATACTCTTTTTCCTTTAATGATATTAGTGACTGTGAGAATGACCTTCAGGTATTATATTGCTGTTGGCTGCCAGTTTTATTTGGTAAGCTCCTTCTGTAACTACTCGGTCACCGGCTTTAATTCCTGATAATATTTGTACATCTTTACCATTGTTGGCTCCTATTTGTACTTCCTGCTTTTTGTATCCGTCTTCGTCTAATTGTATATATACGAAATAGGCTCCCTGCTCTTCTGTGAGTGATGTTATGGGGAGAACAAGAGCTTTTTCAATAGGAGCTGATAACAGATATACTTCAACAAATGCTCCCGGGATAATATCGCCTTTGTTATCGAATTCAAAAGTGACAGGAATATAGAATGAGTTGTTACCTGAAGATTTTCCATATGAGACCATTCGTCCGTTTAGTTGGGGGAGCTCATATATTTTATTATCATAAGGGGTTTTGAAATTTGCAGTCCGAATAGTAGGTAATGCTTTATAATTTCGTTCTGATAAATCGGCTCGAAGAATTAATTTTTTGTTTTGAGATATACTTAAAAGAGGTTGTCCCGTTGTTACATAATCACCCTCGTTCACTAATTTATTTTTGATATACCCACTTATTGGAGATATGACTGTTACACCTTTCACTCCTAATCTGTTTCCTGTGGCTTCATATGCAATACGAGCTGTTTCAAAATTTTGTTTAATTTGATTGTACTCTTTTTCGGATATTATTTTATCCTTAATAAGGGAATTAGCTCGTTTCAATTCGGTTTCTGCACTTTCATAAGCAATACGCAATTTTTCCGTTTGGTCTCCGTCTACTATATTTTTAGAAGAAATGGAGGCTAAAGTTGTTCCTGCAGCTACATAACTTCCGTCGACAATTCGAGTTTTGCCAAATGCTATAACTCCAGGAACGGTTGCTACTATAGTACTTTCATCTCCTTGTGCTCCAGAAATTTGCCCGCTTGTTTTTATAATTTGATTAAAATTCTTAGGTTCAATAGTTTCTACTTTGACTCCTGATGCCTGTGCTTTTTCTTTTGGTAGAATAATCTCGTCAGAGTGAGCCTCTTCTGTTTTATGATTGTGGATATCATTGTCTTCTTGATTGGAGTGTGAAGATGTAGAATGGTTACAACTTATTAATATGTAAGCCGATAATATAAGATATAAGAAAATTTTTTCCATTGTGTAATTGATTGTAAATTAGTAATGAGAATATATCAATAGTCTTTGTATCTCGCAGATACAAAAATGTACATACATAATAATTACGTATGTTCAAATTACCCAATGGAATGAGGAGGAGCTCTTAACTCGGAAGAGTGGGATAATAGAATTCCATGTAATTGTTCTACATATACCGAACAATTGAGAAAATCGGTAATGTTGGTTTCTATAGGACCAGTAGGAATTTCTGATAAGTTAAATACTGTCTGTACAGGTTGGATATGAATGCACGAAACATGGCATATGTGGATTCTTTCTGCTTGTTTGAATTTTGCAATACAATTGTCATCGCAAGGTACCTTATGGCAATTTTGAGTATCTGTCGGAACGGTTTCTGTAGCAAAAGCTTGTAAACAAAGCATACCGTTGTCGTGATGATGATGAGGTAATACGGCTATTGCCAACATTATAAATGTAGCAAGGCATAAAAAAAATATTGATGATGTATTCCTCTTCATGCCGCAAATATAGTAAACAATCTGGATAATTAATAAAAATATTTCTTGCACCTTTTTTATTTTTAACAACTTGTTTAATATATATTTTCTCTGTTTAGATGGGAGAAATGTAATTGTGACGTTAATTTATTGAATGATTGTAAAATAAGAATTTGCAATTAACATTGTTTTATTATAGCTTTAAAAAAAGTATTGGCTGAATATTTCAATTTAGTGTGTTTTTAACTATAAAAACAATAAAACCGCGGTTTAAAGGGGCATCAAAAAAAAGCACATTATTTTTTTATCTGAAAATATTGTACTACATTTGACGCACAAATGTTTATTGGATTATTGTGCAAACAGGGGATATTCTTATAAAATATCAGGCAGAATACAATTAAAAAGATAAACTTTCGTTTTTCTTATATGATGTAGTATAAAATGTAAAAATGAAAGTTTAATGTTCCGTTTGAAATACACATGAGATACCATGGATGCTGATAATGGATGAAACAAGCGTAAAATTTATATTTAAACTAAAAACAAAAAGACTAAAGCTTCTTAAAAAACGAGGCTTGTTTTGAAAGACGGATTTACAATTATTATCAAACTAATTTAATTTAACAGTCAACCACTTAGAATTTTTTTTATTATGGAAACTAAAAAAACAAAAAAAGTTAAAAGATTTCGTGGCATTGAGTCTGCATTCTTGGTGATCGTAGGATGTTTCATTGTTGCCCTTTGTATTTTTAAATTTGTTTTGGGTAACCCTGACAACTTTATGAATGGAGATCCTTCCGGTCATCCACTGCCTGGAAATATGTTAGGTACTATTTATAAAGGAGGTATCATTGTACCAGTTCTTCAAACTTTATTATTGACCGTATTGGTATTGAGTGTTGAGCGTGCTTTTGCTATCTCTAAAGCTAAAGGAAAAGGTAATCTAACTAAATTTGTTCAGAATATTAAAAATGCTTTAGCTGCTGGTGATATACAAAAGGCTCAGGATCTTTGTGACAAACAAGGAGGTTCAGTTGCTAATGTTGTTACTTCTGTATTGAACAAATATGTTGAAATGGAGGGTAACGATACATTGACCAAAGAACAAAAATTGTCTTATATTCAAAAAGAGGTAGAAGAAGCCACTGCATTGGAACTGCCGAGTTTAGAGCAAAATCTTGCAGTTGTAGCAACTATGACAACTTTAGGAACTTTGGTCGGACTGCTGGGTACTGTGTTAGGTATGATCAAGTCATTTGCTGCTTTGGCTAATGCGGGTGCTCCTGACTCTGTAGCATTGTCCACTGGTATTTCTGAAGCACTTGTAAATACGGCTTTTGGTATCGCAACTGGTGCTTTGGCTGTAATTTCTTACAACTTCTTTACTAGCAAAATCGATAAAATTACTTATTGTATCGATGAAGTTGGATTTACAATTGTCCAAACTTACGCTGCTACGCATAAATAATTAATTAAGAAAGGAACGATTAATTATGCCAAAAGTAAAAGTAAAAAGGAAGAGTACGCTCATTGACATGACCGCGATGAGTGACGTGACTGTACTTTTGCTTACATTCTTTATGTTGACCTCTACTTTCGTGCAGAAAGAACCTGTGCAGGTGGCTACTCCTGCTTCGGTCTCGGAGATTAAGATTCCCGAGATTAATATCCTTCAAATATTAGTCGATCCTCAAGGAAAGATTTTTATGAGCTTGGATAAACAGGAAGATCGGGTAGCGGTATTAGAGGAATTAAGTAAAGAGTACAATGTCAATTTTACTCCTGAACAAGTAAATAAATTTAAACTTATCAATTCGTTTGGAGTTCCTATCAAGCAGATGCCTGCGTTTTTGGATCTTCCTACGGATGATCAGGATCGTTTGTTGAAGGATTATGGTATTCCCATTGATACTACAGCAAATCCTAGTAATGAGTTTAAAGCTTGGGTGAAAGCGGCTCGTGCGCAGAACCCGGATTTGAGAATTGCAATTAAAGCAGACCAAGCGACCCCGTATCCTAATATTAAGAATATCATGACTTCTTTGCAGGATATACGAGAAAATCGTTATAATCTGATTACGACACTTAAAAGCGTACCCGCAGAAAATTAAATTGAACCATTATGGCAGAAGTACAACAAAAAGACTCGGGGGGAAAGAAGGGTAAACAGAAAAAAATGAATATCCGGGTAGACTTTACCCCGATGGTCGATATGAACATGCTTTTGATTACATTCTTTATGCTCTGTACGTCATTGAGTAAACCGCAGACTATGGAAATTAGTATGCCATCCAATGATAAGAAGATTACAGAAGAAGATCAAACTAAAGTTGCAGAATCTCGAGCTATTACGTTAATATTGGGAGAAGATGATAAGGTGTATTATTATGTAGGATTACCCGATTATAATGATTACACATCATTAAAGGTTACAACGTATGATGCTGACGGTTTACGGGCTTTGTTACTTGATCGGAATAGAGATATAGTCGCAAAGATTAAAGAATTAAAGAAAAAGAAGCTCAATAAGGAGATCACAGACGAACAATATGACGAACAGGCTATAGAAATTAAAGGTGTTAAAACTGCGCCTGTTGTTATGATTAAAGCTACTGATGATGCTACTTATAAGAACCTGGTTGATGCTCTTGATGAGATGCAGATTTGTAGTATTAGCAAATATGCTATCGTGGACCTGACAGAAGGCGATGAATTCTTAATTGATAACTTGAAACAAAAAGGAGCCCTGACGGGGCAAATTGATGAATCAAAATTGTAACAAAAACTAATGACACTAAAAAGTAGAAGAAATGGCTAAAATAGATTTAACTTCGAGAGAGTGGTGCGATTTGGTTTTTGAAGGTAGGAATAAAGCTTATGGCGCTTTTGAATTACGTCAAAGTTCGCCTAAACGTCATAATATAGCTATGATTATAATTATAGTTGTTGCTGTTATTGCGTTTTCTGTTCCTGCTTTGATTCGTTTCGTAACTCCCGAAAAAGTAGAAGAGGCTATGACAGAGGTTACGACATTGTCGAAACTTCCTGAAGCTGAAGTAAAGAAAAATGAGGATTTAAAACCTCTTGCTCCGGAGACTCCTCCTCCTCCTCCTTTGAAAAGTTCTATTAAGTTTACGGCTCCCGTAATCAAAAAGGACGAAGAAGTAAGTGAGGAAGATGAGATAAAATCTCAAGATGAATTGGCAAAAAATGATAAAGTTGCTATTTCTATTGCCGACGTAAAAGGTAATGACGAAATCAATGGTGCTGATATTGCCGATTTTAAAGAAGTTGTAAGACCGGAAGCTCCGAAAGAAGAAAAAGAGGTTCCTTATCAGGCCGTTGAGCAGATGCCTCAATTTCCTGGTGGTGACGCTGAGTTGATGAAATATATTCAGGATCATTTGAAATATCCTGTAATTGCTGCTGAAAATGGTATACAAGGTCGTGTTATTGTACGTTTTGTGGTATCAAAAACAGGAGAAATTCAGGATGTAACAGTATTGAGGGGGGTAGACTCTTCTCTCGATAAGGAGGCTGTTCGTGTGATAAAATCGATGCCTAAATGGATTCCTGGAAAACAAAATGGTAATAATGTAGCCGTTTATTTCACCGTACCGGTTATGTTTAAACTTATGTAATCTTGAATTGTTTATATACAAGATACATGATATAGTATACTCCGCAATCCCTGTATCCTTTTTTGGATGTTTGGGTTGCGGGTATTTTAGATTAATACAAGCCTATGGAAGAGAAAATGGAAAAGACCGGGAGAAATGATGCTCCGAGAAGATTAAATCCGGGATATATATTCGGGATATTTATGATTATAGTTTATTTAGGAATGGCCTATTTACTAGTGTTTACTCCGTTGTTTGAACAAAATTTTTCACCGGCATTTCGTTATTCGATAGGAATAGTATTTTTGATATATGGAGTTTATCGAGCTTACCGTCAGGTAAAAGCTTATAAAAAATAGAAAGGAGGCCTTCTATGATATTCCGTTTGAAAAGGTGGATGCCGTTAGTGGCAGTGATGTGCGTTGCTGGAATTGTCTCCTGCAATACTTCTCCAAAAGAGAAGCAAGATACACCTACGTCTGGTGTTATCAGAATTAGTGCAGATGAAACTTTTGCACCTATAATACAACAAGAGATTGATGTGTTTGAGAGTACATATCCTGATGCAGGAATTGTACCTGAATATGTTAGTGAAGTAGAAGCTATTACGATGCTTATTCGTGACAGTGTACGTTTGGCTGTTACGACACGTAGTCTTACAAAGGAAGAAGAGGCTGCGTTGAATAGTAAAAAACTGTTTCCTAAGACTGTAAAGATTGCGACTGATGGTATCGCTTTGATTATAAATAAACAGAATCCAGATTCGTTGATTCGAGTATCTGATATTCGTAAAATTCTGACAGGAGAAATAACAGACTGGAATCAAATATATCCGAAATCAAATTTGGGTAAGATACAATTAGTATTTGATAATGCTAATTCCAGTACAGTGCGTTTTGCTATAGATTCTATATGTCAAGGGAAACCATTATCCCCTGATTTGAGAGCACAAAAAAGTAATTCTGGGGTGATTGATTATGTTGCTCAAGACCAGAATGCTATTGGCGTAATTGGTGCGAGTTGGATTGGTAATAAAAGTGATACGACCAATCTTTCTTTTTCTGACAAGATTACAGTTATGAATGTTACGGCAGATGATGTTGCAACTTTAGCAAATAGCTATAAGCCGTATCAAGCATATTTAGCAATGGGAACTTATCCGTTGACTCGGAATGTATATATAATTGTTACTGATCCTCGAAGTGGTCTACCCACCGGTTTTACGACATTTGTATCGTCAGATAAAGGACAACGTATTATTTTAAAAGCTGGAATGGTTCCTGCAACGCAGGCCATCCGGATTGTCAATGTAAGAGATGAATTATAATAATTAAAATAAGGTTTAAGTTATGAAGATTAAATTCCTATTACTTTCATCGCTGATTTTTGTAGGAGGGATGACTATGAAAGTTTCGGCAGCCAGTTATGCCGATGGTATAGAGTATTTTAAATCAGGGCAGCCGGATCGTGCTAAAATAATTTTGCAACGAACATTTAACGATGCTAGCACAAATAAAGCAGAGGCCTGTTATTATTTGGGAGAAATATATTCGGGCATGCAGAAAAATGATTCAGCAATGTACTATTATAAAGAAGGTATAAAGATTGATCCTCTCTATCCTTTTAATAAAATAGGTGAAGCTAAATTGATGTTAAAATCTAATACTAAGGGGGCTGAATCTATTTTTAAGGAAATATTAAAAGAAAAAGCGAATAAGAAAAATCCTGCTGTTCAGTTGGCTATTGCTAAGGCTTATTATGAAAATGTAATGCCAGAATATCAGAAATATTTAGATAAAGCAATTGATGCAGATAAGAAATTTGCAGAAACTTATTTATTCCAAGGAGATATGCTTGTAGATAAAAAGCAGTATGGAGATGCTTGTGGATATTATGAGATGGCAATCAGTTTTGATGTAAATTGCGTGCCTGCTTATGTAAAGTATGCAAATATTTATTTCCCGATTAATTCAACACTTGCTATACAGAAATTAGAAGATTTGAAAGCTTTGGCTCCCAATTCTGCTATCATGCAACGTGAATTGGCTGAGGCTTATTATAAAAATAATCAGTTTGGAAAAGCTGTAGATGCATATGCTCAATATATGGCTAATCCTAATCATTTTGATTCCGATCAACCTCGTTATGCTGCGTTGTTGTTCTTTGACAAAAAATATGATGAATCACTGGCTTTGGTAAATGAATTGTTAAAGAAGGACCCCAATAACTTTGTGTTGAAACGTTTGGCGATGTATAATTATAATGAGCTTAAACAATACGATAAAGCTCTTGAAGCTGCAAAAACGTTTATGCCGACGTTGGATAATCCAGGATTTACCAGTCGTGATTACGTGATGTATGGGGCAATATTGATAGAGAATAAGCAAGCAGACCAAGCAATTCCTTTGTATGAAAAAGCTTTGCAAGTAGATACTGCTAATGTACAACTTTACCAAGATTTGAGTGACGCTTATCGTATGGCAGGGCAATATGGTAAAAGTGCTGATGCATATAAAGAGTACATGAAACGTACAGGAGAGGCTTCTACTATGGATTATTTTTCATTAGGAGGTATTTATTATCGGGCAGGAAGTACAGCCCCTTCTACAACTCCAGAAGAATTAGCTGTGAAGAATGCTTATTTCATGGAAGCAGATAGTTTATTTACTCTTGTTGCAGAACGTGCTCCTGAAGATTATCGTGGTTTCTTGTGGCGTGCTCGGGCAAATGCAGGGCTTGATCCTGAGACGGAACAGGGTTTAGCTAAACCATATTATGAACAAGCTATGGTGCTTTTAGAGAAAGATCCTTCAAGTAAATCTGCATTAGTAGAATGTTATAAGTATTTAGGATATTATAATTATTTAAAAGAATATGCAGGTAATGTGAAAGGTTTCCCTGAGACTCGTAAGTATTGGAATAAGGTGCTGGAGGTATCTCCAGAAAGTGCTGACATAAAAGCCGCATTGGACCAGTTACCTAAATAAGATATTCTGATTTAATAGTGTAAAAGTAGTTTGTATTTATTTGCTATTTTTATTGTTATTATAGAAAAGAAAGAATAAAGTGAAAAAGTAAAAGCCTGAAAATTTTTAATTTTCAGGCTTTTACTTTTTATTACATAATAAAAATAAAATCTTTATTAACTACTTTATTTCAATTTCTTCTTTTAAATCAATCTCTTCTTTTTCTTTATTGTAAAATTTATATTCGAGAAAAGCAAGTGACTGATCCGGTATTAATTTAAAATGAAATGTATATTTACATTTCCATTGCCATTTAAGGGAGAAAAATCCCTGATTGATAAATGCTGCAATAAAAGGATGCACATGTAAGTAGAAGTTTTTGATCTTGAGTTTATTGACCATGTATGCAATCTTATCTTCTAACCGATCTGTAAATAAAATTGAGGGGCGGATAGTACCTTTGCCAAAACATGTAGGACAATCTTCATTAGTATTGATATCAAGAGCCGGACGTACACGTTGTCTTGTTATTTGCATCAGTCCGAATTTACTTAATGGTAGGATATTATGTTTTGCCCTATCTGCTGCCATTAGCTCTTTCATGCGGTCATATAGCTTTTGACGGTTCTCTGGGTCTTGCATATCGATATAATCGATAACAATGATACCACCCATATCCCGCAGTCTTAACTGGCGGGCAATTTCTTCTGCGGCATACATATTTACGTCTATAGCATTGCTTTCTTGGTCAGAAGTTGATTTTGAACGATTACCACTATTGACGTCAATTACATGTAAAGCTTCTGTATGTTCTATAATCAAATATGCTCCGCTTTTAAATGATACTGTTTTACCAAATGAAGATTTTATTTGCTTAGTTATTGCAAAGTGGTCAAAGATGGGTAAATCACCTTTGTATAGTTTTACAATATCTTTGCGTTCAGGAGCTATTAGGCTTACATAATTATAAATTTGTTGGAATACGGTTTCTTCGTTGACATGTATACTTTCGAAAGATGTGTTGAATATGTCGCGAATTATACCGACTGTTCGTCCCGTCTCCTCAAATATTAGAGATGGAGTTTTGGCTTTTTGAAGCTTTAACAGAGAGTCTTCCCAGCATTTTACTAATGTTTTGAGCTCATTATCCAGTTCTGCTACTCTTTTATTCTCTGCTACGGTACGTACGATAACTCCAAAATTTTTAGGTTTTATACTTTGGATCAACTGTTTTAACCGAGCTTTTTCTTCGCTGGATTTTATTTTTTGAGATACCGATACTTTGTCGGCAAATGGTATTAGTACGAGAAAACGTCCGGCAAAAGATATTTCGGCAGTGAGGCGAGGGCCTTTGGACGAAATAGGTTCTTTGGCAATTTGGACTAAAACTTCTTGCCCTACTTTTAAGACATCACTGATCGTTCCTTCTTTATCGATATCGGGCAATGTATTGAATTTGCTGATTGATAATACCCGTTTGCGGTCAGATAAAGATTGTTTTACGAATTTTGCACATGAGTTAAATTGTGCTCCTAGGTCTAAATAATGTAAAAATGCATCCTTTTCGTAACCTACATCTACAAATGCAGCATTTAGTCCAGGCATAAGTTTTTTGACTTTTCCTAAATAAATATCGCCTACCGAAAACGATATATTTCGAGCTTCTTTTTGCAATTCTACTAAACGTTTGTTTTCGAGAATTGCAATGGAAACTTCTTTAGGTTGGACATCTACTACTAATTCGTTGGACACTGTTAAATTTTTTTAGGTTCCGAAAATTTGGTGTTAAAATCTGTGCTTTTTTATGCTTATTTATTAAAGCACAAAGAACAAACTTAGAAAAGACCTTTTCTTATAAGTTTGTTCTTCAAAACTCTTAATAAAACTGTAGAGTATACAGACATTATTTTTTCTTCTTATGTCTGTTTTTTCTCAGTCTTTTTTTGCGTTTGTGTGTGGACATTTTATGTCCTTTTCTTTTTTTTCCGCTTGGCATGATTCTATGCGTTTAAAATATTAATACTATATAACTGATTTAGTTATTTAACTTCTCCCATGAATGTTTTGGCAGGTTTAAATGCCGGAATATTATGCTCGGGAATAATGATTGTTGTGTTTTTTGAAATATTGCGGGCAGTTTTTTGTGCTCTTTTCTTAACGATAAAACTACCGAAACCTCTTAAATAAACGTTGTCTCCTTTTGCTAACGAGCCTTTTACGGTGTCCATGAATTGTTCCACTGTTGCAAGAACAATTGCTTTTTCAATACCGGTATTCTTTGAAATCTCGTTTACAATGTCTGCCTTAGTCATTTTTTTACAATTTTGTTATGATTATGTTATACTTTATGTTATTAATTTTTTGGCTTGCAAATATATAGCTTTTTCTCTTTTTAAAAAAGTCAAACCTTATATTTTTAAATTGGTAAGCCGTATTTTCGGACGTTAAATTGCAAATATCGGAATTATTTTTCAAACAAAATGCTAATACACAATAAATAATGAATATTTCTTACTGTAAAGGTCGAAAGATGATATTTTATTATTTTTACAATATTTCTTTGCTCATAACATATATATATTGCATTAATTATTTTATCTTTAAGCCTGAATAAATTTGTATTTACTCAAAAATGGAAATTTTTATTATTATTGTTCTTATTTTGATGAATGGTGTCTTGTCGATGTCAGAGATCGCATTAGTTTCGGCTCGTAAATCTCGTCTTGAAGCAGATGCTAAGAAAGGAAGCCTTGCTGCTAAAACTGCATTAAACTTGTCTAATGAGCCAGATCGTTTTTTATCTACCATACAGATTGGTATTACTTTGATTGGTATCCTTACTGGTTTGTATTCCGGAGAATCTTTAGCTGCCCCTTTTGCATTGATACTCTCCTCTTTTATTCCATCTGCATATACTTTAGTTGTTGCTCAAGTTATTATTGTAGTGGTTGTAACATATTTGACTTTAATTATTGGAGAGCTGGTTCCTAAACGAATAGGAATGGCCTTTGCAGAAAAGGTTTCTAAGCTTGTAGCTCGGCCGATGAATCTACTGTCGTTATTGGCTTCACCTTTTGTTTGGTTATTATCAAAAAGCACAAAAATAGTAATGCACTTGTTGGGATTAGATAAAAATAGTGAAGAAAATAAAGTCACAGAAGATGAAATAAAAGCAATAATTCGGGAGGGAACAGAAGATGGCGAGGTTCAGGAGGTAGAGCAAGATATTGTTGAGCGGGTATTTAATCTGGGTGACAGGAATATTGGTTCGATAATGACACACCGGAATGATTTGGTGTGGATCGATATGAATATGTCTCGGGAAGAGTTGAATAAAACGATTCTTGAGGATATGTATCATGTGTATCCTGTTTCATCAGGTAAGCTGGACAATGTTTTGGGTGTTGTCTTTTTAAAAGATATTTTTGGAAAGATAGAATCTTCTGATTTTGATATAAGTACGGTGATATGTCCTGCCCATTATATGCCAGAGACGTTGAGTGTTTATAATGCTTTGGATAAGATGCGCCAGAATCGACTGAAATATGCTTTGGTTACTGATGAGTTTGGAAGTATACAGGGCATTGTGACATCAAGTGATATTATGGAAGCTCTTATTGGTACATTGCCGGATGCGGAAGAAGCTCCGGATATTGTAGTTAGAGAAGATGGGTCCGTATTAGTTGACGGACAATGTTCTTTTTATGATTTTTTGGCATACTATGATTTAGAAGAACTGTACCCCGATTATAATTATAATACAGTTAGCGGGCTCATTTTGGAAAGATTAGAGCATATTCCCCGTACTGGAGAAAAATTGCATTGGTTAGATTTTGAAATAGAAGTAGTTGATATGGATGGTGCCCGTATTGATAAAATCTTGGTAACACGAGTGGCAAATGTGGGAGAGTGAAAAAATTGAATGATAATATAAAACATAGGGGCTGATAAAAAATATCAGCCCCTATGTTTTATACGTTTGAAGTTCCAATTATTCATTGAGTAGCATGCCTTGAGCCACTTCGTGAGCTTTATCTTTTCCGAGACTTTTCACGATGATTGCAAGAGTGAATGCAATAGCCATCCCTGGCCCTTTACCTGTTATGATATTATCGGATACCTCTACTGCTTTTGCTGTGTAAGTTCCTCCGGCTAAGTGGGATTCGAAGCCTGGGTAACAGGTTGCATTCTTTCCGTTTAATAAGCCTAAATCGCCTAAAACTGATGGAGCTGCGCAAATTGCTGCGATATTTCCCTTGACAGAAGCGTGGTTTTTTAATAATTGTCTAAGTAATTTGAATTCTCCCAAGTGTGTTGTTCCTGGTAGGCCTCCTGGTAGTATAAGCCAGTCAATATCAACAATGTTTTGGGGTTCGTATAGCATATCTGCTATAATGGCTATACCGTGTGCACCTTTAACTTCTTTTTGAGATGTGATTGATACTGTTTTTATAGGCATACCAGCACGCCGCATCATGTCTACTATGGTTGTAGCTTCTGTTTCTTCGAAACCTTCAGCTAGAAATAAGTAAGATGTTTTCATAATTGATAAAATGTATTGATTAACATATTATTCTCTTTTTCAGTGCAACTAAGAGAGAATACATTGAAACATAACAAATATAGTTTTATTTTTTCATAAAAAAAAGTGTTAGTAAAAACTTAATTCTTACTAACACTTTTTTTTAAATGGTTAAATTCTTTTGTGAAGTATAAGCTTATTGTAATGTTCCGTTTTCTGCTTGTTTTATCATATTTTCATTTGCAGTAATATAAATGTCAACTCGACGATTCTGTGCACGACCTTCGGCAGTACTGTTATCTGCTACAGGTTCATTATATGCTTTCCCAGCCGTAGTCATACGACTGTTGGGAATTCCGTTTTGGTTCAAGAATGTTGCGACAGCTTGTGCTCGTTGTGTTGACACTCTTTCATTTACAGCTAATGTCCCGGTATTATCAGTATGCCCCCAAATTGTTATATCTGTTTCGGGATTATTGATAAGCGATATTGCAAACTCTTTGAGAGCAGCTTTAGACGAAGAACTGAGAGTAGTCCCGTTTGTTGGGAATAATATGCCACTAGCAAAGGTTACCTTTACAGCTTTTAGGCCATTTGTGTCAGTAACAGTTTCTACTTCTGCTCCTTGTATTTTTTCAAGTTCCGCTTTTTGCTTATCCATTTTTTTCCCAATTAAAGCGCCTGCGCCAGTTCCGACAGCTGCACCCACAGCTGCACCGATTGCTGCGCCTTTACCTTTTCCAATTAGAGCACCTATTCCAGCTCCTACTGCAGCTCCACCGGCACCGCCGATTAGAGAACCTTTACCTGTGTTGTTCATTGTCCCACAACCCGTAAATAAGATGGCTACAGACAATAATACGGCCATGAATTTTACTTTTTTCATTTCTTACTTATTTTTTAGTTAGATATTTAAAATCTAATTTATCTTATGAATTGATAAATCAAAATTACCTAAATTTTGATTACTATGTTCATATTTATGTATATTTTTTAAGTAAAAAATTTTTCTTTATTCCTTTTCTGATACTTTGTAGCATGAATTATACTCTGTGGATGTTATAAATTAATTGATGATTCGGAAAAAAAATGTACCTTTACTCTTAGAATAATAAACGTATTATAAATGAATACATTTGGAACCATATTCAGATTGACATCTTTTGGTGAATCTCATGGTAGGGGAATAGGTGGAGTAATAGATGGTATGCCTGCTGGAATAAAAATTGAATATGATTTTATTCAGAATGAGTTGAATCGTCGTCGTCCAGGGCAATCTTCTATTGTAACACCTAGGAAAGAAAATGACAAAGTAGAATTTTTGTCTGGTGTATATGAAGGATATTCTACTGGAGCTCCGATAGGTTTTGTTATTTATAATGAAAACCAGCATTCCTCCGATTATAATAATCTGAAAGAAACGTTTCGACCTTCGCATGCAGATTATACATATACCCAAAAGTATGGAATCCGAGACCATCGGGGAGGAGGACGATCTTCGGCTCGAGAGACAATTGCACGTTGTGTAGCAGGAGCGTTGGCGAAGCTTGTCTTGAAAGAGTTGTCTATCGATATAAAAGCTTTTACCTCACAAGTTGGAAATATAAGTTTGTCAAAAGATTATCGCCAGTATGATTTGTCTCGAATAGAAGAAAATATTGTTCGATGTCCAGATGAGAAAAAGGCCGCCAAAATGATTGCATTGATTGATGAGGTCCGTGCAGCTGGTGATACAATTGGAGGAGTGATAACATGTGTTATACAGAATATGCCTGTAGGTTTAGGCGATCCGGTCTTTAATAAGTTGCATGCAGAGTTAGGAGGAGCTATGTTAGGAATAAATGCGGTCAAAGGATTTGAATATGGAATGGGTTTTGATGGAGTACAATATAGAGGCTCACAAATGAATGATGTATTTGTACAAAAAGATGGTCGAGTGTCTACATTGACGAATAATTCTGGTGGAATACAGGGCGGAATATCTAATGGCGAAGATATTTATTTCCGGGTAGCTTTCAAACCTGTGGCAACAATACTGAGAGATATACAGACTCTGGATAAAAGTGGAGCAGAAGTGATTTTGAAAGCAAAAGGAAGGCATGACCCCTGTGTGTTGCCGCGGGCAGTCCCCATCGTTGAAGCTATGGCTGCTATAGTAATACTTGATCATTATTTATTGAATAAAACAAAACACATTTGATATTATGGAAGCTAAACAATATATTGAAAAGAATAGAACACGTTTTTACGATGAGCTGTTTTCTCTGATTCGTATCCCTTCGATTAGTGCTCAACCTGAACATCAACAAGATATGAGAGCTTGTGTAGAACAATGGAGAAAATTGCTGCTATCGGCAGGAGTTGATACAGCAGAGATAATGGAGACATCATCAAATCCTGTTGTATTTGCTACAAAAATAATAGACCCTTCTGCTCCCACCGTTTTAGTGTATGCTCATTATGATGTTATGCCAGTGGAACCTTTAGACTTATGGGATACTAATCCGTTTGAGCCGGTCATACGTGACGGGCGTTTATGGGCTCGTGGAGCTGATGATGATAAAGGCCAGTCTTTTTTGCAAGTTAAAGGTTTTGAGATTGCTTTGAAAGAAAGATGGTTGCATTGTAATGTGAAATTTTTATTTGAAGGGGGTGAAGAGATTGGCTCCCCTGGATTAGCCGAATTTTGTGTAGAGCATAAGGAGATGTTGAAATCTGATATTATTTTGGTATCAGATAACAGTATGGTGGGGAAAAATGTCCCTTCTATCACAACAGGATTGCGTGGTCTTGCCTATTGGGAAGTCGAAGTAATTGGCCCTAATCGAGATCTTCATTCCGGTATTTTTGGTGGAGCGGTTGCTAATCCTATTAACGTTTTATGCAAGATAATTGCAGATATAACGGATAAAGACGGGTATATTACGATTCCTCATTTTTATGATGATGTCGAGGAGGTGTCGGCTGCCGAACGTGCAATGTTGGCAGAAGTTCCCCATAATGATAAAGATTATGCAGAGTCAATTGGTGTGAAAGCTTTATTTGGAGAAAAAGACTTTTCGACATTAGAACGTACAGCAATACGTCCTACATTTGATGTGTGTGGAATTTGGGGAGGTTATACGGCAGAAGGTTCCAAAACGGTGTTGCCGTCAAAAGCTACCGCAAAGATGTCTTGTCGTCTTGTCCCACATCAGCAACATGAAAAAATATCACAATTGTTTATTGATTATATTTATTCTGTAGTACCTGATTATGTTACGGTAAAAGTAACCCCGATGCATGGAGGAGATGGCTATGTGTGTCCTATAGATATGCCAGCTTATAAGATTGCAGAAAGAGCTTATGAAAAAGCTTTTGGTAAGCGTCCTTTGGCAGTTCGGCGAGGAGGGAGTATTCCTATTATTGCGGATTTTGAAAGGATTTTGGGTGTAAAATCATTGTTGATGGGATTTGGTTTAGAATCAAATGCAATACATTCTCCAAATGAAAACCAGCAAATTGAGATAATGGAAAAAGGTATAATTGCTGTAGCTGAGTTTTATAAAGAATTTGGAAAATGATGATTATGTACAATGAATAAGATGTATTATTACGATTTTGGAACATTTCTTAAACAGCAATTCCCATTTAAAGTTCAAAAAATCTCTATAAATGCGGGATTTACTTGCCCAAATAGGACAGGAGAAAAAGGTTGGGGAGGTTGTACGTATTGTAATAATCAAACTTTCAGTCCTGAATATTGTCATACGGAAAAATCTGTTACGGAACAGGTAAAAGAAGGGATTTCTTTTTTCGGGAAAAAGTATCCTGAAATGAAATATTTGGCTTATTTTCAGGCTTATACAAATACATATGATTCGATAGATTTATTAATCGAAAAGTATGAAGAAGCTTTGCACATTTGTGGTGTTGTAGGCATCATTATTGGAACGCGCCCAGATTGTGTGTCAGATGAACTTCTTTCATATTTATCAGATTTAGCCAAAGAAACGTTTGTTTTAATAGAATATGGAGTTGAGTCTACCAATGATAGTACACTGAAGTTTATTAATAGAGGACATACATATGAAGACTCAGAGAAAGCGATTATACGGACTGCTAAAGCCGGCATTATGACTGGGGCACATATGATATTAGGTTTACCTCATGAGTCTCGAGATATGATTATTTCCCATGCCGTACAGCTTTCCCGCTTACCTCTGACGACGTTAAAACTACACCAGTTACAACTGATAAGACATACTCGAATGGCACATCAATATGAAGAACATCCCGAATGGTTTCATTTGTACAATGTAGATGAGTATATTGATGTAGTAATCGATTTTATGGAATATTTGCGATCAGGTATTGTTCTCGAACGTTTTGTATCACAGTCTCCAAAAGATTTGTTGATTGCTCCACAGTGGGGTCTTAAGAATTATGAATTTACAGCACGATTATTGAAAAAAATGAAAGAAAGAGATACATGGCAAGGTAGATACACAAAAGGGATATTATAACATTTAAAAACTTACTTTATGGAATCGTCTAAAGTTTATTTTACAGATTTGCATACCACTCCACGTCGAAATCTGTTGGATAAAATGGAATTAGTAGTTCGAAAAGCAGGAATAGCAAATATTAATTTTGATCATCAGTTTGCTGCGATTAAAATTCATTTTGGAGAGCCGGGAAACTTAGCTTATATACGTCCTAATTATGCAGCACGTATGGCTTCATTATTAAGGGAATTAGGCGCTAAACCTTTTCTTACAGATTGTAATACATTATATTCTGGAGGGCGTTCGAATGCAGTTGACCATTTGCAAAGTGCAATGGAGAATGGTTTTAATCCTATATCGGCTCAATGCCAAGTGATTATTGCAGATGGTTTAAAGGGAACAGATTATAGCGAAATTGAGATAGGGCAGGAATACTGCAAGACTGCAAAAATTGGGGCAGCTATTGCTGATGCTGATGTGATTGTAACAATGAATCATTTTAAAGGACATGAACAGACAGGTTTTGGAGGAGCATTAAAAAACTTAGGAATGGGATGTGCAAGTGTGGGCGGGAAATTGGAGCTACATTCGGCTTCTGCCCCTGTTGTAGATAAGGATAATTGTCGTGGGTGTAATATTTGTGTAAAGCATTGTGCTCATGATGCTATACATTTAAATTCAAATCATATAGCCGAGATTGATTATAATAAATGTGTTGGTTGTGGACAATGTGTGGCTTTGTGCCAATACGATGCAGCAATATTAGGAGAAGGTGATACTTCAGAACGGCTCAATTGCAAAATTGCAGAATATACATTGGCTGTTTTAAAAGATAAACCAAACTTTCATGTTAGTTTTATTATGAATGTCTCGCCGGAGTGTGATTGTTGGAATCACAATGATGCGGCTATAGTCCCTGATTTAGGAATTGCTGCTTCATTTGATCCTGTAGCATTAGATGCAGCTTGTGCCGATATGGTAATGAATGCTCCGGCAATTCAAGGATGTAAGTTATTTGAAGAACATCAGCATGAGCATTTGGAAGGAGTGGATAAATTTAAGTTAATGCATCCTGATACAAATTGGCAAGCGGGTCTTGAACATGCTGAAAAAATTGGACTTGGAACTCGAGACTATGAATTGATAAGAATATGATGTTGCAATGAAATTTTATAGGAAATAAAGAATATCCCATAGAGTTTTTAATATAAATTCTATGGGGTATTTTTTTAGTATATTATAATTTTATATAGACTTGTGTATTTGTTTATTAGGAAATATGTACAGATTTAAACTACTTGTGTACAAAATTCAATTTAATATTTGAAAGTAATAAGTTCTTTTGTAACAGAGAAAGAGACAAAAATATAATAAGATTAAAATTGGGTAAGATAAAGCCTTTCAGTTTAATCTTAATCTAATAAATTAAAATTGTACATGAACAAAAATTGTTATTGGGTTTTATTCCTTATTGTGTTGTTACCTGTTTATTCGGTCTGTTCTCATGCTACGGAAAAGGAATCGATGCAAACAGTTATAGAAAAAGCTTTAGAGCACGCAAATAATCAAAGTTTGATATTAGCAAAAAATGTTACTGCTCTTCCAGGAAAGTTACCGAAGTCTATAAAAAATGGAAAATTGGAGACATCTTCATCTGATTGGTGGTGTAGTGGTTTTTTCCCAGGGACATTATGGTATTTATATGAATATTCTGATGATGAAGAGATTGGCAAATATGCAACTCTTCTTACCGAACGTATAGAAAAAGAGCAATATAATAAAAATACACATGATTTGGGATTTATGCTTTATTGTAGTTATGGAAATGCATTGCGTTTAACAGGAAAGAAAGTATATAAATCGATATTAATTAATGGTGCTAAATCTTTGAGTACACGTTATAACCCAGTTGTTGGATGCATACGTTCATGGGATTTTAATAAGGATAAATGGCAATATCCGGTGATTATTGATAATATGATGAATCTTGAGTATTTGATGTGGGCTTATAAAGAAACTGGAGATGAAAGATTTAAAACAATTTCTGTCAATCATGCAAATAAGACGATGGAGAACCAATTTCGGGCGAATTACAGCTGTTATCATGTAATTTCATATTCTCCGGAGACAGGAAAGGTGATGGTCAAAGGAACTCATCAAGGGTATAGTGACGAGAGTGCATGGTCAAGGGGACAGGCTTGGGCTCTATATGGGTATTCAATGATGTATAGAGAAACTAAAAATGAAAAATACCTTGTTCAAGCAAAATGTATAGCCGATTTTATACTGAATCATCCGCGTTTGCCGAAAGATAAAATTCCTTATTGGGACTTCGATGTACCAGAAATACCGAATGTGTTAAGGGATGCTTCTGCTGGAGCTATTATAGCATCGGCATTGATAGAAATGAGCCAATTTGTTGATAAAGATACTGCTAAAAGATATTTAGATGTTGTTGAAACTCAAATAAGAACTTTGGCTTCTCCTGATTATACAGCAGCTATAGGAACAAATGAGGGATTTATCTTAAAACATAGTGTAGGTTATTTCCTTGCAGGTTCAGAAGTAGATGCACCCCTTACATATGCTGATTATTATTATGTTGAAGCTCTTTTAAGATATAAAAAGTATATTTTAAATAATTAACCGTATAAGATATATTTTAAAAATAAAGAAAAACTTGATATAAAATAATAACCATGAATAGAAATTGGCTATATCAAATTGAAGTTGCTAGAGATAATTGATATAGGGAAGGTAGTTTTAAGCATATACAATTTGTTGAGGTATTCGAAAATAGTTATTTAAATTTTATTATGATATAATTTGAAAAATTTATTTATATGAAAAAACACAGGAAATCAAATCAAAAAGTCCGTTGGCTCAATTATTTAGAGGTAAAATGGAGTTTATTGTTTGTAATGTTGTTGATGTCTGTGGCTGCATTTTCACAACAAACGGTGACGGGAGTTGTCAAAGATGCTGTTGGAGAGCCTTTGATAGGAGCCTCGGTGATGGTAAAAGGAACGACAACCGGATCTATTACCGATATTGATGGTAAATTTTCTATTAAAGCATCTACAAATTCAATATTAGTTTTTACATATGTCGGTTATCAGAATCAGGAGATTCCTTTAAATGGAAAAACTTCATTGCAGGTAGTCTTAAAAGAAAATTCTAAGGCATTGGATGAAGTTGTGGTAGTTGCATATGGAGTGCAGAAAAAGGAAAGTGTGGTTGGGGCCATTTCACAAGTAAAAAGTACCGATTTGGCTCGTTCGGGTGTTCCTACATTGTCTACATCATTGGCTGGACGTGTTCCAGGTATGGTTACTGTACAAACTTCCGGTATGCCGGGAGCAAGTGAACCTAAGATTTTTGTCCGGGGATTATCTTCTTTTACTGGGAATAATCAACCGTTGGTACTAGTGGATGGAGTAGAGAGGCCATTAAGTGATATAGATGCTTCAGAAGTAGAAAGTGTATCCGTATTGAAAGATGCTTCTGCTACAGCGGTTTATGGTGTTAAAGGTGGCAATGGAGTTATTTTGGTTACTACTAAAAGAGGAAAAGAAGGAAAAATGGAAATCTCAGCCAGTGTGGAACAAACCTTAAAACAGTCTACGAGTAGTGGTATACAAGAGAACTCATATAATACGTTGCTTGGCAGGGATAAAATGTATCGTAATCAAGGGAAATGGAGTAATGTTTTGGGGGAGAGTGTCCTTGAGCACTATCGTAATCCTGCTAATCCGTATGAGCGGTATATTTATCCTGACTTTGACGCTTGGGAACAAGGGGTAAAACCTTTTGCATGGGATACTAGAGCTTCGGTTTCTGCAAGAGGTGGAACTAAATTTGCTAAATATTTTTTAATGTTGAGTTATCTGCATGAGGGTGATTTGTTAGCATCAGACCAGTCATTATATAATGCTGATTATCGTTATGATAGGATGAATTATCGTATGAATTTTGACTTCGATGTAACGAAGACAACTCGAGTTTCTGTGTCGAGTGGAGGTTATATTGGAACTACGAATTATGGTGGTAATTCCAGTTCAGGAGATAGTGGAAAAATCTTAAATAGTTTGTATACGCAACCTCCTTATGTTTCTCCATTTGTTTATCCAGCATGGTTTGTAGAGAAATACCCTGATTCTAAAAATCCGACAATCTCAGACCGTCCGGCAGGAAATTTAGTCTCTCCGTCTGCAGGTACAGGATTTTTTACTCACAATTATAATGGGACGACACGTACTGTGAAAGACCGTTTTGGTATTGATGTGAATTTAGATCAGAAATTAGATTTTTTGACAAAAGGGTTATCTGCTAAATTAAATTTTTCATACAATAACTATTCGACATGGAATGGTGGAGGAATTACTTACACCAGTGATTATTATATTTTTAATATTGATGGAGATAATTACTACTGGGATCGTTATTTAGGAGGAAGTCAAAATGATTATGATGAAGTAACAGAACCTTATCAAACTACTGTTTCTCAGGATCGTAATGCAGCTTCGTATGATTATGTATATAGTTTCCAACTCAATTATGCGAGAACTTTTGGAGATCATACGATAACAGGATTGGGTTTATTTGAACGTAGAATTCAGCAAGTTGGTTCAGAATTTCAACATAGAGAAGAAAAGTGGAGTGCTCGTGTTACTTATGATTATTTAAGTCGCTATATGATTGAGGCTACCTTGGGAGTCTCCGGTTCCGAACGTTTTGCACCAGCTAATCGTTTTGGTTATTTCCCTTCGGTTGCTGTTGGTTGGAATATAGCAAAAGAACCTATTTTTCTACGGATTATGCCAAAAGAGTTTAGCAATTTGAAATTACGTTATTCGTATGGAGAATCAGGTAATGATCAGGTTGCAGGATTTTTATATATTTCTGATTATACCAATAGTATAAGTTTCAATTTAGGGGGACCTACATCAAGC
>NZ_LN877939.1:1098341-1257799 GCF_001403595.1 Gabonia massiliensis | reverse complement strand
GGGACCTACATCAAGCCGACCTACAAATTCTATTATAGAGGGAAAGGTCCCAAATGAACGAGCTCAATGGGAACGAGCCAAGAAACATAATTTAGGTGTTGATTTAGGCTTTTTCGATAATACTTTGACATTGAGTGGTGAGTTTTTTGCGGAAGATAGAGATGGTATTTTGATGAGTCGTAGAGCTGTTGCGTCATGGTTTGGGCAAGATATGGCAGATATGAATATTGGAGCCGTAAAGCGACATGGATTTGAGTTTGAGTTATCATACTATGGTACTATCCGTAAAAAATTAAATTATTGGATTAAGGGTAATTATAATTACAATGAAAATAGAATTACTAATCAAGATGATCCATTGTTACTCCCAGATTATCAAAAACTGGCGGGAAAACCTATAGGGACTATAACAGCTGCAAAAAATATAGGTTATTACCAGAATATGGATGAGATGTATAATTATAATTTGTCTCAGAGCGGTTTGATGGTAGTTGGATCAGATAAATTATTGGATTTTAATGGTGATGGAAAAATCGATTCAAATGACTATATACCGGTAGGAAAAACTTCTCGTCCGAATATAACCTATGGTATTTCTGGCGGATTAGAATACAAAGGTTTTGAATTTAATTTTCTTGTGCAAGGAGCTGCATCTATTTCGCGTAATTGGGGAAATGGAATCAATAATCCTATGTTTTTTAAAGATCCGGGAGAGATGTATGTAAAAGTAAAAGGCCGAGATGATATGTGGACTCCTGATAATCGAGATGCCGAGTATGCTACTTGGGGTGGATGGACCACTTATGATGTAGCAACGAGTAAAGCATTAGTGAGTGGTAAATATTTGAGATTGAAGTCATTAGAACTTGCATATTCATTGAAGGGAAATTATATGAAAAAAATAGGTCTTTCTTCTGCAAGAATTGCTTTGACGGGGTATAATTTATTGACATGGGCACCAGGATATATTTTAGGAGATCCTGAGAATGAACCGGATAGTTTTAGTCTTACCTACTATCCTATACCACGTAGATATACGCTTTCTTTACAAATTAATTTTTAATCATTAAAAATTGTGCAACCAATGAGAAAATTAATAAAATGTACTATATCCTTCTTTATTCTTACTGTTGGGCTTAGTTCTTGTGTTGATTTTTTGGATAGGACCCCAGATTCAGTAGCTTATGATGATGAAGAGGTCTTTACAGATTATACTAAAAGTCAGGAGTTTATCAATCAATTGATGACCCCGTTTCGGTATTTTGATGATAATGATATTGAAGGAGCATATGCTAGTACTAGTTATTATGGAACACACGGGAAATCTTGTTATGGACTTCGGGAACGGATTACAGATAATTGTATCTATAATCCAAAATATTCTTGGGTAGCGATTAACCGGTATCGAAATGGAGACTTTTGGAGCGACCGTAGTATATATTGGAGTGAAGGTTCAGATATTCGTTTTGAAACTATTTGGAAAGCTATTCGTGTTGCAAATGTGTCTATCTCTAATATCGATAGATTACAAAATGCTACAGAAGAGCAACGAAATAAAATTTTAGGAATGGCTTATTTTCTACGAGGACATTTTTATTTTATGTTGTTGCAGGGGTGGGGCGGGATGCCTTATATTACAGAGCCATTAGATCCGGAACAAAATATGGATCTCCCTAGGGAGTCCTATATTGAAACGGCGAAAAAGATAGCTGCAGATTTTGAGACATCTTCTACTTACTTGCCTTTGATTATAGATGAAACGGAATGGGGGCTACCTTCTAGAATGGCTGCTAAGGCGTATAAGGCAAAAGCTCTATTATGGGCGGCCAGTCCGTTTGCTAATAAAAATAATGATCAGCAATTGTGGGAAGATGCTGCTATTGCGGCAGGAGAGGCGATAAAAATGGCAGAGGAGTCGGGCTATTATCAATTGATAGATTTAGAAAATTTCAAAAAATTATTTGTTGATTGTAACGAAGAGACTCTAAAGGAGATAATTTTTGGAAGATTATTTAAGAATACTACAGGACCGGGCGGAAGTAATGCTCCTCATTACTGTGGCATTCCTTCGACAGAGTTTGGTGCTAGTGCTTATGGCGCGGAATCGGTTACTGAAAATTTAGCTCAATGCTTTACTTGGAATAATGGAGAACCTATAAATCCGAATACAGATGAGTATAAACATCATCCTTATACAGGTGACGGTGTAAATCATACAGGAAGAGACCCTCGTTTTTATCAAACTATATTGTATAATGGAGCCTCGACTCCTCAAGTGACGGCAAAAGGTCGTACTGTTCAGATTTGGAATAAATCATATAATGGTTCTGTGGCAAAGGAATTGGTTTTACAAGATGGGAATGCCAAAGAAGGGTATACTATGACAGGATATTATAATTGGAAATTGTATTCTGATGCGTACGCCAAAAAAGGCAAGACAATGGTTATGTGGAACTATATCCGTTTGGCTGATGTCTATTTATATTATGCAGAGTCAGCTAATCGGGCTTGGGGACCGACTGGAGTTCCATCTCAGATTCAAGGATTTTCAATGACAGCTGTAGATGCGATAAATAAGGTTCGTGCACGGGCTCAAATGCCTTCTTATGATAATGCAAGCCCTTCAGAATGGTTGCGCCCAGGATCTGTTGAAGAATTTGAAAAGAAAATTAGAAATGAATATCGGGTGGAGACCGCTTTTGAAGAAAAGCGTTTTTATGATTTGCGTCGTTGGAATTTAATGCTTGATGCTGATGTACAGACTACATATGGCATGTATATTGAACAGACAGGTCCAGACCAATATACATATACAGTAACTCCGTTAGGATATACATATAATTTAAAATGGTTACAGCATCATTATCTGTTTAAAATCAAGACAACCGATACGTCTTTAGGTCCTAATTTTGAGCAGAATCCTGGATGGTAATTGATTTCACAACTTTAAATTTGATTCTATATGAAGTTCAATATAAAATATTTATTTTTTACAATGGCCTTTTCATCAGTTGCAGTAAATGCACAATTGTCTCTTCCTGCCGATTCTGTAGATAAAGCTAAAAAAGAGGTCAATGTACTTTTTGGTCAACAGGAGTATGGTCGTTTTGTCGGAAACATGAGTACCATTAAGGGGAGTGATTTGGAAACTTATCCGGCGTTGATGATAAATGAAGCTTTGGCAGGCAAGCTACCAGGTGTTTTTATTCGGCAAAATCAGGGGACTCCGGGAATAGATGATTTTAATATAGCTGTTCGGGGTAGTTTGGGAGGATATATAGTTTTAGTTGATGGAGTAGATAGAACTTTGACTCAATACGATATCGAGCAGATTGAGGAGGTTACTGTTTTAAAAGATCCAGTATCTAAGGCTCTTTATGGAGGACGGATGTGTAACGGTATTATAATGGTAACAACAAAACGAGGTAAAAATACAGGAAAGGAGTTTCGTTTGAATATACAGCAGGGGATGAAACGTCCGACTCGTTTGCCGGGTTATCTCAATGCTTATGATTTTGCGACTAAATATAATGAGGCACTTAGTAATGACGGAATTACGACTGGGAGATATGACGATGCAGCTTTAGAAGGTTATAAAAATGGGAATAGGCCCTACCAATATCCTGATGTAGATTATTATGATGAGTTTTTGAATAATTTTATGAATGTGACGAGGGTCAATGCCGAATATTATGGCGGTAATGAAAAGACTCGTTATTATGTGCATGGTGCATATCAGAATGAAGGTGGCCTTGAAAAGTATGGGGATAAAAAGACCAAAATGAACGCATTTAATTTGCAAGGAAATTTAGATACGCAATTCTCAAAGGCAATTTTATTACATGCCAATTTTGCTGGTTATATAGGAGATAGAGTAAACCCTGGAGGTTTTAATTTTTCTACATTATCATCTCGTTATCCGAATGCTTATCCCATTTTCGTCGGAAAAGATAGTGTTGGGGGTACTTCGAGCTGGTTAGATAATCCATATGCCGCACAGGCTTTGACTGGATATTATAGGGAATCACAGATTCGTGTTCAGGGGGATATGGCTTTGACTTTTAAATTAGACCGTTTTGTAAAAGGCCTGTCTGTAAAACCGGTATATTCTTTCGATGTATATCATATGCAAAAGTTATCGAAAATTCATCGTCCAGCTATTTACAGTATTGCTTCATTTGACGAAAATGGCAATCCATTGACATTTAATGAAATACAAACTTCTCAGCCTGCAACGGAGCAATCTTTTGCTGGAGATGATTATCTGAATCGATGGACATTTATGACCACGGTTTCATATGATCGTGTTTTTAATAAGAATCATGCATTTAAGGCTGATTTAGTTTATTATATTTCTAAAGCTAGTACGGCTGGAGATCAGTATGATTATAAACGATTAAATTTAGGGTTACGAGCCAATTATACATTCAGAGAAAGATACACAGTCGAAGGTGTTATTAATTATGTGGGTTCTCAAAGTTATGCACCGGATCATCGTTTTAAGTTTTATCCGGCAGTTGGTGCAGGATGGTTGGTTTCGAACGAATCTTTTATGAAAGATATAGATGCAGTTGATTTTTTTAAAGTAAATGCTTCTTGGGGTATTATGGGTGATGGTAATATTTCTCCGAATCTGTGGAGACGCTCTTGGGGTTCGGGCGGACGCTATTATTTTAATTCATCATCTTACGGAGCAACATCTCAGCTGACACAAGTAGAAAATTATGCGTTGAATTGGCCGAAACAGCAGGAAATCGATATCAGTTTAGAGATGAATTTTTTGAAAAGTATATATGCTAAATTTTCTTATTTTGATTATAAGCAAACTGGACTATTAAGTAAAAAGGTTAATACAGTCCCTTCCATCATTGGTGGAACTTTATTTTTACCTTATGACAACTTTGAGGAGAGTGGTATGAAAGGTATGGAAGTCGAGTTGGCATATGGTCGTAAGATTAAGGATTTTAGTTTTAGAATAGGTGCACATGCGACTTATAGTAAAACGAATAAAATTGTAGTAGATGAGTTAAATGACCCGAATTATACAACAGTAGGTACACCGACAGATGCTATTTGGGGATATCGTTCGAATGGCTATTATACGCAAGCCGAAATTGATGAGATACAAGCAGGGACTAGTAATTTACCGATGTTGGCCGATTTGAATCCTTTGACATTGAAAGCAGGAAATATTAAATACCAAGATTTGAATCATGATGGGGTTATAGATAAATATGATACTGAAGTAATTGGAAATTCGGCTCCGAGATTGATGTATGGTTTTGATTTTAATTTCGGATATAAAGGTTTCAATCTTTATGTTATGTTCTTAGGATATGGAAAACATGATTGCTTATTAAATAATACATATTATCAGATACATTCTACTCGTAAATATTCTAATGTATTAAATGATGGACTTCCGAATGGTAATCCTCATCCTCTGTTGACAACAGGTGAAGGAACGAATGATTTTCAGACTTCGGATTATTGGATAGCTAATGGACGTTATTTGAAATTGCAAAATGTTGCTTTATCTTATTCTTTGCCAAAGAAAGCCATTGATAAGATGCGAATGAAGGAAATGAAATTTACTCTTTATGGAACGGATTTATTGACATTTTCGAAAATAAAAGGTTTAGATCCAGAGTCTTTTGATGCCGGATTAACACAATTCCCATTGTTTAGCACTTATGCATTGGGAGTATCAGTAACATTCTAAAATAGAACTTGATTATGAGAACATTCAAATATTTATCTATCATTCTTTTAGCCTTTATGTTTGATAGTTGTTCCGATTTTTTGGAACCGAATATGGATAACTATAAAAGTGAAGAAGTTATAGAACGGGCGAAGAATGATTTTATGGGAGTATTATATGTGACTTATGAGTCTTTGCCGAAACGTATAGATTTTACTTATGAGGCTGCGACTGATAATGCGGTTACAAATAATGAAAGCACAGCATCTTCTCGAGGAGCTAGAGGAGGGTTGACGGCAATGAATAATCCCTTTGGAGATACATGGACAAATAATTATCAGGCTATAAATAATATAAACTGGTATATAGAGAGAATGGTTCTGGACCCGACGCAAACAATCCCTACGCCTGTGAGATTTGACTTGGATCCTGATGTAAATATGCAATATTTTTATTTTACATTAGGAGAAGCTTATTTTATGAGGGCATGGTTCCAATTTGATTTATTACAGAAATACGGGGGTATTGCTGCTGATGGTAAAGCATATGGTTTCCCTATTTCTACTAAGTATTTAAATACGGAGATGAATTTAGATCAGCCTCGTAATACATACGAAGAATGTGCAAAACGTATCGCGGCTGACTGTGATAGTGCCTATAAATATCTTCCATTGATTTATTCGAAAACAAATGGAACTTTGGCGGATGGATTGGTGACCGAATCAGGACATGCTTCGGGAATTGCGGCTTTAGCATTGAAAACAAGAACATATCTTTATGCAGCCAGTTCGGCTTATAATCCTGATAACGATACAGAAAAGTGGAGGAGAGCCGCAGAGGCAGGTATGAAGGCGATAGATGCCATCGGTTTTGATAATTTGCGGTCTTTTGCAGCTTATATTAATAAAAGCAGGTTGAATGATGGAGACTATACTAATCCGGATATATTCTTCAGAGGACCGGTCCAAAAGGAAGTGACCACTTATGAAAAGGAAAATTTTCCTCCAAGGGCCGGTTCAGGAGGTGGATACATAAATCCATCTCAAAATTTAGTAGATGCGTTTCCAATGAGCGATGGTTATCCCCGTACAGCATCGTCCGAGACAAAACCATATGATCCGAATAATCCGTTCAAGAATAGGGATCCTCGTCTCGATTTATTCATTCTTCGTTCAGGGGAATCTTTTGCCGGAATTTCTATAGATACAGAAGTTGGAGGATTAGATGGTTATGGTACTGATGTAAATGCAACCCGTTCGGGATATTATTTACAAAAATTATTGGATAAAAATGTGCGTATAGAAGCGGGGAAAGTAGTTACTACAAGTTTTGTTACTATACTATTAGGACGTCCTGAATTGTATTTGAATTTTGCTGAAGCTGCTCTTATGGCGACAGGTAATCCTGATGATAAGACATATAAATATTCGGCGAGAGAGGCTTTACAGATGATAAGAAATAGAGCTTTAGGAGCAGGCAAAGACACCTACTTACCATTAGTAACGTCGTTTGATGCATTTTGGAATTTACTTAAAAATGAACGTAGATTGGATCTCTGTTTTGAAGGGCATCGCTTTTGGGATTTGAGACGTTGGAGTGAGGGCATATCTGACATGCAATCTATTAATGAACCGGTATATGGCATATATTCGGATAATCCGTTGGAATTGAGACAGTATAAGTCTCCCTATATGCCAATACCGTATAGTGAAATGATAAAAACGAATAATTTAGTAAATAATGCCGGTTGGGAGTAAGAGAAAGGTGTGTAAGATTTAAGATGTTAGTTTATAAATTTAAAATCAGGAATATGAAAAAAATCTTTATAGCAATAGCCATGATCTCGTTTTTTTTCGGATGTAAATATGATGATGATTATTTAAATCCGAAGTTAGAGACAATGGCTTATTTTGCCTCGAAAACTGAATATACTCGATCTGTAATCGTAGGTGAAGGTATGCAGTTTCGGATTGGTGCTGCGATGTCTGGTGTTATTGAAAATACGAGGAATGAGACGGTCGATATGATTATCAACAAAAATGCAGCTTTGTCAGAAGGAAAGACATTGTTGCCTGATACATATTATAATTCGTCGGAATTGTCCGGTACTATTCAGGCGACAATACCCGCTGGAGATTTCTTAGGCTATTTTACAGTTCGGATAGACTCCATAAATTTTCTTTCCGATGCAAAGTCGTTGACTGGAGAATATGCTATTCCGGTAAAAATTGTCGGGACATCTTTGGAATCGGTAAATGAGGAGCTAAGTTTTATACAGGTTTTTGTAAAATATATGTCTACAATTGATGGTTATTATCTTTATCGTTCCACAGTAAAAAAAGAAGTGGCAGGTACCATTGTAGAAGAAGAAACTATAACTGAGTCTTATCCAAATGAATCTGATAATAGTACATTCAGGTTGGAAACTAAGGCTCCTTTTACCGTGAGTGTAACTCCGGCTGTTAGTTCTTTTATGAATGGATTAAAGTTCGATTTGACTTTAAATGAAAAAGATAATACGGTTACTATTGGAACTGTATCAGGTTTTCCTGAAGTAGTTGCTGATGGGGAGAATGTATATAATAAGAAAACTCGGGATTTTGTTTTGAATTATAAATATACTGAAAATGGAACCGTTTATCATGTTTCTCAGGAACTGATTTTTAGAAATAGAATGGTTGATGGAATAAATCAAACGAGAGAATATCTTAGTTATTTTAATTGAAGATAATGGTACTTTGTAAGAAAGGAGAGTAAAAACTCATGAGTAAGATATTATATATAGTTTTTAGTATTGTTATAGCTGGATTTGGAGTAGTATCATGTTCTTCAGGGGGAGATGAACCTGGTCATATTTCTGGAGGGACGGAAAATAATGGTGGAAATAATACGGAATCTTCAAGCGATACGGTTTTGGTTTTTCAATCTGGTTTTGAAGGGAATACTCGTATAATTCAATATGGAGAGTCAACGAATGATAATATCATAGGTTTTGACCCCAATTTAGAATACAGCAATTGGAATGATTTGAATAATAATGAGATACGTACTATGTATATTAATTATGCCGGAGGCAGTAAGGCAATAAGAGGGGCTGAGATTGTTCAGGATCCTATCAATCCCGATAATAAAGTCTTAAAATATTGGATGAACAATTATTGGGCGACATCTGACGGTCAGGAAAAAGCTCGGGTACAATTGGAACTCTATGATATAAAAGACGGGTATAAGGAGTTTGCTCAATCGGTAAGAATATATATTCCTGAAGATTTTCGTTCGATATTAAAAGGTTATTCAAAAAGTATTACATGGTTTACTATCTCTGAATTCTGGAATAATGCAGCTTGGGTAGAAGATTATGGATTTCGGGTTTCGTTAGGAATTGGTAGAGATGCAGCTCCGAGTAATGATTATTATTTCACTTTAGGAGCAGAAGATGATGGGTTTAAAGGTGTGTGGACAGCTACTGATAAGAAAGTAAAGATACCGTTTGGAAAATGGTTTACTATGTATTATTTGTATAAAGAAGGAAATAAAGAAACTGGACATTTTTACATGACAATAACTCCGGACGGGGAGTCGGAGCAAGTTGTATTTGATATACATGATTTTACGCATTGTACAACAGATCCTTCGCCTAATGGTCTGAATGCATATAATCCAATGAAAATGTATACATCGAAAGAATTGATGCAATATGTTAATTTGAGAGGGAAAACTTTAGAAATTTTCTGGGATGATTTTAAGCTTTGGAAAATAAATAATACTAAAAAGTAAAAAGAGCCTTATGATAAAAAGGAATAATTGGTATAGAACGTGTTTGATTTTTTCTATGTTTCTAGGAGGCTGTAATTTGATGGCTCAGAGATCTTCTTTATTAATAGCTGATTTTGAGCATCAAAAAGAAGTTGAGGCATTGCCCTCAGATATGGAACTGATTTTTCAATCTGGATTTGAGGGTAATACTAAAATTGTTTCTCGAGGGGTAGATGATGATATTGTGGGTTCCGATCCTAATCTTCCGAAAAGTGATTGGGATGCGTTAAAGCGGGACATAATGAGTATTGTTTATTTTAATTATACAGGAGGGGATGCATCGAAACGATATGCAAGAATTGTTGATGACCCTACTAATCCTAAAAATAAAATCCTCCATTTCTGGCTAAATGATTATTGGTTAGCATCAGAGAATCAAGAAAAAGCCCGAGTTCAATTAGAATTCCATGGTATTAAAGGAGGGTTTAAAGAGCTTTATCAATCTGTGAGGGTATATCTGCCGGAAGATTTCAATACTGTAAAGGAATATCCTAAAGCCTTGGGTTGGCTGACTATTGCCGAGTTTTGGAATAATGAATGGTGGAGTGCCGGAGAGGAGCATGGATTTCGTATGTCTATGGGCATTGGAAAAGATGCTGGGACTGTTGAGCATTTGTTCATTACTTTAGGTTCTGAGAATGCAGGATTTAAAGAAGTTTGGAATGCTACCAATCCGACAGTAAAAGTTCCTGTTTGCAAGTGGTTTACACTTGAATATTATATAAAAGAAGGGAATGCTGACAATGGGCGTTTTTATTTAGCTATAACTCCTGATGGAGAAGAAAAACAAGTAATATGTGATGTTCATAATTTTACACATAATACCAGCGATACTAACCCGGACGGTATTACTGCTTATAATCCGATAAAGTTATATACTTCGAAAGAATTAGTCAGTTTTATGAAGTCAAAAGGTAAAACTCTGCAGATTTATTGGGATGATTTGAAGTTGTGGGTGCCTAAAAATCAGTAACTTTTATTTAATGTAAGATGAGAAAAATAATAACATTATTATTTCTGTTTTTCTTTTTGGTGGCGAGTCATGCCCAGGGTGTAGAACGTCCGGCTTTATACGGGATAGCTAAAATGACATATCGTGTCAGTGATTTCAATTTAGCCCAAAGTTATTATGGAGAATTCCTGGGATTTTCGAAAGCTTTTTCATATTCTGGAAAGGAAGGTACGATTGATTCATATAAAATAAATAATCGGCAGTTTTTGGAATTTGTAGAAGACAAGGATGCTCCTCTTAAAAAGAGGCTTGTTTCTATATCTTTTGAGACGGAGGATGCCCAGAAGATGCAAGAATATCTTCTTTCAAAGGGAGTAGTATTAGATAGAAATGTGTATATAGATGGCGCTGGAAATAAAGTGTTACTGACACATGACCCTTCCGGAATCCCGATAGAGTTTATTCAGTATATGCCGGAGTCGAAACATATGAGAAGTATGGGACGATTTTTATCTTCGGAACGAATAGCAACTCGTATACATCATGCCGGTTTATATTGTATGCAGATGTCGGAAAATCCTGAATTTTACACCCAAATCTTAGGATTTCAGCTTATCCTTCGAATACCGGAAGATAGAAATGTAGAACCTAAATTACTTTATTTCAGAATCCCAGAAAGTGCAGAAATGATAGAACATTATCCGTCACCGGATGTGAATTTTAATCATCCGTGTTTTATTACGATGGATATGCAGGAGACATATTCAATTTTACGTACCAGAAAAAAAACAGAGGCTTTGCCTCCTCCGGGAATGGGTATGGGTAAACGTTGGTTGTTGAATATTTGGAATCAGGATGGAACAAAGGTTGAGTTTACAGAACCATATATATCTATATTTTAAAAGATATTTTTCGGTCGTTAGAAATTAGAAGAAAAGAGATTTATGAAAAAAATATCGAGGAGAGATTTTTTGAGAGCTTCTGCCGTTATGGCGTCAGGTTTGATATTATCACCTGAAGAGGCATTGGCAAAAAAAACAGGAACTTCAGACAGTGTAAAAGCGATATCAAATGAGAATGAATGTATTTATGATGCAAAAGGTTTGCCCACTGTTGTATTAGGTAAAACCGGTGTTACTATTCCTCGTATGGCTTTTGGTTTAGGAAGTCGTTTTTGTACAATAAAGAGTGAGGAAGAGGCCGATAATATATTGAGAAAAGCTTTGGATAACGGGTTGTATTATTGGGACACAGCCAGTGTTTATTCCAATGCTGATGGGAAAATTATTAGTGAGAGTCGTATAGGAAATGTAGTAAAAGAAAATAGAAAGCGTATTTTTTTATCGACGAAAATATCGAATCGTGACCCTTATGAGGCGATGAGAAGTATCGAGTTAAGTATGAGACGAATGGAAACGGATCATTTTGATATATTGATGGTTCATGATGTTCACTCACTGGAAGATAATAAGAAAATTCTTGAAAAAAGAGGCTTGCTGGATATTTTGTACCGGATGAAAGAAGAAAAGGTTACCCGATTTATTGGATTTTCAGGACATGCTGACCCTAAAGCTCTTACAGATATGGCAGAAAAGGGAAATTTCGATACGATGTTATTTGCAATGAATCATTGGCCAGGAGGAAAGGATAACTTATCTGACCGCCAAGAGCAGGTAATTCCTGTAGCTCAGCGTAAAAATATGGGGATTATGCTGATGAAGGTGATAAGACCGTTAGATACAATAAAAGGTTTGAATGCAGATGAACTTGTGCGTTATGCATTGTCTTTGGATGGACCTCATGGAATTACAGTGGGAATGGATAGTATGAAGGTTCTTGAAAGTAATTTGAGAATATTGAAAGAATTTAAACCGATGAGCAGTCTTGAAATGGAAAAAGTTGAGATGGCTCTTGCTCCCTTTTTTCATCATGAGAATTTGCCTTGGATGAATGAAGATTATTTTGATGGCTTTTGGTCTTAATTTTTTTGTAAATGGATATGTTGGATAAGTAAAATTAAGGAAGGAGTATTATGTGTGTGAGATTATGGCTTCTTATTTATTCTATGGTATTTTTATTTTCATGTTCTCAGAAGATGAGTAGTGATGTAAAACAGGTACGGGGATTTATTCGTAGTTCATGGGAAAAAACAGTAAGGAACAATCAAGAAGGGGATAGTACGCTGATAGGATTGCCTTATCCGTATACAGTACCTTGTATAGATGAGGGTTTTCAGGAAATGTATTATTGGGATACCTATTTTATCAATGAAGGGATGATTCTTGACGGACATCTTGATTATGCGAAAAATAATGTGGATAATATGCTGTACATGGTCGATAAGTTTGGCAAAATGTTGAATGGTAATCGGACTTTCTATCTGAACCGTTCTCAACCGCCATATTTGAGTATGATGGTAGCTAGGGTGTATCAGGAAAATAAAGATAAACAGTGGTTNGTTTTCAGGAAATGTATTATTGGGATACCTATTTTATCAATGAAGGGATGTTTCTTGACGGACATCTTGATTATGCAAAAAATAATGTGGATAATATGCTGTACATGGTCGATAAGTTTGGAAAAATGTTGAATGGTAATCGGATTTTCTATCTAACCCGTTCTCAACCGCCATATTTGAGTATGATGGTAGCTAGGGTGTATCAGGAAAATAAAGATAAACAGTGGTTGAAAAAAGCATATGAGACATTGAAGAAAGAGTATAAATTTTGGATGACAGAACGTATGAGTCCGGTAGGGTTGAATCATTATGATAATTCAGCTACTCAAGCATCGATAGATTCTTTTTTATATGTCGGAAGTGAACGTTTGGGTACTGATTTTAGGAAAAAGGGATTAACGGATGAACAATTGAATTTATTGGGTCGGAACTTGTTGGCTGAGTGCGAATCGGGTTGGGATATGAATCCTCGATATGAAATGCGTTGTCTCGATTTTTGTCCGATAGATTTGAATTCGAATTTATATTTATATGAGAAGAATTTTGCCTATTTCACTGGTGAACTGGGCATTACCGATTCTTCAGAAGTTTGGTTAGAACGTGCAGCTCATAGGAAAACTTTGTTAAAAAAGTATTGTTATAATGGTTCTGACAAACTTTATTATGATTACGATTACGTAAATGGTCGGCAATCCGATATTGTATCAGCCGCAATTTTTAGTTTGATGTATGCAAAAGTGATTGATCAGTCTGAGGCAAATGACTTAATAAAAGCACTGGAAAAATTGGAATTTGAGTATGGTATTTCCACCTGTGAGAATAGAGACTATCAATATTTTTATCAGTGGAGTTATCCTAATGGTTGGGCTCCATTACAGTATTTGGCGGTCAGAGGGCTTGATAATTATGGATTTAAAAATGAAGCTCAGAGAATTGCCAGTAAATACGTAGATATGGTAACCAATACTTATAAGACGACAGGGCATTTATGGGAAAAATATAATATCCGTAAAGGTAATGCCGATGTCCGTAATGAGTATGAAATGCCGACAATGCTGGGGTGGTCGGCGGGGGTATATGTTTATCTGACAGACTATCTGAATGATGGTTTCAAAGTTGAGAAATAAGAATATTAGTAATTGACCTTATAATTCTTGCAACTATGATGAGAGCAATTTTTTCATTGCGATTTATTATGTTAATATGGATAGGAATATTTTTTCATCTTTCGTTTGCACAGACCGATGGTTGGTGCCTTACTCGTTTTACAAAAGATAATACAACCAGTAGTACTGAGTTGGAAGTCGTGGATAATCCGGTGAAGGAAATTGGGATAAATGAGTCGAGCAAAGTATTAAAGTTGAGTAATATTGATAGACGTGGATGTATTTGTTTGAATCTGACAAGGTATATCGGTGATGCAAAAGATCGTATTACTGATATAGGAAAATATGACAGACTACGGTTTAAGTATTATATAGTTAACTCTTTTTATCCTGATTATAAAGTTCGGATACGGATGGACGATGGAGTAGGAGATGTAGTTGATGCTCAATGGTCGAATACTGATAAAAATTGGAAAACAGCAACTTTTAGTTTCCCCAAAAATTCAGAAGCAACTTGGATACAAATACAGACTTATTATACATCGATTGGTGTATGGGATGATCAGTTTCCCGGGATGGAAATATATCTTGATGATATAGAATTGTTAGATTCAGATTGTGATGCTACACCTATAGACGAGAATAAGGAGAATGATATAATTTTTTGTCAAAAAGCTCGGAATTTAATAGTAAAGAATCTGCAATCCGATACTGTTGTTTCTGTCTATGATATGTTTGGCAAAATACTTTGGGCTAAGGGAGGGGATGATTATGAAATAAAATATGATTTCCCCAAAGGTGGTTTGTATGTAGTGGCAATAAGAGACAAACGAGAAGTTTATAGTCGAAAAGTTCTGATTAGTGATTAGATATAGAGAAAAAAATTGATTTTTATTAACCCGGTACTGTAAAGTACCATAAATTTTATTATTATGAAAAAGATTTTTTTACTTTTTGCATGTATGACTGCAATGGCAGCTTATTCCCAGTCTTCAGTGATGGTGGCTAATTTTGAAGATGATGGTACCGATAGAATGTTTTCTGACAGAATAAAGGAAGATGGTATGACATTGATTGACACGAGTGTAGACAACCCTCTTCAGAATGAAAGTAATCCATCAAGTAAGGTGATGTCTTTAACTGAAATCCAAGGAGGAGGGCAGACTCGTATTGGTTTTGCTGGTCAATGGACAGGAAGTACATATGAATTATTTTCAGAAGATAATCAAATCTTATTGGCTGTTGATGGAAATATTATTTATGATGTGATTCGTATGAAGGTATATGTTGAAGGTGAAAATATAGAACCTGATTGTATTAAGGGCTTCAGGGCATCATTGTTTGATTATTCAAGTCGGGAAGATAATAATAAATTTACAGCAACATGGAATAATCCGGAATATTTGGATATGACAACAACTTGGCCAGATTGGAATGTAGCTACCATTAAGTTAAAAGTAAATCCTGGAAATTCTGGACGTATGGTACTTGCTCCCTATTTGAAGTGGGAAGGCGTGGCAGATGGTGTTACTATATACATTGACGATATCGAATTGTTGAATTCTGCAGACCTGCCATCTTCAATTGAAATTGAGAAAGCTGAAAAATTGGATTACGTAGTTAATGGTAAAGATTTGGCTGTTATGAATCTAAGACAAGGAGCAACAATGGCTGTCTATGATATCAGTGGTAGAAATGTAATGACGACTACTGTTGATAGTGATAATGTACATTATACTTTTACATCTGAAGGTATTTATATTGTTTCTGTAAATAATGGTAAAAATATAGTGACAGAGAAAGTAATAATAAAATAAATATAGAAGATTAAAAAGCGTTATACCGGATTTGGGCAGAATATCCAATAAGTTGTTGATTATCGGATGCTCTGCCCGAATTTGTTTTAGAGGTTAAGTCTTTATTTTACCCATTAGTGTACATACTTAAATAATTTATGTACAAAATTTAATATCCTTTTGTTGATTATTTAAGTCCTTTGTTATATAGGAAATTTAATTTAATAATTTATGTCTTGTATGTAGACATTTAAAAATCTATTATCCCATGAAGAAAATTTTTTTACTTTTCTTGTCTTTATTCATGTTTGCTTTATTAGTACATGTGCAAGTTCAAAATTTGGTATTTGCCGATTTTGAGAATAAAGGAACAGACCAGTGGTGTGAGAACCGTATAACGAGTGACGGTTCTGTTATTGCGATTGTAGATAATCCGTTAAAAACGGAGCGGAACAGTTCGGATAAAGTGTATAAAATCTCAGATATTGTTTCTGCGGGGGCTATATGTCTTGACTTACGGACCTATTATTCGGGTGGATATCATGATTTACCAGAAGAAAGTATAATAGATATATTTAATTCTAATGGTACGCTCAAATATGATAAAGTTTCTATCAAATATTATGCAGAAGGAAATGTAACCTATAATTCTTGTATTTCTAATATCAGTATGAAAGAACCGGAAGGTGCAAAAGTTACATTGACAGGAAAAACTTGGAATTATACGTTAGAACAAACATCCGGACAATCTTGGACTGATTGGAATACAATTACATTCGATTTGTCAGATTTAAAGTCAAATCCGGACCGATTACAATTTTTTACTTACCATGTAGGTTGGGGCAATCCGGCAGTAACGGATGTGAATATTTATATAGATGAGATTGTGTTTCATGAGGCAGAGAAGGTAGATCCTCCTTTAATTGTTGTTACATCAAAATTGAATTTCGCTGATTTTGAGGGTAATGGTATAGACCGCTGGTGTGAGAACCGTATAACGGAACAGGAAGATGGCAAGGCACCTAAAATTGCGATTGTAGATAATCCGTTGAAAACAGAGCGAAACAATTCAAATAAAGTAATGAAATTAACCGACTTTAATAATGCTGGGGCTATTTATTTGAATATGACAGCTTATGGAAATGCAGGAACTCCGTTAGATGAAAAAGACCAAATTGATTTGGCAAATGAAGACCGTTCGGCTTGTAAATATACAAAAATGTCAGTTAAATATTATATAAAAGGCAATTATACACCAAGTTATTTAGACCAGATAAAAATACAGTTTTTGGAATATACAGCGGCACAATCGGGTAAGATTTGGACATATCCATTGGAGAAAACGGCAGGGAAAGACTGGACTGATTGGAATACTGTAACTTTTGATATAAGTAATTTTAGTTATAAGTGTAATCGAGTGCAATTGTTATCTTATTATGTAGGTTGGAATTTGTCTGTTCCTATTTCTGATGTAGAAATTTATATAGATGATATAACGTTTTTTACTCAAGAGGAAATTCCTCCTGCTCCGGATGCGGCTTCCATAATGATTGGTAATTTTGAAGGGAATGGTACAGACCAGTGGTGCGACGGTCGTTTAGTTAAAGATAATGATGCCTGTACGACAACCTATGAGATAGTAGATAATCCCTTAAAAGAGGAAGGAACGAATGAGTCGGAAAAGGTGTTGAAAGTATCGAATGTCAATATGAAAGGTATGTCTGCGTTGAATTTGACTCGCAATGTAGGCGGAATAGACCAGATAAAATCTAAAGGATATACGGCATTGAGAATGAGGTATTATATTCCTAGTACCAAATATCCGGATATGTGTGTATTATTGAAACCTGATGGTGCTGAACCTCGTTATGAAGGAAAATGGTCCGACCGGATTCGTAGTTGGCGAACTGTGACTTTCAATATTGACCCTAATACTGATGCTTCATGGCTACAATTATTTTTGTATTATTCAAATGATGTGGACTTAGATAATGTTTTATTGGAAGATTTGGATATTTATCTGGATGATATAGAACTTCTTTATCCTGAAGGAAAGCTTAATGGAATATCGGTAGATGATGCGGCTATTACGACATTTGACCCGGAAGTAATGACTTATGTTTATAATTTACCATATACGCAAGAGGTAGGGAATATTCCTGAAGTTACCTATACTTTGGGGTCTAGCAATCAGACAGTAAATATTGTTAGAGCCACAAATCTGGCAGGAAATGAAGTAGAAAGAACAACTGTCTTGAAAGTGATGACAGACGGGCAGGAAACTTCTCGATATAGAGTAGTATTCAATATCATGCCGAAAATGGATATTTATCTGTGTTTAGGTCAATCTAATATGAATGGTTATGGATATTTTGCTCCGGAAGATGATGGAGTAATAGAAAATACTTATTTGTTTAATTCAGATAATGTTTTTGAAGAAGCAACTAATCCGTTTAACAGATATTCTACAACAGCTAATACGCAAAGTCGTATTAGTCCATCTTATGGATTCGCTAAAGGTTTAATCGGTAAAATTGATTGTCCGATAGGTTTGATTGTTAATGGAAGAAATGCATCTGCTATCGAACAGTGGGAAAAAGATTATACTGGAAATGCGGAACAATTGTATCAACGGACTTTAGAGAGGGCTAAAGCTGCTCAAAAATGGGGAGATATAAAAGGTATTATTTGGCATCAAGGGTGTAGCAATTCAAATGATCCGGAGGGCTATAAAAATAAATTAAATACATTAGTGACAGATTTCAGAACGGATTTAGGAGATGTGGATAATAGCCAGATTTTCTTTATTGCCGGACAATTAGGAGCATGGCGGAGTTCTGTCGCTGCATTTAATCAGATGATAACGACAATTTCTACATTTGTTGAGAATGCAGATTGGGTATCATCTGAAGGTCTGACTCCTTGGAAAGATGAGAGTGACCCTCATTTTGACCGTGAAAGCAACGTTTTGTTAGGGGAACGCTATGCCGAAAAAGTGATTGCTAAATATTATGCAGAGCCTACTTCGGTAAATAGTTCTTCAGCAATATCTGCTAATATATATGTTGCCGGTAAACAGGCAATTATATCCTCAGCCCAAACAAATTCTGTATTTTCTGTATTTGACATTTCCGGCAGGAAATTGGTAACTAAAAAGATTCCGGAAGGCAGTGCAGTTGTATATACTTTTGATTCGAATGGAGTGTATATGGTTACATTGGAAAATGGAACTCAAGTTATAAAGAAAAAAGTGTTGGTGAAATAAGAATATTCAGGGAGATGTTAGGAAGACATTATTAAGAAATAATTTGTTCCCAAACTATGAAGAGAGAACGAAAGATCTATGATTTTTATAAAATAGGGAAATTGTAGGTCTTTCGTTTGTATTCAAAGGGAAATAATAGTGAAGATTATAGAACTTATAAGAATATTGCTAAATGAAAAGTTTGAAGTTGATTGTACTTGTTTTGCTGTTAGTATTTATAATACCTGGTTTGGGCGGATTTTCTGAATTAGCGGCAAAGAAAAAAAATGTAATAAAAGTTCTTTCTATAGGTAATAGTTTTTCGGAAGATGCTGTGGAAAATTATTTGTACGAGTTGGCAGAAGCTTCAGGCAAAGAAATAGTTATAGGAAACTTGCTTATTGGGGGGTGTACGTTAGAGAAACATTTGGATAATGCTTTGCATAATGCCTCAGTTTATGAATATCGAAAAATTGATAGAAAGGGCCGTTATATAAGGGATAAAAATAAATCGATGAAATCAGTATTAAAAGAAGAAAAATGGGATTATATCAGCTTTCAAGAGGCCAGCCCGTTTTCTGGTATAATAGATAAGTATATGACTTTTCTACCATCTTTAGTTGAGTATGTAAAGAAAAATGTCCGGAATAAACGTACAATTTATATGCTTCATCAAACTTGGGCTTATGCCAATGGTTGTAAGCGTGATGGATTCCAATATTATGATAAAGACCAGATGAAGATGTATAATGCTATTGTTGATGCTGTGTGGAAAGCTGCGGATGAGGTAAATATAGAAATGATTATACCTTCAGGAACGGCGATACAAAATGGGCGAACAAGTTTTATTGGGGACAATTTTTGTCGGGATGGATTTCATTTGAGTTATGATATAGGACGTTTTACAGTAGCCTGTACATGGTTTGAGAAAATTTATGGAATTAATGTTATAAATAATTCTTACATGCCTCAAAATATAGATAAAAAAAGAGTGGAAGTTGCTAAGAGAGCAGCGCACTGTGCAGTTTTGAATCCACGAAAAATTACAAATATCCGATAGTAATGGTGGTATAGGGAAATATATCCATTTATATAAGGTTATGTTAAGGCAATATGCGTTTTGTACATATTGCTTTTAGTGTTATTATTCTATTCTCAAAAAATATTTATTTTGGTATGTAGTTTTATTTATGTTTAGATTTAAGGGGAAATTAACGAATAATTTTATGAGAAATTAAGTTTTAGTTTTATTTTTACATAAAACTTATGATTGTAAGACCCGGAAATTAGATGAATCAAATATATTGGTATTTGTGAGGGAAATGATCAATTAATTTTTTCTAATACCTTAATTCCCTAAATTTTTATGCTAGGTAGAAATATTATAATAAAAAATCCTTTGATGAGAAAATGCTATTTTGTTGCATGTATTCTTCTATTATCTTTTTGTGAGATATGGGCAATTGATATATCTCGATATAGATTCCATACGATTCCGGCTACCCATTATTATCATGGTATTATGGGAATTACAAAAGATAGTATTGGACGTATCTGGTATAATGGGCGGGATGCATTGTTTATGTATGATGGAAATTCGTTCAATCAGATGGACCGATATGTTGCTCGACTTTTCCCTCGTACTCCGTGGACTTATAAGACGGTATTTACAGATAAAGATAAGCGGCTTTTTGTCGTTACGGACCAAGGTTTATTATTATTTAATTATAGTACATCACAGTTCAGTCAAATTATCGATGGAGATGTAAATAATTCTGTAGCACAAGAGGCTGATGGCTTGTTGTGGATGTTAAGAAATGGAAGAATTGAGTCTTTTTTTTATTCAGAAAAAGCTCAAGTTACGGTTTATCCATATCAAGCAAAGAAAGGATTGTCCGGATTAAGCCATATAAATGGATATACATATTTTGCTGATGGAGACAATATATATAGGTTGAATAGAAACATGAAAAAACCTCAATTATTTGCTACTTTGAATGAAAATATTAGATATATGAGGCAGATGATTGGTTATCAGGGTGATTTTTTTGTATTGACAAATCCGGGTTTATATCGATTAGATAAGAATGGAAATATCAAAAAAAAATATACGATTAATAATGAAATACCAAGTGATTTAAAGTATTTATATGTAGACGAATATGGAATTTTATGGGTCGCTACTCAAAATGGGCTTTTATTGATTGACCCCCGAACAGATGAATTGGTCCTTTTACAATCAAAATTGGGAGATATGTATTCTCTACCCCATAATTCTATTTGGTCTATTTATCCGGATGCTGACGGAGGTGTTTGGATAGGTACATTTGGAGGGAAATTAGGTTATTTAAATTTTATAGAAAGTCATATTATATATAAAACTCAGTTATATGGCCAATTGAATAATTCTATTGTTAGTTGTTTTGCTGAAGATAAAGACAATAATTTGTGGATAGGTACTGAAGGTGGTGGAATAAATGTGTGGGATAGGAAAAATGATACTTTTTCTTATCATACCCATTCAGATAGTGATGGTATAAATTATGATTTGATAAAGGCATTATTTTTTGATAAAGGTAAAGAAAACATACGGATTGCTGCTTATAATGGGGGAATCATGGAATATAATATGTCTACTGGCAGATTTGGAGATATGAATATATATGACCCTAATAATTATACTCAGCAAATGAGTGTATATGATTTTGCGTTTGAAGCTGATTCGGGTATTTGGGTTTCGAATCCGGAAGAAACCCTTTATTATAAGGACTTGAAATCGGGAAAAGTCAGACAAATTGCTCTAGTAGATGTTAATGGGACGATTTTAAATGATATTTCTATCGAGCGAATATATCGGGATAAACGAGGGAAAATATGGTTATTCTCTCATCGTGGGATATATGTGATGGATGTAAAGAAAAAGAAAATTGAAAAACGATATTATATTAAAGATGTCCCTTATTCTGTTAATAATTTGGTGTGTTTTCGTAAAACTAAAAATTCAGAACTTTGGGTAGGAACAATGGGTGGGGGAATAAATATCTTAAAGCCTGATGGAACGTATGAAAATGTGGGAGTTGCCCAAGGTTTTATTCCTAAAATTGTTTTTGGTATTGTAGAAGATATTTCATCAAATAATATTTGGATGAGCACGGATGATGGAGTGTATTATTATGACCGGGAGAAAGCTCTTTTTAAAAAAGTAGATATTTTTGATATGGAAAGGATTGGTTCTTTTTATCCTAAATCGTGCTTTAGAACAGCTAAAGGTGAAATCGTTTTTGGTGGGACGAAAGGTTTCGTACTGTTTGACCCTCATAATATCCATCAGAACATGCAGGAGCCAAAAGTATTTTTTACAGATTTTCAAATAAATAATAATAGCATAAAGCCTGGAAATAATACTATTTTGAAACAAGATATTTCAGTTATGGGAGTAAATCGGCTTTCGGATGACCGTATTACATTATCTTATGACCAATCGCATATACGGGTATATTTTTCGTGTGATAGTTATTTGAACTCTTCTAAAAATAAGTTTGCATATAGATTGGTGGGAGGAATAGGATATGGAGACTGGCAGATATTACCTTCAGAACAAAGGTTTGTACAATTTTCAAATTTGACTTCTGGCTCATATACTTTAGAAGTTAAGGCGGCAAATAATGATGGAGTGTGGGGAAAACAGGTATCGGCTTTGAATTTTGAGATAAAACCTGCTCCATGGTTTTCACCTTGGGCACTTATTTTTTATTTCTTTCTTTTTGTTTCTTTTGTTGTTATTGTATATAAGTTGTATGCTAATAAAAGAATTTTTGATCATCGGCTTAAATTAGAACAGATGAAGGAACAAAAGATGAATGAGCTGATACAATTAAGAACAGATTTTTTCACGAATATATCACATGACCTTAAAACTCCGTTAACATTGATTGTAAATCCGCTGAATCAGCTGAGAAATGCACTCCCTGATGATTCGTCAGGTGTGAAATATGTACATCTGATAGAACGGAATGTCATAAAGATACAGCGGATGATTAGTCAATTATTGCAATTTAGAGAAATAGAAAGTAAGAAAATTACATTAAATCCGCAACAAGGAAATTTGGTAAAATATATTAGAGATATATTTTCTTTGTTTGAACCTTATGCCGAACGAAAATTTATAGCTACGAATTTTGCAACGTTTAAACAAGATTTAGTCGTTTATTTCGATTATGATATTGTTGAGAAAATATTATTTAATCTTATTTCAAATGCTATTAAATATTCTCCGGAAGGAGAGGCTGTTTCCCTAAATATAACTTTAGCTTCTGAAAAGGATGTCGTTTCCTTAGAAAAAGTGTATTCGATTGGAAAAAGTGATGTTGATTATGTTTCTATTGAGGTTATTAATACGGGAGTAGAGATTGATGAAGACCAAAAGCATAGGTTGTTCAAGTCATTTTCGAGATTGTCCGATAAAATTCCGGTTTTTGAAAGCAGTACGGGGTTGGGGCTTTCTATTGTGAAAGAATTAGTCGAAGCATTGAACGGTAATATTATTTTAGATTCGGCAAACAAAAGAGTCTCTTTTCGCATAGTTATACCCTTTTCTAAGGTACAAAATAAAAGCATTGAAGATAAGTCATTTACCTATGACTATACTCTGTCAGAGCTGAAAAATATAGATGTGAATACAGAGGAAAATGTTGAAGGGTCGGGGCGTGATAAGAGGAAAGCTTATGATATCGTCATTGTAGAAGATAGTGCCGATTTAAGAATATATATGGAAAAAAAGCTTTCTGTATATTATAACGTTTATATTGCTTCAAATGGGGAGGAAGGAATTAGTTTAGTTCATCGGATAAATCCACAGGTCGTTATAACGGATTTAATGATGCCGAAGATGGATGGGTTTGAGCTTTCTAAAATAATGAAATCAGATATAAAAACAAGCCATATACCCATTATTATTATATCAGCCTTGGGAACTTTACATAAGGTTCAAAGTTTGAAAGATGGAGCAGATATTTTTATAGAAAAGCCATTCGATATAAATTTTCTGAAAGAACAAGTAAAAAATCTGATAAAGAGTCGGGAGTTGCTAAAAGAGCGTTATAGTAAAAAGATTGTGGCAGAACCATCTCGAGTGACGTTTTCATCCATTGATGAGGATTTATTGAAAAAGGCAATCGGATTTGTAGAAAAAAATATCGATAATCCTGAGTATAATGTAGAGTCTTTTGTTTCAGATATGGGAGGAAGTCGCACTTTATTATATCGAAAAATTAATGAAATAACAGGGATGAGTATCAAAGAGTTTATATTGGACATGCGCCTTAAGCGGAGTGCCCAACTTTTGGAAGACACACAGATGACAGTATCGGAAATTGCTTATCAAGCAGGATTTAGTGATGCCGGATATTTTAGTGTATGTTTTAAAAAGCATTACGGTATATCACCTACAGAATTTAAGAAGAAAAATAGTTGATGAGATAAGATATAGATCAAATTAAAGGAGGGTTGATGATATTGTAATATGAAAAAATCACCAACTCTTGCTTTTATGAGATATAAAAGTTATGGTTGTACTAAATCAAATTATTTGTGTACGAAATTAAATAAGAAATTTCTATATAATCTCAATATTTGTATAATATAATTTTAGACATCCATATTATAAAAAGATGTGTATAGAAATTCGTAATTAGTATAAATTTTATTTTGCAACCATGAAGAAGATTTTATTATTATGTTTCCTGCTAATAGGGACAACTATTGCATTAGCACAACCTAAAGTACAATTAATTCAAGTATCCGTGTCTCCCGATAATCCAGACTGGTTATATAAAATAGGTGACAGGGTAAAATTCAATGTCGTTGTTTATAAAAATAATGTACCTCTTTCGAATGTTGAAATTAGATATGAACTTTCGTATGATATGATGAGTCCTTTTAAGAAAGAGAACGTAATATTGAAAGGGGGAAAGAGAGAGATAGATGCTGGTACGATGAAAGAATCGGGTTTTCTACGTTGTATTGTTAAAGCTTTTTATGATGGGAAAGAATATACCGGTCTTGCAACAGCAGGATTTGAACCTGAAAAAATCAAACCGACTGTTAGCTATCCAGATGATTTTCTTGATTTTTGGAATAAGGCAAAAGCCGAGAATGCCAAAATTCCGATAGACCCTAAAATGATTTTATTGCCTGAGCGGTGTACCGATAGGGCAGATGTTTATGAAATATGTATTCAGAATTATAAGTGGGGTTCTCATTTATATGGTATTCTTGCAATTCCTAAGGCACCGGGAAAATATCCGGCATTGTTGAGAGTGCCCGGGGCTGGAGTTCGTGCATATAATGGAGATGTTTACAATGCATCGAATGGAATAATTACATTAGAAATAGGAGTTCATGGTATTCCGGTTACGATGGAAGAACAAGTTTATGAGGATTTAAGAATGGGGGCATTACGGGAATATTTTTATTCTAATTGGGACGATGCGGATAAAACATATTATAAGCGAGTTTATTTGGGTTGTATACGGGCAGTAGATTATATATTTAGTTTAGATAAATTTGATGGAGAAAATATAGTAGTAGAAGGAGGAAGTCAAGGGGGAGCTTTAGCAATTGTTACTGCAGGGTTAGATAATCGTATAAAAGGTCTAATTTGTTACTATCCGGCTCTTTCCGATTTGACAGGATATTTACATGGTAGAGCTGGAGGTTGGCCACATCTGTTTAATGGTAATGTCTCTAATTCTAATGTATTGGACCAAAAAGTAAAAGTGGCATCATATTATGATGTGGTAAATTTTGCGCGTCAAATTAAAGTTCCGGGATTTTATTCATTTGGTTACAATGATATGGTCTGTCCTCCGACAACTGTTTATTCTGCAATAAATGTAATTACCGCCTCTAAAAAGTTGCTTATTATTCCCCAAACCGAACATTGGACTTTTCCGGAACAATGGCAAAAGGCAAATAACTGGGGAATGAAATTGTTGAAAAAGGAATAATAAAAAAAATAAGATAGCGGACTGGCATAAATACTCTTCAAGTATTTTGGTTTCTTTGAGGAGTATTTGTAATGACACTTATAAATTTTCTAATGTGTTTGATAACCAATATTTTAATGATGTTAGCATGGGATTGATATATTTAAAATTTTCATTAAACGCAAAGCCGTGGCCACCCTTTGGATATATATGCATCTCAGCAGGAATACTATTTTTTAATAAGGCTTGATAATAACGAATGCTGTTTTCTGGGGAGACAGTTTTATCATCATGGCACAATGTGATAAATGCAGGAGGTGTTTGAGCATTTACTTGCAATTCATTGCAATATAGATTGACAAGCGTTTTTGATGGATGGTCTCCTAATAGTTGGTGATAGGATCCAAGATGTGTTATTGTTGTATCCATTGAAATTACAGGATATAAAAGTATTTGGAAAGCTGGACGATTTTGGATTGTGTGGCGGGTCGATAATGTGGAAGCTAAATGCCCTCCTGCGGAAGAACCCATAATCCCAATTTTATTTATGTCGATATTCCATTCTTTAGCATGGGATATGATAATTTGCGTGGCTTTTTGGACATCTTGTAAGGGGTATTTATGTTGCCCATTAGGTAAACGATATTTAAGGACAATTGCAACCAATCCTTGATTGTTAAACCATGGGACATATGCATTACCTTCTTTGTCCATTTCAAGATACTTATAACCTCCACCAGGACATATGATGACTGCTGCTCCATTATTTATTGGGGGAAAATATACATGGATGAAAGGTATATCGACGTTAGAACTATCTGGGATTGGTTCATACAATGGAATCTCTATAAAATTCTGGGCCTGAAGAGCTATTGTACCCAATGTGAAGTAGAGCAATGAGAAGAAATATGTTTTCATTTGTACGGAGTTATTTTAATGAATATTGTGCCATGTGACGGGACATTCGCCGTATACTCGTTGTCAAATATACCCATATTCTTTTGTTCCCATAAATTACGGACTATTTGCTTTCCGGAAATGGAGAGTTCATCCCATGTAATAGATATAGGCTGTTGTTCTTCTCCTAAATTAAATAGCCCTATAGCCCAGGAGCCATCATTAAGCGGGCGGGCCCAGACTTCAATTTGTTTTTCTTTATCGAAATAAACCCTATGTCCTTGTATTCCTGCAGGATCTTGATTGACTGTAATTACTTCGTTATTTTTTAATAAATTTAAAGTAAAGTCGTCTATAAGTCGCAAATCACATCCGATGAGAAGTGGTGCAGCCAATATACTCCATAAAGTAATGTGTGTATATTGCTCGTTAGGAGAAAGTCTGGTAGTCCGTATTTCATCTCCCCATCCGACTTTGCCTACGATTAGCATATCAGGGTCGTTCCAATGTCCAGGTCCGGCGTAAGGTTGCCACTTGTCTTGCAAAAAGCCAATAGTCGTCATACTACACCAGGAGTCATGAATATCTCCCGTTGTTCTCCATACGTTAGTTAGTTCTGCCCACTTATTGGCAAGTTCAAAAGGCGCTGCATTGGAAATGCTGAATACAATATCTCGCCCTGAATGAGCTAAAAGCTTTGACATTTCACTTGTATTTTTCACATCGTTTGTAACCCAATCGTATTTTAGGTAGTCAAAGCCCCATTCACACCACTGTTTTACATCGTTCTCTGCAAAAGAATATGCTCCGGTTCGTCTCCCAGGTTTATTTATTTTTCCGTCAGGCGTGTCGGCACTTCCGCCTATATATCCGGCAAAAGTTTGTACCCAGGGAGAAGAATATATCCCTATTTTAAGGCCCTTTTTATGTATGTATTCTACTAAATTTTTCATGTCTGGGAATTTTTCGTTAGGCATTATGGCATTATATTTTCCTCCCCGTTTTCCTTGCCAGCCATCATCGATGTTTATATATGTATACCCATATTTAGGCAATCCCAGTTCGACCATTGCATCTGCAATTTCTCGTATTTTTTTGTCATCTATATCTGTTCCGAATACATTCCAACTATTCCATCCCATTGGAGGTGTAAGTGATATTTCATTTCCGGATTTTATAGTTATGTCATGGATATCTTTACCATATTTATTTTCTGCAGTGACAGTTATTATGTATTCTCCGATGTTAGGAGCTGTACCTGTTATTATTCCTGTTTGTGCATCTAAATGCAAACTTTTAGGAAGATTTTTAGCTGTTATATTGAGGGGACGTTCTCCAGAAATAGGTAAATTGAAAAGGAAGGGATTTCCTGGCCGTGCGCCATGTATGTATGGGGCATTTATACGAGGAGTTTTCGGTTCTGGAGGAGTAAGTATATATTCGGCTTCTTTAGGCCGTTTTATTGTATATGGGGTGTCTCCATGAAAAACAAAGCGGGCATTCACCCAGTCGGTACGGTCTCCTGAAATTCCGTCACCACAATGGTCAATACAAAGTATGAGTGATTTTATTCCTTTGGTATTTACTTCTGCCTTGAGGGCTTTATCGCCACCATGCATAATCCCACTTTTCCATAATACCTTATTATCTCCTATAATGATAAATTCTGCAGAGGCTTGTGCTAATTCGTTTTGGGGTGCAGAATCATCTATACCGACCATAGTAGAAAAATGTTCCGTTTTCCCATCAAGATTTATGCGGAGTATTCCGGATGCATGAGTCCCTACTCCTCGTTTGAAGGTATCTCCGGCAATGATTAGTGGGGTTTGCCACATAGACTGGTTACTACGTGCTATACCGGTAGCTTGATCAGCATTTGATACATCTAATTCGTCGAGCCAGACAGTTTTTGTTCGTGTATGGCAATTGGAAAGGATAAATACTAATAATAAAAAGAGAAAAGAAAGATAACTTGGCTTGTTTTTCATAAGTAATATTTTTTGATGTTAAAGGTACGAAAAAGTTTATTTTTAAATTAAAAATGACCGGAGGTGAGTTTTTAAATTCTCATCTCCGGTTTCTATTTTATTGATATATAGTTATTTATTGATTTTAATATAATAATTTCCAATTTTGACAATGTAGATACCGTTTGCCAGATTTGAGATATCAATGCCATTGCTATTATATGTAGTAGATTTTATTAGTTTTCCTGATATGTTATAGATGCTGATTGGTGTCAAAAGTTCCGCATTGAATAATTGTAATGTATTATTTCTAATCGTATATTTTAGATGGTTTATCTGTTCAGATTCCACTCTGGATGTAATATTGCCTTTAAAATTGAGATCTCCAAAATACCGATTATAGGTCCAATCGTGAAAATCGGGAGTAGACCATCCCAATATGACACTTCTTCCACTGGTTGTGGTTGTACAATTAGATGCATTAATGTCAAATAGAATTTTATCTCCATCTTTTATTTTAGTTAGGAACTCTTCCGGAAGTACAGTTTCCCAAGGTATTATTGCTTCCATGGTATATCCTCCATCTATATTGGAAGTTTCATAATAAAAACCTGAAAGCAGATTGTCGTATACCATGGTCATAACATAACCGTATCCAGTAGCATAATTTTTATATGGGTCACTGACTCCGGGGAACATTCTTAATTGAGTATTTTTAGGATTTTTATAGGAGTCAGAAGGCTCTTCCCCACTAAAATAAAATTCTATATTATCAACATTGGTTGCACTTGTTGTACCATCAAAGTAGATTGGTGTATTATCTTTTACTTCGATATATGTATATAGATAATATTCATCATAAGCTGCTTTGAATTTGGCTTCGTAACCGTTTGTTGCTGGAGGAGTTTCTGTAAAAGCATCGTTTACTAAAGGATGAGTAATATTCTGGAAAGGAATATTACTCCAGAAATTTTCGTCAGCTTTTCCATCTACTATCATGGCATTACCTTCTTCTGTGGATATTTTGTATATATCCATTGAATTTCGTGTTATAGTTACTTGTGCGCGTAAGTTAACAGCAAATAATATTGTTATTATAGCTGCGATAAATGTACTTTTTTTGTTCATAATTAGTTTTTATTTAAAGGTTAATATTATCTCAGTTAGATAAGTTGAGGTATCTTAGGATTAATACCCGTCGTTTTGTTTGAGAATATCCATTCCTACTATTTGTCTTTCGGCTAATGGAATTGGTAAACGATGATGTTTGTTAGGATCATATCCACGAGATATAAATAAGGTTTTGTCTAATCCTAAACGCATATAATCGAAAAGAAGGGTTCCCTCCAAGCACATTTCTTTTTCTCGTTCTTTTACTAATATTGTTATGAAATCTCCTTCTGATGGTTTATAATCATGTTCTTGAGGAGTTGTACTATCTATATTTTCTCCCCATGCCCGTCGACGTACCTTATTTAAATAATTTTCGGCCTCAATTGTATTTCCTTGGCGATAACATATTTCAGAATAGAGTAGGTAGAGTTCTGCCAAACGAAAAATTCTTTGATTGATAGAGTTGTTCCCCTCAAATCCGGGTAGCCCTTGACCAGCCCAGCTTTCTACAGAATTGTAAGGAATATATTTTTTGAAACCGTAATAATTGGTTGTATATAAATAAGGATCATGACCATCCCAATAATTAGAAATCATATCGACATTAGGAATATAAAATGAATCATATATGCGAGGGTCTGTTCCTTGTTCTGAATTCTGAAGAATAATTTTTAAATATTTACTGTTTTCAGTGCCCCAATTAGGGTCATCTTGTTTTACATCAAAACGAGGAATGGATAATTCTTGGGTTATCTGATCAGCAAGGAGTTCCCAATTGCCGGAATATAAGTTAATAAATTCATCTTTTGTTTTTACAGTTTCTCCAATATGAGCTTCATAAGCATATTCTATGAGCAAAGCCAATACTTTGCTTGGATTGGTTAGCGATATATATTTTTTAGGATTGTTTTTTATGTCATCGTAGACATCTTGGTCCAGTCGATAACCATCACTGAATTTGTCTACATATTCTTGAGAAGCATTTACGACTCCCCAAGATTTAGGTTCTGGACCTAAACGACGCCAAGTATATGACGATATTTCGTCATTGTTACTAATATCGAACTGTACTTCAAATATTGATTCGGAGTTGTTTTCGTGATCAATATCGAAATTCCATGCGTAATCTTCTGTTAATTTATAATTTCCTGCTTTCATACATTCATCAAACCAATATTTGGCATCATTAAAAGCTTGTGGATCATTCATGCCAAAGTACATATATATCTGCCCCAGATAGCCTGCTGCTGCACCTTTTGTTGCCGCACCTAATTTACTGTTGTCCCATGATGATGGTAAAAAATTGTATGCAGTTTTAAAATCACGTATTACTTTGTCCCAGCTTTCTTTTAATGAACTTCGTCCTATCATTAATTGATCTTTTTCAGTCAAAAGGCTGTCGACAATAGGTATTCCCATGCCTTGTGGATCGTAATTAGGGTGGGAAGGAAGTTTATCTCCGAAAGATCTGACTAAATAATAATATCCTAATGCTCTTAGAAAGTTACATTCTCCAATCATCTGATTTATTTTTATTTTATCTGTCTCGGATAAAGTACTCATGATTTTAGTGTCCTGTTTCATTTCCCATATTTTGCTGCAAGCGTCATTGGCTCTTGCAATTAAGCGATATAGGCAGCGCCAATAATTTTTTATCCATGCTTGGTCTGCCGTATACCCAAAATTTGTCAGTTGGATTAGGTTTCCATCAGTATGACGATATTCCAATTCGTTGGTAGCAAAGTCGAGATAATAATATATTTCTGCTCGCCATAATTCTAAACCATATAAGCCGGAATAAGCTCCATTTACTACGCTTTGGGCATTTTCTACTGAATTGACGAATCCATCTGAAGGGATACCACTATAATTATTGATATCAAAAAAATCTTCACAAGAAGTTAGAACTCCGGATGATAAGATTAGAGCTATAAATATTTTTTTCATATTATGCTGTTTTTCGGTTATAGATTAATTAAAAATCAAGTTGTACTCCACATTGTATAACTCTATTTTGCGGATAGTTTCCTCTATCTATGCCAGCTTCTGTATTTGCCCCTGTTGAAAATTCGGGGTCAAACCCTTCATATTGGGTGAGCGTCCATAAATTTTGAGCTGCAACGTATAGCCGGCAACGATTTATTTTAGCCTTCTGGGTCCATTCCTTGGGGATTGTAAAACCAAGTTGTATATTTTTTAACCGGAAATAAGACGCACTTTCCAAATACCAAGTTGAGGCTTTACTTTCATTTCCGTTTGGATCATCTACAGCCATTCTGAAATTTTCGTTCGTGCTTCCGGGGCCTACCCAACGATTTAGGGCGTAAGTTGTAGTATTGTAATCTGAATATAGTGTATGTGTTTTACTTCGATATTCATTGAAAATTTTACCTCCTTGTACTCCTTGGAAAAATATATTGAAATCAATAAATTTCCAATTAAATCCAAGGTTGAAACCATAAGTGAAATTAGGCCAAGGATTTCCTATATTTGTAATATCAGCAGAATCTATTTTTCCATCTCTATTAATATCTTTAAATCTCAAATCTCCAGGAGCTGTTCCGCTTTCTTGGTAAAATTGGTTTCCTTTAGTTTGAGCTAAAGTATTGTAGAAGTCTACCTCTTCTTGAGTTTGGAATACTCCTTCTACTTGATATCCATAAAAAGTACTCATGGGAAGACCTTTTTGAGTATATGAAATGTTTGTCCCGCTTAGAACATTTCCAGATATTAAGATATCATTTGATTCATTAGTTGTAAGAACTTTGTTTTTAAAAAAACTGATATTTCCATTGATGTTATAGTTAAAATCTTTTCCGATTCGATTACGATATGCTATTTCAAAATCTGCACCAGTATTACGTATTTTTCCGACATTCATAATATAGCTGGGTGTGGGATTGGTTTTTATTCCTAATCCGGATAAGTCTGGAAGAGAGGTATTGAATAGCGCATCACTGGTATTTTTTATGTACCAGTCAGCAGAAAAGGTAAGGGTATTGTTCAATACAGCTAAATCTATTCCTATGTCAGTTGTAGTTATTTCTTCCCATTTTATATTTGAGTTTGGAAGGCGGTCTAGTAACAATCCTGTTACAGGAGTTTGAGGATCTCCGGAACCAAATGCATAATTTCCTGTATAAGTGTTATATGTTGAAGTATACAAGAATTGGGATATTCCCGAATTTCCTAAGATTCCCCATGAAGCACGTATTTTCAATTGATTTAACCAATCTGCGTTGTCACGTAAGAAGCTTTCGTCACTGATTCGCCATGCTGCAGAAAAGGAGGGAAACGTTCCCCAGCGGTATTTAGGAGCAAAGCGATCAGAAGCATCACGGCGTAATACAGCAGTAAAAAGATATTTATCTTTGTATCCATAATTGATACGTCCAAAATAGGAAGCAGTAGCATTATTGCTATAACTGCTTTCGACATTACGGTCTGCTTTAGAAGCCATACTTATCATATAGAGACCTCCGAGCATATTTTGGGCAGATGATCTTAAGGTAGTACCCCACCCGTAAGCTGCTTCAAATCCGATCATTGCAGTCAATGAATGTGCCCCAAATTCTTGGTGGTAATTTGCGACAATATTAGTTGTCCAACCATAACTTGTTCCCAGATTCTCATTCATCGATGTATAGTCTCTTTTCTTTAACGCATGATATTGATATTCAGAGTTTTCGATGTGAGTTATCCCGGAGCCGAGTCCTCCTGCAAATGTTGCTGTTACATTAAACTGTTTTATGGGTTCTACTTTTAAGTATATACTGCCGTTTAGATTGTATTTTTTTTGACTTTCATTGTGTGTTAGTTCATCTGCGAGAGGATTTCCTCCATCGTATCCTGCTAATATTGATTTTACATCAATTTCATTCCCTTCATTATCTGTTTTAGGAAAATATCCAAATCCTCCTGGTTGGTTACTACTGTCATAAGGTATGGTAAATGGCAAAGTTCGTAGAAAATTATTCAGATAACGGGAATCGGCATATGGATTCAGATTTGTACAGGTTAATTGTAAGTTTTCTCCCATACTCAGCCACTTATATAATTTTACATCTGAGTTAAAGCGAAAAGAGTATCTTCTGAAACCTGTGTCGATGTAAGTTCCTTTTTCATTATAATAATTAAATGAAGTATAAAAATTATAGTTTTCTTCACCTTTGCTTAGCGATATATCATAATTTTGAGTAATACCTCTTGAAAATAGTAAATCTTTCCAATTATAATCAGCGTTTGTTGGTTCATAATCAAGAGCATATCCTTTCTGATTTTCTTCTAATGGAAAATTTTTCATGGCTTCCTCACTCATATAGCCTTGACCATTGAAGTCTTCTATCCTGAGCCTTTTTAATTGCCCGGAGTTGAGAGGTTTTATCATGTTTGTTGGTTGAGCAAATCCAACATAAGCATTGAAATTTACTTTTGTTTCTCCCTTTTTCCCTCGCTTGGTAGTAACAATAATGACGCCATTAGCTGCTGCTGCTCCATAAATTGCTGCTGCAGAAGCGTCTTTTAATATTTCTATTGATTCGGCATCATTCATGTTAAAGTCTACCCCGGGAGATTGTTGTACTCCATCGATAACCCATAGAGGTCCAGAACTATTGAATGAGCCGATCCCCCTGATTTTTACATCAGCTGCATCTCCAGGACGTCCACTTTTTTTAGAGATAAATACTCCAGAAACTTTTCCTTGTAAAGCACTTTCTATGTCTGATGTTGGTGTGTTATTCAATTCTGATGCTTTGATTGATGAAACGGCTCCGGTCAAATCACTTTTTTTTACGGTACCATAACCTATTACAACTACTTCATCTAAATTTTGCATATTTTCTTCGAGGATAATAGTCAGATTAGTTTCGTTACCGACAGTTATAATTTTAGATGTGTAGCCAACATAACTGAATTTGAGTTTTGAATGAGATGCTACCGATATTGAGAATTTGCCATCTATATCGGTAATTGTTCCATTTGTAGTACCTTCTTCGATAATTCCAACTCCGATTAGTGGCTCTTTTTGAGAAGATATCACTATTCCTTTTACTGTAATTTTTTGTGCGTGAAGACAGAATATTGTACACAAAGAAAATGAAATTGATAAGAACAAAAATTTTAAATAAATCTTTTCCATAATATTTTATTAGGGTCAATGTTCGTTTTTTTTGTTTACAAATTTAGATTCATGATAATAATAAGCAGGAAGAAAAGAAATACAAAACGAATACAAACCTCTTACAAACTGCATAAAAAGTGTTTTTGTAGTATTTTTTTAGCCATTTGTTTTACAAAAAAAATTGTTATGATATGTAAAATATTTATTCCCTTTAAGAAAAAATCGAACGTAACATATATTTGTATATTGTTTTATTTTGAATATCTTTGTTACAGAAGAGTGTTATTTCTTCATTTTTTGCTATTATTAATATATATAATATGACGTCAGAAAGGGATTATGTAAAAGAAATTATTGATGAATATAATATTCGTTTACAAGAGTGGGGCCGTTCGGATACTTGGACATTGACAGAGTTTAAGATGTTGGAGGATCTAATTTATGGGTCATCACGAATAAGAATAAATGCTAACACCCTAAGACGTTTTTTTCAGCAACAAACTTCGAGCCCGCAATTAGCGACAAAAAATGCCTTATGTATTTTTCTAGGATATGAGAGTTATTCTGATTTCGTAATGAAAAAAACGAAGAAGGTCGTAAATGTCTCGGAAAGTTTTGATGGAAATAATAAAGTTGCTAAAATAAAAAAAGATGTTATTGATGAGGAAGAGACTTCTAATGATAAAAAGAAAAGTCGGAATAAATGGTTAAGGAGAAAGGTAGGTTCTTATTCTCTATATATTGGGATTATAGCTATTTTATTATTTATTGTGGGTGTTACATTTTATAGTGGTATTGTAAAATGGTATAAAGAATATTTGATATCCAGAATAAGATTTGAGGCGGTTCAAACAAAAGGTACGTCACCTCTTACCGTGAAGTTCGAGTATAGCATTCCGGAATCTCTTTTTGATAGTATTTATGTAATATATGAAGAGTCAAATGGAGATACTATTCGAAAACCGTTAGAGAAAAATATGAATGTAGCTTATATGACTTATATATATGTTGGTAAAAGTCTCTGCTATTTGAAATATGGAAACCGGACATTGAAAACGATTCGTATTGAAACTCGTACATCTGGTTGGTCTTCTTATGTTCGAGAAGAGAGACAAGATTTTTTTTGTACACGGTCTTTTAATGATGTATATACGGGGAAAGGATATATTAGTATGCCGATTCAAGATATCCCTAAAAATATTTTGACTGATAAGCTATTCGTCAGTTATACTTATTATAAAGAGGGATTAGTTGATGGAGATAATTTTATGGTTGAGGCTCGTGTAAGAAATTCAAAAGAAGACCATGGAATACCCTGCTATGACGCTATGATGTATGTTTTTTCTGATACGGGACTACATGGCTTTTCTATTAATCAAAATTGTTATTCATATATAAAATTCATCAGTGGAGAGAAAACAATTACTGGAGATAAATATGATTTTAGGAAATATAATTTTGATACATCTGATTGGCATATTATGCGTATTCAAGTAGTTAACCGAGAAACTACGTTCTATTTTGACGATGAACCTATTTTAAATACTGTTTATGAAAATAGTTTAGGCAAAGCAAATGAAATTACTTTGAGGTTTAAAGGGTGTGGTGCTGTTGATTATGTAAAATTGTATGATAGTAAAAATCAACTGATATATGAAAACGATTTTGAGAAAAATCAAAACGAAGAGTAGACTGGTATTTTTATATTTTGATAATTCTTTTGTAATTTATAGATAAATAGTGGGCGACAATCCTTTTGTTAGTGCTTTATTAGAGTTTTGTAATCTGTTTGTCGGCGTTTTAATATCTAGGGTGCACATAAATGAGTATAGCTTTGTGTCAACCGAAAATCGGCTAATTTTATTTAGTTATTAATCTTTTATCTAAAAAGCATTATGAAAAATTTGTTTACGTCTTATAGACGTTTATTAATGACCTCAGTCCTATGTTTAGGTGCAGTATTAATTGTTCAATCAAAGGAGGTGGAAGTAACGGCAAGTGCTCATTTAAGTGATTTATTGTCAGAAGAAGATTTACAAAGTCTCACAGAATTAATTGTTACGACGAATGGTGCGGATCTAACTGTTGCAGATTTTGATATTATTAATGAAATGTCATCAGTTAAGATTGTAGACCTTTCAAGTGCAACGACAGAGAATCAGCTCATGCCTGCCAATTTGCAAAAAAACAAAATTATTGAAATTTTTAAATTACCTGGTAATACGAAAAATATTGCAGGTGGGGCTTTTACCGAATGTGCTATGAAACAGATATATATCCCTGCTACTGTTAATGGAACAGGGAATATGAGAAGTCGTTTTGATAAATGTAAGAGTCTGACAGAGGTGATTGTCGATGTTGCAAATACGACATTGAAAAGTGTGGATGGGGTTGTTTATAGTAAGGATGGTACAGAGTTGGCCCTTTATCCATCGGGAAAAACAGATGCGGATTTTGAAATACCTGAAGGCGTTGTAAAATTTTCTGGAGCATATTCTATGGGAAATAATGACAATTTAAAATCAATAACTTTTCCTGCTAGTTTTACAACTTTTGCAGATAAAAATTATAGAGATGTAGATGGAAATATCAATTTAGAAAATTTTTATGTCTCTGAGGATAATCCTCTATATGGATCAATGTCTGGTATGTTATATAATAAGCAGACGCATGAGCTAATGATTTTTCCAGCAGGAAATAAAGTTGAAAGTTTGTCTATTGACGGTTCAGAAATAAAGAATGTGGGTGATGGCTTTTTTAAAAAAGCTGATAAGTTGAAGCGGATTATTTTTACGGAAGGTGTGGAAACTCTTGGAGCTGGTTTATTTAAAACGGAGAGTGGAACATCGGATCTCGAATATGTAGAATTGCCATCTACGCTGACACAGATCGGAGGGGAGTGTTTTGCTAATTGTGCAAGTTTGGTCCAAATAGTATGTAAAGCAGTAATACCTCCTGGATTTGTTAAAGTAGATCGTACACCTCAAGGAGGAGAAGTTTGTATGGGTAGTTCAAATTTTAGAGGATTACCTGTCGATACAAAAGTGGGAGTACCGGAAAAGTCGTTGGATGCGTATAAAAGCTCTTGGTGGGATAGGAATTATAGTGAGTCAGGAATAAAAAACGATGTTCAGGGTTTTTATGATGATCAGTTTGTTGCATATCGTATAGTAAGTGTTGTAGGTGGTACTGCATCTCAAAATGTTGCTGTTCCAGGATATCGAGTTGAAGTTCTGGCAAATACCCCATCAGAAGAAGGTATGGCATTTTCAAAATGGGAATCTGATCCTCAAGTTACATTTACCAATATAAATAATAAAAATACCTCTTTTACGATGCCGGATACAGATGTTACTGTTACTGCTGTATTTGCTGCTACGAAGGCGTATACTATTGTTGATGCTATAACTCCTTCAGGTGTAGCTGCTATTGGCAGCGTTGTTGAAATAGAAGCACCATCTTCGAAAGAAGGCAAGACATTTAAGAAATGGGAGATTGTGGAAGGGGATGGTCTTGTCATAGATGATCCGAATGCGAGGGTAACTACTTTTGTGATGATTGATGGTCCAGTAACAATTAAAGCTGTTTATGAGATGTTATATATGATAGATATTATTGGAGGCCAAGCATTTGTTGGTGATAATCCGGTTTTAGATGTGGCTCCAGGGACAAAAGTAACTGTTGTTGCGGACGAAAGAGATAATCAGAAGTTTGTAAATTGGTCAACAAAAACAGTCGGAGTAGTTTTTGAAGATGTGAATAACAAGATAACAACATTTTTAATGCCTGAAAGTGATGTGAATATTACTGCTAATTTTGAATTGGTTTCAGGGGTCGAAGAAATTTCTGCACCTCAAATTAAGATATATCCTAATCCAGTATCAGAGAGTTTTCAAATTTTGGGAGAAGTAGAGAATTTTTCTATTTATGACTTATCAGGAAAATTGTTGAAGAATGTACAATCTTATCATGGTGAATTTATTTCTGTCGCGCATTTATCAGCCGGAACTTATATAATCAAAGTAAAAGGCAAATCAGAATTATTCATTAAAAAGTAAAAGTGTAGGATAGCGGATTGATTTATTTAGGAAATTAATCCGCTCCTCTTTAATATTTGTAAGTATATGAGATATTATAAAAAATATGTTTATGTTATAGCTATTTTGTCTGTAGCATTATTCTCTGAAAGTGCCGGACTTTTAGCTCAAATTTCAGTGTATCCTAATTCGTGTTTTTGCGGTTCTTTAGACGATTATTCGAATTCTTGGATCGCCAATACAGGAGGAGTACCTAAAACTCATGTTCCTCATAGTATAACAAGTATTTATGTGCATCCGGATGGAAGAGTTGTAACGATATGTGGCTGGGATGAAGGAGGAACAAACGTTGGAGTATTTAAAAATAATCAAATTATATGCATCCCCCAAAATTCAGGTACAGGAAGTTACGGGCGAAATTCAGGTAAAGAAGTAACAATGGATGATAAATATATTTACCAATTAATGCGATTTAATGGGAGAAGTGGGGGAAATGATGAGTTAAATGGAAATGGAAGAAGGAAATTTCCTCCTAAAACAAATGGAGTGGAATGGCAAGTGATACATAGATATGATGCAGAAACTGGATTAGAAGCGAGTTTCCCTTGTGGATATGGACCAGGAGGGAATATGTTATTTATTGCAGAAGAAGAAAACCGTCAAGCGACGGGTATTGCTGTAACAGATAAATATTTAATTGTTTCTCTGCCGAAAGATCCGACAGTTTCTGAAATGTCAGATTCTTTACTTGTATATGATAAAGAAACAATGTCAGATGTTCCTCTTCGTCGTTTCAAGGTAAATAACGCAGGTTATTTGTATGCAGATAAAAAAGGATATGTTTGGATGAAAGAAGGGAATAAAATTGTACCTTATAATTTGATGAATGGGACCATTCTTGAGCGGTCTGTGATTACTTTGCCAGAAGGCACGGATATAAGATCTTTTTCTGTCGATACAAAAAGTGGAAAAGAGCGGATACTAATGGCGAATAGTGGAAAAGATTTGAATATTTTGATTTACACGAATATTTATAAAGCTCCAGAATTATCTTCAACATTTGGAGAAAAAGGTGGTATTTTAGCAAAAAGTGGGAATTATAAGCAAGGAGAAGCTGGACCTTTGAGATTTGAAGGGCCTACCGGTGTAGGAGTTGATGATAATGGAAATATTTATATTTCTAATATGTTTGTAAATTCGAGTGGAGCTACACTTTGTGCATATAAAGAAGCAACCAAAGAATTATTGTGGAAACAAGAAGGATTAGTATTTACTGCTACTGCAGATTTTGATCAAACGCAATTGAATCGAGTATATTGTACGGAACGGATTTATGATATAGACTATTCGAAAAACGGTTGCCGTATAGATAAGTTCATCGCTACCACAGTAGATCCTTTTGCTTTTCCAAAGGATATGAGATTGGAACCGAATCCTCCTTATCCATTAAAAACTGGAGTATTTAAAAGAAAGATAAAAGGAAAGGATTATATTTTTGTTAGTAATATGTATTCTACGGGATTAGCAGGCTATCGTTTTGATCCAGATAATTATGGTTATATTGCAGTCCCTTTTATGAAAGTTCTTGTTGATGAATTTTCCTTTTGGAATGATAAAAATGGGGATGGACAGCCTCAGTCGAATGAAATAACGTATTCGAAAGTAGCCAATACGTTTTCGCAATATGTGGATAAAAATGGTAATTTATGGGTAGCTGACCGGAATAAAATTAATGGACTTTGTTCGTTTCGTTTGTGGAAAGTACAAGGTGAAGATTCTAATGGTGTTTTACAATATGCTACAGAAGAGACATATATGTTACCATCTTTTATAACAGATGTAAGTCGTGTATTGTATGATATCGATAGAGATGAGTTGATTATAGGATGTTATACGACCGAAAGACCTTGGGATGAACCAAGCCTTTGGGGGCAGGTCGGAACAACAATTCTTGTATATGACAAAGTAAAAGAAAAACTTTTAGATAAGATAAATCCGGAAACCTGGGAGTATACGTTAAAGATTGATATTCCTTTTGCTGTAAAGGATGCTTCAGGAAAATTTACGGGAGAAGATGCCAAATGTTTAGCTTTTGCTGGAGATTATATATTTACTCAACAACAGCAAGGAGGAAAAATAAATTTGTATAATCGTTTTACAGGAGATTATGCTGGACAATTGGGACCTACAGATGTAGTGGAAGGTAAAAGTGGTTGGACTGATTTTACATATGCGATGAATGCTCGTAAAAATATAGATGGAACATATGAGATTCTAGCAGAAGAAAATGCTTATGCCAAAGTTGTTCATTACAAGATTAATAGTATGAGTGCTTCGATGACTCGTTTGGGAGATTTGTATCCATATAAAATACAAGTACTTAATAAAGATGGTTTGTCTTTTGCTCCTGAATTGGTAAGAGAAGGTGAACCGATTCAATTTCAGGTTTGGGTTCAGAATATTGAACGAGGAGAGGTGACCAATCGTCGCCCGAGTGATCCTACTCGCTGTAAAGTCCGTTTTAGACTTTATGATGCAGATACTGATGAACTTTTATATACAGCATATTCTGTTGCTTATGAAAAAGATTTGGTGGGCGGAGAATCTGTTTTGATGACAGTAGATCCTTCGACGGAGATGTGGACTTATATTTCCGGGAATTATAAATTGCAAGTAGACGTAAATTACATGAACTTGGGAAAAGAGTGTGATGCAACGAATAATATTGGAGAGTTTTCTTTTGGAGGAGAGGCTTTACCTTCTTCATTGGAGAGTATTGAATTGGATAAACTATTTAGAGTATATCCGAATCCTGCAACAACAGAGATTGTTTTTGATGGACAAATGGCACAAAACAATTATACTGTAAATTTACTTTCTTCTTCTGGAAGTATTGTAATGAGCCGTCGGTTTTATACTTTTGATAAGGGAAGATTAGATGTTTCCAATGTTGATTCAGGTATTTATTTTTTACAAATTCTTCTTGATAATCAAGTTATAAATCGGAAAATAATAATTCGAAAATAGAATTTATTAGATATGAAATAGGTTGAAGATAAAATTAGAGTTGTCTTTAACCTATTTCAAATTTAAGATAATTAGTTTATCAATGATTAAATAAACGTTGTTTGGCTAAATCCTCATATTCTGTTCCTGGTTGGCCATAATTACAATAAGGGTGTATACTTATACCTCCTCGGGGAGTAAAAAATCCGGTAATTTCTATATATTTAGGAGCCATTAGCTTGATAAGATCTTTCATAATTATATTTACACAATCTTCATGGAAAGCCCCATGATTACGAAAGCTGAATAGGTACAATTTTAAACTTTTGCTTTCTACCATCTTTATATTAGGAATATAATCGATTTGTATAGTTGCAAAGTCCGGCTGGCCGGTAATTGGACAAAGGCTTGTAAATTCAGGACAATTAAAACGCACCCAATAGTCGTTCTCAGGATGTTTGTTGTTGAAAGATTCTAAGACTTCAGGTGAATATTCTTGTTTATACTCGGTTTTCCCTCCTAATAGGGTTAATTCATTTTGTTTCATTATATATAATTTGTTACACTTCTTTTATTTTGAGAATATTGTATGAGATGTTGGTATCATAAACGTCGCTACCGTCTATTTTCTTGATATATCGTACAACTTTTATGGTTACTGGTAATATTAGAATTTCATATACAGATTTAAGTATTGCTTGAGTAATGATAAGGATAAATAATTCTTTAATCGGAACTATACCAGCAAAGGCAATAGGAAAGAAAAGTAGAGAATCAGCACTTTCTCCTACTAAGGTAGAGACTATTGCTCGTAATGAGAATCTTTTTCCATTACTTGCTATTTTCATTTTACTCATTATATATGCGTTTAAAAATGAGCCGATCAAAAATGCAATTAAACTGGCTATAGCTATACGAGGCGTTGCCGTGAAGATTGATACGAATGCAGTTTGTCCGTCCCAGAATTTGGCCGAAGGCAGTAAGATAGCCAATTGAAAAAATGCAACGGCCAAAAAATTCATTGCAAATCCTGCCCAAATGATCAGACGAGCTTTTCGGTATCCCCACACTTCTGCAATGCAGTCATTTATTATGTAAGAAATAGGGAATACGATAAGTCCTGCAGTTGCAGTGATGCCTCCGATTTCAATCATTTTAACTTCCAGAATGTTGGAAATAATAAGGCATACACAGAAAAGTATGCCTAAGGCCATAAAGGGTAAACTGACGGTTTGTTTCATAATAATCTTGTTTTTAACGTGGTTTGACAAGCACACGGGGGCGCAAAGATACAATTAATTATGAATACCCCATATTTTTATAAGGAAATTTGAATAGTTTTTTAGCGGCAAAAGATTCTTTATTTTTTGATAATTCCCATTTTTCGCATAAGGAAATAAGCATTCATATTTTGTGCAATACCTGGTTGTAGACGATAAGAAAACGAAAGCTCGTCATTTGTAATGTCTGCTTCAAAACGGAAATTTCGTATTATATCGGGATATGAGTTTGCCAACTCTCCGAGTAACAGGTCATGAGTTGCTATGACTCCGGAAGCATTTAATTCAATTAGCTGTTCGACTAACGCTAAAGAACCTTTCTGTTTATCAACAGAGTTTGTTCCTTTCAAAATCTCATCTAGAATAATAAATATTTTTTCTCTCGTTTTGAGTCGGTCGATGACAACTTTCAATCGTTTAAGTTCTGCAAAAAAATATGATTCTTGGTCTTTGAGAGAATCTGTGGTACGCAAACTTGTAAATAGAGTACAAGGAGTAATTCTCATTTTTTCAGCGCATACAGGAGCCCCGATGCAAGCTAAAACATGGTTGATTCCTATAGTCCGAAGATACGTGCTTTTTCCTGCCATATTAGCTCCTGTAATTACTAGAAAGGAGGGTCTCAGTGGCATGTCAATATCGTTTAGAATACAACGTGTCGGAGGAATTAGAGGATGCCCCATATTAACAGCTGACAGTACGGGATGATCGTCTTCAATAAGTTCTGGAAATGTATAATTGGAATGATTATAATGAAAGGTTGCTAAAGAACTTATGGCATCGAATTCTGCTAAAGCAGAGAGCCATTGATCCAATTGTCCTGCGTTTTCATCAAGCCATTTTCCTATTGCTGTTAATTGTCTGAAATCCCAGAGTAAAAAACCATTAAGTATAGCAAAACCGATAGCATTATATCGTTGGTCGAGATTGCCGAGAAGTTTGGCCAATCTTTTTATTCGTTCAGAAACAGGCGTACCATCAATATTGATTTCTTGTTTAAGCTCTTGTAAGAGTTGACTTTTAAACTGAGTTTTCTCTAATGATTCGATAAGTTTGGTATATGAATTTAAGGACTGTAGCCCTTCGTTCAATTGTTTTTGTAATGTAGAAACTTTTTTACTTTTAATAGTTGCGTAGGTGAAACAAATAATGAATAAATACAAAATCCATGTACCAGTAGATATTCCGGCTATCCATAATAGAAGTAATATCGTGAATAATACGGGAATAATATATAGACTACATATTTGTATATATTTTGCCGGAATTACATTTTTTAAAGATGCTGTGTTGCGGATAGTATTTATATCTGATTTTTTTTCATTTGAAGTTAACCCATGTGCGAGAAAATCGATTCGTAATTCTGTCAGTTTAGATAATTCTTCAATAGCTTTTTGTCGCTTCAAAATATAATGTGTATCTTTTAAAGGCTTTTGTAATATTTCAGCCAGTCGGTTTCTTCCTAACAAAGATGCACTGCGATTGATATATGAGAAAAGAGATTTATGGCCGAATAAATCTAAGTCATTACTGAAATCATGTTCCGTATTTATAAATTCGTTTCCTTCATCAGTTTCATCGAATTGATATTGTAAAAGTTGGAGTTCTTTTTTGGCGATTGATATACGAGCCTCTTGGAGGCTTTTTTTTATAAAAAATCGATTGTGTACTTTTAATAATATGAGAAATAGTATGATACCGAATAGGCAAATAGGGATAAGGATATAAAGAGGAGAATCCCATAAAAAATATAATAGACCCAAGGTTATTAAGACAATAAGTAGCCGGAGGGTTCCGATACTGTATATCTTTTTCTGTGTTTTATTTAATTGTATATTCGTATCGCGGAGTATCGAATGATAATAATTTTCAGGTGTAATCACAAGAATTCATTTTTATGGTGAAAGTACAAATATACATTAAAAAATTGCGATAAATCAGGGTTCAATAACTAAAATATTATATTTAATAAATATTCTTTTTTTTGCAAAAAAAGAAAAAGATAAAAGTTTTCGAATGTAAATTATCATTGTTAATTTCGCACGCAATTAATAATCCTAAAATGTGAATTTATTAAAAAATAGAACTATGAAAAATGTATTCGTTGTTATTCTACTGGTGTCAAGTGTTTTTTCTTATGGCCGTAATCCGCAAAAGGAGATGGAGAAGAAATTAATAGGAACTTGGTGCAATCCATATACCTATGAATATAGTGGGGAATTAAAAGGTTTTACTTTTAAAAAAGGGGGTAGATGTGAAGCTGTGAATGTCCCTTCTTTAGATTTAAAGTCATGGGAAATTAAAGATGGAGCCTTAATTATAAAAGGTTTTATGACTGATGAGACTGGAGAGAAAGAAGAATATGAAACTATAGAAAGAATATTAAAATTAAATGATGATACTTTGCGGGTAGTAAGTAAGGAATCGAGTCCTCGTGTAACGTTTATGTATATGAATGCTAAGGTTATTAAAGAACGAATAACTCCTCAAGTTCAAAAGAGAAAAGAAAAGTAAATATATAACATTTTTTTTGCGGTTTACTCGATGAATTTAACTAACAAAGAGTAAACCGTTTTCTATTAGATGTAATGATGGCTATAGAAGAAGGATTGTTTCACATAAAAGTTTTATTTGTGATAAACTTTGTAAAGATAGGGTGGTTTAAGATATAAAAATTTGTATTTTTGTTTTCAGTTGAAATCATAAAAAAGTTATTTATGAAAAAGTCAATATTATTTCTGATTATGGTCATGATAAGTACCACTTCGGTTTTTGCTCAAAAGACAGCGAAGGTAGAATTCAGTGAAACCGTTTTTAATTTTGGGAATATAGCTGAAGTTGATGGAGATGCGACTTGTAAATTTGTTTTTAAGAATACAGGAAAGGTTCCGTTGATTATTACTCGGGCTTCGGCTTCATGCGGATGCACTAAACCTGAATATCCCGAAGCTCCTATAGCTCCGGGTAAAACTGGAGAGATAAGAGTGACTTATCATGCTAAAGGCCGTCCGGGAGCTTTTCAAAAGAATGTGTATATATATACAAATGCTAATCCAGAGAAATATACTTTATTGATTAAAGGAACAGTTATTCCTGAAAGTAAAAAGAAATAATTAATGATCAACAGGAAAAATATGAAACGTACAGGAAGTGTTTTATTGTTTGCTGTATTGTTTTGGCCGATGTTGGTATTGGCCGAGGGGAAGCCTGCAATAACATTTGAAAAAGAAGAACACGATTTTGGAAGTTTCGCTGAAAGTTTAGGAATGGTAACTTGTACATTTACTTTTACAAATACAGGTAATGCCCCGCTACTGATAACAAATGCTTCGGCTTCATGTGGATGTACTCGGCCAGTATTCCCCAAAGAACCTGTGGCTCCGGGTAAATCAGCAGAGATAACAGTAACTTTTAATCCTAAAGGCCGTCCGGGCGCATTCCGTAAAAATGTGTATATATACAGTAATACAGAGCCCTCTAAAACAACATTATATATTAAAGGTATCGTAATTCCTGAAGAGAAAAAGGAACACCCTGAATTTGCTTATGCTATGGGAAGAATAGCATTGAAAGTAAGGCATTTACCTTTTTTTGAAGTTTATACCGATGACCCTAAAAAACTTTCTGTTGAGTTTGTAAATAATTCACGTTCTCCTCTTACTTTATCGTTTGACCGAGTTCCTCGGCATCTTTCGGTAAAACAGATTCCGGAGAGTGTTGCACCAGGTCAGATTGGACTTATTGAGGTTACTTATAACGCCTCTAAAGCTAAGGATTGGGGAATACGTAGAGATGAATTTTATATTAGATTTCCGGGAGAACCTAACATAATTCCTGGGAATACAATCTCTGTTTCTGCAGATATAAGAGAGGACTATAGTAAGATGTCTTCAGAGCAAAAAGAAAGAGCTCCGAAAGCGTTATTAAGTGAGAACCGTATCGATTTTGAAAAAGTTCAAGGAACTACCCCTGTTGAGAAAATAATAAAAATACAAAATGACGGGAAAACGAATCTTCAGATACGGAAAGTAAGTAATGAATCAAATGTTGTTACTGCAGAAGTTTCTCGTATGAGTGTTCAATCTGGGAAAGCTGTTGACCTTAAAATAACTGTTTATCCGGCTAAAACTAAAAGTAAAGTTTTAAATCATCGTATTTTTATTATTACGAATGATCCTGATCATCCAACACTATCTATTCCTGTATTTGCGCGATTCGAATGACGTTTATTTCTTAAAATTGTAATATGGAACATATTGAGAATGATAAGCAATATGCCGGATTGGCTGTTAATAAAGGAATTGAGCAACCTCCTACAGTCAATCCTTATTTGAAAAGAATACGAACGGTAAAACGTCGTCATTATACGTCTGACGAATATGTTGAAGGTATATTAAAGGGAGATATTTCTATATTAAGTCAGGCCGTTACTCTTGTCGAAAGTAATTTATATGAGCATCAGATATTAGCTCAGGAGGTTATAGCAAAATGTTTGCCTTATTCGGGGCAATCTGTTCGCATTGGTATAACAGGAGTTCCTGGGGCGGGTAAAAGTACATCAATAGATGTGTTTGGACTTCATGTATTAAAACAGGGACATAAGTTAGCTGTGCTTGCAATAGACCCGAGTAGTGAGCGTTCGAAAGGAAGTATATTAGGGGACAAAACCCGTATGGAGAAATTATCTGTGCAGAATGATGTTTTTATTCGTCCTTCGCCTTCGGCGGGTTCTTTAGGAGGAGTGGCTCGTAAGACCCGGGAAACTATTGTATTATGTGAAGCAGCAGGTTTTGATACGATATTTGTAGAAACGGTGGGAGTTGGACAGTCAGAGACAGCTGTTCATTCTATGGTAGATTTCTTCTTATTGATACAGTTGGCTGGAACGGGCGATGAATTACAAGGAATAAAGAGAGGAATTATGGAAATGGCCGATGGTATCGTAATCAATAAAGCCGATGGGGATAATATAGAAAGGGCAAAATTGGCTCAGGCACAGTTTAGAAATGCTTTGCATCTATTTCCTCCGACACTTTCTGGTTGGCAACCTCAAGTCTTGACCTATTCGGGGTATTATGAAATAGGCATCTTTGAGGTTTGGAAAATGATTGATGATTATATCGATTTTGTTAAAAAGAGTGGATATTTTGAGTATAAACGTCAGGAACAGTCAAAATATTGGATGTTTGAGACTATAAACGAACGTTTGAAAGAGCACTTTTATCGAAATCCTGATATTGAAAAAATGTTATTTGATAAGGAACGGAAGGTTTTGAAATCGGAAGAAAGTTCTTTTATTGCGGCCAAAGAAGTTTTGGATTATTATTTCTCTTTACTGTCAAAACAGAAGTAAATTTATGTGAAACAGAAGAGCCCCAAAATGTTATTTGTTTTTATTTTGATGAAAAAAAACATAAATTCAAGGCTTCTTCTGGAAAATTAATTTTCAAATAATTTGTGTGCCTTTTATTAATTGTGTTACTTTGACGTCGCATAGTGCGAATCCTCTTATTTTGTGTTCTGATTTTCTTTTTTGGGAATATTAAGGCTCGAATTAAGTGTGAGATTAAGTAATATTTTATAACTTTGGCGTGCTAACTGATTAACTATGAATTCTGTGTTTCGAATTTTCGTCATATTGCTGTTTTGCTTGACTTTCACAATGTATCATTGTGAAAATAATACTTGGGCATACGGAGTCGATGAAGAGCAATGCTTGGAACAGGGTTTACAAGGTAGTAAGAGAGAGGCTTCAGGTAGAAATTTAATTGTTTTGTTAGGTTCTTTTGCAACGTATTTATTAACTGTTAATAATATAAATGTTCAACCGTCGGATACTGATAGGGAAATATCGGGTTCCGACGTTGTTTTTTTCTCATATGGAGAAAAATTTGATTTAAATATTTTTCATAACAGATACGTTAAAGTATCGTCTGCATATAGGCAAATGCCCCTTTTTTCTCAGAGATATCAGAGCCATTACTATATTTATGGTTTAAAAAAGATTGTAGTCTGATGATCTGATGAAGAGAGTAGTTTTAGATAAGATACCCGAATTCTATTATGATCTACTCTTTATTTTGAAGAAACAAACAATTAATAATTATATGTTATAACCTAAAATATGAATTCTGCATTATTTGTTGTTGTATTTATTACGGGGCTGGCTTTGGTAGCAGCTGCTTTGTGGATAGCCGGATTAATATCTCCACGTTCATTTAACCCGCAGAAAGGAGAGGCATATGAGTGTGGTATACCTACTCGGGGGACGTCTTGGATGCAATTTAAAGTCGGTTATTATTTGTTTGCCATTCTTTTCTTAATGTTTGATGTTGAAACTGTATTTTTGTTTCCGTGGGCAGTTATTGTTAGAGATTTAGGAGTGAGCGGACTGATTAACATTTTATTTTTCATGATAATCCTTGTATTGGGATTAGCTTATGCATGGAAGAAAGGAGCGCTGGAATGGAAGTGAAAATTAAATCAATGAAGTATGAAGACTTCAAAGATAATGAGTATATTGAACAGCTTATTAAACAGCTTCAAGAGTCTGGCACAAATGTCGTGGTGGGATCTCTTGATGAACTTATCAATTGGGGGCGTTCTAATTCGCTTTGGCCTCTTACGTTTGCAACCAGCTGTTGCGGTATTGAGTTTATGTCAGTGGGGGCAGCCCGCTATGACATGGCCCGTTTCGGCTTTGAAGTAGCTCGTGCTTCACCTCGTCAGGCAGACTTTATTATGGTGGCTGGTACTATTGTGCATAAAATGGCTCCGGTGCTTAAACGGTTGTATGACCAAATGGCTGAGCCTAAATATGTGATTGCAGTAGGTGGTTGTGCTGTGTCAGGTGGTCCTTTTAAGAATTCGTATCATGTACTTAAGGGGGTAGGTGAAATATTGCCGGTAGATGTATATATCCCCGGGTGTCCTCCTCGTCCTGAAGCCTTACTTTATGGAATGATGCAATTGCAGCGTAAAGTAAAAGCCGAACGTTATTTCGGTGATGTAAACCGACAAGAAAAGAAGCCAAAAGAGTTAGATAAATAAAAAAATATCGAGTTCGATTCATGGGAAAAATACAAGAAAAAATAGCCAGCTTTTTACCTGAAGCTGTTTTTGAAGAAGGACAATATCTTACAGTGACCGTTGCACCGCGTAAATGGCATGGTTTAGCTCGTTTTTTACATGATGATCCAGAATTACAATTTGATTATCTGGCATCGTTGATAGGTGTAGATTGGGGTGAAACGTTGGGTGTGGTTTATTACCTTAATTCTACGAAATATAATCATTGGGTTATCATAAAGACTGAAACTTCCGATAGGGAAAATCCTTTGTTGTATAGTGTCTCTGATGTTTGGGAGAGTGCTAATCTGAATGAGCGTGAGGTATATGACTTTTATGGTATCCGTTTTATAAATCATCCTGATATGCGTCGTCTTTTCTTGAGAGAAGATTGGGTAGGATATCCTTTCCGTAAAGATTATGATGCTAATCCCGATATAAATCCTATTCCGGTTTCTAATGAAGAGGCAAATGATAAAACTGTTGTTCTTGAAGAAACAGAAGAGGGTACAATTGTAGAAAAAGAGAAAATTCTTTTTGAGAAAGATGAATATGTGGTGAATATAGGACCGCAGCATCCTGCTACTCATGGGGTTTTGCGTTTCAAAACATCATTGAATGGTGAAAATATAAAAAAGATTGACGTTCATTGTGGGTATGTTCATCGTGGTATTGAAAAGTTATGGGAAAGCATGACTTATCCACAGACATTGCACATGACCGACCGTTTAGATTATTTATCAGCTCATAATAATCGACATGCATTGTGCCTTTGTATTGAGAAGGGGTTGCAACTTGAGGTCCCAGAACGTGCTGTTTATATTCGTACGATGATGGATGAGCTGATGCGTATATCTTCTCATTTGCTCTTCTTTGCAACTATGTGTATGGACTTGGGAGGGCTGACTGCGTTTTTCTATGGATTCAGAGATCGGGAGAAGATTTTGGATATTTTTGAAGAAACTTGTGGGGCGCGTATGACTATGAACTATAATGTGATAGGTGGAGTTATGGCTGATATACATCCGGACTTTCAACGCAAAGTAAAAGAGTTTATAGCTTATATGCCTGATAAGTTGAAGGAATATCATCAAATATTTACGGGGAATGTCATAGCACAGCAGCGTATGAAGGGGGTAGGGATACTTTCTTATGAAGATGCTATCAATTTTGATGTTACCGGACCGTCAGGTCGTGGTTCAGGATGGGCATGTGATGTACGTAAACGTACTCCTTATGCAGCTTATGATAAAGTCCAATTTAAGGAAGTATTACGCACAGAAGGAGATACCTTTGCACGTTATATGGTTCGTATGGATGAAATTAAAGAATCATTATATATTCTTGAGCAGCTGGTAGATAATATCCCGGCAGGAGATTATGCTGTTAAGACCAAGCCCGTAATTAAAGTTCCTGAAGGTCGATATTTCCAGCAAGTAGAAGCTGCTCGTGGAGCTTTTGGAGTTTATCTTGAAAGTCGGGGCGATAAGTTCCCATACCGATTAAAAGTCACGTCTCCGGGATTAACTTTGGTAGGAGCTGTAGACCATTTGACAAGAGGTGCAAAAATTGCCGACTTGATAGCTATTGGAGCCTCTTTAGATTATGTAGTACCCGATATTGATAGATAATTGTAGTTACAAACCAATATAATTGAAATATATCATGTTCGATTTTTCTATAATCACTCATTGGATAGATAATCTGTTGCGGTCTTGGATGCCTGAAAACGCAGCTCTTTTTGTCGAATTTGTACTGGTGGGTGTCGTTTTATTATTGACTTATGCAGTCATAGCTTTGGCGTTGATTTATATAGAACGTAAAGTGTGTGCCTTTTTCCAGTGTCGTCTTGGACCGAATCGCGTAGGACCTTATGGGCTTTTGCAGAGTGTTGCCGATATGTTTAAGATGTTGATAAAAGAGCTTATTGAAATCAAACATACTGATAAATTCCTTTTTAATTTAGCTCCCTATATTGTTATTGTATCGTCAATGTTGGCATTTGGATGTTTACCTTTTGGCAGAGGTCTTATAGCTATCGATTTTAATATTGGGATATTCTTTATTATGGCTGTTTCTTCGATTGGGGTATTAGGAATTTTACTCGCAGGGTGGGCAAGTAACAATAAATTTACATTGATTGGAGCAATGCGAAGTGGTTCTCAGATGATTAGTTATGAATTGTCTATCGGACTTTCATTTTTAACAATGGTTGTATTTGCAGGAACTATGCAGACCTCAGGAATTGTAGAAGCTCAAAGTTCTGGATGGTTTATTTTCCGGGGGCATATTCCTGCTATAATAGCTTTCTTGATATATCTTGTAGCTGGTACAGCAGAGACGAATCGTGGTCCGTTTGACTTACCTGAGGCTGAGTCAGAGTTGACTGCAGGTTATCATACCGAATATTCTGGTATTCATTTTGGCTTTTTTTATTTGGCAGAATATTTGAATCTTTTTATTGTTTCAGGTATTGCTACCTTATTATTTTTAGGAGGGTGGATGCCTTTTCATATAGGAGGCTGGGAAGGTTTTAACCAGATTATGGATTATATACCTTCTGTAATTTGGTTTTTTGGTAAAGTATTTGTGGTAATGTTTATTATTATGTGGTTCAAATGGACATTCCCCCGTTTACGAATAGACCAATTGCTTCGTCTCGAATGGAAATATTTGGTACCCATTAGTCTTGTCAATTTGTTGTTGATGGTATTAGTGGTTATTTTCAAATTGCATTTTTAAACCGATAACGGTTTGTCATCATATAGTATAAACAGTTTTAAACGATAAATTATGACGGATAAATTTGGATATATAACTCAGGTTATCGGTCCTGTTGTCGATGTGATTTTCGAAGGTGAGGGTAATGAATTGCCCCCGATTTATGCTGCATTGAAAATTGAGCGAGGCAATGGAACAGATCTTATCGTTGAAGTAGAACAGCACATTGGTGAAAATACCGTACGATGTGTGGCTATGGATACAACAGATGGTTTGAGAAGAGGCATGAAGGTAATAGACTTACAACGTTCGTTAGCTATGCCTACAGGTACACAAATTAAGGGTCGTCTGATGAATGTTATTGGTGATGCTATCGATCATCTGCCTGCATTAGATTATAGTAATGTACAATCTATTCATCGTCCTTCACCTAAGTTTGAGGATCTATCTATTAACACAGAATTCTTATTCACAGGTATTAAAGTAATCGATTTGCTGGAGCCTTATTCTAAAGGTGGTAAAATTGGATTATTTGGTGGCGCGGGCGTAGGCAAAACTGTGTTGATTATGGAAATGATCAATAATATAGCCAAAGGTCATAATGGATTTTCTGTTTTTGCCGGAGTGGGAGAGCGTACTCGTGAAGGTAATGACCTGTTACGTGAAATGATTGAATCTGGCGTTATCAATTATGGTGACGAATTTAAGAAAGAAATGGATGAAGGAAAGTGGGATCTTAGTAAAGTTGACATGGAAAAACTAAGTACCTCACAGGCAACTTTAGTCTTTGGTCAGATGAATGAACCTCCTGGAGCTCGTTTGCGTGTTGCTCTTTCTGGGTTGACTGTTGCCGAGCAATTCCGTGATTCGAATGAAGGTGGTAAGGAGATATTATTCTTTATCGATAATATATTCCGTTTTACGCAGGCTGGTTCAGAAGTGTCTGCACTTTTAGGTCGTATGCCTTCAGCTGTAGGTTATCAGCCTACATTGGCTTCGGAGATGGGTGCATTACAAGAACGTATTACTTCTACTAAGTATGGTTCTATTACTTCTGTTCAGGCGATTTATGTGCCGGCTGATGACTTGACCGACCCTGCTCCTGCAACGACATTTAGCTTCTTGGATGCGACGACTGTACTTAGTCGAAAGATTGCAGAGCTGGGTATTTATCCGGCTGTAGATCCGTTGGAATCTACCTCACGTATTCTTGATCCTCTGATTATTGGTGAAGACCATTATAATACAGCTCAGGCAGTAAAACAATTACTTCAGCATTATAATGAGTTGCAGGATATTATTGCGATTCTAGGAGTTGATGAATTGTCTGATGAAGATAAATTAGTTGTAGCTCGTGCTCGTAGAGCACAACGCTTTTTGTCACAACCATTCCATGTGGCAGAACAATTTACTGGTATACCGGGAGTTATGGTACCATTGGAAGAGACCATCCGTGGGTTCAAGATGATTTTGAGTGGAGAAATGGATGGTTACCCAGAACAGGCATTTATGAATGTCGGTACGATAGATGAAGCTATCGCCAAAGGAGAAAAGATGATGCAGCAAGCTAAGGAAAATAAATAATAAGAGCTATGAATCTAGAAATTATTTCTTCAGAAAAAGTTCTATTTAGAGGGGAAGCTAAAAGGGTTACGATGCCAGGAGCGTTAGGGTCTTTTACAGTTCTTGACGACCATGCTTCGTTAATGTCTACTCTGACAACAGGAGTTGTGGAATATGAAACTGAAGGAGAAGTAAAAACTATGCCTATTGAGGGAGGATTCGTAGATGTGAATAATAATCGTGTAGCAATATGCATTCAGTAGCTTGGATTATCAGGTAATGACCAAAAAGGAATGAGATGAAAAAGTTAATAATTTGTTGTATTGGGATACTCTTTTTTATTGTAGGTACGACATTTACCGCTGTTGCAAGTGAAGAGGAGAAGCCGTTTGATGCCAAGGAAGCAATTTTTGAACACTTACTTGACAATTACGGATGGGAAGTCCCTTTCTCTCATAGCACACGTATACCGTTACCGGTAATTATTCGAGACAATGAAGGAAGCTGGCATGTTTTCAGCTCTAAGAAGTTAGAACATGGAGGTAATTATAATGGTTTCTACATTGCTTCAGAAGGAGATAATAAGGGGAAAATAGAAAGTCTTGATGCTGATGGTAATAAATATCGTCCTTTGGATATCTCTATCACAAAGAATGTATTTGCTTTGTTAATAGCAGCATTGGTGGTTTGTATATGTATTTTTCCTTTAGCTCGGTTTTATAGGAGAAACAAATTTAAAGCTCCTCGTAAGGGATTGGGTGCTATCGAGTTTGTTATAGATATGGTCTATAGTGATGTGATACGCCCTATATTAGGTGTTGAAGCCCGGCGTTTTGCTCCTTATTTATTAACTTTGTTTTTCTTTATTCTGGCGATTAATATTTTGGGGATGATTGTAGTGTTCCCTGGAGGAGCGAATCTGTCAGGAAATATTTCGATAACTTTAGTTTTGGCATTATGTACTTTCCTTGTTGTTAACTTTATGGGTACGAAGCATTATTGGAAAGATTTATTTTGGCCGGAAGTCCCTATGTGGATGAAATGTCCGGTTCCGATTATGCCAGTTATTGAGGTTTTTGGGGCGATTACAAAGCCTGTGGCTCTTATGATTCGTCTTTTTGCAAATATGTTGGGAGGCCATCTTATAGTTTTGGTGCTTATTTCCCTTATATTTATTTTTGGAACAATGGGAGCAGCAGTTTTGGCAGGAACAACCGTCTTATCAGTGTTGTTTTCTGTGTTTATGAATCTGTTGCATTTTCTGATATGTTTTATTCAGGCTTATGTATTTACAATGCTTTCAGCGCTCTTTATAAGTTTGGCAAGAGTGAAGGGAGAAAAAGAGATAAAAGAATAAAATTGATGTGTAACTTAAAAAAACAAACACTATGTTAGGAATGATTTTATTACAGGCAGCAGCCGGTGCAGGTTTGGCAAAAATCGGGGCATGTATAGGTGCAGGTATCGTAGCAATTGGTGCAGGTATAGGTATCGGTAAAATCGGATCTTCAGCGATGGAGTCAATTGCTCGTCAACCAGAGTCTACTAATGACATCAGAACCAATATGATTGTGATTGCAGCTCTTGTGGAAGGTGTAGCGTTGTTTGCTATAATTGTTTGTCTGTTGGCTATTTTCTTATAATAAGCAACCATGGAACTGTTTAAGCCTGAATTTGGGTTGGTTTTTTGGATGTTTTTTGTCTTTGTGGTATTATTTGCCATACTGGCTAAATATGCATGGCCTTTTATTATCCGTAATATTGATGAACGTGCGGAATTTATAGATAAAGGGGTTGCTTATTCTCAGGAGGCAAAAATGCAACTGGATCATGCAACTGAAAATGCCCAAGCCCTTTTGGCTGATGCGCATAAACAGCAAATGGAAATTCTTAGGGAAGCTGCTCAGATGAAATCTCAAATTGTTGAAGAAGCTAAGAAGGCAGCCTCAGAAGAAGCTAAAAAAGTAATGGATGCCGCAGCCGTGTCGATAGAGCAGGCTCGGAAAGAGTCTGAGCAGCAATTCCGTAATGAAGTTAGTGCTTTTGCATTACAAATTGCGGAAAAGCTGATGCGTAAAGAGTTGTCGAATGACAAAACTCAGCTTGAGATGATCGACAAACTATTGAATGATATAGAGACTAAAAACTAAAATGACATGAACGAAGGATTAGTTTCACGCAGATATGCTAAGGCTTTGCTTAAATATGCACAAGACCAGCATTCTGCCGATCAGATTTATGAAAAGATGAAAGTCCTTGAAGTGAATTTTCTGTCTCATCCAGAATTGGAAAAATCGCTTCAGAATCCTGTGCTTTCTGCTCGGGATAAAGAGGCTCTTCTCTCAGCTGCCGTCGGTGATGCTGCAGGAGAAGAGTTCCTTCGCTTCATTCGTTTAGTAATCAAAAACCGACGCGAATCTTTTATGCGCTCTATCGGACTGATGTATCAGAAGTTATATCGGGAATTGAATAATATATCTTTGGCTCAGATAATTACTGCCATTCCAGTGGCAGGTGAAATTCTGGATAAGATAAAACAATTAGTATCTCAGAAAGCCGATCAAACAGTAGAGTTTACCTATCGGGTGGACCCTTCTATTATTGGAGGCTTTGTACTTAAAATCGATTCGATGCAACTCGATGCTTCAGTAAATAAAGAGTTAAAATTATTGCGTTTAAAATTACTGAACAGCAAGAAAAGATTATGATAAAACCTAACGAAATATCTGATATATTAAAACAACAGCTTGAGGAAGTAGACACTAAAGTCAATTTCGAAGAAGTGGGTACCGTGTTAGGGGTCGGTGACGGTGTTGCACACGTCTTTGGTCTCGATAATGTACAAGCCAGTGAGCTTCTCGAATTTGAAAATGGTGTGAGAGGTGTTGCAATGAACCTTGAGGAGAGTAATGTTGGAGTTATTTTATTGAGCTCTTCAGATAAGGTGAAAGAGAATATGAGTGTACGCCGTACCGGAACTATTGCGTCTATACCTGTGGGAGAAGGACTTATTGGTCGTGTTATTAATACGTTGGGGGATCCTATCGATGGAGCCGGACCATTAGGAGGAAATATGATTCCTTTACCGCTCGATCGTAAAGCTCCTGGTGTAATTTTTCGTCAGCCGGTAAATCAACCTTTACAGACTGGTATCAAGGCTGTAGATTCTATGGTGCCTATAGGGCGGGGACAACGGGAGTTGATTATTGGTGACCGTCAGATAGGTAAGACGTCTATAGCAATTGATACAATTATCAATCAGCGTAAGAATTTTTTGGCAGGTGACCCTGTATATTGTATATATGTAGCAATTGGCCAGAAAGCTTCATCGGTGGCTACTTTAGTAAATACTTTGCGTGAACATGGAGCTTTGGATTACACTATTGTTTTAGCTGCTAATGCTTCAGATTCGGCAGCGATGCGTTATTATGCTCCGTTTGCAGGTGCTGCTATTGGCGAGTATTTTCGGGATAGTGGTCGCCATGCATTGGTGGTATATGATGATTTGTCAAAACAGGCTGTAGCTTATCGTGAAATTTCCTTAATTTTACGTCGTCCATCAGGTCGTGAAGCATATCCGGGTGATATTTTCTATTTGCATTCCCGTTTATTGGAGCGTGCAGCAAAAATTATAGATAATGATGAAGTTGCCTCTACAATGAATGACCTCCCTGACGAATTGAAGCCTATGGTTAAAGGTGGAGGTTCATTGACTGCTTTACCTATTATTGAGACTCAGGCAGGGGATGTTTCGGCATATATTCCAACCAATGTAATATCAATTACTGATGGTCAGATATTTCTTGAAACAGGATTATTCAATGAGGGTACACGTCCGGCAATTAATGTGGGTATTTCTGTGTCTCGTGTGGGAGGTAATGCTCAATTAAAAGCAATGAAAAAGATTGCTGGTACATTGAAAATTGATCAGGCCCAATATCGAGAGTTAGAGTCATTTACTAAGTTTGGTGGTGACTTGGATCCCGTGACTGCAATGGTGATTGACAAAGGTCGTAAAAATGCTAAAGTTTTGGTACAGCCTCAATATTCACCTATGGCAGTTGAGGATGAGATGGCAATTATTTATTGTGGGACAAAGGGATTGTTACAACAAGTACCTTTGGATAAAGTTGCTGAGTTTGAGAAATTATTTTTACAAATGCTAAAATCCAAATATCAGAAAGAAGTCTTGGATGAATTAAAGGCCGGTCATCTTGATGATAAAGTAGAAGCTCTATTAAAAGAAGTAGCAGCAGATGTAGCAAACAGATTTAAGGCTTAATGAATTATGGCATCAATGCGCGAATTGAAGGGAAGAATCGGATCTGTTAACTCTTCCCAAAAGATTACCGGTGCGATGAAAATGATTTCATCAGCTAAGTTGCGGAAAGTCCAATCGGCTTTAGAGCATCTTATGCCTTTCCGCAACCAGTTGCAGAACACCATAAATAATTTGCTGGGGGCCGATAGTGAATATCAATCGCCATTGACCGAGCAACGCCCGGTTCACCGTGTTGCATTTGTCGTATTCGGGTCGGATGAAGGTTTATGTGGAGCTTTTAATGTATCGTTGTTCAAGTTTTTATTAGAAGCAATAAACCGTACAAATAATGAGTTGGGAACTAAAACTGAGTATATTGTTTATCCTGTAGGTAAGAAAATACTATCATCGGTTTCCAAGATGAAGGATGTTGAGATTGCTGATGTTTCTTATCTCAATTCAAAGAGTGGAGCAGATGCAGTGAAGCGTCTGACCGATGAGCTGACCAATCGTTTTTTGTCTCATGAAATCGACAGGGTAGAGTTGTTATATTTTCATTTTAAAAGCATTGGTTCTCAAGCATTGGATTCGAGAATATTATTACCTGTAAGTGTTGCCGATTTGGCGGGTGGAGAACTTCTCTCTCATGCAAAACCATATATTTATGAGCCTGATAGTGAAACAATTTTTCGAACGGTGATTCCTCTTTATGTAAGGTCCAATTTGCATGAAACTTGGTTGGAAAGTCGGACTTCAGAGCAGGCTGCACGTATAATGGCAATGCAGATGGCAAATGATAACGCAAAAAAGTTGCTTGACAGCTTACAATTAGAATATAATAAATTAAGACAGCAAAACATTACAGCTGAGCTGCTTGATATATTGGGCGGATCGGTCCAGTAAAAAGAATCTTCATGATAAAAGAGGGCTTCCGGAGCCGGAAGCTCTTTGTCATGAATTTGAAAGTAGAAAATAATTTAATATTCATCATAAATATAGATAGTATCAAATAACAATTTATGGAAAGTTTTAAAAATTACTTTGTCTCTTTCTGGAAAGGCTTGTGGAGCCTGTTGGTGGGCATGAAAGTGACAGGGACTGAATTTGTCACAAAAAAAGTGACAGAACAGTATCCCGAAAATCGGGCGACGTTAAAAGTTGCCGACCGGTTCCGGGGCGAACTCAAACTGGTATATGAAAATGGCGAACATAAATGTGTAGCTTGTGGAATTTGCCAGATGAATTGTCCTAACGGTACCATCCAAGTGATTGCCAACAAGGTGACTACAGAAGACGGTAAAACAAAACGTGTGTTGGATAAGTATATGTATGACTTAGGTAGTTGTACTTTTTGTCAACTTTGTGTGGTAACGTGTCCGCATGATGCTTTGGAGTTCGATAATGCATTCGAACATGCCGTGTTTACTCGGGAGAAATTAGTGAAACAACTCAATCATGCTACAGATAAATCTGTAGAAAATAAATAGTATTATGGAACAAGTAGCTAATCAAGTAATCTTTTATTTACTTTCGGCGGCAATAATTATATTTTCCGTACTAACGGTAACGACGCGTCGTATTTTGCGGGCCGCCACATTCCTCCTTTTTGTTTTATTTGCAACAGCCGGGTTATATTTCCAACTTGATTATCATTTTCTGGGTGCTGTTCAGTTAGCTGTATATGCAGGAGGTATCGTCGTATTATTTGTATTCTCTATATTATTAACAAGTGGTCCGGGCGAAAAATCTGAACGCCTTACCAATAAGAAAAGAGCATGGGGGCTTATAGCTTCAATTTCTGGAGCGGCTTTATGTCTATATGCCTTACTTACACATGTATTTCCGGTATCACAGTTTCAAAACGGTGGAGCTCTTGATATGAAGCAAGTAGGGCATACGCTTATGGGAATGGAAAAATATCAATATATTCTTCCTTTTGAGGCGCTTAGTGTGTTGTTATTGGCTTGTATAATCGGTGGCATCATGATTGCCCGTAAAAGATAAAAAGTATGGAAATACCTATGATTTATTATTTGGTAGTAAGTGCCATTATGTTTTTTGCCGGAGTATATGGATTTGTGACTCGTCGTAATCTGCTGGCAGTACTTATTTCTTTGGAATTGATGCTGAATGCTGTAGATATTAATTTTGTGGTGTTCAATCGTTATCTTTTCCCGGGTCAGCTTGAAGGGTTTATGTTTACGTTATTCGCTATCGGTATAGCAGCTGCAGAAACTGCTGTCGCTATTGCGATTATTATAAATATTTACCGGAGCATACACAATGTGCAGGCAAAGAACCTCGACGATATGAAATATTGATTATTGCTTTAAACAACAAACTATGGAATATTCTTTGATTATACTCTTATTGCCGATGGTCATGTTTCTTGTACTTGGCTTGTTCGGACATAAAATGTCGCACCGTGTAGCTGGTCTTTTAGGGACTACAGGGTTGGCCGTTATTACGGCATTGGCTTATACGGTAGCTGTACAATATTTTTCGATGCCGCGAATTGATGGTAAATTTACAACGTTAATTCCAGTGAATTTTGAGTGGTTGCGATTTACTGATGCATTACATATTGATCTCGGCATCCTTTTAGACCCGATTTCAGTGATGATGCTTGTTGTCATTACGACAGTATCTCTTATGGTTCATATTTATAGTATGGGCTACATGCATGGAGAAGTAGGTTTTCAACGTTATTTTGCATTTTTGTCGCTATTTAGTTTTTCAATGTTAGGATTGGTTGTCGCTACCAATATTTTCCAGATGTATATTTTTTGGGAGCTGGTGGGTGCATCATCCTATTTGCTTATCGGGTTCTATTATACAAAGCCTTCAGCTGTGTCAGCTTCGAAAAAGGCATTTATTGTGACTCGTTTTGCCGATTTAGGATTCTTGATAGGAATTCTTATTTTGTCTTATTTTGCACAAACTTTCGATTTCAATACGCTTACCACGGGAAATGCTTTGAGTTCAATGGCTGGTAAGACGTTTATGGGGTTGTCTGTTGGGGTTTGGGCTATGTCTCTTATATTTATGGGAGGTGCTGGGAAATCTGCTATGTTCCCATTACATATTTGGTTGCCTGATGCAATGGAAGGGCCTACTCCAGTATCGGCTCTTATACATGCTGCTACTATGGTGGTCGCAGGTGTTTATTTGGTGGCTCGATTGTTCCCAGTATATTGCCAAGTACCGGAAGTCTTGGATTTAATAACTTATGTGGGAGCGTTTACTGCATTGTATGCAGCTGTAGTTGCTTGTGTACAAACTGATATTAAAAGAGTGTTGGCTTTTTCTACGATTTCTCAGATTGCATTTATGATGGTAGCGTTAGGTGTCGCAAGTGCTGACCACGGGTTAGGATATATGGCTTCAATGTTCCATCTATTTACACATGCAATGTTCAAAGCTCTATTATTCTTGGGTGCTGGAGCTATTATCCATGCAGTGCATTCGAATGAAATGTCTCATATGGGTGGACTTCGTAAATATATGCCTGTGACACATATAACATTCTTGATCGCTTGTTTGGCTATTGCAGGTATACCTCCGTTTTCAGGTTTTTTTAGTAAAGATGAAATTCTTGCTGCAACATTCCAGAAAAGTGCATTTTGGGGTATTTGGATGACGGTAGTTGCTGGCCTCACTGCATTTTATATGTTTAGGCTGTATTATAATATATTTTGGGGGAAAGAAGCTAATCATGAGCATACACCTCATGAAGCTCCGAAGTCAATGTATTTCCCTCTGATTTTTTTGGCTTTAGTAACTTGTTTGGCAGGATTTATTCCTTTTGGGGAGTTCGTAACAAGCGATGGGCTACCATACCATATACATATTGAGATGTCTGTTGCTGTTACTAGTGTCATTGTTGCCCTTATTGGTATAGCGATTGCAACATGGTTGTATAAGGATCCGAACGATAAGCCTGATCGTATGGCTACTGCCATGAGTGGTTTGTATAAATGGGCTTATCATCGTTTTTATATTGATGAAGTATACCAGTTTATTACTCATAAGATTATTTTTAACGGCATTTGTACGCCAATTGCATGGTTTGACCGCCACGTGGTTGACGGAACAATGAATATGTTTGCATGGTTGACTCAGACTGTTTCTTACAAGATTCGAGGTTTACAGTCAGGACAATTGCAGTCTTATGCATGGATATTCTTAATGGGAGCTTTGGTAATTGCATTACTGGTAATTTGCTTATAAATACAATTGGTTGCAAGATATTAAAATAAAGTAATTATGAATTTTTTATCATTATTTGTGCTTATACCCCTGTTGATGATGGTCGGATTGGCTTTGTCAAAAGGGATGAAACAGATACGGTGGGTAGCTGTTGTAGGCTCCTCCATTCAGTTATTACTGGCAATAAGCTTGGTTTTTCTTTATTTGCAGGAACGAGCTTCTGGTAATACTGCAGAGATGTTATTTACTGCAAGTTCTATGTGGTATGCTCCACTAAATATTCATTATGCTGTGGGAGTGGATGGAGTATCCGTTGCAATGCTTTTGTTGTCGGCAATAATTGTTTTTGCAGGGGTTTTTGCCTCGTGGAAAATATCCCCGTTGCCTAAAGAATTTTTCCTTTGGTTGATTCTTTTGTCAATTGGAGTATTTGGATTCTTTATTTCTATCGACCTTTTTACCATGTTTATGTTCTATGAGGTCGCTCTTATCCCGATGTATTTGTTGATTGGAGTTTGGGGGAGTGGAAATAAAAATTATTCGGCGATGAAATTGACATTAATGTTGATGGGTGGTTCAGCTTTCCTATTAGTCGGAATTTTAGGAATCTATTTCCATTCTTCAGCTGATGGACATTTTACAATGAATATTCTTGAAATAGCAAAGAACCATGCTATTCCGATGAGTGCTCAATATCTGTTTTTCCCTCTTACTTTTGTTGGATTTGGAGTTTTAGGAGCTATGTTCCCATTCCATACATGGTCTCCTGATGGTCATGCATCGGCTCCGACCGCAGTGTCTATGCTACATGCTGGAGTGTTAATGAAACTTGGAGGGTATGGATGCTTTCGAGTAGCTATCTATTTGATGCCAGAAGCTGCGAATGAATTGGCTTGGATTTTCCTTATTTTGACCGGTATTAGCGTCGTTTATGGGGCATTCAGTGCTTGTGTACAGAAAGACTTAAAATACATTAATGCTTATTCATCTGTAAGTCACTGTGGTTTAGTTTTATTTGCTATATTGATGCTAAATACTACGGCAATGACGGGAGCGGTTTTGCAAATGTTGTCACACGGTTTAATGACAGCTTTGTTCTTTGCCCTTATTGGTATGATATACGGCCGTACGCATACTCGTGATATTCGTGAGATGGGAGGATTGATGAAAATTATGCCGTTTTTGTCTGTATGTTATGTGATTGCTGGTTTTGCTTCATTAGGGCTTCCGGGATTAAGTGGATTTATTGCCGAAATGACAGTATTTGTTGGCTCATTCCAGCATACAGATACTTTCCATCGCGTATTTACGATTGTAGCTTGTACTTCGATTGTAATTACAGCGGTATATATACTACGAGTAGTAGGAAAGTTGCTGTATGGACCTGTACAGAACGAAGCACATCGTCAGTTGACAGATGCTTCTTGGTTTGAACGTCTTTCAGCAATAACACTGATTGCTGCAGTTGCAGGATTGGGGATGATGCCGTCGTGGGTATCCGATATGATTAGCCAAAGTATAAACACGATTATTGAACGCTTATAATATATAGAGTATGGATTATTCAAATTTCTTATTGATGCGCGGGGAGCTGTCGTTGATAGCGGTTATTGTGCTGCTGTTTTTTTACGATACATTCGGCTCAAAGAAAAGCCAAAAACTTTTTTCCGTGACAGCTTGTGTCTTATTGGCTGCGCAGACTATTTTTAATATAATACCTTCCGTGTCAGATTCATCTTTTGCTGGAATGTATCAGATATCTCCTATTATTTCGATTGTAAAAACCATACTCAATATAGGTACATTATTGGTATTTATCCAATCGATTGCGTGGACCAAGCTGGAACATGTCGTTGTGCGTAGAGGTGAATTTTATATATTGACCCTGATGACACTATTAGGAATGTACTTGATGATTTCGTCAGGGAATTTCCTTTTATTCTTTGTTGGGCTTGAGACAGCTTCTCTTCCTATTGCTACATTGGTCGCAATGGAAAAGTTCCGTCATGACTCTTATGAGGCTGCAGCAAAATATGTATTTATAGCTGTGTTCTCTTCAGCTCTTATGTTATTGGGACTTTCTTATGTTTATGGGGTTACTGGAACATTATATTTTGAAGATATTGCAGCTCGGATAGGAGATACTCCATTGGCAATGGTAGGATTGGTATTCTTTTTGGCTGGTATGGGATTCAAAATTTCTTTGGTTCCATTTCATCTTTGGACAGCAGATGTATATGAAGGTGCGCCGACACAGGTTACATCCTATTTATCAGTCATATCAAAAGGTGCGGCAGTATTTGCTTTAGCATTGGTTTTGTTTAAGGTATTTCCTGCAGTAGAGTCCGTATGGCAACCAATCTTGTATGGTCTGATAATAGTTACTATTACAATTGGTAACTTGTTTGCTATTCGTCAGAAAAATCTAAAACGTTTTTTAGCTTTTTCTTCTATTTCTCAGGCTGGTTATATTATGTTAGGTATTATTGCGGGCAGTGCAGCAGGTATGGGATCTCTAGTATATTATGTATTGGTATATGTATTCTCTAATTTAGCAGCCTTCGGAGTTATTTCTGCAATAGAAAATAAAACAGATAGGGTATCTATGGACGATTATAATGGGCTCTATCGGACTAATCCGAAATTGAGTTTGGCTATGATGTTGGCAATGTTTTCTTTAGCAGGTATCCCTCCCTTTGCCGGATTTTTTAGTAAATTCTTTATTTTTGCTGCTGCTGCTGAACAAGGATTTTATATTTTAGTATTGATAGCCCTCATTAATACAATCATTTCGTTGTATTATTATTTGTTAGTTGTTAAGGCGATGTTTATACATCAAGATGATTGTGTAATTCCTTCTTTTCAATCTTCAGGAGCTTTGAGATTGAGTATCTCGGTTTGTGTATTGGGTATTGTATTGTTAGGAATTATTAGTGTTATCTATACCCAGATATATCAAGTAAGTTTTGGCGTATTTGGTTTATAATTAGGTAATTTTGAGAGAGTTTTTTAAATAAATATTTTTTGTTGACGACGTATCGGATATCCGATACGTCGTCAATTTTTTTGAAAGTACAGTCATGGATGTTTTAGAAAATCTTACAAAAGAACAATTGGTAGATTACGTGCGTATAATGGCTAAAAACATGTCAGCATTGGATGGAGTGTGGTTTCAGTCATTGGAAAGAAAGAAGGGAATGGATGATGCTATGTGGCATGATTGTGATGTTTGGCAACGATTTACACAAGCGGAGGCTCGTCGAATAAAAAAGTTTTTGAAATTACCGGAATATCCCGGATTGGAGGGTTTATCTCAAGCATTGAATTTTCATTTTAATTCATTGCTAAATCATACAGAGACGACGATAAATGGAAATAAATTGATATACCGTATTGTTGATTGTCATGTACAAAATGCGCGTTCGAGAAAAGGTATGTTGTATCATCCCTGTTTAGCTGCAGGTTTTATGGAGTATAAATATTTTGCATCTACTATTGATTCTCGTATAAATTGTGAAGTTATAAGCTGTTTCCCAGAAGTGAAAGATCCTACTTGTGCTTGTGCTTGGGAATTTACATTGAAAGAAGATGTATGAATCTCTTCGTTTATTGGGATAATAAACTAATATGAGATAGGCTTTTAGTAGATGTATAGTTCGAGAGATGATTTGCTGAAGAGTATAAAATCTTATTTTTTCAATATAGCCTTTCTCTGTTTTATTTAATAAAATTATATACAGTATGATTAAAAAAAACTATATTTTGTCTATAAGTTATTGAAAATAAGATATATAAAAATAAAACATTCATTTGAAGTACAAAGTGGAATATTTGCATATTAACATAATTTGTTTTTAATCGGATGTTTTATTAACATTTATGTCTGTATTTTATCTCTATATTTGTCATGTAAATGAGAATAGAAATTTAAAATGGGAATATATATAATATTTATTGTATTTGCTTTGATCAGTTTTGCCGTACAGAAAATGTTACAGGCAAAGTTTGATAACTATTCTAAAGTTCCTATTCCGAATGGTCTTACGGGAAAAGATATTGCCGAAAAGATGTTGCGAGATAATGGAATAAATGATGTAAAAGTGATTTCGGTAGAAGGACGCCTTACCGATCATTATAATCCGGAAACTCATACTGTAAATTTGAGTCAGGATGTATATTATAGCAATAGTATAGCAGCTGCAGCAGTTGCTGCCCATGAATGTGGACATGCTGTTCAGCACGCACGGGCATATTCTTTTTTGACAATGCGCTCCAAATTAGTACCTGTTGTGAGTTTTGCATCACAATGGATGCAATGGGTATTATTAGCTGGGATACTGACATTACAAGTATTCCCCCAATTGATGTTATTTGGTATTATATTATTTGCATTGACTACCTTATTTAGTTTTGTAACGCTTCCAGTAGAAATAAATGCTAGCCAGAGGGCTTTAGCATGGCTTGAGAGTGCAGGTATAACAAATATGAATACCCATGATAAAGCAAAAGATGCTTTAAGGTGGGCTGCTTATACTTATGTGGTAGCAGCATTGAGTTCATTGGCGACTTTGGTGTATTACATTCTCATATTTTTGGGAGGAAGAAGAGATGACTGACTAGCTTTTTATATATTTTCTTTGAATAAAACGAATCAGGCTGCTTGTGTAAGCAGCCTTTTTTGTATTATAGAAGAAAAGACTTATGACTGTGTTGTAATAAAGAATGTAATAGTTACTATGTGAGTAGTACAAAGGAGTGGAAAATTGATATGATTTCAGAAAAAGTATTCAGTATAGCATTTGACATATAGTATTTTCTTTTTTCAATCATCAATTTATTAAAAATATGAGGCTGCCTAACAATGAAAAAGTTAGATAATTTCGTTTTTGTTGTTAGGCAGCCTCATATTATCTTTTATAAAATTTGATTTAGACTTTAGTTGTCGTTTTTGAAGAAACCGTAGCTTTTGTATTTTTATTGGCTGTGACTTTTGCTTTAGATTTCGAAGTTTCGACCTTGGTTTTAGCCTGTTGTTTCTCAAGCTTTGCAGATTTTAGCTCTTTTTGTAAGATTTCTATCTCCGAAGCCTGGTTTTTAATCGTTGTAATTAAAGCATTTAATTCTTCGTTTTCTATTTCTGCTGGATATTGGGCTTCTACTCTGACAATAAAATCACTCAATACATTCATGTAATTGGTGAATGCTTCGTAGGGAGTTTCGTATGGGCTATAGTGACTATGTACAGCTCCATCATTGAAGTGTTTAGTACACATATAATAAAAGTGGTCACTGGTTTGTAAATAGTTCCAGTCTTGTTTTAGTCGGCGATCGTCACATAATCGAACACGTTCTGCAACTGAATAAAGTTTTTCGAAAGCTTCGTTTTGAAGAACATTTCCCAGCCAGGCACTCGTATCTCTTTCTTCATCGGCCCAAGAAATCGGATATGGCATAGATAAAGAGTCTACGGGTTTTACTTTTGATATAATCTCTGTTGGAGTTGCAAAGCCGATTCCTTTTTCTTCGGCAAAACGAGGGAGGGCTTTCATAAACTCGAATATACCTGTTTCACGAGGCTGTAGTTCTCCTAATGTTTCATAATTCATGAAGAGATTTACAATCTGTTCAGATTCAGGGGTGTTAGCAATCCATCCAATAAATTTGTCTGCTGTAAGAGGGTATTCACTCCATTCATAGTTAGAAAAACGAAAGGATATGTCGTCACTTACTTTATAGTTTTTCAATAATAGTTTTAGTTTGGGAGCTGCAGCTGAATTGTATAGGTAATTGGGACTTTTCCACCCGAGAATATGTTTTGCACCTTCAGTGATACAACCTTTAAATCCCATATCTGCTATTTGACAAGCTATATCGTCAGAGTAGATTAGCTCAGTATTGCGAAAGACTTTGGGGCGTTGTCCAAACAAAGCTTCTATCTTGTCATCATGCATTTTTACTTGATTAGCAAATTCTATAGGATCCTTTAGTGAAGCCAATGAGTGGGCATATGTTTCAGATAGAAATTCGACGCAACCAGTTTTGGCCAATTCTTTCATGCTATCAATAAATTCTGGAACATAAATTTCTAGTTGTTCAAGTGCTATTCCTGAAATAGAAAATGCTACCTTAAATTTGCCATTTGAGTTTTTAATCATCTCTAGCAAAGTATAGTTGGCTGGTATATAAGATCGTTGTGCAATACGGTGCATGATTTCTTCATTGTTGAAATCATCATAATAATAATGGTCGTTACCGATGTCGAAAAAGCGATAACGTTTCAGGCGGAATGGCTGATGGATTTGAAAATAAAAACAGATAGTTTTCATATATTTATAGCATTTAATTCATTAATAAAAGAGTTATTTTTTTTGTATCACTTTGTGATAGATGTCGATGACTTTTTGTCCGGCATATTTCCATTTGATTTCGTCAACTTCGAGTTTCCCTTGGACTTTAAGCTGTTGATACATTGCAGGATAAGTTATGATAGAATATATAGCATCGGCCATAGCATCAATATCCCAATAATCAGTTTTGATGACATTTGTTAAGATTTCGGCGCATCCTGATTGCTTAGAAATAATAGATGGTACACCCACTTGCATAGCCTCTAGAGGTGAAATTCCAAAAGGCTCTGAAACCGATGGCATGATATACACATCACTGGCTTTCAACATTTCGTATACTTGTTTCCCTTTTAAAAAGCCTGTAAAATGGAATCTATCTGAGATATTTCTTTGTGCTGCTAAACGTATCATTTTATTCATCATATCACCGCTTCCTGCCATGACGAAACGTACATTATTACTCTTTTTTAGAACTCGAGCAGCAGCTTCGACAAAATATTCTGGGCCTTTTTGCATTGTAATACGGCCCAAAAATGTCACAACCTTTTCTTTAGTATTTTTAGGTACTTGTATGGCCATAATGTCTTCGCTCAATGGTTCGACGGCATTATGTACAGTTGTAACTTTGGCTGGGTCAATGTGATATTTTTCTATAACTGTTTGCCTTGTTAAATTGCTTACAGTAATGATATGGTCAGCTTGATCCATCCCATCTTTTTCAATTCCGTAGACCGTCGGATTTACATTCCCGCGACTTCGGTCGAAATCAGTTGCATGCACATGTATAACTAATGGTTTGCCAGTTACCTGTTTTGCATGGATTCCGGCTGGATAAGTAAGCCAGTCATGGGAATGTATGATATCACAAGGATAAGTTCGAGCGATGACTCCGGCAACGATTGAGTAATTATTTATTTCTTCAAGCAAGTTATCGGGGTAACGTCCGGAAAATTCAATACATCCCAAATCATTAGTATGCATATAGCTAAAGTCTGCATATATATGGTCTCTCAAGCTGTAATATTCTTGAGGATTCATGCAGTAGCTGAGACGTTCACAAGCTGTCTCCCAAGGAATGTCGCGCCAAACAACCGGAGTATTACCAGCGCCTACGATATGTGCAAAACTTTTATCTTCGTCTCCCCATGGTTTAGGAATAACAAATGTAATTTCCATATCACCGCATTCGGCCATACCTTTAGTAAGGCCGTAACTTGCAGTGCCCAAACCTCCGAGGATATGTGGAGGAAATTCCCATCCAAACATCAGTGCTTTCATACAGCGTGGTTTTTATATGTGGTTGTACTTTTTCAATAAATTAAGAACTCTCAATATTTCACCGACATTCGCCGCGAAACTTATGGCGCCACGCCCTGTGAAAGGCGGATTACCGTCGAATAATTCAGATATACTACCAATACAGTTATTCGACATTTCTTCTTCAAATCCTATCAGCATTCTTTCTAAAAAAGAGACTCCACTAAATCCAAACACTTTCAGGTAGGCATCGGTGTAGGCTCCCATCAGCCATGGGCGTGAAGTTCCTTGATGATATGCGTTTTCTCTTTCTTCTTGTGAACCTACGTATGTAGGATTGTAACCATGACTTTTCGGGCTCAGAGTTCGAATGCCTTTGGGCGTCAATAACTCTCTGGTAACGACTTCAAGAGCGATTTTCCGCTCTTTTTTATCTAAAGGTGAATAATCGAGAGATAGGGCAAATAACATATTAGGACGTACGCTCCAATCTGCATAGTTCCCGTCTACATAATCATATAAATAACCGCAGTCATTTAAAAACATGTCTTTAAATGAAATAGCACATTTATCAGCCAATTCGTTCAATATATCTGCTTTGACATCGTGAGCTTCATCTGCATCGATAGATGCTGCAAATCGCAATGCGTTATACCATAGAGCGTTAAATTCAACTAAATATCCACTGCGTGGTATAATAGGGTGACCATAGCGAGCAGAATTCATCCAAGAGATAACTTTTTCTTTTCCGTTGCTGTATAGTAGACCATTTTCATGTAAAAACAGGTTTGGATGCTTGCCTTTTCGGATATACTCGATTATAGATTCAATGAATTTTCCATATTTGGCAGTACATGTGTTTAGAGATGTCTCTTTGGCATACTGCTGTAAAGCCCATATGCACCAAAGCAATGTATCTGGTGTATCTATTTCCTGTATTACGGCATCTGATTCTCCAGTTGCCATGAAATGTTTGAGAGCTTTTTCTGCCGTATTCATAATGGACTCAAACATATTCTGGTCTCCAATTGCCAATGTACATCCTGGGAGAGCGATGAAACTGTCTCGTGCTCTGACTTTGAACCAAGGATAACCTGCCAATAAATAATTGTCTTTGCCTCGTTTTAGATAAAATTGTTGTGCAGAGTTTTTTAGACAATTAAAGAAACTGGTACGGCAAGTACGCATTCCGATTTCTTTGTTATACATTGAGGCTAAAGAACGAGGCTTTATTTCTCCCACACCTGCTGAAAAGATGATGCTTTCTCCTTTTTTTATCGGCAATTCGAAATATCCGGGAACATAGAGATCTTCTTTGTATTCAAATCCACGTTCTTGATCTTTAATGTACTCTATACCTTTATTCCAATTAGGTTGATATGTAAAAGATACTTGTTTGTTGAATTGCATGTATAACCGAGGATATCCGGGGTATAAGCAACAACTGATGCCATTTTCTGCAATTTCGTAACTCTTATTAATTTGGTCGTTTTCTATACATAAAGAGTTGGCGTTGCGGAAAGCCAGAAAAGGTCTAAATTGTAAGGTCGTTTCTGAATGTGCGTCTACCAAAGTATACTTAATGAGTATTCTATTTTCATGAGAAATAAATACTTTTTCTTTGGTCAGAATCACACCTCCTACTCGATAGACTGTTTGTGGAACTGATTCGCAATTGAATTCGCGGATATACTTATGTCCGTTGGGACTGTAGCAATCACCTTGGTATTTGTGTAATCCCAAGTTGAAAGGTGCACCGTGTTGAATTACGGTTTCGTCTAATGAGGATAACAATACATGATTATCATTGTCCAACTCAGGAATCGGTATTACCAATAACCCGTGTTGCTTACGGGTATTGCAATCGACAATTGTTGTACAATGATAAGCTCCCGATTTGTTTGTACGTAACATCTCTTTTGGAAGAGATTGTTCCAGATTGATCATTAAACTTTTGTCAAACTTCAGATAGCTCATATTTATTAATTGATAAAATGTCGGTTAACAAAATAATGTATTAGATTTTACATTTCTTACCGACGAATATATGTATTGTAATTAAATAATCAAAATTTTTAGAGTGCTTATTTTAAGAAAATGAAACATTTTTCATATAAATTATTTTTACCGTTTTTTTTATTGTTTCTTTATAAAAAAATTAGTATATTTGAGAATCTATATGTTATAGAAAATGAAAATATTTTGGTGACATTTGTGGTTTCAGAACCTAAAAAAATGATTTTAGCCTTTGTCCCTCCTTTTCTCTATCTCTTTATACTTTGGATGTTTACTTTTTTGGAGTGGGGGATGGGATGGAATTTTTACCATTTAGGGATAAAACCTCGAAAAGCGGAAGGTCTCTTTGGTATTGTTACTCATATATTTATCCATTCAGATTTTTATCATTTATTGGCAAATACTATTCCCCTTTTGGTTTTGGGTTGGCTGCTATTTTATTTTTATTCTGATATAGCACCTAAAGTCTTTATATGGATATGGTTTTTGTCTGGGATTTTTATTTGGGTAGCTGGACGTCCAGGTTGGCATGTCGGAGCTAGCTCATTGATATATGGATTTATCTTCTTTCTTTTTTTGAGTGGGATAATTCGAAGGCATGCTCCGGTTATTGCAGTTTCTTTAGTGGTTATATTTTTATACGGAAGTATTATTTGGAATATGTTTCCTATTGCGGAGTTGGTTAATGTGGAGACATCATGGGAAGGACATTTAGGCGGAGCTTTATCCGGAGCTATTTTGGCTGTTGCTTACCGAAAGCATGGCCCGCAGAGAAAGAAATATATTGATGATGATGAAAAATGTGATGAAGATGGGCCGGAAAATGTAGATTCGGATTTGTGTTCAAATACAAATAAGCCATCATCTCCCGAATGGGAAAATAATAATGATTGAAGTTTGTGGTAAAGTGGAAATATAGAAAATTACTGTTTTTAAGAAAGAGTAGCCAATAATTTTGCCAGATTATCAATAAACATTCTTACAGAAATAGCGAGAAGAATGATACCAAAGAATTTTCTTAGTACATATACTCCGCTTTTACCTAATAATTTTTCAAGAATATGTACATTACGTATAACAATATATATGATAATAATATTTAGAACTAATGCAATAAGGATATTGGCCAAGCCGTAGAGTGCTCGTAATGATAATAATGTCGTAAAAGAGCCGGCTCCGGCGATAAGAGGAAATACTATAGGTACAAGCGTTGTACTTCCTGCAGGCCCGTCCATTTTAAAAATTTCCACACCGAAAATCATTTCAATAGCCATTACAAATATAACTAACGAACCAGCTATGGCAAAAGATGAAATATCTACGTGAAATAGTTGTAAAATCACATTACCCATGAATAGAAAAGCTATAAATGTTGCTAAAGAGTAAAAAGCCGCTTTTCCTGCATTTATATCGTTCCCTTTCTCTTTCAGACTAATGATTATTGGGACCAGTCCTGTAATATCAATGACAGCAAACAATACAATGAAAGCACTTGCAATTTCTTGAAAATTAAAGTTTAAGCTAGGCATAGGTCTATTGTTTTTTATTAATGGCTACAAAGTTAACGAAAAAAAAATAAATCAATAGTTTCTAAACAATTAAGATGATTTTATGTTTAGTTGAGTAAGGATATGATTATTATTTATAAATTTGGCTTACTAAAACGATGAATATAATGGATAGTATGTACGAAGTACTTATGCAGTTGCCCTTATTCCAAGGAGTAAGTAGAACTAGCATTTCGGGGATAATCGAAAAAACTAAATTTCACTTCCTCAAATATAAACCTGGAGAAGTAGTAGTTTCTAGAGGTGAAGAATGTACACATCTTAAATTCTTGATATCTGGGAGTGTACGTTCCGAGATGGTTAATAGAAATGGAAAAATCCGAGTATCAGAAGTCTTACATGCACCCAATGTGTTAGCTCCGAATCATATGTTTGGACGTAATACTTATTATCCTGCTGATATTTATGCAGTAGAAGATACAGGGATTATGCAGTTGGATAAACAAACATTTGTAAATATCTTACAATCTGAGTCGATTGTTTTAATTAATTTGTTAAATATAATATCTCGACGTTCACAAAAAAGTATCGAGACATTTCTATCTTTGTCTTCGGGTAGTGTGAAGGAGAAACTGGCATTTTGGGTACTTTGTTTTACTCAACGGAGGTCAACAGATATCAAAGTTATTTGTAAACAGAAGGATTTGTATTCTTTCTTTGGAGTGCAGCGTTCAGTTTTCGTCAGTGCCTTGAATGAACTGAAAGATGAGGGAATCATTGATTATACTACTCGTGAGATTATGATTCTGGATAGAGATAGGTTGAAGGCTTTGTTGAGTGAGGATACTGTAGACGAAGATGTAGAAGAGTAAATACACTAAATTAAATAAGGACAAAAAAGAGGCTGAAATTCTAAAATTTCAGCCTCTTTTTTGTCCTTATTTATTGCTTCGTTTGCGTTCAGTTTCATCTAAAATAATTTTACGTATACGCAAGTGATGAGGAGTCACTTCGACGTACTCATCTTCTTTGATATATTCTAGAGCCTCTTCTAGACTAAATACAATTGGTGGGATAATTTTAGCTTTGTCATCAGCCCCTGAAGCTCGCATATTGGTTAGTTTCTTTGATTTGGTAACATTTACAACAATATCACCTTCTTTTGCATTTTCTCCGACAACCTGACCGGCATATACTTCTTCTTGTGGGAAAATAAAGAATTTACCTCTGTCTTGTAATTTGTCTATAGCGTATGCATATGCAGTACCGGCTTCCATGGCAATAAGAGAACCGTTTGTCCGGCGTTCTATATCTCCTTTCCAAGGCTGGTACTCAAGAAAGCGATGGGCCATAATGGCCTCTCCAGCTGATGCTGTAAGAACATTATTTCTTAAACCGATGATTCCACGGGAAGGAATGGTAAATTCCATATGTATACGGTCATTCTGTGTTTCCATTGATTGTAGCTCTCCTTTTCGGCGAGTAACCATATCGATGATTTTACTGGCATATTCTTCGGGAAGATTAACTGTTAGTTGCTCTACAGGTTCACATTTTACACCATCTATTTCTCTGATGATTACTTGAGGTTGTCCTACTTGAAGCTCATACCCCTCACGTCGCATAGTTTCTATAAGAACGGATAAGTGTAGGACACCTCGTCCATATACTGTCCATACATCTGCGTTTTCTGCTTTTTCAACGCGTAATGCTAAGTTGCGGTCGAGTTCCTTAGTTAGGCGTTCTGCGATATGGCGGGAAGTGACAAATTTACCATCTTTTCCGAAGAAAGGAGAGTCGTTATTGGTAAAGGTCATTGACATCGTAGGTTCATCAATTGCTATACGGGGCAAAGGTTCTGGGTTTTGCAGGTCGGTGATTGTGTCTCCAATTTCAAATCCTTCAATTCCAACTAAAGCACATATATCACCAGAACTGGCTTTTTCAACTTTTGTTCGTCCTAAGCCTTCAAATAAGTGCAATTCTTTGATACGGCTTTTGGTGAAAGACCCGTCCTTTTTGCATAATGCTACATCCATGCCTTCTCGAAGTTCTCCTCGGTGAATACGGCCAATGGCAATACGTCCTACATAAGATGAGAAATCGAGAGAGGTAATTAGCATTTGAGGTGCCCCTTCAAGATATTTGGGTTCTGGGATATATTCAATAATAGCGTCTAATAAAGGAGTGATATTATTCGTTGGTTTTCTCCAATCTGTTGACATCCAGTTTTGTTTAGCAGAACCATAAATAGTAGGGAAATCGAGCTGTTCTTCTGTTGCGTCAAGGCTGAACATCAGATCGAATACCATTTCATTTACTTCATCAGGACGACAGTTGGGTTTGTCTACTTTATTGATAACGACTACAGGCTTTAATCCCATTTGTATAGCTTTTTGTAAAACAAACCGGGTTTGAGGCATAGGGCCTTCGAAAGCGTCAACTAGTAGCAGACAACCATCAGCCATATTGAGAACTCTTTCTACTTCTCCTCCGAAATCTGCATGCCCAGGAGTATCTATAATATTGATTTTATAGTCTTTATATCTGATTGAAACGTTTTTGGACAGGATTGTGATTCCTCGTTCACGTTCAAGATCATTATTGTCGAGAATTAACTCGCCGGAGTTCTGGTTCTCTCGAAATAACTGTCCGGCCAAAAGCATTTTGTCAACCAGTGTTGTTTTACCGTGATCGACATGAGCAATAATTGCAATATTCCTAATTTTCTGCATATAATTTATTTTGAGTCGCGCAAAGGTAGTATAATTTTTTTTAGAATGCGTTTAATAATCAGTAGTTTTAAAAGATTGAAATCATTATTTAATACATTTATCAAACAAAATTTCTTGTTTAGGAATAAAAATAGCAATAAAATATTGTTTTTCAAAAACAAATATATACCTTTGTGCCCTCAAAGAATTTATTAACAAAAAAATCAGCAGAAAATGTATTTAACTTCTGAGAAAAAACGAGAAATCTTTGAGAAATACGGAAAGTCCAATACTGATACTGGCTCACCTGAAGCACAGATAGCATTATTCTCATACCGTATCTCTCATTTGACTGAACATTTAAAGTCAAATCACAAAGATTATAGCACAGAAAGAGCTCTTAAAATGTTAGTAGGTAAACGTCGTCGTTTGCTTGACTATTTAATCAAAGTGGATATCAATAGATATCGTGCTATTATCAAGGAGCTTGGAATCAGAAAGTAAGAAATTGCTTTTTTAAGCGAAAAAGGACATCTTTCAAAGATGTCCTTTTTTATTGCTTTAAAATTTTTTATACTTATAAAAAGTGTTCATTTTTTTTTATAAAATATAATTAAAGAAGATATGCTGGTTCACGATGGAAAATTAGTGGAAATCGTATTTAGACTTCGGGCAAAGTTTTGTATTTTTGTAAAAATTTGCCGTTTTATGTTTTTATTTTTCTGCTATTATTGTAAAATGTAGAATAGAAGGTAGGCATAATATATAGTTTTCCAATAAGATAAATAATTTTATTGCACATGAATATATTGGACTTAAGTGAACAGGAGATAATTAGACGTAATAGTTTGCAGGAATTACGGAATCTCGGTATAGAGCCATATCCGGCCGCAGAGTATAAAGTGGATGCTTATACAGATGAAATAAAATCTTCGTTTAAAGATGATGCAGAACCTCGTCAAGTGTCTGTTGCTGGACGTATTATGAGTCGCCGTATTATGGGAAAAGCTTCGTTTATGGAGTTACAAGATTCCAAAGGTCGTATACAGGTTTATATTTCAAGAGATGATTTATGCCCGGAAGAGAATAAGGAAATGTATAATACTGTATTTAAGAAATTGCTTGATATTGGAGACTTTGTAGGTATAAGAGGATATGTGTTCCGTACACAAATGGGTGAAATTTCTGTTCATGCTCAAGAGCTGACTGTCTTATCTAAATCGCTACGGCCATTACCTATCGTAAAGATGAAAGATGGTGTAGCATATGATGCTTTTGAAGATCCAGAATTACGATATCGCCAAAGGTATGTCGATTTAGTAGTAAATGAAGGAATTAAAGATATATTTATCAAGCGAAACAAAGTGTACAACTCGATGCGTGAGTATTTTAACGCACAAGGGTATATGGAGGTAGAAACTCCTATTTTGCAATCGATTCCTGGTGGAGCTGCTGCTCGTCCGTTTATTACTCATCATAACGCTTTAGACATACCCTTGTATTTGCGTATAGCAGATGAGCTTTACTTAAAGCGTCTTATTGTGGGAGGCTTTGAGGGAGTCTATGAATTTTCAAAAAATTTCCGGAATGAAGGCATGGACCGTACACATAATCCAGAATTTACTTGTATGGAAATTTATGTTTCATATAAGGACTATAATTGGATGATGGATTTTACAGAGAAGATGCTTGAGAAGATTTGCTTAGATGTAAATGGTTCCACAGAAGTCAAAGTTGGTGATAATGTTATTAGTTTTAAGACGCCTTTCAAGAGAGTAACGATGATTGATTCCATTAAGGAATTTACAGGAATTGATATTTCTGGTATGGATGAGGCTCAATTACGTGAAGTTTGTAAAAAAATAGGAGTTGAGGTAGATGATACTATGGGCAAGGGAAAACTGATTGATGAGATTTTTGGTGAGAAATGTGAGGGTAATTACATACAACCGACCTTTATTACCGATTATCCGATTGAGATGTCTCCTTTAACCAAAAAGCATAGAAATAATCCCGAACTGACTGAGCGTTTTGAATTGATGGTTAATGGTAAAGAACTCTGTAATGCTTACTCTGAGTTGAATGATCCGATAGACCAACGATTTCGCTTTGAGGAACAGCTTCGTTTGTCTGAGAAAGGAGATGATGAAGCTATGTTTATTGATAACGATTTTATTCGTGCTTTGGAATATGGTATGCCTCCGACTTCTGGGATGGGTATCGGTATGGACCGTTTAGTTATGTTGATGACAGGGCAAACCACAATACAAGAAGTTCTATTTTTTCCGCAAATGCGTCCGGAAAAGACAAAGAAGAAAGATCCTGAATCAAAGTATGTAGCTGTTGGGATACCTCAAGAATGGGTAGCACCTTTACAAAAAGCGGGCTATTTGACTGTTGATATGCTTGTGGAAGCTAATCCGAACAAATTGCATCAAGAAATTTGTGGCGTAAATAAAAAATATAAACTTGAGTTATCCAACCCGACTATTGATGAGGTAAGGGCTTGGGTCGAGAATGCAAAATAAAAAGCTTCAGAGACATGAGTTTTCCCGGAAGAGTCGCTATATTAGGTGGTGGAACGTGGGCCACGGCTATTGCAAAATTGGTATTGTATAATGCCGAATCGATAAATTGGTATATGCGTCGGCGCGACCGAATAGATGATTTTAAAAGATTAGGGCATAATCCGGTTTATTTGTCGAGTGTAAAATTCGATATAAGTCGTATAAATTTTACTACTAATTTAAATAAAGTAGTAAAAGAATCAGATACACTTATTTTAGTTACTCCATCTCCTTATTTAAAACAGCACCTGAAGAAGTTAAAAGAGCCGTTGGATAAGAAGTTTGTAGTATCAGCTATAAAGGGTATTGTCCCGGACGAAAATATGATTGTTACGGATTATTTGAAAAAGTTTTATAATATACCCGATAGCAATCTGGCTGTTATAGGGGGGCCGTGTCATGCTGAAGAAGTTGCATTGGAAAGACTTTCATATTTGACAATTGGATGTCCTGATACTCTAAAAGCAAGAAAGATAACAGAATTGTTGGGTAACCATTTTTTGAAAGCTAGTACATCAAAAGATGTTGAAGGAATAGAGTATGGGTCGGTTTTGAAAAACGTTTATGCAATTGCTGCGGGTATCTGTTATGGATTGAAGTACGGAGATAATTTTCAGGCTGTTTTGATATCGAATGCTATACAGGAATTGGATCGTTTTTTGAAAGCTGTACATCCCATGAGACGGAATATCTGTGAGTCGGCATATTTGGGTGACTTATTGGTGACTGCATATTCTCGTTTTAGCCGTAACCATACCTTTGGAACTATGATAGGAAAGGGATATTCAGTAAAGACAGCCCAGATAGAGATGGAAATGGTTGCAGAGGGGTATTATGGGACAAAATGTATCAAGGAAATAAATGAGCAGTATCATGTAGATATGCCGATTCTTGATACAGTATATAATATTTTGTATAATAAGATGTCATCATTTGCTGAAATAAAGCGGTTGACAGAAACATTTAGATAAAAGAGTTTAAAGGAGATATTGAATAACAATATCTCTTTTGTTTTTATAAAGAATAATATCTAATTTTGATATCGGTAAATAACCGAACAATAACAACTAAAAATAATCTTTGCATGGAGACGATTCAATTAAACATTGACAAAGCATTAAGTTCTGTTACTAAAGAGCAGGTTTTCGCTTATGAGAAAGAGGTAGCAGAAAGTATGGAAAAATTACATAAAGGTACTGGAAAAGGGAATGATTTTCTGGGATGGTTACATTTGCCGTCATCTATTACAGACGCTCATCTTTCAGAAATTGAGGCTGCAGCTAAGCAATTGAGAGAGCGGTGCGAGATTGTGGTTGTAATTGGCATTGGTGGAAGCTATTTGGGTGCTAAAGCTGTAATTGAAGCTCTTTCTGATACATTTGCTCAAATAAAAGGAAATGGAAACAATCCTCAAGTTCTTTTTGCTGGACAGAATATAGGAGAAGATTATTTATATGAGTTACAGCAAGTATTAGCTGGGAAGCAATTCGGATTGATAAATATCTCAAAATCAGGAACAACGACAGAGCCAGCTATTGCATTTCGTTTGTTGAAAAAGCAATTGGAAGCACAGGTAGGAAAAGAAGAAGCAAAACATCGTATTATTGCTGTGACTGATGCTGCTCGTGGTGCATTACGTAAACTAGCTGATATGGAAGGTTACAAANCCTATTGCTGTTGCTGGATTTGATATACGTTCATTGGTGTCTGGTGCAGCGTCGATGGAGCAGTTATGTGGAGCAGAGGTCCCTTTTGAAAAAAATCCGGCTGCTATATATGCTGCAACTCGAAATGCCCTTTATAAGATAGGCAAGAAAATTGAAATCTTAGTGAATTTCAATCCTAAACTTCATTTTTTTGCAGAATGGTGGAAACAACTTTATGGCGAAAGTGAGGGCAAAGATCATAAAGGTATTTTCCCGGCCTCAGTTGATTTTACTACCGATTTGCATTCGATGGGACAGTGGATACAAGATGGGGAACGTTCTATTTTTGAGACTGTTTTGTCGGTAAATAAAATGAAATATAATGTAACTATTCCGACTGATGAAGATAATTTGGACGGTCTGAATTTTTTGGCGGGAAAGAGAGTTGACCAAGTAAATAAAATGGCTGAATTAGGTACACAAATTGCGCATGTAGATGGAGGGGTTCCAAATCTAAGAATTGAGATGCCGGAAATTACTGAAAAGTATTTGGGGGAACTTATCTATTTCTTTGAAAAGGCATGTGGCATTAGTGGTTATTTGTTAGGTGTGAATCCGTTTGACCAACCAGGTGTGGAAGCCTATAAGAAAAATATGTTTGCTTTGCTTGAGAAACCGGGGTATGAGGAAGAGACAAAGGCTATTAAAGCTAAGCTCTGATAATAAATGAAATCCTTATAAAATCATGTGTCTTTTTGAATTTATCGGAAGGACACATGATTTTTTTTATATTTTTTGTTGTTAAAATATTCTTATATTCTATATAAAATCTTTTTATTGAAAGAGATAAGAAATTTAATTACTAGTATAAATGTATATTATGAAATATAAAAAAAATTATTTTAATATATAATTTAATAATGAAATATTTTATCAAATGTGTGGCTATTAATTTAAGTCAGCAAACTAATATATTTTTAATTATAAACATATGCAATAAATGAAGAGAGTTTTCGTTAATATTATATATTGAATTCTCTTTGTTATAAGAAGTAGGAGCTCAATTTATATTTTTACTGATTAATATCTTATGATGTAAATTAATAAGATTGTATTTATTTGATAATCATTTATTTTGATTAATAAAATATTTTATTAATCTTTTTGGGTCGATAAATAATTGTTATCTTTGCGCATAGTAGTACATCTGAAACAAATATAAATATGAATGGAAAATTATTGTCAGAACTCGAAAAAGGGTCGAAGAATGCTCAAATAAAAAAGCGTATTATTAATTATTATATAGAGAATGGAGATGCTACTATAGCAGACTTGTCAAAGGAATTGGATTTAAGTGTGCCTACGACAACTAAAATTATTGCTGAAATGACCGATGATGGTTTTGTCATAGATTATGGTAAGATGGAGACTAGTGGTGGTCGTAAGCCTTTTATATATGGTTTGAATCCAGCATCCGGTTATTTTGTTGGAGTGGATATTCGGCGAACTTTTCTGAATATTGGTTTGATAAACTTCAAAGGAGAGGTTATGGAGTTGAGAATGAATGTCCCGTATTTATTTGAAAATACTCCTGCCGCATTGGACGAGTTGTGCAGTATTGTATCGTCTTTTATAGCTGAACAAGGTAAGAAGAGCGATAATATATTGAATATTACAATTAATATTTCAGGTAGAGTAAATTCTGAAACAGGATATTGCTATAGTGCATTTTATTTTGAAGAAAGACCTTTATCTGAAATTTTGTCAGACCGTTTAGGGTATATGGTATCTGTCGAGAATGATACACGTGCAATGACATTTGGTGAATTTATGTGTGGTATTGCTCGGGAAGAAAGGAATATTATTTTTGTCAATATCAGTTGGGGAGTTGGTATTGGGATTATTATTGACGGAAAAGTATATTATGGGGAGTCTGGATACTCCGGAGAATTTGGTCATGTCAGTGTTTTTGATAATGAAATTTTATGTCATTGTGGTAAAAAAGGCTGTTTAGAAACCGAGGCTTCTGGCTCGGCTATCTATCGGATATTTATGGAACGTTATAAAAATGGAGAAAATTCTATCTTGTCTAAAGAGCTGGATAAAGGGAAGACAATAAATTTAGGGGATATAATTAATGCAGCTAACAATGAAGATATTCTTTCTATTGAAATTATAGAAGAAGTTGGCGACAAAATCGGAAAGTATATTGCTGGACTTATCAATATATTTAATCCTGGGATGTTGGTAATTGGAGGTTCTTTAGCTGCTACAGGAGATTATATAGCTTTACCCATAAAAAGTGCTATTCGTAAATATTCTTTGAATCTGGTGAATAAAGATTCCCGTATTGTAATTTCTAAATTGAAAGAAAAAGCGGGAGTGATTGGTGCTTGTATGCTGGCTCGGAAAAAGGTACTTGAACTTTCCCGTTAAGATTAGGAGCATAAAAATAAAGAAGTTATCTCAAAATAAAAAAATAAAACAGCTTTGCTTATAATTTGCAAATTGGATTGCAAAAATCCCTTATTTAACCCCATTCTTTTAAACAAGAGAGGGGAAAATAAGGGGATTTTATTTGGAAAGGGACCAATCTATAAGTTTCTCATTTCTGAAATTTTATTTGGGACAACCTCTTTTTTTATTGTGTTATTTTATAAGGAAATTTTATTTAAAACAATATCATCCATGCAGAAATAAGCAGCTGTGTTCATACCGAATTCTCCGGTATCACTTGACGTGAGAGAGAACTGTATCTTGACAGCAGCCATTAAAGGGGACATGTCAAACCATATCCACTCGGTAACAGGTTTATCGTTATCACTTTTATAATTTGCCAGATAAATTTCGGCTGTTCCGGTTACATTATTATTTGCATCGAAACCGGTTGCTGTCAATTTGAAATAACTATCTTTTTTGAATGCAGTAGCATAACTGTCTCCTATAGTCATTGAATTGTAAGCATAAGTACTGTTGGTGACCCATGCTCCATTTATGGTATAAATAGACGGATTGTTGATCGTCATAATGGCAGGACTATAATCACTTGGATTTACGGCTAAATATACTTTTCCTGTTTTAGCTTTTTTGCAGTAGGGTACAGGACTGTTTGATGCAGAGTTGTCGGTTTTATTCATATAAGTGAAGGCTGAAAATGAATATCCTGACCCCCAGTCTGCAAAATAGTGATCAAAAGTGAGTAATCCGTTTGAATCTTGAAATGTGTCTAAGGTTGATGTTCCCGGGGTTATTTCTTTTTCTGAAATAAATTCTGTATTGTCTTCGGTCAATTTGTTTTCTAAACTGATAGAAACTGGGACAACTGTAGTTGTATTTTCATCATCTTTGTCACAGCTACAGAATATGAAAGCAGATAAACATGTAATAAAAAATAAAGATAACTTTTTCATGTTGTTTTTAATTTTTGATTAGTAATTATATATTTATTGTTTTTGTATGAGATGTAAATCAATTATTCCCAGTACTTCAGTCGATGTTTCACCTATCCAGCCACAAGTTTGGTTTACTCCTGTATAAATCATAATGAAATCTATCCCCGGAAGGGTTATTGGGTTTCTATTTTTGTCTATAGCCCAGTCTATATCAAATTCTGCAGCGGTGCTATTATTAGGTTGGTTATCAGCATATCCCCAATCAAAAGGAGTTAATTTCCAGCTCTTTATCCCATTATTTTCAGTTACAACAGCATTTTTTCTCAATAGGGTTCCAGTAAATGACATTTGTTGATTGGTTACCCATTGAGGGTAATAACTTTGGGTGTGATAAGATACTTTGCTTATATATCCTTCTTGTCCTTCGCTATCACTCCATCGGATATATTGTTCTTCCGTAGCAGACACATTCTCTGACGGACGATAATAAGTGATATTATAATTTTGAATAGTAGCAGGGTTGGAATGTTCGCTTCCGGCCAATTCATACCATTCATTTTCGTCAGGTATTCCATTTTTATTTTGATCATATGCTACTCTGACTATACCGGGTTCACTATTATTGTTAAATGCATTTCCTAGTATTTTAAAATCATGACTTCCTGAAACATTTTCAATAGTATGGTCAAATCCTACCACGATATATCCGCCATATCCACCGAGAGAAACTGTACCTTGGTTATTGTTTTTTAAGGCTTCACAAGCTTTGGCATTCATAATTTCCTGATTGTCACCATTTTCGTATTTGGGTAGTAAATTTACAAATTGACCAGGTGCTGGATGGTAGTCTAAAACCTTTGAAATATAAGGAGATGGGCCTGAAGGCTTTTCTTCTGGAATTTCATTAGGACCTCTGAATTTTTTTTTCGTAAAAGCAAAACGGGAGGGAATATCTCCGGTTGTATGACTCCATAATTTTTTACCTTCTTGAGAAAAGCAGTATAATGTCCCGGGAGTGACATAGTCTTTAGCGTCGGAAACTAATATTTCTCCGGTTTCGGGATTTACGGCTAATCCGTACGGGACATTTATTTGCTTATCAGTTCCGTCAGTGATAAAATTTTCAGTTATAACTTTTTCTATACGAGAATCTACGATAGAATATAAGGTGTTCTTTTGTGAGCTGTTGATATTATCATCATATCCGAGCAGATATAATATATCGTTATGCATCCATAATTGGCTTGTTTTTACATTTAAATTTCCTTTTGCCAAATCATTTTCTGTATCGATGATATATGTATCGGACGATATGGAGTTTTCGTCACCTCGAGAAGAAACGTAGATATTATTTTGAGAGTTTACCGCTATACAATGAAGATTAGGTGCAACGTCTATTTTTTTTATCTCTGAAAAAGTATTTAGGTCAATGACTGAGACTGTACGGTCATAATTCGGTTTGTTGTATCCTCCAGAATTTGCGACATAAAGTTTTTCTCCGATAACGGCCATTTGTTCGGGCTGGTATCCGACTGTCACTTGACGAGTGATTTGCATGGTTGCGGTATCTACTTCTGCAACTATGCCTAAGCGGGAGTCAGATGGATTAGGAGACACCGGACCGTTATATGATGATATGTAGGCATATTGTTTATGGAAAGTAATATATCTGCAATTAGGTATTTTTATTTCACCGATATGTACAGCCGTTTCTACATCCATGACTTCTACGTATCCCGATACATTGATGACTGCATATAAACGATTTCCATAGATTTTCAAATCATTACCGACATCTCCCAGTTCCTTTACAATCGTTGGATTTATTTCGGCATAGATATTCCGATGATATATTCCAGTAGTGTAATCAAAAAAGTCAAGAGTGCATTTATTACTTCCCATATTCCCTTCATTAAGGATATAAACCCCTTTGATTGATGCATCGGGACGGGGTACTACTCCGTCGGGAATTTCATTTTCAGAAGGAATAATAAAATTTTCATCTCGACAACAGCAAAACACTGCAGTGAGAAAAATAATCCATAAATATGAATATATATATTTCATAATTAATAGTTTATAATGTTACGCTCAACGTGATTCTGAAATTAGTGCCGGGCATAGGGTATGATCGGACAACTTCATATTGTTGATTGAACAAATTATTGACTTCTATCATTATTTTAGACTGAATACCTTTTAAACTCATTTTTTTGGATATAGATAAGTCGCTTGTATACCAAGGCTGTATATAGTTTGCAGGAATATTTGCTCTTGAATCATACCGTTCCCCAGTGTATATAAAACTATAATTGATATTCCAGTCTTTGTATTCGATACCCGCTATGGCTGTCCCGCTGTGTATTGGTATGTACGGAATTTGCCCCTTATAATAAGTATCTTTTGGATCCGTAAAATCTTGAGCTTTTTGATAAGTATAATTTATTCTCGTATTTAATTGCCATGATTTGCCAAATAGCCAACTCCCTTGTAAAGCAACATCCATACCTTTTATTTTTACTGTTCCTAAATTTAGCATCATCCATCTGAATGGATTATTGGAGGGCATGGCTACAATTTTATTATTTACTTTGTTATAATAGACATCTGCCTGTATTTCTATATGTTTAAACGATAGGGAGGGAAAATTTTTCTCGAAGGTGATTCCTATATTATACTGAGTGGTGTATTCAGGATCGAGATGAATATTTCCGATAGTGGTGTAGTATAAGTCGTTCAAGGTGGGCAATCGAAATATCTTTTTATAGAAAGCCCGAAAATTCACACCACCTTTTTCCCATGGACGATAAAAAATCATTATAGTAGGAGTATATTGGGGGTTATGATGGGCTGTATTTTCCTTTGTTTTTGCTTTTTCTTTGATAAAAGTCCCTAATATACTGGCTTGTAATTTTATTTTATTAAAATCTAATGCTGTAGCAAAGGCCGCTAAAGTAGAGAAACGGCGAGGATAGGCAAAATCAATCAAATCAGCATCAAGCCGGTTCCAAAGAAAATCAATCGATATATTTGTTGTCCAAAAAGGAAAAATTGTAAATTGGTTAGCCGCAGAGATATATCCTTCTTGTTGTTTATAGTGATTGTCGATGTTATTTAGTGATTCTGCTTCACGCTGGTCTGATAGATAGTGCAAATAGTCATATGCAAATTTTCCATTGAGTAATAAACTGTAAAATGTATTAAATTTTTTACGAAATGAGGATTGAAGAAAAAAATTTGTATCCCATTGGCGGTCTTCGTTACTGAATCTGTTTTTTACTACAGCTCCGGGATAACCTCGTTCAGAATTATAAGCATATATACGAGTGCGCCAATTACCATCAGGAATTAAGCCGAATAGTCCGATTTCTGCTCTTAAAGCTTTTACATCTCCATTGTGCCGTATTGCTGTTGTATCATAGCCGTCTATCTTTTTGTATCTGAATTTGTATCTACCTGTAGTATACATATATTCGGCACTAAAACTGCTTGATATATTTTTATTCAATTTTTGTTCCCAGAGTATTGAAGGATTAGCTAGCCCGAATGACCCGGTTTTGAATGTGGCTCTGATGTTGTATTTTTTATCTGTATCGAAAAATGGAACTTTCGATTGGAGATATACTGACCCGGAAGAGCCATAATCTTTGGCTGGTTGGAAAATATTGCTTTTCTGTCCGTTATATAGGCTTATTGCTTCCATGTTATCTAAGGAGAATCGTCCGAGATCTATAACTCCGTTTTGAGCATTACCTAACTCAATCCCGTCATAAAATACCCCTACATGATTACTGCCCATACTTCTGATATTCACGGTCTTTAATCCGCCTATACCTCCATAATCTTTAATTTGTACCCCGGAAAAGTAACGTATGGCGTCTGCCACAGAATGGGCATTTAGTTTTTCAAGTTTTTCACCAGACAGGCTTTGTACAGGAAAAATATCTTTGGTGAGTACACGACTTTTGAAGACCACCTCTTGAAGGTGGTAGATTCGAGTGCTGTCTGTTTCTGCATTATCGGCACATAATGTATAAGAAGTGCAGATATATAACAAAAAAAACAAGCATACTACGACATGGTTGTGTATATGCACCATTTTTTTATTATTGGGTACGTTTCTTTTTCATGTAAAGTCTTATGCCTCGCAAGACCTTACTTTTAGATTTTATACGGCAGGTCTTCTGACTTATCTCTGGAGAAAAAACGCCTTCCCGAACGTCAGGTTCAGTGGCGGAGGGTATTTGTTAATCTCCCTTTTTTATGAGAATTACAGCAGCGGGACTGTNTTTATGAACCGTGGGTACAAAGGTATGAAAAAATATAATATATGGAATGATGTTTCTTTTTGTTCTTTGATATGAAATCTGTAATGAATAGTGTGAAGGAACTTAGTATTTAAAATTTGAAGCCGTTTTATCTGATTGTTTTTGTTATAAATGGACTTATTGATATTAAATTTTGTAGTATAAAATATTAATATCAAATAGAAAATGTCGATTGTATTATAATGAAGCAAGAAAAAAATAAAAAAAATAAAGTATTGTAAATTAAATCCTTTAAGGACGTAGTTATGGTATTAAAGTTATTGTTTAATTGTGATTTAATACAGATTTAAGGTGCCGTCAATATATTTGTTACAAAATATATAACGATATTTATTTACCTAATCTTATGATTTTTCGATATATTCTTGTCCATTCGAGTTGAAAGGAGAAGTATTGTTATATGTAAAAGTAGTATTTTATGAAGTTTGAGAAATTAGTTATAAGTTGTGCTGTATTAGTTTCTATAATGTGGCTCTCATGTAGCCCGATAAAAAATCAAAAAATAACTCCTGTTGATTATGTCAATCCTTATATTGGGAATATAAGCCATATGTTGGTGCCGACGTATCCGACTGTTCATCTTCCTAATAGCATGATGCGTGTTTGCCCCCAAAGGGCTGATTTTACTGGGAACGTATTACATGGTTTACCGGTATTTCTTTCAGGACATCGAGGCTATAATGTATTTAATATATCTCCGTATCAAGGGAAAGAGAATATATATACTCATATTGTTGATTATGAATATGATAATGAGATAATAAAACCTTATTATTATAGCGTATATTTAGATAATATTGCAACAGAAATACAATTTGCTCCTTCTTGTCAATCTGCGTTGTATGAGATGGATTTTAGAGGAACAGATACTCCTTATCTGATAATAAATACATATGGAGGAATGCTCAGGGCAGTTAAAAATACAGTATCCGGATGGCAGTATATTAAAGGTTCGAAAACAAAAGTTTATCTTCATTTAGAGGTAGAACAGAGCCCAGAAGAAATTATTCCGTTAGGTATTCCTGAAGAGGAAAAAAATACGATATTGTCTGCAAAAAATAGGAGTATTGTTTTTAGATTTGCTCCAGACCAACGAAAAGTAAAAGTACGTTATGGAGTTTCATTTATCAGTGAGGAACAGGCAAAAAGAAATGTAGATAGGGAAATAAAAAGCTATGATATAAATGTGTTACTCAAAGAAGGACGGAATACGTGGAATAGAGCATTGGGAAAAATTTTAGTTCAGAGTGATTTAGAGAAAGATAAGCAAGTCTTTTATACCTCTTTGTATCGATTTTACGAACGAATGATATGCATTTCGGAAGATGGGAAGTACTATAGTGGTTTTGATGGAAAAGTTCATAATGATGAAGGTATTCCATTTTATAATGATGATTGGCTATGGGACACTTATCGTGCAGCACATCCACTGAGAGTAATTATCGATTCAGAGAAAGAATCCTATATGGTAAATTCTTTTGTTCGAATGTCAGAACAAATGGAAAATTGTTGGATGCCTACTTTTCCAGAAGTTGTGGGAGATACCCGGCGGATGAATTGTAACCATGGAGTTGCAACTATAATAGATTGTTATGAAAAAGGGATAAGGAATTTTGATTTGGGTAAAGCATATAAAGCATGTAAAGGAGCTATTACAGAAAAAACATTATCTCCGTGGTCAAAGGCAAAAGCGGGGAAATTAGATGAATTTTATAAAGAGAACGGTTATTTCCCCGCCTTATCTTCTGGAGAAAAAGAAACTGTTCCTGAAGTTGATTCTTGGGAAAAACGTCAGCCAGTAGCAGTTACTTTAGGTACGGTCTATGATGAATGGTGTTTGGCTAAGATGGCTCAAAAATTAGGGTATAATAATGATTATGAATATTTTGTGAAAAGAAGCTTGAATTATCGGAAAATATTTAATACACAAACAAGATTTTTTCATCCCAAGGATGACAAGGGTGAATTTGTAAAACCCTTTGATTATAGTTTTTCAGGGGGATTGGGAGCGCGAGACGCTTATGATGAGAATAATGGGTGGATATATCGCTGGGATGTGAGTCATAATATTAAGGATTTGATAAAATTGATGGGGGGAAATAAGGCCTTTGTACAAGAACTTGAGCGTATGTATAGTACATCTTTGGGTAGGCCTAAATATGAGTTCTATGCGATGTTGCCTGATCATACAGGTAATGTAGGGCAATTTTCTATGGGCAATGAGCCGTCATTACATATTCCATATTTGTATAATTATGCAGGGGAACCATGGAGGACGCAAAAGCGAATTCGTAATTTATTGAATCAGTGGTTTCGTCCTGATGTAATGGGGGTTCCTGGAGATGAGGACGGTGGAGGGATGTCCGCATTTGTAGTGTTTTCTCAATTAGGATTTTACCCTGTTACTCCAGGATTGCCTATGTATGTAATAGGTAGCCCGACATTTGAGCGAGCCTCTATCTGTTTAGATAATGGGAAGACATTTGAAATAATATGTCATAATTATGCTCCAGAACATAAGTATATTCAATCAGTAAAATTAAATGGTAAATCTTGGGAAAAGTCTTGGTTTAGTCATGATGAACTGATGCAAGGAGGAGTATTGGAATTTACGATGGGAAAATATCCGAATAAAAATTGGGCGGTTGCGGAAAGTGCATTTCCTCCATCCTTTGAAATGAAATGATACCAGAGTTTTTAAATAACAGAAAAATTTTATGATGAAATCTTTAGTTTCTTATTTATGTTTGATGCAGTGTAGTTTAATGTTGTTTACACTGATTGCTTTCCCTGTTGGTGTTATGGCTCAGACTCATTTGTCTAAGTCTGATTATGATGATTTTAATCATGGACAGACAGATAATGAAGATTTTAGCGATTGGATACAAGCTATACAAGTATTGCAACCGTCTTATAGGAGTGATGTTAAAGGTGTATTTGTTGTAAAGCTTGAAGCTAAAGGGATGACTGTAGCCAAAGCTTTTTGTTGGAGTGCTCCGGATAAGAATAATCAGAGTAAATGGGGATATGATGTAAATTTGACTCCTGGAGGGATAAAATTGGACAAAAATGGAAAAGGTACTTTTGAAGTAGATGCAGACATGTTCCCTTCAGGTCCGATGAATATTCGTATTTATGCAAGTAATGAAAAGGGACTTAAAGATTTGTGCGAATTGCAACTATATAATGTTGGAGGAGTAAAGTGGAACCAGGGAATCCCGTCAGAAAAACCGGTTGGAGCTCGAGATATGGATTTGGTTTATTTTGATGATTTCGATGGACCATTATCTATTTCGAATGATGGACGCAATGCCAAATATAATGCACATAAACCTCGTTTTGGAGATTTTAGTGGATGGCCGTTTTCAGATGTAGACGGGCAAGATAATCCGTTTGAACAAAGAGATACTTACTTGAAAATAAAAGCTCGAAAGAGACCTGGAACTAAAGGAAGTACAGGGTTGATAGCTTCTGTTAATATGGATGGAGAAGGCCTCTGGACGAAAGCTCCGTTTTATATGGAATGCCGGTTGACAGCACAGTCAGCAATCGGCACTTGGCCTGCATTTTGGACTATTACAGGGCTTGACAGAGGATCGAATGGAGATGAGTTAGACATAATAGAGGCTTATGGGGGAGTTGGAAAAGGTAATCCGAATCATACAGGATATGCTGTAACCAGTCATTTTTGGGGACAAAAAGATATTAACGGAAATAGAAAAAAAGAATATGACCGTATGGTTCCTATGATGGAAATGGGAGGGAAATCTTTTTGGTCTACAACATTTCACACGTATGGATTATATGTAGGTAAGGAAGAGACTATTTATTATTTCGATGACATGGAAGTCCTCCGGCATCCGACCAATGATGTCTCATATGAAAGCCCTCATGTATTTTTGATAAATTATGCTATTGGGGGGATTAGTGGTTGGCCTATTGACTTGGAACGCTATGGAAATGGTTCAGATATGTACGTTGATTATGTTAGAATTTATGCAGAAAAACGATTGGAGAATTATTCGGTCCCGAGACCGGAAAAATAAATTATAAGTTGATGCTGAATGTAGAGACAATAGATAAGCCATTTTTTGTCTCTACATTTTTAATTAAGTCTTACTGTTTCGATATCGGTCAAAATGAAAAAGCTGCAATATTTGTTATTTATAATCAGTGGAATTTTGTTTTCCCCATTGATTTCCGCTGCTGAGGAAGTGTTATTGGAGGCAACACCATCCTCCTATTTATCAAAAAATCGGTGGTCAGCTCGTTGGATAACTTGTCCTGAAGTTTCTGTGTATGATTATGGAGTTTATCATTTTCGTAAATCTGTAGAATTGGAAGAAAAACCAGAATCATTTGTGATTAATATATCCGCTGATAATCGATATCGATTGTTTGTAAATGGGACCCCAGTTTGTTTTGGCCCGGCACGAGGGGATATTTCTCATTGGTATTATGAAACAGTTGAACTGGCTCCTTTTTTTAAAGAAGGGAAGAATACGCTTGCCGTTGAAGTTTGGAACTTTGGAGAATATAAGCCCGGAGCGCAAATGTCTTTACGAACAGGATTGATTGTACAGGGAAATTCTCCAAGAGAAGAGCTTGTTAATACAGATGATTCCTGGAAAGTAATAAAAAATAAAGCCTATTCCCCTTCTTTAGAATATAGAGCTGATGTGGGATGTTGTGATATCGTTCTGGGTAATTTGTATCCGTGGGGATGGCAGGATGTAAATTATGATGATAAAAATTGGAGTAGAGCTCGGATGATGGAATCAGGAGAGCCTTACGGGACAGGAGTTTTCTATCACTGGGTGTTGGCTCCTAGGGATATTCCTTTGATGGAAGAAAAAAAGTTAAGGATGAAAAGAATTCGTAGAGTTGAAGGTGTATCTGTACCTGAATCTTTTTTAGAGGGTGAATCATCTATAAAAATTGAAGCTAATAAAAAGGTCTCGTTTTTGATAGACCAGACTTATTTGACGACAGCTTATCCCGAGATAACTGTTTCAGAAGGAAAGGGAAGCCAGATACGATTGATTTATGGAGAAACTTTGTACAAAGATGGGAACAAAGGAAACCGGAATGAAGTCGAAGGTAAGACGGCTGTAGGATTGACCGATTATTTCTATCCGGATGGAGGAAACCTGAGATTATTTAGGCCGTTATGGCTCAGAACGTATCGGTATATTCAGGTGGATATTGAGACGAAGGATGAGCCCTTGGTCTTGCAGGATATTTATGGGATGTATACGGGTTATCCGTTTGTTGAAAATGGAAGTTTTGGGAGTAATGATATTTCTCTTAATAAGATATGGGATGTCGGATGGCGTACAGCACGCTTATGTGCACATGAGACCTACTTTGATTGTCCATATTATGAGCAGTTACAGTATTTGGGAGATACCCGTATTCAAGCTCTTATCTCTTTATATGTTGATGGAGATGACCGGTTGATGCGTAAAGCGATAAAGATGTTCGATTATTCTCGAACGTATGAAGGGTTGACAGCAAGTCGTTATCCGGGGAATACTCCACAATATATACCTCCGTTTTCTTTATATTGGATCAATATGGTACATGATTATTGGATGTATAGGGATGATAATGAATTTGTAAGGTCTTGTATTCCGGGGATTAAGTCCGTATTGGAATGGTTCATATCAAAAATAGATGATAAATCAGGAATGTTGGGAGCTCTTCCTCATTGGAATTTTGTGGATTGGGCAAAAGAGTGGCCATGGAATGATTGGAAACCGGTGGGAGGAGTTCCTCCCGGAGGTCGCACAGGTGGTTCGGCTATCGTGTCTTTACAATTAGCTTATACATTGAAGGATGCAATAGAGCTTCTGTCTGTATTTGGCGAAAGGAATTTGGCTGAGAAATATAAGGCTGTATATACAAATTTGTGTGATAATGTGTATGAAAAATGTTGGGATCATAATCGGGGTCTATTAGCAGATGATTTGAATCATACAAGTTATAGTCAACATGTAAATATTATGGCTATTTTATCGGATGCAGTGCCAATAGATATGCAGACTGATTTATTTGATAAGTTAAATATGGAATCCGATTTGATCCAATCTACATTTTATTATAAATTTTATCTTTTTCGAGCTATGAAGAAAGTAGGAAAAGCAGATTTATATATTACTATGTTAAAGCCTTGGTATGATATGCTCGATATGGGGTTAACTACTTTTGCAGAAAATCCAGAGCCTACCCGGTCCGATTGTCATGCTTGGAGTGCCAGTCCTGTATACGATTTATTGGCTACGGTTTGTGGAGTTGAACCGGCTGAGCCTAACTTTAGATCGATTAAGGTAGAACCTCATTTAGGAGTATTAGAGACAATCTCAGGAAAAGTACCTCACCCCAAAGGTATAATTTCTGTAAATTTAAAGAAAAAGCGGAATAAGTATGTCGGAAGTATAATTTTGCCTCAAAATGTAAGAGGTAAATATATTTTAGGGAGTGAAATACGACAGTTGAAACCTGGGAATAATATTATAGACTGAATCTTTTAGAAGAATATTTCGCCCATACAGACTTAAATGTTTATATCTGTATGGGCATAAATGTATTTTTAGAGAGAGTTTATATTGAGGCTGTTCCCATCTGCATATAATCTTTAGGTAATTTTCCGAAATGTTCGAAGAAACATTTAGAGAAGTAAGAAGGAGAATTGAAGCCTACTAAAAAGCATACCTCATTGATTCGATATTTACCACTTCCTAATAATTCGGCACTTTTATTTAGTCGTATGAGTTTTATATAGTCATTTGGAGTAATACCGCTTATATTTTTTATTTTGTTATTAAGATTGGTTCGACTTATGGCAAACTGACTGGCTATATTATCAATGGAAAAATGTTCATCAGACATGTTCTCCAAGATGAAAGTATTTAGCTTTTGGATAAAATCGATATTATCTTTGTTATCAGGATTTTGTTTAAAATATTGTAGCGGAGATTCAATGAAATTTTTTCTTATTTTATCTCGGTTTTCTATGATACTGGCAATTTGAGCTTCAAGTTGTTCGATAGAAAAAGGTTTTTCCATGTATATATCAGCACCTTTTTTCAAACCTTCTATCTTGGTAGAAGTATCTGTTTTTGCAGAAAGAAGTATAAGTGGCAAATGAGAATAAGCTATGTTGCTTTTTAGCTCATTACATAGCTCCAATCCATCCATAACGGGCATCATAATATCGGAGATAATGATATCTATATTTTTGTTTTCTATAATTTTTAAGGCTTCAATACCATTGTTCGCTTCTGTGACAGTATATTTGTCTGACAGACATTCTTTTATGAAAATACGGAGTTCGCTGTTATCATCTACAATTAGGATATTTTGTCCCGTTTCTGCTAATTCTGAAATATCGGTATCATTTATACTTTCATTTATCTCTTGGGGGAGAGTTTCTTGGCTTTTAATAGGGAGTGCCAATGTAAATATAGACCCTTTACTATAATTGGATTGGACAAAGATATCTCCGCCTAATTTTTGAGCGAGAGCTTTAGATAGAGATAGGCCTAAGCCAGAACCTTTGTTCATAGTATTGTCTGTTGTCTGTATTTGATAGAAGGTTTCGAAAATTTTATCGAGATGAGCTTCTTTTATGCCTATTCCATTGTCTTCTACAGATAAAAAATAATTGTTGCCATTTACCGATAGTTTTATTTTTATTTTGTCTTTAGTAAATTTTATAGCATTTGAGATTAAATTACTGATTATTTTATATAACGCTTCAGAGTCGACGTAACTAATGACATCTTTCTGTATTTCAATCGTCATTTTTATATTATGCAGTTTGGTGTCTTGTTCGTATTGTTTAAAAACTTTCTGTACAATTTTTTCGATACTTTGTAGACGACAGTTTAATATAAACATATCGTTTTCTATTTTTCGGAAGTCGAGTAATTGATTTACCAAATCGAGAAGACGGTTTGTATTTCGTTCGATTGAGTTTAAGTGCTTTTGAGTCTGTTTATTTCCATCTCCGGAACGTATTATTTTTTCTAAAGGAGCTGTTATTAGAGAAAGAGGAGTTCTTATCTCATGAGCTATATTAGTAAAAAAATTGATTTGAGACTCATAAACCTCCTTTTCTTTAGCAATTTGGAATTTATATTGTTTTTCTTTATTTACAGCGTCAAGATGTTTATAATATTGTTTTATTATATAGAATATGGAGCTTCCAATCAATGTAATATATAGGAGAATCATGTACCATTCTTGCCAAAGAGGAGGTTTGACGAGAATATTGATGCGTGTACCAGCTTCATTCCAGATGCCATCATTATTCGAACCTTTTACCCGAAAAGCATATTTCCCTGGAGGAATATTCATATATTGGGCTGTATTATCAGTTATATAGTTCCATTCTTTATCGAATCCTTCAAGGATATATGCATATTGGTTGGCCTCAGGAAATACATAACTTAAGGCTGTAAATTCAAAGCTGAAGTTAGATTGGTTTCGTTCCAGAATGATTTCTTGAGTTTGGCTTAGAGGAGCCTTTAGAGGAGATAATTTTTTACCGGGAAACATTTCTTTATTGAATATTTTAAATCCGGTTATTACGATAGTTGGCTTTATATTATTAACTGCCATTTCATTAGGATTGATTGATATAAATCCATTAGCACCTCCAAAATATAATATTCCGGACGACGTTCTTAATATGCATTTAGAGTTATATTGAATCTCTTTTCCAATATATCCGAATATTTTTAAGTCATTTATATTATCAACAGTAATTCGGACAATTCCTTTTTGAGTACTGACCCATATATTCCCGTTTTTATCATTTACGATTGAGTAGGTAATATTAGATGGCAAGCCATTTTGAGCATCAAATGTTTTTTCAATTTTATTGGTTTCAGGGTTGAAAAGTATGACACCGTCATTTTTAGTACATATCCAAATTCTGTTTTTCTGATCGCATAATAACCCATTGAATCCTCTGATTCCGGAGAGTTTATTGTCATATTCTTCAGAAGAAAAATTGATCCAGTTACCATTTTTTTTCAAACAAAAAAGTTCGTAAGAATGTGTTGCAAACCATATGTTTCCCGTGTTATCTTCAATGATGTCTGCAATAAGTTTACCTTGTAATTGTTTTATTCGTTTGATTTCTCCTTGTTGGTTAAGCCAGGCACTTCCGCCTTCTTCTAAAGCTAAGAGCAATCTGTTGTTGGATATCTTGAAGATTGATTTACCTTCAATTGTATTGATTGCAAGATTTCCGATTTCTTTTCCGTTTTTTATAGATAGTATAGATATCCCTCTGCCATAAGTACTGACATATAATTTGTCATTATCTTTAAATATGTTTTGAATATTGGAGTGGGGCATTTTAAAAACTTCCTTTGTAGTATGATTCTGGGGACTAAATTCATAAATAATATTATTATTATGAGTTGCTATCAAAATATTTCCATTATAGTTTTCAGTCATACTACTGACAATATATTTGTTCGTCTTACTCTCCGATAGATTACTGAAATATAGAAATTTACTGACACTTGGAGAGAAATAGTTTATTCCATTGAAATAAGTCCCTATCCAGAAAGCTCCTTCTCTATCTTTAGTAATTGAGAAAATAGAGTTATCTGTTATGTTTTCATATCCAGATTCCTCTTTGGGAATATTGTATTTCCCTGATTCTTTATCAAAAATGATTAAGCCATGATCTGAACCCATAATAAGCTCTTTATTGGAAAAGGCGATAATAGATTTTATATTTCCAGTATTGTTGAGATAATGTGTTGCATTGCCATTAATAAAATTGTATTTGAAAAGTCCTTTTGTTGATGTCCCAATCCAAAGGTCGTTGTTTCTATCACAATGAATACTGTATATTGACTGGTCAGATATATTCAGATTTTTCCGGTCTGTTATTGGAGTAAAGACTTCATTTTTGGGATCGAAGTGTACAAGACCTTTACCAGCGGTTCCTAACCATAAATTTCCTAAATGATCGGTAACAACAGTCCATATATAATTAAGAGATGTTGTTTGGGGAGAATCATTGAGCGAAAAATGTTTTTCGACAGATAAGTCTTGATTTAGTTTGTACAATCCATTTCCATGTGATGCTATCCATATATTTCCATAACTGTCTTCAGTTATATCGTTGATATTGATATCTTGTTTTTTGCTTTTTGACAAGTTGATGCAAATAAAATTATCTAATTTTTTATTGTAAAGATAGAGTCCGTTTCTGGTGCCTACCAGCATTCGATTTTTAGAGTCTTCCTGTATACAATGTATGAAATTATGTCCTATAGATGTTGAATCATTAGGATTGTGTTTGTAGACCTTAAAGTGCTTACCGTCAAATCTGTTTAATCCGTCATTTGTTCCGAACCACATAAAACCATCGCTGTCTTGCATGACATACCATACACTGTTGTGGGATAGACCATCATCTACCTGGTAGTTTCGGAAGTTAGATCCGTAACAGGCCATAATTATAAGTAAAAAAATGGGAAGTAAGATTAGTGTGCGTTGCATGGCGAAAATGATTTTAAGCATAATATCAATCAAAACAAAGTTAATCAATTTTCTATTGTCATATAGTAGGTAATTTTTTTATTTTTGTATTTGAAGTGTTTTTGATATTTTGTAAATGTTTTATTATTAGCAATTTGTATTATTGACATAAATTTATTTATATAGATATTTGTTGTATATTTTTATTTTTCTGTTCTAATTTTTTATTTTTCTGATGCTTTTGGGATATTTATGTTAGTAATTTCTACTTGAAAAATTTCTATATTATTATTTTCATATAGTAGGTTTTTTGCCTTAGTTTTTATTTTTATAAATAGCTGATTGTTAGATTATTTATTCAGAGTGTTCTATATTTCTATTTTTCTGCAATATTTTTTTATAGCCTTAAAAAGTATCTCGGTACATTTGTCTATATATTTATAATTAAAAAAATATCATGAAGAAAAAAAGACTTATCCAATTGCTATTTGTTATTGCAGTTTTCTTTTTAGGTATCAGGCCCTCTTTGGCCGTTGTTGCTAATCCTCCAGAAAGTTTGCCGGCAACTCCGACTCACGATGCGAGCAAAGTGTTATCCTTGTATAGTGATTTTTATACACCCAATGTAGTCGGTATAAATAGTTTTACAAATATAAGTGGTGCTACTATTTCAGGCTCTCAGCTTTCTGTACTTGGAGATAATATGATTTATTTGGAAAAAGCTTTGAATCCTTGGTCTTTTATCAACTTTGACAAATCTATTGATATTGACGAGTATGATGTTCTGTATGCGGATATTTATGTTATAGAAGGTGAAACACCGGTGAAAGTAATGTTTAAGAGCAGCGATAATGTCAATACATATAATTTTGTTGTTGCGACATTGAAAGAAGGTTGGAATAAGGTTGAGATAAAGTTGGATGATTATAGAACTCCGACAGGAGGAAAAATTGCTCCAAATTTTAAGGATGTGTTAAAAATAGGATTTCAAGATAATAAAGGAAATCAACGTTCTATATATATAGATAATATTTATGCTTATAGTTCAGAAGATATAACCATAGATCCTAAACCGGACCCAGAATCAGATGTCCCTACAAATTCAGCACCGAATCCTACACAAGACGCAGATATTGTTACGAATATATTTAGTGATGCATATTTGAATTCTTCAAATATTACGTTTTCTGGAACTGGAACAGGCTCTATTGAAACTTTATTTGGAAATGATAATATGATAAAATTGTTTGGGGGAATGAATTCTTGGGCAAATGTTCATTTTTCTTCGGTAGATTTTTCGGAGAAAGAAACGCTGCATGTGGATATCTATACCTTCCGTACAAGTGCAGGAAAATATAAGTTGAAACTCAATGCTACTTCAAATGAGGTTGTTGTATCGGTAAATGGAGGATGGAATAGTTTCGATATCCCCATTTCGGATTTTGCTGGTGCCAGTTCTCAATTGATGTTTAAAGATGTGACTCAATTGTGTTTAATTGCATCTAACGGTTATGTCCAAAATATTTATATAGATAATATTTATGCCTATGGTAAGGTAGAGGCTCCCGAGCCGGATGCGACAGCTCCGTCTGTGTCCGCTCCTCTTCCGACTATGGCGGCTGGTAATGTACTCTCCGTTTTTAGTAATGCTTATATGACTAATAAAAGTATTTCGAGTATCGATGGAGCAGGTACTGGAATAATAAATATGGTAGTTGGCACAGACGAAATGATAAAGTTGGTAGGCTTGGAAGACTGGATAAATATTAATTTTGGTAAAGCTGCTAATATTACAAATTATGCAACTTTACATACCGATGTTTATATTCCGGGAGAGTCTGGTACGGTTGATTTGAAATTTAAACTATCCAGTGGAAATGAAGTGGCTCGTACTTTGAATGAGGGATGGAATAGTGTGGATATCAAAGTTTCTGAATTTGATACTGATCTTTCAGCTATTAATAAGCTGAGTTTATGTAATTCCAAAGCTGAGGTTATTACTGTTTATGTAGATAACATATATGTATATGGCTTGCCTGCTGCTGCACCTGTTCCGACCCGTGATGCTTCTGAGGTAAAATCTATTTTTAGTGATGCTTATTCTAATCTGACAGAAATCAAGGATTTTTCCGGTACAGGAACAGCATCTATAATAACTCCATTTGAAAAAGATAATGTAATTAATCTTGTCGATGGTCTAAATATGTGGGCTTATATAAATTTAAGTTCAGAAATCAATCTGAGTAACATGGGTAATCTCCATTTGGATGTTTTTGTTGTAAGAGAAAGCGGTACTGTCAATCTAAAAATAAAATTTGATGACGGTATAGAGGTTAAACGAACGTTGAATCCTGGCTGGAACAGTCTTGATATTCCTATGTCGGAGTTTAAGGATGATCCAGATGCTTCTTTGTTTACGACGGTAAATAAATTACATTTTATTCGCGAAGGAGGATATGCTCAGACTATATATATTGATAATATTTATACTTATGGTATTAATGGGGAAGAGATACCTCCTGTGGACCCAAAACTTCCGACAGTAGCTGCACCTGTACCTGAGCATGAGGCTAAAGATGTAGTGTCTATATTTAGTGATACTTATGAGAATGTAACTACATTAACACAATCCAATCCGGGTTCTCCAGCTGCTACGATGGATGTAGTTACTCGAGTGGAAGGAGATAACTTATTGCGTTTTAGCTCTTTGAACTGGACATTGATTAAAATTGATCCGGCAATAGATTTAAGTGATATGGACTACCTGCATTACGATGTGTGGGTTCCTTCTGGAACACCTCGTTTAATATATGGATTGAGTGACGGGACAACTGAAGGCCGTGTCCCTGAGTATAAAATAGAAAAATCCGGTACTTGGGTGAGTGTGGATGTCCCGTTAAATGCGTTTAAAGATACACAAGACCAGGAAAAACAAGGACCTCTTACTGGTTTGAAGCAGTTACGCATATTTAGTGCAAGCGGATTTGCTGTGGATCGGCTCTATTACGATAATATTTATGCCTTTAAAGGTGAATCTTCCGATTCTTATACTTATGAAATTGAATCTGCTTATGAGCCGATTATGGCTCCGGAAACTGTGAAGCCTATTTATACCGAAAAATCTGTTTATAAAAATATTACCGATTTGGCGTTGGCTGCAGTAAATGGTGCTACGGAATTTAAATTTAGAAAATTAAGAGCTGGAGATGAATCAGTAATGAGGATGTTTTCGTTGGATAAAGCGGTAGTAACTGCTTTGACTCCGATAAATGTGGATGATATGGAATATATCCATTTCAATATATATAAAAATGTGGATGTTACAGATGCATCTTTGAAGATAGGGTTCCAAGCTGCAGGTTCGGAGAATGTATATTATGCCGATGAAGTTCTTGAACTGAAAGATAAGGATTGGGTATATTATAATATTTCAATCAATGCTTTGAAAAAAGCCGGTCTTGACTGTACGGCAATTGAGAATATAGTATTTGAAGGCAAAGGAAACCTTTATGTCGATAATATTTTTGCATTCAAAGGTGAGTATACGTTAGGATTGGGTGAAGAAGGCAAGGTTTCTGTTGATTGGGAAGCTGCAGCAGAAGGTGATGTTTTGCCCGATATTGATACTCCGCTTATTGGTGTTAATTTGGCCAGTGCTTGTGGTGGTTCCGTTCATGGTAAGATTGGTACTGAATATTTTTATCCCTCATTTAAGGATTTGTATTATTTCAAATCAAAAGGTGTTCGTCTATTTCGTTTTCCGTTCCGTTGGGAACGTATCCAGCATGAGTTGAATGGAGACCTTGACCTTGATTCGGATATTCAGGAAATGAAGAAAGTGATTGCTGAAGCTGAACGGCTTGGAATGTATGTAATGATTGATATGCACAATTATTGTCGTTATACGATTAATGGTACGAAGCATACATTAGGAGAAGGAGTTCTTACGCAGGAACATATGGCAGATGTGTGGAAAAAGTTGGCTGCTGAGTTCAAAGATTATAAGAATATCTGGGGATACGATATTCAGAATGAACCTTATGGATTGCAAAAAGGTGTTTGGCTAAATGCTGCTCAGGCTATTATTAATGCTATTCGTGAAGTAGATACTAAGACGGCTATCGTTGTAGAAGGCGAAAGTTATGCTTCATCATCGACTTGGCCTACGACAGGAGGACATCTGATAGATTTGGTTGATCCGGCAGATAATTTGATATTCCAAGCTCATTGTTATTTTGATTTGGATAAATCAGGTTTATATAAATATGGAGATTATGATAAGGAAGTGCGTAGCTCTAATCAGCATATCTCTCGTTTGAAGCCTTACGTAGATTGGTTGAAGACAAATAATAAAAAAGGGATTCTTGGTGAATTTGGTGTTCCGAGAAATGACGTACGTTGGTTAATTATGTTAGATGAAGTGTTGACGTACCTGAAAGAAAATGGAGTTTCCGGGACATATTGGGTTGCTGGTACAGGGTATGATAATGATCATGTAAGTGTCCAACCAAAAAATTTAAATAAGGATAATATAACATCTTATTTTGAACCGGCACAAATGAGGATTCTTCAAGAATATTTTCCAGTATCTGAAGAGACGAATATTCAATCGGTTAATGGTAAGGGTAATGTAATTTCTATATATCCAAATCCTGTGCTTAATAATATAAATATAAATTCCGAATTTGGAATAGAACGTATCCAAATATTTAATATGTCGGGAAATTTGGTAAAAGAGAGTGTTTTAGGTGGAGTTAACCAGACGAATGTGAATGTAGAAAATCTTACATCTGGTATTTACATGGTGCATGTTTTGTGTTCAAATGGTAATGTTGAAACCCAGAAAATGGTAAAACTTTAATTATTGAGATGTAGAGGAGAGAACAGGGTCTTCTTTGGGACTCGTTCTCTTCTTCAAAAGATTGAAAAACATAAATCTGAAATTTATTGGGAGTTCACTACTCATTAGAAATTAGAAAGTAAAAAGATATTTATTTAAAAATATTTGGTATAGACCATGAAAAATAGATTATTTATCGGTTCAGTTATTTTTTTATTATTGGCTGTACTACCTGTTGCTGCCAAATCTAAGGAGGAAAAAGGCCTTGCTGCTTTGTCTGTAAAAGAAAATGTTTTTGTTGATGAAAGTGGCCGGGTTGTGCGGTTAGCAGGTGTTAGTTTTTCGGATCCGGATAAATTGGAAAAAGAAGGTCATTGGAATTTTAAGTATTTTAAAGAAGCTAAAAAATGGGGCTGTAATGTAGTTCGTTTTCCTGTACATCCGTATACATGGAGATATCGCGGAGCTGAGGCCTATATGCAGTTACTTGATAAAGGTGTTAAGTGGGCAGAGAAAGCAGGTTTGTATGTGATTATAGATTGGCATTCTATAGGAAACCTTCCGGGAGACAAATATCCTCATTTTAATTATGCGACCAATTGGGATGAAACAGTCAAGTTTTGGAAGCTAATGGCAGAAAGATATAGAAATAATTCTGTCGTTGCTTGTTACGAATTGTTTAATGAGCCGATTGAAGAAGAGCATTCTTTGAATTGGGAGATATGGCGTCCGATGATGGAGAAGTTAATCGATGAAATACGGAAGATAGATAATCGGAAAATTTGTCTGGTGGCTGGGATGAATTGGGCTTATTTATTGGATGAGGTTATTGAAAATCCGGTGAATCGTTCAAATGTAGCTTATGTGACACACCCTTACCCGCAAAAACGGGAGCAACCTTGGGAAGATAAATGGGACGCTGATTGGGGAAAAGTTACAAAGTATTATCCTGTCATTGCAACAGAGTTGGGTTTTGTGGGGGCAGGAGAACGGGGAGAACATATTCCCGTAATCGGAGATGAGACCTATGGAAAAGCTATTATCGATTATTTTGATAAAAAAGGTGTATCATATACAATTTGGTGTTTTGACCCGGATTGGGCTCCTACTTTAATTGAAGACTATGAATTTACTCCTTCTCGTCAGGGGGTGTTTTTCAAGAAAGTATTACAAAAGAATAAATAAAATTAGCTGATTGAGTTAAAAGTGTATAGAAATAATTATTTAAAAATCTCCATTATGAAAAAATTTTTATGTTCTTTATTTTCTGCTGTTTTGCTGAGTTCAGGTATCTCAGTATGGGCACAACAAGATTTGACTATTAAGAAAGTTTCTGCAGAAAATGCAGCCATATCAATGGATGGTTCTGCTGATGAACCGATTTGGTCACAGATAGAAGCTATACCTATTGATAAACCGTTTAAGCAGAATGAGACGGTCACAGAAGAACCTTCGGTGACAGCATATTTTAAAATGTTCTATCAAGAAGACAAGACCAATTCAAAATACAATTATTTGTATGTTTATATTGACGTAACCGATGATGTGCTCTATCCACTTTGGAAAAATCCGGATGATGTGAAAAATAAACATATTTATGATAAAGTCGAAGTGTATTTGGATGTAAATGATGTGCTGAATGACGGTAAATCTCCGGCTTATGTGAACGGACATATGGATAAAGGTCATTTCCAGATGGCTCCGGATATGGATGATGAGTATGGTTATGGCTATGTTACTTATCCCAGTGGTCTTCTGTATGGCTCTTTGTCAGAACAAGTAGGAGTTGCTTATCAGTTGAAAAGTGATGGAACAGGTTATGGTATTGAGTTTGAATTTCCTTTAAATGCATTTACAAATGATAAAGATGAAGCTTTGAGTATTGAAGCATTCCAAAATCTTCCTCAAGGGATGGGGTTTGATGTTGTGATTGTAGATAATGATAATGATGGGAAAGGCCGTAAAAGAATGGCATGGAAAAAGAATGGACCTGTAGAACCTTACAATAATATGGACAATTGTGGTGTCGTTCGTTTTGGAGATGAAGGAGGAACCGTAGGAATTTTTGAAACGAAAAAGGATATTTCAGCAGTAAGAGTTTATCCTAATCCGGTAGTCGATTTATTAACTATTGAAGGTGACTTTGATAATGTATCGATATTTAATTCGTTAGGTCAGAAAGTAAAGTCAGACTCAAATTCTATTGTAAATATGGAGGATGTTGTTTCTGGTATCTACATAGTAAAAACCTATAAGGATGGAAAATGTAATGGATATACTAAGGTGATGAAAAAATAAAGAGGACTTATAATAAATTGATTTCGCAAACAAATAATCTATGAAAAAAACTCATTTAAGAGGCTGTAATTTTAGTCGCAGTATGAGGACTTTTGTTTTTAGTATACGGATTGTGACTTTGATAGCAGTATTGGGATTATCTTTAGGGAGAGCACAAGCAGCAGATATGATATCTGTTCTTCAGCAGACCTTAGGAGATATATCCGGTTCCGTTTTAGATAAGAGTGGAGAACCTATTATCGGGGCATCGGTTCTGGTAAAAGGAACGACGACAGGAACTGTTACGGATTTTGATGGAAAATTTATATTGAAAAATGTTCCTCAGAATGCAATTTTGGTGTTTAAATATGTGGGAATGAAAATGATTGAAGTTCCGATTAAAGGTAAGACTTTATTTCGTGTAGTTCTGGAGAGTGATGCAATAGATATTGATGAAGTGGTGGTCGTTGGTTATGGTACCCAGAAGAAAGTCAATCTGACGGGTGCCGTATCGGCAGTTAAATTTGACGAGCAGTTGTCCAGCCGTTCTTTACCTAATGTATCTATGGCTCTCCAGGGAAAAGTCCCTGGGCTGGCGATTAGTCAGAACTCTGGTGTTGCCGGAGATAAAGGAATGACTATGTTGATTCGAGGGATGGGGACGGTAAATGATGCCAATCCTTTGATTGTCGTGGATGGTATGCCTGATGTGGATATTAACCGGTTGAATATGGATGATATAGAAAGTGTTTCGGTGTTAAAGGATGCAGCTTCTTCGGCTGTTTATGGATCAAGAGCTGCGAATGGAGTTATTTTGATTACGACTAAAAGTGGTAAGGGCTCGAAATCCAAAATTAATGCATCGGCATCTTATTCGATAGGGATACCCGTTCATGCTTGGGAGTATATGAGTGATTATGCTCGTTCGTTGACTTTGTTGCAACGAAATGCGGCAGTCTCTACTGCTCCTGATAATTTTCGTTTCAAAAATGGGACAATTGATCAATGGATGGCTATGGGTATGATAGACCCTTTGCGTTATCCTAATACAGATTGGTATGATGTTATCTTGCGGACAGGAGGTATCCAGAAGTATAATATTTCAGCTTCAGGAAGTAATGATAAATCTAATTATTTTGTTTCCGTAGGGATAATGGATGAGGATGGGCTTTTAATGAATAACGATTATACTCAGTATAATGCGAGAATGAGTTATGATATGAAAATATTTCCTAATCTGACAATCGGAACGAAATTTTCAGGAAACTGGTCGAAAATGCAGTATGCTAATACAAATGACTTTCAAGGAACAATCAATGCCGCTTCAATGAAATTTGCTGTTGCGGGTATTACCCCTTATGACCCGGTTACTGGATATTATGGAGGTGCAATGGCATATGGAGAAGATTCTCAGGTATTTAATCCTTATTCGGCATATACAAATCAATTGTCCCAAAAAGATCGGCAGGAAGCAAATGGTAATATTTCTTTAAGTTGGGATATCATTAAAGGTTTGAATGCCAGAGTGGATTATACGATTAATTACTATAATCAATTCCGGTATCAAGCCGATATTCCGACACGAGCTTATGATTTTCAAAAGGGAGTATTGACCGATCGTCGGTTTGTAGAGGATAATGCCGGTGTTTCCAATTATACCAATACAGGTTATAAGACTCAATTAAATGCTCGATTGGGATATGATGTGACTATTAAGAAGAATCATAATTTAAGTGTTATGGCGGCATTTAGCCGGGAATACTGGTTCAATCGTTATCAAATGTCGTCAGCTAAAGACCGGATTCATTCCGACTTACATGAAATAAATGCGACATTAAATGTAGACCCGTCTGTAGAAGGATATTCTAGTGCGCAAGGATTGATGTCTTTTATTGGTCGTATCAATTATGCAGCATTCAATAAATATCTTTTTGAAGTGAATCTTCGTTCTGATGGTTCGTCTAAGTTCTTATATGGTTATAGATATAGCTTTTTCCCCTCTGGATCGGTAGGATGGATATTTTCAGAAGAGCCATTTATTAATCGTTGGGCTGGGTCATGGTTATCCCGGGCCAAATTACGTGCATCTTATGGAAAGTTGGGTAATAATAGTGCCGTAGGGGAGTATGAACAACTTGAAACATTGAGCTCGTCTTCTTATTTTGTTAATGGAGCTCTTATTAAAGGGCTGGTGAATAAGAAAATGATTAATCGGGATTTGACATGGGAAGAAACTGCAGTGACGAATGTTGGATTAGACTTGGGCTTTTTGAAAAATCATTTATCTGTCGAAATAGATTATTATGACCGATTTACGACAAAAATGATTAGGCCTTCTGATTTTTCTATTCTTTTATCAGGAGCTTATTCTTCTCCTCGTAAAAATATTGGCAATATGCGTAATAAGGGAGTTGAAGTAAATGTGACTTATCAAGGAGCCAAAGGTGATTTTAATTATATGGTAAATGTAAATGCTTCTTACAATGCGACCATTTTGGAGAAGTGGAATGAATATTTGGGAAGTAATACGACTTATACGAATAAAGACGGGAATGCGGATTATGTTTTTGTAGGTATGCCATACAATTATGTTTCGGCTTATGAGGCAATTGGAATAGCGCAGACATGGAACGATATTTATAACGCCACACCACAGGGAGCTCGTCCCGGAGATCTTTTATATAAGGATTTGAATGGAGATGGCAAGATAGATGATAGCGATAAGAGAGTTTATCCTCGCCTGCAAAGAGACCGCCCGACAACTAATTTTGCTTTGAATAGTAATTTTGAGTGGAGAGGCATTGATTTGTCAATTATGTTTCAAGGTGCTGCAGGAAGAAAAGCTTTTTGGTTACCATCCAATAATAATACGTCATTGGGTAACAATGAAGGGCGAACAGCCACAACTTGGGATTTGTGGAACAAGACGTGGTCGGTGGAAAATAGAGACGGAGGATGGACTCGTTTAGGTGGAGGCAATAATCGTAAAGAATCGACTTTTTATCTTGATAATTTAGCTTATTTGAGATTAAAAAATGTGCAGTTGGGGTATAGTATTCCAAAATCTGTAATACAAAAAATAAGAATAAGTAATATACGTGTTTTTTTCTCAGCTGATAATCTTTTGACTTTTTCTAAATTCCGGGGACTAGACCCAGAAAAGTTAAATGTTAATGATGGTTATCCATTGATGAAAACTTTCACATTCGGTCTCAATGTCGAGATTTAAAAAGGAGTATTATTATGAATAATATAAAAAGTAAATTAGTAAGTATTTTTTTGCTGGGGACACTTTTTGTGTCGGTTTCGTGTCATGATGATTTATTAGATCAGCTTTCGACAACAGAGATGCCTGGTGTAGAATTTTGGAAAACCGAAGAAGACGCTACTACTGCGTTAATGGGAGCGTATTCACACGTTCGGGGACTATTTCATCGAGATTATTATTTTGATGGTCAAGGTGACTATGTGCGAATATATGATGGTTCTGGGATTTTGAGTTGTTCTGAAACGAATATAACACGTGGAGGTGCAGCCTATTACAAAGGGTTGTATTTCCCAGACCCAATGTGGAATTTCGGAAGTCGTTTTGATAATTATTTCAAATATTGTTATGGGGGTATCCATCGAGTTAATTATGTGATAGATAACGTAGAACGAATGTTGCCAAATGCAACTTCCGAGTCGAAAAAAAATTTGGAAACAATTATTGGAGAGGCTAAGCTGTTACGTGGCATGATTTATTTTCGGTTGATATCGATGTGGGGAGATGTTCCCTATATTGAGCATATCGTATATGATAATTNTGAAGTTTTCCCCTAAAAGCCAAAGCCGCAGGTTTTGCCGCACGTCCAGATATTTCACTTCTATTCGGAGGTCGTAAACCTTTCGCGTATGCCTATTGCTCAAATTAAGGAAAAAATTATGAGTGATTTTACCTATGCGTTTAATAAGCTTCCGGATAGAAGTGAAATATCTGGACGTGCGGCAAAACCTGCGGCTTTGGCTTTTAGGGGAAAACTTCAATTATATTGGGCTTCTTGGAATAAATATGGCTGGCCTGAACTCAGTACGTTTACTCCCGATCCTGAAGAAGCCAAAAAGGCTTTCAGTGCAGCTGCTGAAGATTTTAAGCATGTGATAGAAGATTATGGATTGAATTTGTTCCGTAATGGAGAACCTGGAGATTGGGGGACGATGGGAAATGCTGAAGTTTTACCCAATTATTATTATATGTTTATTCCTTCTACCGGGAATGCTAATGATGGAGGTGAAATGATATTTTATTTTACGCATGGAGGAGTCGGCAGTGCTCAGGGAGATCCTTATATGCGTGATTTTGGAGGAAGAAGCCAAGAAAATTCTCAATGTTGTTTAACTCCGGCTATGCGATTGGTAAATCGTTATCAGTCTACTAAAACGGGAGATTTCTTACCAGAAGTGGTCGGTATGAATCCTTCGGACCCGAATGCTCGGACTGCTGAAAATTCAGCACTTAATCCGGAAAGTTATGCTAATCGGGATTATCGAATGAAAGCTACAATGTTGTGGGATTATGAGATGATTATGAGTCTTAGTAGCCAAAAGGAGACTGGATATGTACCCTTCATATTTAAAAATTGGGGTGGTAAAGTTGAGATTAATGGAAAAGAGTATACGACTTATCGTACAGACCGTTCGGTAGACGGTTATGTGTTCCGAAAATTTATACGGAATTATGGTGGAGCCGGCCGGGATGAAGGTGATATGAATTGGCCGGTAATACGGTTAGCTGATGTATTTTTGATGTACGCAGAAGCCGATAATGAGGTAAATGGTCCTCAACCATATGCTATTGACCTTGTAAATCGTGTTCGTCATAGAGGAAATCTCCCTCCGTTAACTGCAGATAAAACAGCTAATTATGACGCTTTCTTTTCTGCTATTGAGCAGGAACGCATTGTTGAGTTAGTTGCAGAGGGTCAGCGTTCGTTTGATTTGCGTAGATGGCGTGCAATAGAACGTGCTTGGGGTATTTATGTAGGAGGACCGGCTGTATATAATTATGATTCTCATGGTGCTCAACGGCAAGGTTGGTTTTTTGGTTTGTCGGCATTGGCTTTGAGGCAGGCTTATATATTCAAAATTCCACAGTCTGAAAGAGATCGGAACCCAAATCTTACACAGAATACGCCTTGGTTATAAGTTGATTCTATATTGTATTGAGTTCATAAAAATAATATATCAATAAGATGAAAAAATATCTTTTTACCATACTGACTATATTTTTGATAGTAGTGGGATGTACTAAATTTCCCATCGATGAAGATGGCTTATTAATAACCGACCGAGAGGATTGTTATATTAGTAACCTTGAGTTGTTAGGAGCAGACCAACGTTCTGTGTTGACAGAAAAATTAGTCGTAATTGATGAAGAAAAACTTACGATTAGTGCGGAAGTGCAATTTGGTACGGATTTAAGAAATATTTATCCTCAATTCTCTTTAGCAACGGATGCTAAGCTCGATCCTAAAATTGTGGGGAAAGTAGATTTTTCAGATTTAGAACATCCAAAACAGTATACGGTGATTTCAGGTAACCGAAAGGTTCGTAAAACATATACTGTTTTGATTACCGTTCAGCAACCATAAAATAGTAGTAATTATGTATTTTAAAAATTTTAGTATATTATCTGTCATATGTTTGGCTTCTTTTCTGTTTGTTTCCTGTAGTGATGAATATGAGGTACCGGATGGAGTAACTAAGCTGACCAATGATTGTATCAAGAGGTCTTTAGGTCCGAATGTTGTTGGAGGACAGATTGAATTTGCATACGCTATGGCTCTTCCGAGAGAGAAAGGAAGATTGGTTTCAGCTAGAGTACAAGCTTCTATTTCTGGTGCTGAAGGAACATACATGGAACATCGTTCATATCATACAGATGATGTTGGTACTGATGTCGGGGTAGAGATTGGGTCTCCGTCTGAGACTAATGGAGGTGTGACTGAGGTACATTTTACGGTAGATACTTGTGCTTCTACACTTCGTTATTATTATATAATTCCGGAAGATGCAAGAGGAAGAGAAGTTTCATTTACTTTTTCTGCCGAGATTAGTAATGGTCAGGCCGTAAACTATAAAATGGGTCCGTATAAAATATCGAATATGGATATGAAATTGGATATCGAATTGAAGAATAATACCTACTTTTCGATTGAAGATATGAGGACTTATACACCGGCTGAGGCTGCTCAGCATCCTGAAAAGATAGATTTTATATATCTGTTTAGGCAAATGCGAGGTGTAAAATTTTTGCATGCTTTTGTATCTCCTACTGCAGATAAAGATTACCTCCCGGGAGTAACTGTTCCGGAAAGTTTTACAAACTCTACAAAAATGATGAGAGTATATGCCTCAGCAGATCAACAGCTGGCAAGAAATGAGTTTGGAGTGTTTGTGGATGATGTGGATTTGCAGCAAATAGATGTATCTAACTCTCCTATTTTTGTTATAAATATGGTTGAGACTGGGGGAATATGGGCCGAGACGGCAGATGGTAGATATAAAGCATATATTTATATTAACTCTGCACCTGAGACAAGAGCTGGTATGACGGTTAGTATGAAGAGGTTGAAAGTGCGGTAATATCTTATAATTATTTGATTTATTGTTATTTATATTGTTACTCCAGAAAAACAGGTTTTACCTGTTTTTCTGGAAACCAGCTCTTATATTCTTATTATTATCGTATTTATAATTCCATTATATAAATTTTATGTTAAAATATTTTTTCTTTTTTTCAGTGGGGTTGTTGTGTCTGTCTATTGATATGGTAGGCCAAAATTGTCGGATGGATGGTTATAAAGGAATCTGGTATACAATAGGGCAAAGTTCAGAATACGGATATAAGTATTCTGGAGGGTTGGGAACTTATACGGCCGACCATGTACCGGTAGCCATATATGCACCAGAAGTGGAAAAGACTTTTTTCGTATATGGGGGTACGACTCAAAAAGATGAAAGGCATTTATTGGTAATGGCTTCATATTATGACCATAAGAAAAAGGTGGTGCCAAGACCTGTCGTTGTTTGCGATAAAAATGGTGTAGATGATCCGCATGATAATGGCTCTATATCGATTGATAAAGATGGCTACATTTGGGTATTTGTCAGTGGAAGAAATGTTAGCCGCTTAGGGACTGTATATAAAAGTAGGGAACCTTATTCAATTGATAGTTTTGAGAAAATGTATGAAGCGGTTTTTACCTATCCGCAGCCTTGGTATGTTGAGGGTGAGGGTTTTATGCATTTGTTTACAAAATATACGGGAAAGAATCGTGGGCGAGAGTTATATTGGTCAACCAGTTTTGATGGTAAAAAATGGTATCCTGATCAAAAATTGGCAGGGATAGAAGGGCATTACCAGATTAGTAACATAGTGGGGAATAAAATTGTAACAGCATTTAATTATCATCCAGAAGGTTCAGCTGATACACGTACAAATTTATATGTAGTACAGACGATGGACATGGGAGAAAATTGGCAGACTGTTACAGGAGAAAATATTCGAGTACCTCTTACTGAACCGGTAAATCCTGCTTTAGTATATGATGGTAAGAATGAGGGTAAGTTGCTTTACTTGAATGATATGAACTTTGATAGGTTTGGTAATCCGATAATTTTAGCTGTTGTAAGTAGACATTTTCAACCGGGACCTCAGGGCAATCCCCGAGAGTGGGTTGTTTTTCATTGGACCGGGAAGCAGTGGGAAAGGCATAAAGTCTGTGAGTCGACACATAACTACGATATGGGGTCTATTTATGTGAGAGGGAAAGAATGGGTTATTGTAGGGCCTACGGAGGCTGGTCCCCAAAAATGGGGTACTGGAGGAGAGATGGTACTTTGGAGAAGTAAAGATGAAGGTAAGAGTTGGATTAAAGTGCGTAATGTAACAAAGAATAGTTTATTCAATCATTCCTATGCGCGTAGACCGGTAAATGCTCATGATGATTTTTATGCTTTTTGGGCAGATGGAGATGCTGACCGTATGTCAGAATCGAAATTATACTTTACAAATAGAAAGGGTAATAAGGTGTGGTTATTGCCTTATGATATGGATACGGAGTTTGCAACTCCAGTGCAAATTAAGTGATTTATTTTTTAGTAGTTAAGATAAAATATAATAATTATAGGTTTTAAGATGATCAGATCGAAGTTTCTTTTATTGTTGTTGATATTTGTTCCTTTTGTATCGTATTCTGCGTCTAATAAAGGAGAACAACCTTATGGAATAAATTTGGCATGTGCAGAGTTTGCAGAAGGAAATATGCCGGGCGTGTATGGAAAACATTATCGGTATCCTGGGATTGAGGAATTGGATTATTTTAAAAAGAAAGGTCTGACTCTCGTACGTTTGCCTTTTAAGTGGGAGCGTTTGCAGCCTCAGTTGTTTGGACCACTGGACGTGGTGGAATTATCTCGTTTGAAAGAATTTGTATCGGCAGCTGAAGAAAGAAATATGAAAGTTATTCTTGATTTGCATAATTATGCACGTCGGAAGATGGATGGAAAGAGTATTGTTATCGGTACGAATGGGTTAACAGCCGAACATCTTGCGGATTTTTGGAAACGATTGGTTAGAGAGATGAGTGGGTATACCAATATTTATGGACATGGCATAATGAATGAACCTCATGATTTAAGCGATTCATTAACTTGGTTCGAAATGGTTCAGACATCTATTATAGCTATTCGCGAAGTAGATATGAAAAATACGATTATTGTAGGTGGTAATGACTGGAGCTCGGCAGAGCGCTGGCCTTATATGAGTGATACGTTGAAGTACCTTTTTGATCCGGCAGATAATCTGATGTTTGAGGCTCATGTATATTTTGATAAAGATGCATCAGGAAGTTACAGGGGGACATATGATGAAGAAGAGGCATCACCTTTTAAAGGTGTCGAGCGGGTAAAACCGTTTGTGAAATGGCTTAAGGAAAATAACTTCAGAGGACTTATTGGAGAATATGGTGTCCCGGATAATGATGAGCGATGGTTGGTAACATTAGATAATTTTCTTTCTTATATTCAGGATGAAGGTATCAACGCTACGTATTGGGCAGGAGGTCCTTGGTGGGGAAAATATAAATTAAGGATAACTCCTGATAGAGGAAAGGATAGGCCTCAAATGAAAATTGTAGGAAAATATCTTTATACAGAATCGGATTTATCAGAACAAGTTTTTATAAAATAATATAGGTATGGTGGGCAGAATTGTAGTACAAATGTTGTCTGTGTGTTTACTTTTTCTATTTATTGTAGGTTGTCACCATGTAGTGAAAGAAGATGAATGGGTAGAAGAGTCCTTAGATAAAGCAAGGAAACAGTCCTTAATGATGGCAAGAAAAATAGATAATTTAAGAGGTCAGTTACCTCGTTCAATTGACGAAACTGATTCTTTGATTACCTCTGGTTCTGATTGGTGGTGTAGTGGTTTTTTCCCGGGGACATTATGGCTTCTGTATGAAGATAAACATGATCCGGAGATTCGTAAGTTTGCTGAAAAATATACAGGACGATTGCATGAAGAACAATATAATGAATCTACACATGACCTCGGTTTTATGATGTATTGTAGTTATGGAAATGCGTATCGGCTGACAGGCGAAGATTCGTGTCGCAGTGTATTGATAAATGCTTCTACTGCTTTGACTAAAAGATTTAATTCCAAAGTAGGTTGTATCCAATCTTGGGAACCTTGGGGCGAATTACATTTTCCGGTAATCATTGACAATATGATGAATCTTGAAATGCTTATGTGGGCGTATAAAGAGACGGGAAAGAAAATATTTAAAGACATTGCCATTAGTCATGCAGATAAGACAATGGTAAATCATTTTAGAGAAGATAATAGTTCTTATCATGTGGTGGATTATTTCCCTGAAACTGGAGATGTTGCATTTAAAGGAACAAATCAAGGATATAGTGATGATAGTGCTTGGTCTCGAGGGCAAGCGTGGGGACTTTACGGTTATGTAATGATGTATCGTGAGACCCTTGATTCTAAATATTTGCAAAAAGCACATCAAATAGCTCGATTTATTTTGGATCATCCTCGTTTACCGGAAGATAAAATACCGTATTGGGATTTTGATTCTCCAAACATCCCGGATGAATTTCGGGATAGTTCGACGGCAGCAGTCATTGCTTCAGCTTTATTAGAATTATGTACATATTCTGACAGGGAACTTGCAGAAGAATATCTATCTGTTGCTAAAAAACAATTACAAGTATTATCATCAGATAAGTATACGGCAGAGTTTGGTACTAATGGTCATTTTATATTAAAGCATGGTGTTGGAAATATGCCTGCTGGTTCTGAGGTTGACGCTCCATTAAGTTATGGTGATTATTATTATGTAGAGGCTCTTCTACGATATAAAAATTATATAAAAGGGTACCAAGGCCAGAATTGATTTGCATATGAAAAAGAAGATAAAGATATCGATGATGTTTCTTTTCCTGTTTGTATATACAGCCTTCAGTCAGTCTATCATACAGTTTAATATGGATACACTGCCTTCTCATCCGCGGCTACTTATGCAACAAGGAGAAGAAAAAGCGTTGATGGAAAAGATAAACAAGTCTGCAACATGGCGTCAAATCCATGAGTCCATTATATCAGCCGGAGAAGATTTGTTGACACGTCCCCCGTTAGAAAGGAAAAAAATAGGCATGCGGCTGTTGGATGTCTCCCGGGAATCCCTTCGCCGCATCTTCTTTTTATCCTACTCCTACCGGATGACAGGAGAAGAGAAATATCTGCAACGCGCAGAAAAAGAACTGATAGCAGTTTGTCGTTTTACAGACTGGAACCCGTCCCATTTTCTGGACGTGGCCGAAATGACCCTGGGAGTCTCCATCGGTTACGACTGGCTGTACAAGGAATTACCGGAAGACTCCAAAAAAATCATACGGGCAGCCATTCGTGACAAAGGTCTGCGGCCCTCATTCGATGAATCGTGCAATTGGTTTCTGAAAACGGAAAACAATTGGAACCAGGTATGCAACGCCGGTATGACCTTCGGAGCCTTGGCCACCTATGAAGAAGACAAAGAATGGAATAAAAATATCATTCTCCGGGCGTTACGCTCCTTGCCCCTCGCCATGAAAGAATACGAACCCGACGGAGCCTATCCCGAAGGATACTCCTATTGGGAATATGGGACGACCTACAACGTATTGCTGCTTGCAGCATTAAATAAGATATTGGGAGAAGACATCACCGGAAGCTTGGGACGGAACTTCATGCAAACAGCCAGCTATTATGAACACATGACAGGCCCCACAGGCCAGAGCTTTAACTATTCCGACTGTGAATTTTCCCCAAATCTCTCCCCCACCATGTATTGGTTCGCTCAAAAAGGAAATGCCCCGTCATTACTATGGGTAGAGAAAAACTATTTATCAGAAACAAACCGGGCAAACAATACGGCCAACCGATTCTTGCCTTTGGTACTGTTATGGGGAGGAGACATAAACATAGAAAAGCTCACCCCCCCACAAAGTTTGAAGTGGACAGGGGGTGGAAGAACCCCCGTTTCCATGATGCGAACGAGCTGGACTTCTCCCGAAGCCATATACGTGGCCATCAAAGGCGGCAGCCCGTCAAGCAACCATGCCCATATGGATATCGGCAGCTTTGTCATGGATGCAGGCGGAGTCCGCTGGGCCATGGACCTGGGCAAACAAGATTACGAATCATTGGAATCCCGGAACATCAATCTCTGGTCCATGACACAGGAATCGAGTCGCTGGCAAGTCTACCGATACAACAATTACTCCCATAATACCCTGACCATCAACAATGAGTTACAGCAAGTATCGGGCTATGCCCCGATAGAGCACACCACCCATGACACAACATTTATGAGTGCCGTATGTGATTTGTCATCCGTTTACGCAACCACCGTATCCTCCTGCAGAAGAGGCATTGCCCTGGTAGATAAAAAATATGTCATGGTTCGCGACGAAATCTCGGCACCTGCAGATACACCCTCCACCATAAGATGGACGATGCTGACGCCCGCCAAAGTAAAAAAGATAAAAAAAGACCGGATAGAACTGGAACAATCCGGGAAGAAACTCACCCTGAAAGTCGTCGGCAAATATCCTGTACGGTTACAGACATGGGACACCCGTTCCCCAAATGCCTATGACGCCTCTAATGCAGGCACAGTCAAAGTAGGCTTTGAGAGTGAAGTTCCGGCCGGAGCAACCGGACACTTTACCGTATATCTATTGCCCGAGGGGAGTACCTATGATTCAGGAAAAAATATGCCGTTATCACAATGGACTGAAAATATAACCGATAACTAATTATAAAAAATATTGAAATGAGGAAAACAATATTGTTATTTATTTTTTGGATGAATATAAGCGTACTTATAGCGGAAAATTATAAAGCTGATTGGAATTCACTCGACAAGCGGCCGATACCGGAGTGGTTTCAGAATGCCAAGTTTGGTATTTTTGTTCATTGGGGACTTTATTCTGTTCCGGCTTGGGCTCCTAACACTGGTGATGTATATTCGAAATATGCAGAGTGGTATTGGCACCGTTTGAATCCGGAGGATAAAGATGGTGAATTATTTCGAGTTCATCATGAGAAAATGTATGGAAAAGACTTTCGCTACCAAGATTTTGCCGGGAATTTCAAAGCCGAAATGTTCAATCCGGAACAGTGGGCAGAAATATTCAGTAATTCGGGAGCTAAATATGTAGTATTGACATCAAAACATCATGAAGGCTTTGCACTATGGCCCAGTGCGCAAAGTGTGAATTGGAACAGTGTAGATATAGGCCCTCATAGAGACATTTGTGGGGATTTGGCCAATGCTGTTCGGCAAAAAGGAATGCGTATGGGCTTTTATTATTCTTTATATGAATGGCATCATCCTTTATATAAGAATAATGTAAATCAGTATGTGGAAGAACATATGCTACCTCAGTTGAAAGATCTCGTTGTACGGTATAAACCTGATGTAGTTTGGGCTGATGGGGAGTGGGAGCATCCCAGCAGCACTTGGAAAAGTGAAGATTTTTTAGCCTGGTTATATAATGAGTCTCCGGTATCGAGTACTGTGGTTGTGAATGATCGTTGGGGGGAGGAAACCCGAAGTCGACATGGTAGTTTCTATACTACAGAGTACGATCTTATTCATGATAATAATTCTAAAGATGCTGTATTTACACATCCATGGGAAGAGTGTAGAGGGATAGCAGGTTCTTTTGGATATAATCGGAATGAAAATTTGGAAGATTATTCTTCTGCTGAGGAATTGATACATATATTGATTGACAAGGTTTCTCGAGGAGGGAACTTACTATTGAATGTTGGTCCTACGGCAGATGGCCGTATCCCGGTCATTATGCAACAACGTCTTGCTGAAATTGGGGCATGGCTTCGGGTAAATGGTGAAGCAATCTATGATACAAGAAAATGGGATGAAAACTTAGAAAATGAAAATTCTGGGATACGTTTTACTTGTAAAGGAAAAGATTTGTATGTATTTGTTGATAAGTGGGATGACAGACCTTTTTCTATAAAGGGAGTGGGAAAAGTAAAGAAAGTGACGATGCTGGGAACAGATGAGAAAATCAAATTTTCTTATAAGAACAACACTCTCACTATTGTTCCACCTAAATTGGATATGCATTCGGTTCCTTGTTCTTATGCTTGGGTATATAAATTAGAAAATGCTTTTTTAGAAAAATAAATTTCCCCAATAATAAAATTCAGTAAAGCGATGAATAAGTATATTAAGAATTTTGAGATGCTCAAACAAGAACAGGAAAAGTTGTTATGTTGTGTAAATGAAGAAATACTACCAAGCAATGGAATTTACGAACGATATAAAAATCCGGTATTGACACCTGCTCATGTACCATTGTATTGGCGATATGATTTGAACACCGAAACGAATCCTTATATGATGGAGCGCATAGGAGTAAATGCAACATTTAATGCCGGTGCAATAAAATGGAAAGGGAAATACATAGTGGTTGTAAGGATTGAGGGTAATGATAGAAAATCGTTTTTTGCTATAGCAGAAAGTCCGAATGGTATAGATAATTTTCGTTTTTGGGACGAACCTATAACAATTCCTGAAACCGAATATCCAGATGTAAATGTATATGATATGCGTTTGACTTTGCATGAAGATGGCTGGATTTATGGAATATTTTGTAGTGAACGGAAAGACCCGTCTGCTCCACAGGGAGATTTATCTTCAGCTGTTGCAACGGCAGGCATAGTTCGTACAAAAGATTTAAAGAGCTGGGAAAGACTACCTGATTTAGTTTCAAGAAGTCAACAACGTAATGTTGTTTTGCATCCTGAATTTGTAAATGGAAAATATGCTTTATATACCCGTCCTCAAGATGGATTTATTGATGCAGGAAAAGGTGGTGGAATAGGTTGGGCACTTATTGAGGATATTACAAATGCAGTGATTGAAGATGAAAAGATTATTAATTACCGGTATTATCATACGATAAAAGAATTAAAGAATGGAGAAGGACCTCATCCGATACGTACATCTAAAGGATGGTTGCATTTAGCACATGGAGTAAGAGGTTGCGCATCTGGATTACGTTATGTATTATACTTATATGTTACTGCCCTTGAAGATCCTGCAAAAGTCATTGCTGAGCCTGCCGGATATTTTATGTCTCCTCAAGGAATGGAATATGTGGGAGATGTGGCGAATGTTTTATTTTCGAATGGTTGGATAGTCGATGACGATGGTAAAGTGTATATTTATTATGCATCGTCAGATACGCGATTACATGTAGCAACTTCTGATGTTAATCGGTTATTAGATTATTGCTTTAATACTCCTGCCGACGGTTATCGGTCTGCTATATCAGTAAAAAATATAAAGGAACTGATAGCATGTAATAGACGGTATTTATAACTAAATGAATGATAGAATGATGAATACATATAAAATTTCATTAAAAGAGAAAATCGGATATGGATTTGGTGATGCAGCAGCATCGATGTTTTGGAAATTGTTTACAATGTACCTGATGTTTTTTTATACCGATGTATTTGGTATTTCGGCTGTAGTAGTGGGTACAATGTTTTTGATAACCCGTATTTGGGATGCTATTTTTGACCCTTTTGTGGGAATATTGGCCGACCGCACTCAAACTCGTTGGGGTAAATTTCGTCCATATTTGCTTTGGATGATGGTGCCGTTTGGTATTTTGGGCATACTTATGTTTTCTACTCCGGGGTTGAGTGAAAATGGAAAGATAGTATATGCATATATAACATATTCGCTTATGATGATGGTTTATTCGTTGATAAATGTTCCTTATGCGTCATTATTGGGGGTAATGACATCAGATGGGAAAGACCGTACATCGTTGGCGACTTATCGTATGACATTTGCTTTTGCTGGAAGTTTGTTGGTTTTAGGTGCAGCAGAGCCTTTAGTAGATGTTTTTAGCAAAATAAAAGGCAATGGAATAGATTTGGCTGCAGGATGGCAATATGCGGCAGTAGTCTTTGCCATTGTTGCAGTCATCTTTTTTTATCTATGTTTTATATGGACAAAAGAAAGAATAAAACCTGTTGTAGAAAAAACTTCGTTAAAAGATGATATTCGGGATTTATGGGGAAATCGACCATGGTTTATTCTATTAGGTGCAGGTATATCTGTTATCTTTTTTAATTCGATACGTGATGGTGCGGCTATATATTATTTTAAATATTATGTGACTGTGCAGGATGCTTTTCAGTTAAATTCATTCAATATGACTATCTCACTAAGTAGTATGTATTTTGTGTTAGGGCAAGCTGCGAATATTGTTGGAGTTTTATTGACTATTCCGGTTTCTAATCGTATGGGGAAAAAAGGAACATTTCTTACTGCAATGGTAATTGCTACATTGTTAAATATCTGGTTTTATTATATCGATAGGAGTAATGTTTCCCTCATCTTTGTATTACAATTCTTTATAAGTCTATGTGCTGGAATTACATTACCTCTTATCTGGTCAATGTATGCCGATGCTTCTGATTATTCTGAATGGAAGACCAAACGGCGGGCTACTGGATTAGTATTTTCGGCATCCTCTATGTCTCAAAAATTTGGATGGACCATTGGTGGTGCACTTACTGGTTGGTTGTTGGGATATTATGGATTTCAAGCAAATGTGGTTCAGACAGAGTTTGCTCAAAATGGCATACGTATGATGCTTAGTTTTTTCCCGGCTATAGGTACTTTCCTGGGCGTCTTATTTATGCTTGTTTATCCATTAAGTGAGAAGAAGATGGCAGAAATAGGAATTGCCCTAAAGAATAAGAGAGAAGAAATATAATAATGGGTAATATAATAGTAAAAGATTATGAAATACGGATTTTTTGATGATAATTGTAGGGAATATGTAATTACTAATCCTCGTACGCCATGGCCTTGGATAAATTATTTGGGAACAAAAGATTTTTTTAGTTTGATTTCTAATACAGCAGGAGGATACTCTTTTTGTAAGGATGCAAAATTTCGTCGTATTACACGTTATCGTTATAATGGGGTTCCAATGGATAACGGGGGTAAGTATTTTTATATAAATGATGCCGGAACAGTTTGGAATCCTGGGTGGAAACCTTGTAAAACAGAATTAGATGATTATGAGTGCCGACATGGGATGAACTATACCATTATAAAAGGTGAAAAAAATAAGTTGAAAGTTGAGGCTCTTTATTTTATACCTTTGGAGACTTGGGCAGAAGTTCAAAAAGTGACTTTACAGAATACTTCGGATAAAGTGAAGAAAGTACAATTTTTTTCGTTTGTAGAATGGTGCCTTTGGAATGCCCAAACAGATATGGAAAATTTTCAAAGGAATCTTTCTATAGGAGAAGTTGAAATCGAAGGTTCTGTTATTTATCATAAGACAGAATATCGGGAACGTCGTAATCACTATGCTTATTATTCAGTAAATGTCCCGATGGATGGATTTGATACGGATAGAGAATCATTTTTGGGATTATATAATGGATTTGATGAACCGGAAGTGGTATTGCAGGGTAAAGCGAGAAATAGTGTCGCTCATGGGTGGTCTCCTATAGCATCACATTGTATAGAAGTAGAGTTACAGCCAGGAGAATCGAAAGACTTGATTTTTGTATTAGGATATGTTGAAAATGATATAAACGAAAAATGGGAGAAGAAGAAAATCATTAATAAGACCAAGGCTAAAGATACAATTAAACGTTTTCAGTCAGTTGAAGATGTTGATAAGGCGTGGTTTGATTTGAAAAAATATTGGGATGATTTATTGAATGTGTATGTCCTGAAATCGGAAGAGAATAAGCTGAACCGGATGGTTAATATCTGGAATCAATATCAGTGCATGATTACGTTCTGCTTTTCACGTTCTGCATCTTTTTTTGAAAGTGGAATCGGCCGGGGAATGGGATTCCGGGATTCGAATCAGGATTTGGTTGGATTTTTGCATCAGATACCGGAAAGGGCTCGTGAACGTATTATCGATATTGCTTCTACTCAATTTCCAGATGGAGGATGCTATCATCAATACCAGCCTTTGACAAAAAAAGGAAATAATGAAATAGGGCAGGGATTTAATGATGACCCGATGTGGCTTATTTTTGGTACAGTACACTATTTAAAAGAAACGGGGGATTTTTCGATTTTGGATGAAATGGTTCCGTTCGATAATGAACGAGGTTCTGAAAAATCTCTTTTTTATCATTTGACAGTATCTTTTAATCATGTTATAAATAATTTAGGGCCTCATGGATTACCGTTGATTGGACGGGCTGATTGGAATGATTGTTTAAATTTGAATTGTTTCTCTGATAATCCGGATGAAAGCTTTCAGACGACAGAAAATAAAACTGAAGGAAGTAAAGCCGAAAGCTTGATGATTGCTGGACTATTTGTTATGTATGGAAAGGAATATGCCGATTTATGTGATTATTTAGGCAAAAGAGAAGAAGCAGTTCGCGCCCGGCAACATGTAAATGATATGACAGAAGCTGTAAAAAAGTATGGTTGGGATGGAGAGTGGTTTTTACGTGCTTATGATTTTTGGGGGAATAAAATCGGCTCCAATGAAAATGAAGAAGGTAAAATATTTATAGAATCGAACGGTTGGTGTTCTATGGCCGGAATAGGTCTTGAAGAGGGGTTGGTACAGAAGGCATTGGATGCGGTAAAAGACAGGTTGGATTGTGAATATGGAATAGTTTTGAATAATCCTGCTTATACAACATATCATATTGAGTCAGGCGAAATATCGAGTTACCCGGAAGGATACAAAGAAAATGCAGGAATATTCTGTCATAATAATCCATGGATTATTATTGGCGAAACTATTTTGGGGCGGGGTGATCGTGCATGGGAATATTATAAAAAAATATGTCCGACTTATTTAGAGAAAATAAGTGAGTTACATAAAGTTGAACCCTATGTATATGCACAAATGATTGCCGGTAAAGATGCATATTGCCCGGGTGAAGCGAAAAATTCATGGTTAACGGGTACTGCGGCTTGGAATTATTTCGCTGTTACACAATATATTTTGGGAATTCGGCCACAATATGATGGATTGTTGATTGACCCTTGTATACCTTCTGACTGGAAATCTTTTACAGTTATTCGTCGTTTTAGAGGAACTACTTATGAGATTAAAGTAAGTAATCGAAATGGAATGATGAAAGGTGTTAAACAGATTAGAATAGATGGTAAATCTCTTTCAGGAAATATTCTTCCACTGATTCATACGGAGAAAATTGTAAATGTAGAAGTAGAAATGTAGGTATGAAAGTATTTAGAATTTTAGTTTTTATTCTGTTGAATATATTATGTTTTCCGACCAATCTTGTGTCGGAAAATCTTTTTGCAGGTGTATCTTCTCCAATGATAAAAAGTGATTTGGATTCTTTGATATTAACTGTCGATTCGAGTGATGAAGATATGATATTTGTGTCACCCCAAAATATTGATTTAAAAATTGGAATTAAAAGTGTTTCTAATCTGAAACGAGATGTTACCTTAATATGTAAAATAACGACAGATGACTATAACAGTGTAGATTCTCTTTCTTATAAAATTAAATATAAAAATAAAGAGATGTCGTTTGACGGGATTAAGTATACACCTTTGCATGCTGGTTTTTATCGCTTTACTATATATGCAGAGGGGAAAGATATCAAGAGTAATGTCTTGCATTTCAATGTTGGATTCAATCCTGAAAGTATAGTCTCTCCAGTTGATGCTCCTGCCGATTTTGAAACTTTTTGGCAAAAGACTAAGGAAGAACTGGGAAGGGTTATTCCTCGGTATAAGATGACTTTGATGGAAGATAAATCGTCGGATAAAAAAAATATGTATCATGTAGAGATGTATTCATGGGGAAATGTAAAGATAGAAGGGTATTATTGTGTTCCTAAAAAATCAGGGAAATATCCTGTTATTGTGGCATACATGGGATATGGAGCATCACCTTATTTCCCTGATGCAACAGCCATGACTGATTTTTGTGAATTTGTTCTTTCTGTCCGGGGACAGGGGATACAAAAAACAAAAAATATTTATGGTGATTGGATTACTTATGGTTTGAAAGATAAATATGATTATTACTATCGAGGAGCATATATGGATTTGGTGCGGGCTATAGATTTTGTTTGTTCGAGACCGGAAGTCAATAATCAGAAAATAGCAGTTGAAGGAGGTAGTCAGGGGGGAGCTTTTTCTTTAGTTGCTTGTGCCTTGGATAAGCGTATAAAAGTTGCAGCGCCACATATTCCTTTTCTAACTGATTTTCGGGATTATTTTAAGATATGTCCTTGGCCAAAGTCCTCTTTTGAGCATTATTTAAAGAAAAATCCGGATAAAACTTGGGATGATATTTATGGGTTGTTGGCTTATTTTGATGTTAAGAACTTTGCACCTCGGATACAATGCCCTATCGTTATGGGAATAGGTTTACAAGATAATACATGTCCTCCTCATACAAATTTTGCAAGTTATAACTTGATTCCGTCAGAGAAAAAATATTATGTTTATCGAAATCAGAAGCATAGTGTTGATAAAAGCTGGTGGCCTATGCGTGCCCATTTTTTCAGAGAGGTGTTGGGCCGTATTCCGGATAAGTCAGTAGTTACTTTGGATGATGGGAACCATGTTGTGATAAATAATGTGTTGACATTATCTAATGATATTTGTATACCTTCTCGGTTATATATGCTTGCTGATACGGAAAATGATATTTTTATTAAGCCTTTTCTCAAAAGATGGTTTCCGTATGAATATTTTGTAAGGTTTGGTGGAAATATACATTTTTCTCAAATACTGGGCGATAGAGTGGTAGTGGATAAACCTCAAAATAATGGGAAATTAGTTGTGAATTTGATTGAAGGGGAAAATTTTGAGGTTATAAAATCTGTAGAGACCTCAGTTTTGACAAGTAATAAATCTAAATATGATGGTGATATTTTTATTCAGATTTTAGGGGACAGTTATGTAAATGGAGCTTTTTTTAGAGATGCTTTTTTTACAAAAAAATATGTGCCGGGAGTTCGATTGATAGGAATGAGGAAAGTTCAGGGAGAAGAAGGACAATATGATGAAGGACGTGGAGGATGGAGATTGGCCGACTATTTTAAAATACCCAAGGATAAAACATCTTTTCATGGTTTTATGCAACCAGATGGTGATTATTATTATTGGGGAGCTACAGGTTTTTGGAAAAATAGTTATTTAGTTGCAAAAGGGAAAACAATAGATTTTATGACTGTATATCATTGTGGAAGATACGATGATTATATTGGGTGGTTTGACGAAAAGACAGGTTACTTATCTTCTCCGAAGAAAAATGATTTGCAATATGATAATGAACTTGAATCTTTTGTGAAGTATGATGGTAGAAAATGGGTTCCGGTTAAAGAGACAGATTTTAGCTGGAATTTTGACTATGGAAAATATTTGAAAATGTGGAAAATAAAACCTCCTCGTTTTTTATTTGAATTATTAGGACTAAATGATTTTAGATATGATATTAACGCAGACTTTTCAGAATGGAATGCGATGCTTGAAGATATGAAAAACTCATATCTCAAAGCAGTTCCTGATGGAAAATTTGTTATTCTTATTCCTACCACGACTTGTGGTTCTATAGATAATGTTTCTGGCGTATTTACTCCTTATCAGAATGCAGCGATGTGGCGTCTGCGTAAAAATATTATAGATGTATTTGATGATAGGGAACATGATGGATATTATATGGTAGATATAGGAATTGTTGTGGATGAAAATGGTGGATATGATAGAGAAAATGGAATCCAGAAGGGGTTGCCACATCCATATCGAAGTTATCCGAAAATGGGCATACCTTTAGCCGCATTTATTCAATATTATAGATAATTTTTAAGAAATGTACTTTTAATAAAATAATTATTACATTTATGCCGTTATCAGGCTGAGTGTAATAAATGTAAAATAATTTTTTGTTTATGAAAAGGACACGGTGTTTTATAACGATTCTATTATTATCCGCTTTAGTCTTCTCAGTACAAGGCTCAGTAATTAAAGTTTTGGCTGTTGGAAATAGCTTTTCGGAGAATGCCATAGAACAAAATTTATATCAGTTGGCTGAAGCAAATGGAGATACATTGATTATTGGAAATATGTTTATTCCCGGATGCACTATCAATAGGCATTGGGAATGTGCGCAAAGTGAAGAAGCAGCTTATCAGTATCGAAAAATTGTGAATGGGAAAAAGGTAAATACCTCTAATAAGTCCATGCTCGAATGTATACGAGATGAAGCATGGGATTATATTTCTTTTCAGCAGGGAAGTTATGATTCAGGAAATTATGCAACTTATACGAATCTATCTTTATTGATGAAGTTTGTAGCTGAGAATGTAATTAATATTAAAGTTAAATATATCTTTCATGCGACTTGGGCTTATGCTCAAGATACAAAACATTCTGGTTTTAAAAATTATAATTCAAATCAGATGTGCATGTATAATGCTATTATTGAGACTGTGGATAGAACGGTAAAAGAAATCAATGAAGATAGTTCGAACCCTAATAAGATTACATTTATTATACCATCGGGAACTGCTATCCAAAACGGGAGAGCTTCTTCACTCGGAGATATATTTTGTGGTTCTGATGGTTATCATCTGAACGCGTTAGGAAAGTATACTGCAGCATGTACTTGGCTTGAAATGATTACAGGAAAGGCAGCTGTTGGAAATTCTTATAAACCTTCTGATATTACTACACAACAAGTAAGAATTGCTCAGCAGGCAGCACATAATGCAGTCCTATGTCCTGATAGAGTAACATCATGGTAAATCATTGGTAATATTATAAAACACTGTCTAACATACAGTTTGAATTTTAATGATTTTACCCCTGTCACATTACAATATGTGTGTGGCAGGGGTAAATATTGGGGATGAAGATTATCTATGATATTAGTTATAGAGTAAATATAGATAATATTTAAGGAGTAACCTGTACAATTTGTTTTAGCCTGATATCTTCAGATGAGGCTCCGAGCATAAATTCGAATTCCCCAGGCTCTACTGTCCAGTTCATATTCTTATCTAATATCATTAAATCTTCGGGATGAAGAGTGAATTCTACCTTTTTTGTTTCTCCGGGTTTTAAGTTGACTCTTTCGAATCCACGTAGTTGGGAATCATATGTTATTACACTACTTACCTTATCGCGAATATAAAGTTGGACAATTTCATCTCCGCTTCTTTTGCCTGTATTGGTAATATCTGCTGTTATTTTGAAATCTCCTTTAGTTTTTTGCGAAGTTGGGGTTATTTTTAAGTTTTCATATTTGAATGTCGTATAACTTAAGCCATAACCAAAAGGATACAAAGCTCCGTTTACTCGGGTTTTCCCGTAGCCGTTAGGCCCTTCCTGATGTTGTCCTGCTTGGGAACCGGGTTTGAATGGAAAATTCAATTCTATTTGTCCTATTGTTTTGGGAAAAGTTACTGATAATTTCCCTCCTGGATTATAGTCTCCGAATAAGGTTTCTGCTATTGCTTTACCCCCTAAGTGGTTAGGAAACCATGCTTCCAAAATAGATGGTATAAACTTGTTTGCCCAGTTTATAGTTAATGGTTGCCCATTGATAAGTACCAGCACTATAGGTTTCCCGGTAGAGTAAAGTGCTTCAAGAAGTTGTTGTTGTCGTCCTGGCAAATTAAGTCCCGTTCGGGATTTACTTTCTCCGGTACATTCTTCATCCTCACCGAGCACGGCAATAATAATATCATTGTTTTGTGCCAGAGAGACAGCTTCCTGTATATCTTGTTTTTCTTTATCACTTAACGGATAATGGATGATTTCACTTTCTGGCCAGTATTTATCAGTTGTTTCGCAACCTTTAGCATAAGATAAGGTTATATCATTTCCAACATAGTCTTTTATTCCGTCATAGACGGTAATATTGTTAAGCTCCTGTGGTCCGTATCTGCTAATCATGTAATTTGTCTCTTTAGCCAACGGGCCGGTTATTAAAATATTTTTTATTTCTTTTTTATTTAATGGTAATAGATTGTTGTCATTTTTAAGTAATACTAAGGATTGTTTTTGTATATCAAGTACAAAATCTTGATTTTTATCGGCACCGACGATTTTATCAGCAGCCTTAATGTCTGTCACATATGGTGAGTCGAACAGACCTAATTCGAATTTTACACGCAATACATCTGCAACCAAATTATCGATAGTTTTCATGGAAATACGTCCGTTTTGAATTAGGTTACGCATGGGCAGAATGTAATCATGTGGAGGAGTAAAGTGGGTCCTGACATTTAATCCGGCTTCGGCTACTTGCCGTACTGCATCTTCATAATCAGGGGCAACATGGTGCTTTGATGCCACAAATTCAACTGCTTCGCTGTCGCTCACAACATATCCTTTGAATCCGAATTGTTGTCTGAGCAATTCGGTTAGGAAATAATAACTGGCTGATACAGGTTCTCCATTCCAATCATTATAACTGCTCATTACCCCCATCGGTTGGGCCTCTTGAATGACTTTTTTAAAAGGATACAAATATAATTCATGTAGTTCTCGGGGGCTGACGTGGGGGTCTGTTCTTGCATTTCCGTCACGACCGCCCTTAGGGACACTATAAACGGCAAAATGCTTTAGTGTAGATGCTACACCCTGTTTTTGTATTCCTTTAACCATTTGAGTACCTAAAGTCCCGACTAAATAGGGATCTTCTCCATAACATTCCAATACCCGGCCCCAGCGGGGATCACGAGCAATATCCAGTATAGGAGCATATACATTTGTGTAACCTAAAGCTTTAGCTTCTTTTCCGGCAATTTCACCCGCTTGTAAGATTAACTTCCTATTCCAAGTACATCCTATCCCAATGGGTGCTGGCAAGGGAGTCGCTTTTGTATGGTTTAGACCATGTATACCTTCGTTCGAAAAATCGACGGGAATACCCAGGCGGGTTTCTTCGATGAACCATCTTTGGATTTTGTTTATGGCTTTGGCATGATTACTGAAAGGATATATGAGGTGCGGTGCTATTTGTGCTCCTTTTCCAATACCATTTAGTTGTTCATCAATATTTGCAATTCCGTCTTTCCATATTTCGTTTTTCCAGTTATCGGTCGGTAGAGAATCGTTCAATACTCTTTTATAACCATATAATGTTGCTAATTGGCAGGTCTTTTCATCGACAGACATTTGGGAAAGTAGGTCTTGGATTCTTTTTTCGATGGGCTGTTTGGTATCTTCATAAATATCCATTTTCCCGTTTTTGTTAAAATCTATCCAATCTTTGTGGTAGATATCCGTTCTTTCTTTGGCAAGAACCATGGAATGGGTGAGTAGTCCTATCCCGATGAGTTGTAATAAATGTTTTTTTTTCATGTTATTATAGTCGTGATTTGATACAAAAATAACATTTTTGTTAGGAATTTCTTAATAGATGCAGGACAAGATATAATTGTTATACTGTTAAAGTATGTAATTATTATTTGAATTTTTTTCAATAGTTGAGAGACGTTTTGTTTCCCCGTTTTTTTATCTATAAAGTAATTATTGAGGATTGTTCAACTATATGTTGTATTATCTTCATAATGATAAATTTTACACATTATATGGAAACATATTTATTTTATTATGTTTATTAAAAAAAATCATATAGCTTTATAGATATTTCCGAATACATCTAATGTTTAACTTAAAATCTAATAAATGACATGAGTTCAAAAATGAATCGAAAAGATTTCTTGCGCCTATCTGCATTAGGGTTAACATCTTTAATTGCTCCTTGGCAGGTGTCTGCCGCTTCAGTGCCAACTTCAGCAAAATCTAAAAAGACCGAAATTAATGATAAAATCAATATCGGTTTTATTGGTTTGGGACAACAGGCAATTCATTTAATGGCGGGATTTATTACTATTCCCGAAGTACGTATTGTTGCCGGTTGTGATGTTTATGATATTAAACGAGACCGTTTTAAGAACCGAGTAAATAAATATTATGCTGCTCAAGGTATTAAGAACAAATTAGACATGTATATTCATTATGAGGAATTACTCGCTCGTAAAGATATTGATGCAGTGGTGATTGCGACGCCCGATCATCAACATGCGATTATGGCTATTGCAGCTTGTCGTGCAGGTAAGGATGTATATCTTGAAAAGCCGCTTACATTTACTATTTATGAAGGGCAACAATTAGTTAAGGCTGTCCGTGAGAATACACGTATTTTACAGGTAGGTAGTATGCAGCGTTCAATGGATGAATTTGTTCATGCGGCCAATATTGTACGGGAAGGGGCTTTGGGTAAAATATCACTTATGAAAGCTCATGTAGGAGAAGGGCCAAAACCTTATAACTTGCCAAGACAAGAAGTTCCTAAAGGACTTGACTGGGATTTGTGGCTTGGCCCTTTGGATACAAAATGGTATTATAATCATGAACTGAATCCTTTACTTGATGCTGATGGCCGTGATGAATGTTGGGGTGCGTGGCGTTGGTATCAAGGAATGGGAGGAGGCTATACCACCGATTGGGGGGCACATATGTTTGATATCGGTCAATGGGCTATTGGTAAGGACGGCTCTGGTCCTGTAGAAATTCTTCCACCATCAGCGAGTCCTTATGATTGTCTTACTTTCCGTTATGATAATGGTATTGAAATGACTCAACAAAAGTTTGATGGTGGTAAACTTGGAATTAAGATTATTGGCGAAAATGGTTGGATTCAAGTATGTCGTGGAGAATTTCTTGCTTCTTCTCCTGAGTTCATGCCTAAGAAAGTTGATGAAAAGGCTGTTTATGAAACCAATGTACCGCATTACCAGATTTTCATTGATTGTATTCGTTCACGTCGTGACCCAAATGTTCCTGTGGAAGTAGGGCATAGTTCTTGTACGGTATGTACTTTAGGGAATATTGCTTATGAGCTTGATAGACCTTTGCAATGGAATCCTATTGTTCAGAAATTTGTAGACGATGCTGAAGCTACAAAGAGACTCCATTATGACTATCGCAAACCATATACGTTAGATTAGGGCTTTTTAGAAAAGTAAAGGTTTTCTGCTTTAGACAGCTATTCAAATTTTCATGTTTATAGAAAAATCTACTCGGTCATAGAACTTTATATAAGTAATAAAGTTCTTTTATACATATTATATTCCAAGAATCTTGAGTGGGAATAAGACAAGGGGAGGGAGTCAAAGCTAAAATGACCAATTCGAAAAGTTATAGATTGTAACTATGATACCTAAAAAGGTCGTATCATTACTCAAAGCAGAGATTGATACGACCTTTTTTGTCTTTTAGAATGCTCAAATTTTAAATAGAAAGTTCATATTTTCAAAAATTGAGATTTGACAACCCTCCTGTATATGAATCAATTAATTTTGTATTTTAAGGCTTATTATTCCCGGGAGTTAGGTTGGTTTTATTGTTTAAGTTATTTGTATCATTATTTCTCATCTGAGATGTATTGTTAGTTGAGTCAGTATTGACGGTTGAAGTTGCAGAAGTATTTTCTTCCCAATGGAAAGGTTCGAACTGGCTATCCGCACTTGACCATGAAGGTTTTTTAGAGGCATAGATAATGAAGGGTGCAACAACAACGATAATACAGCCGATAACTAAAACTGAAAACCATACAGTACTATTTCCGGTTGCAATTTGGCTGGGGGGAATAAAGCTTAAAGAAAATGCCAGTAAAGACCCACAAAATCCTAATCCGGCAATAAACCACATCAATCCATTACCTTTATTACCGATACGGAATGGTCGATTTGCTTTCTTCATATTGTATCTTAAATAAATGGCTGCAGAAAACATGAGCATATACATTATCAAGTATAGTAATACCGTCAATTGGGATAATATTTGATAGAAACTTTGTACAGAAGGCATGACAACAAAGAGTAAACTTAATAGAGTAACGGCTAATCCCTGAAGATATAAAATATTTTTTTGAACACCTATTTTATTGGTTTTTTGGAAATATGGAGGTAGATACCCCGCTTTGCCTACGGCAAATATACCTTTTGATGGTCCGGCTACCCAAGTTAATACTCCTGCCAAAACACCAAATGCTAAAGCAATCGCAATAATCGGAGATAGCCAGGACATTCGTATAAAGTTGAAATAATTATCAAAACCTTCGAGAAGGCTTTGAGTCAGGTTTATATCTTTTTGAGGAATAATAATCCCCAAAGAAAATGTCCCTAAAACAAAAATTAGTACAGTAATAGCTGAACCGATAAATACTGCTTTAGGATAGTTCTTAGCAGGATTTTCTATATCTTTTACATGAATACCTCCCATTTCCATACCTGCATAAAATAAAAATATGCTTGAAGCCAATACTAAGTTGTCGAATTTGGTAAAGTCAGGGAAAAAGTTTCCGGAAAAGTCCATTTGTGATTGGCCTCCCATAGCCAAATATACGATTGCCAATATGATTAGTAAACCTGCTGGAATAATAGTGCCTATCATACCTCCTACTTTTGCGACTTTCCCTACCCAGCTCAGACCTTTTAACGAAATAAAGGTGGCCAGCCAATAAATAATTAGGACGACCGCTAATGTGTAATATTTATTTGATGCTAAAATCATATCTTGAGAATGGTCCATTCCAATAAATGCGATTGAGACTGCTCCGAATGTAAGGACGGTAGGATACCAGATTGTACTTTCTATCCATTGTAGCCAAATAGCTAAAAATCCGGCTTTCTTTCCGAATGCCTCACCGACCCACCGAAAAACTCCTCCTTGTTTGTCTTGAAACATGGCTGCCAGTTCGGCAGCGACTAATGCTGTGGGAATTAAAAATACAAGTGCTGCAAACAGATAATAGAATGCAGAACTTAATCCATATTCGGCTTCGGCAGGTAGACCTCGTAAGGATACGACAGCCGTTACGTTCATAATAGCGAGAGTAAATACTCCTAATTTTACTGTTTTTCCAATATTTGCCATAATGCATTTTTGTTAATGGTTTGTTTCATAAGTTTCAAATATGAGTTTATAACAAATACTGTCTGGGTTGGTTTAAAATATAGTGTAAAACATTTTTAATTAATAAATGGAGAGTGAAAACAAACAGGATTCCGAATTGTTCTTATCATGATATTAAGTACTCATCTAAAAAATGGAATATGAAGTCTGCATTATCTGATTTTGTGTATCAAAAAAAGGGAATATATGGTATATTACATGTTATAATCTTATTGTTATCGCTTTTTTTGATTATTAGTATCTCTGTTGATACCTTTAAAAATATACCTTTTGTATCTCAGAGTTCGTATCTGAAACTTCAAGGTTGGATATGTCTGTTTTTTATGTTTGATTTTATATTGGAGTTTTTTTTAGCTAAAAGAAAATGGCATTATTTGCGTACACATTTCGTATTTTTTTTAGTATCTATCCCTTATTTGAATATTATAGATTATATGCAGCTGGCCTTTTCTCCTGAAACGACTTATTTCCTTCGTTTTATTCCTTTACTGCGTAGTGGATATGCTTTGGCTATTGTTGTAGGGTGGTTGACAGCAAGTAAAGCTTCAAGCCTTTTTATTTCATATCTGACAATGTTATTGGCTACAGTCTATTTTTCAAGTTTGATTTTTTTCGTGCTGGAGCATAAAGTCAATTCTGAAGTATCATCTTATAGCGATGCATTGTGGTGGGCGTTTATGGATGTTACTACAGTAGGGTCAAATGTTTATGCAGTAACAGTAACCGGGAGAGTGTTATCTGTTCTATTAGCAGCTTTGGGTATGATGATGTTTCCGATTTTTACTGTTTATGTGACGAGTTTAGTACAAAAAACAAATCAAGAAAAGCAGCAGTATTATGATAATTCGCAAAAAAGAGAGACGATTGTTTCGCCTTTAGTAAAGGAACAATCGTCTCCAAAAAGTGACAATATCCAGCCAGGCTAATTTATAATGGAAACTTGTTCACCTCCAAATATATTTAAATTTAATTTATTCATAATATATTTGATAGCTAATTGGGCTTTTACGGAATTTCCAGCGTTGTCGATAGGAGGGGCGAATGCAGCTATTCCGAATACTCCGGGCAGGGTACCCATTACACCTCCACCAACCCCGGTTTTGGCAGGAATTCCAGATGTATATAACCAGTCACCTGTATGTTCATAAAATCCCACAGTAGCGATTAATGAGGTAATTTTAGGAGTTAGTGATGCATCGAATATCTGTTTTTTTGTGACAGGATTGGTCCCCTTATTAGCTATTGTTGCGCCACATACAGATAGTTGGGTGGTAGTGATGCCCAAAGAGCATTGTCGTGTGTATAAGTCGAGTGACATCGAAGGGTCATCGTAGATACGATTATAGTTTTTTAGTAACCATGCAATAGATCGATTATTAAAATTAGTATCTGATTCTGATTTATATAGTTCATCGATGAGTTGAGGGGCACTGCCACATAAATCAGTAATATTTTCAACAATAGCCTTCCATTTTTTATCTGAGTTTCCTATAGGTTTTACCATGCTGCAGGCAGTAATAGCTCCTGCATTAACCAGTGGAGTAGAAGGGTGGTCATTTTCCAGTAAAATAGCAAAAATCGAATTAAATGGTAGTCCTGTAGCATCAGCCCCGATTTGTTCCAAAAGCTTTTGTGCCCCATATTGGCGAAGAATAAGTACTGCTGTATGAACTTTTGATACAGATTCTATACCGAATTTATATTCAGAATCTCCGAATTGAATAATTTGTCCATCCATCAAACAAATGCTGATTCCAAAAAGGCTTTTGTCAATATTGGCCAGATAAGGAATATAATCGGCATTTTTACCTTCGGTGTTTCCTTTTACTTGTTCGTAGGCTTCTTGTGCCGCTTCTTTTATTTGGGCGACTGAAATTGTTTTATTCATAAAAAATGGTTTTAATAAGTAGGTAGACGAAATGAGGATGTTCCGAAGTATTTATTCTCAGACATCCTCATCTTGCCATAGATTTTTCGTAAAATTATTTTTTCTTACATGATCCTGTATGAGTAAATACAGACCCTTTAATTTCTATATTTTTGTCTTGGGCAATACGAGTTGGTGTTGGGTATTCTAGTTTTTCCAATTCGGTTATGGCATTATTTATATCATTGAGTAACATATCTGCCATGTCGCGGCTGAATCCTTGACGAACCACAATACGCATTACTATGTAGTTTTGGATATTTTCAGGCAATGTATAAGCCGGAACCATCCACCCGCCTTGTTTCAATTTATCTTGTAAATCATAAAGGGTCCATTTGGCATTTTGAGCATATTCAGGTTTCATATACCAAATGAATAGTGGGTTTACTACATCTTTGCTGTAGTTCACGAATGGTTTCATTTTTCCGATTTGTTCGTGCAAATATTCAGCAACTTTCATACAATTGTACTGAATGTTTTTGTATCCTTCGAATCCAAGACGGATAAACTGATAATATTGTCCGAGTATTTGTGCCGCAGGGCGAGAGAAGTTTAGTCCTACTTGGGTAATGTTTGCTCCCAGATAATTTACGCTGAAAGACATTTCTTCCGGCAAATATTTTTTATCTTTCCATACAACCCAGCCAAGTCCCGGATATACCAGCCCGAATTTATGTCCGGATGTACTAATAGATAATACCCATTTTAGACGGAAATCCCATTTTAGTTCAGGTTGTAAGAATGGCAAAATGAAGCCACCAGAGGCAGCGTCGACGTGTATGGGAATATCGAATCCTGTTTTTGCATTGTAAGCATCGAGAGCTTTGTCTAAAGCTTCGACATCGTCATTCAATCCTGTCCATGTAACGCCTTCGATAGGAACGATGCAGATTGTATTTTCGTCGCACATTTTTAATGCGTCTTCAGGGTCAAGAGTTGTTTTTTCGAGAGTAAGGGGAACCTGACGCATTTCGATTTGCCATAGTTGTGCAAATTTTTCCCAAACGACTTGAAATCCGGAAGAGATGACAAAATTAGGTTTATCTGTAGGCTTACCTTGTGCTTGTCTTTTTTTACGCCAACGTAGCCAAGCAGCAACACCCCCTAGCATACAAGCTTCCGATGAGCCGATAGCTAATGCTCCTGATTTCCATTTTTCCGGTTCTGGTGTGTTCCATAGATTAGCAACAATGTTGATACATTTTCCATTCATGACAGCAATACGAGGATATTCGGTTTCGTCAATATAGTTGATATTGATAGCTTCGTTCATTAATTTGGTTGCATAATCGTCCATATATGTAGTGACAAAGGTTGCCAGATTCAGACGAGGTTGGGTTTGAGCATAAGTCTCATCTTTTACCATTTGGTAAGCGATTTGCGGAGTCGTAGGACCATCGGGGATTTTATCGACAGGTGATGGTTGTAACATTTCTTCAGAACCGAAAATTGCAGTTTTGGCATCGCCATTTCTAAAATTTACATCTTTCATTTTTCTATAATTTTATGATTAAACAGAGGGTAAAATCCTCTTGGATTTCTATTTCCTTTTAAGCCAAAACACTGTTTGGAGATAAAAGTTTTTTGATTTTTGTTATTCATGCATAATTTGGATTTTATTAAAAATGAAGAGTAAATGATTAGTAAGAATCAACTTAATTTTATAGAAATATGCTTTTGATTGCTTTTAGTTTTGAGTTTATAATTGCAGATTAAACATTCACTTGTAGATTTTGTTTTTAATACGTATTTGTCTTGCGAAGACAGATATTGAGAAGGTATAAATATTTATTATTACGTAGATGGAAATTCAGACAGGGCGAGGAAATATTCCTCTTATTACTCTTGTAGGCATTTGGTCGATATCTGCATTGAATGCATTGCCGGGATTGGCAGTGTCTCCTATTTTAGGTCAGTTATCTGTTATTTTTCCCGATGCGACAGAACTTGAGATTCAGATGGTATCATCTTTACCATCTTTGTTGATAATTCCTTTTATTATATTATCTGGACAGTTGACAGAAAGAGTAAATAGTATAAAGCTTTTGCAGATAGGATTATCTATCTTTTTATTAAGTGGTATTTTATATTTACTTTCAAATAAGATGTGGCAACTTGTTGTAGTAAGTGGATTGTTAGGTATAGGTTCAGGATTGATTGTACCTTTGTCTACTGGACTTATATCTCATTTTTTTACCGGACCATATCGAACAAAGCAGTTTGGATACAGTTCTGCTATTACAAATGTGACTTTAGTTTTGGCAACTGTTCTCACTGGATATTTAGCTGAAGAAAACTGGCATCTTCCATTTTTGGTCTATTTATTTCCCATTGTATCTATTTTTTTATCGTTTTATCTCAAGAAGAATATAGAGCCAAAATCTTCAGTGTCTGATGCTTCTGATATTAGCCTCTCTGAGAGTAATATGAATTCTTCTTTTGGTCGTTTGGGTATTCAGATTAAACGGTTGATAGGGATAATGCTTTTTTATGGGCTTAGTACTTACTTAGTGATTATTATTAGCTTTAATTTGCCTTTTTTAATGAAAGAATACGGGTTTTCAAGTGGTATATCAGGTATAATGATTTCACTTTTTTTTCTGGCAATAATGGCTCCTGGACTTATTCTGAATAAGATAATTGAGAGGCTGGGCAATCTGACCGAATTTTGTAGTATGTTGTCTATTGCTGTCGGTATATTATTGATTCTTATTTTTAGAACTGAATGGCTGATAGGATTAGGATGTATTTTGGCAGGATTAGGATATGGAGTAATACAACCGATAGCTTATGATAAAACGACCCGTACGGCCATTCCTCAAAAAGTAACTTTAGCTTTGGCTTTTGTTATGTCTATGAATTATTTGGCGATATTGCTTTGTCCTTTTATAATAGATACTATCAAAGATATATTAAATATTGAAACACAACAGTTTGCTTTTATTTTTAATATGATTATAGCTGTTATTACGGCATTATTTACTTATCTGAAACGTAATACATTTTTATTTAGATATATATATGAAAAATAAATTTATATAGAAGGGAAGACTTGTTGGGCTGTTTCCATACAAGCGTAAACATCCTCTTTGTTTCCATCAAAAGGCCCCATATATCCAATTTTCAATGTTGACATAGCGGCTGCGAAACGAGCAGATTCTTCTGGTGGAGTATTATGTGCTCTTTGATATAAATATCCAGTCATATATGTGTCACCGCATCCGGTTGTATCAATAATTTGCTGGGGGATATAAGCGGGAATGATGAGGTAAGAATGACCGTCATAAACGACAGACCCTTGGCTCCCAAGAGTAATCAATACTTCTTTTACTCCCCATTCATATAATTGTATGGCAGCTTTTTTTACATCAGAATAGCCGGTCAATGCTTTTGCTTCAACTTCGTTAGCTTTAAGGATATGTATATATTTTAGAGCTTCTATCTTATCTTTCCAATCAGTAGAATATACATGTGTATTTATTACTTTTCTTAGATATCCTTGTGAGTCTACAGATACAATCCCTTTAGTTGATAGATATTTGATAGTGTCAGTTGTAAAATCATCGGACAATAGAGTTCCCAGATGATAGATATGTGCATTTATATCTTTTAGATGTTCAGTAGTAAAAGGGTCAGCTTTTGCCAATACTCTTTGAATTCGATTGTCTGGATTTTCTCCATAAATATTTTCAAAATATACAGATTTACGGCTAGGCAGTACTTTTACTTTTATTCCGCTATTACATAAATTATCTATCGTTTTCATTTCTGTAGGGCCTACAGCTGTGACCAATAGATAGTCTATATCTTTAAATTTATTGATAGCGTAAGAGAAATAATAAGAAGTCCCTCCTGGCAAAAAAGCTGTTTTTTGGAGAGTAACTATTTTATCTAAAGTAATATGACCTATGCAGCAAAGCTCGTACATGACCTATTTTATTTTGGGGTACAAAAATAGAAAAAAGAGTTATTAAAATAAATAATTTGGAGTGAGTATATATATATGTTTGTTTGTTTTTCTTATAGAGAATATTATCTCTGGGGCTCTTGTGAATATAATAACCTAAAATAATATCTGTTATGAGAAAAATACGTAAAGTCTTTATCCTTTTGTGGTTCCCTGTTATTTTTTGCTGTTTTTTTATTGAGCAGGTTTTTTCAATGAACGATACACATTCTTGGACATTTGCTCAAAAAGCTATGGGACAAAATTATTCTAGTGGGCAATTGATGACTTATACTGTGCCGGAAGAATATCCTTTGGAAGGATCTCAAAAATTCAATGTCTCAGTAAATGGATATTATACAGGTATTTATAATGACAATAATCTGTGGGGAGGAAATGTAAATTTTGGGTATTTTGATTTTGAAGCAGGAAATTCGGTAAATATTGTTGTATCTTATAGCGGTTCGATCGATTCATTTGAGATATTACCAAAAGGATTTAATATACAAGCCGAAAAAGTATCTGATAACGCTTTATCTTTCCAGATTAGTAACGTAGAACAGTATATAACCGTAATAATAAATGGCAATTATAAAGGCGATGTTTTACATTTATTTGCAAATAGTATAGATAAGAATATTCCTAATGTTGCTCAAAAGGAAGGGTATTATTTTGATAAGAAACAAGGTATCCATTATTTTGGACCGGGATATTATAAATTGAGTGAAATGTTTAGTAATGGCACATTATCGGTCAATAAAAAAAAGGTAATTTACCTTGCAGGTGGTGCTGTTTTGGATGGACAGTTGGGTTTCAATCAAAGTTCTTNCGAGGGATGATTATGAATAAGGAAGAAAAAGGTATGGATAATCGTGTCGTTTTGTCTGTATCAGCATCGACAGGAGGAACTATAGAAGGAATAATTATTCATGGACACAGAGCTCCGGGTTGGGTGTGCACAAATGATAAAAGTTCAGGGTTGTCGTATCGTAATGTAAAAATTATAAGTACCCGCTATGCGAGTACCGATGGTATTGACATTAATCAATGTACCGATTTTACATTTGAGAATATGTTTATTCGAAGTTGTGACGATGCAGTTGCCATTAAAGGTTTAGATGCCGAAACGTCTGCTCCAGTAGATTGCCGGCCGAATAAAAATCTCTTGTTTGAGAAAATGCAATTGTGGAATGATTGTAATAATGCTTTTGGAATGGGGGCAGAAACTCGGGCTTCGCTATACGAAAATATTTCTTTAAGAAATAGCGATATATTATTTTCATATGATGACCCCAATTATCATGAAACTTTAGATGAACGTTCGGCAATGAATATATGTGCTTTACATGGGACATATTTTAGAAATATAGTTTTTGAGAATATTCGAGTCAATAGATGTGAGCGTTTAATAGGACTTGGCTTTAAAGATAATTTTTGGTTTGGTTCCATACAGGGAGACCAAAGTTATCCTGGAGGAATTGATGGTGTCATATTTCGGAATATAATCTGTGAATCGAATAGTGGAAGTAAAATTGCAAACGATATATGGCTTTATGGATGGTATAAGGAGGGAACCCCTACGAAACAAGTGAAAAATATCACTTTTGATAATGTAATAATAGAAGGTAATTTATTGCAAAATGACCAGAGTATCAAAACAAATAATGTCTCTGGGATTATTTTGGTTAAAGATTTGTTTTTTAATACCGGTTTAGATGTTACAGAAGTTCGAGAAAAATATGCAGTAAAAGTATATCCTACGATATTGAATCAAGGTGAAAATATTTATTTGGAGGGAGACCCTATTCTTAAATGTAGTGCTTATTCTTCATTGGGTCAGTTATTGGGTGATTATTCGGGAAAGTGTATTATCTCTACAGCTGAGTGGCCCAGCGGAATCAATTTTATTAAAATATTGGATGGGCGGTTATCATCTCAAGTGACGGCTATTATAGTACGGTAATTTTATAGGTTTGATTTATATTAAAATTGTTTATGAAAAAGGCAAATCTTTTATTTTGTTTAGGGATAATTTATTTTTTTAATGTCGTTTTGGTATTTGCCATTGAAGATACATCTAAGTGGTCTTTTGCCAGAAAAGCAGCTGGGCAGAGTTACAGTGATAATATAATTTCAACCTATATTCGTCCGTCGGAATATATATTAGAGACGACTGCGAGTATTAATGTGGCAATAAATGGAGTTTATACTGGAGTGTATAATTATAAGGATGACAAAGGAAAGGTGATACATTTTGCATCGCTGGAATGTGATGATGTTGTATCATCAGAAATTACTGTATCATATAGTACGACGATTAAGACGTTTGAGGTGTATACAGGTGAGGAACTTGTGTCGGTACAAAAGAAATCGGCAAAAGTGATAGGGTTTAAATCTCCGGCAATTGATAGAGAGCTGATTATTGAGCTTATAGGAAATACTCGAAGCGATATATTGCATTTATTTATTAATAGTAAGGGAAAAGGTTTTCCTCAGGTTGAAAGTCCTCAAGGATATATTTATGATGAGAGTTCTGGATTGTGTATTTTTGGTCCAGGATATTATGATTTGAGCAAGATGTCTATTAATGCAGAACTGCGTAAGGCAAAAAGTATCTATATAATGGGAGGTGCATTGGTAGATGAGTGGATTGGTTTTGATGGAAGTTTGGATGACCGGGTATATGGAAGAGGTCTGTTCATGGGTAATAAATCTTTAGGAATGAAACTGGTGAGTCCTGTAAATTCAAAAATTCAATTGAATGACGATATTTGGGAATTTGCTATAAAAGCTATTGGAGAACGTACAACAGATGAGAATCTTATAACTTATTCCAGGCCTTTGGAATATCCGATGGAGGGACCGGCTCAGTTTACGGTTTCGGTAAATGGCAAATATACAGGTATTTATAATGATAATAATTGTTTTGGAGGAAATGTCAATTTTGGATATTTTGATTTTAAAGAAAATGTTCCAGTGACTATTGATATTTCTTATGCTGGTATATTGGACGATTTTGATTTGATCCCTGATCGTTATGGGGTAAGGGCATATAGAAAAGATGACCGAACGATTACTTTTACATTGAATGAGGCGGATGTAAATTTAACTTTAATAGTAAATGATGATTATCGAGGAGATGTATTACATCTATTTGCAAACAGTATAGACGAAGAGGTTCCGGAATCGGTAAGAGGAAAAAGTGGATATATTTATGAACCTACGTCAAAATTGCATTATTTTGGTCCGGGATATTATGATTTGAGTGAATTTTTCTCGGAAGGAAAACTGACATTGAATAAAGACCATAGGGCTTATCTTGCTGGAGGAGCCGTTTTAGATGGTCAGTTGTGTATATCGTCAGGGACTTCGGCACGTATTTTTGGTCGTGGTATGGTGATGAACCAAGAACATAATAAAGGTATGGTAACACAAGTGAAGTGGTCTTCTGGCGCTACAGTAGAAGGCATTATAATACATGGGCACAGAGCAAAAAGTTGGACGACAGGTGTAGATAATAGTTCTGATATACATTTTAAAAATGTAAAGATTATTTCTACCCGTTATGCTAGTACCGATGGATGTGATATAAATCTTTCGACCGATTGTACGTTCGAGAATATGTTTATCCGAGCATGTGACGACGCAATAGCAATAAAAGGCATGGCTCCTTCAACGACCCTGCCTTCGAATTATAAACCTAATCGAAATTTGACATTTGAACGTATTCAGTTGTGGAATGATGCGAACAATGCGTTTGGCTTGGGAGCAGAGACCCAGGCCTCAATATATGAGAATATTTCTTTGAAAAATAGTGATATATTGTTTTCGTATGACGACCCGAATCACCATGAGCAGTTAGACGAACGTTCGGCAATGAATATTTGTGCTTTACATGGAACGTATTTCAGGAATATTCTTTTTGAAGATATTCGAGTATATCGTTGTGAACGATTGATTGGTCTTGGATTTAAAAATGATTTTTGGTTTGGCTCTCTTCTGGGAAATCAAAAATTACCGGGAGGAATAGAGGAGATAACATTTCGGAATGTTACTTCGATGTCGAACAGTGGGAGCGAGATTGCGAATGACATCTGGCTTTATGGCTGGTATGAAGATGGAACACCAATGAAGGAAGTAAAAAATATTGTTTTTGATAATGTCATAATAGAGGGAAATTTGTTGACAGGAGATGATAATATGCATATAAAAACAAATAATACGGATGACCATGAATTGGTGAAAAATTTAATATTTAAGAATTCCGTTTCGGATATGAATTTATTTGTAAATGATAATCGTCAAGTTTCGATGTACCCGATTGCAACGGATGCGGGAAGAAATATTTATGTTATTGGAATATCATCTCCATGTTGGCAGGCATATAATGTTAACGGATATTTATGTAAAGAAGGAGTTGGAAATATGATTCCTGTAAATGGGTGGAGTCCGGGTGTTTATTTGGTAAAAATTTATGACACTGATAATAATATAATAAAAGTTGGGAAGATTATTATTAGATAATAATATAACGGTACAACTGTTTATAAACGGAGTTTTATGAAAATAAAATTCCGTTTTTATTTAAACTGATATGAAGATTATTTATACAAATAAGATAAAATATTTTCAAGAAAAATGAGTATGAATATAAGTTCGATTGTTAATCTAATATAAAGGCTGAAATATAACTTTATTGAATCTGTTTTTATGCGCCAATAGAAACAAATTAATTTTTATTGTTAACTTTAAATTATGCTACAATGAAAAAGAAGTATTACTTATCTTTTGCGTTCGTATTATTTTGCGGAGTTTCAGGGAATACATGGGCCGAAGGCCATACATTTACGGGTGGAGCAGGTACGACAGATGACCCGTATCAGGTAGTGACAGTAGATGATTTGAAAGCTGTCGGTGATTATACGGCTCAAAGTTCTGTTTGCTTTAAATTAATGAATGATATCGATCTTACTGGAGTGGTTTGGAATCCAATAGGCTCTACTATCGATAATGCTTTTGAGGGCACATTTGATGGTAATGGAAAAGTGATTACAGGCTTGGAAATGACGGGTGCGAGCGATGGATTGGGATTCTTTGGTCGTATACAGGCTCCGGGTGTTGTAAAAAATTTGACAATTTATGGGGCATACATAGAGGGAGGAAATTGGTGTGGTATTATATGTTCTACAAATGGAAATTGGGAAAAGAAAGGCGGTTCGATAGTAAACTGTAAGGTGATAAACAGCCAAATTGATGGCCTTGATAATATTGGAGGTATTGTTGGCGTAAATGAAGGAAATATCGATAATTGCCAGGTACTGGGGGTAACAGTAACAGGTGGGGCTGGTATTGCCGCGGTTTCGGGATTTAATCAATGCATTGGGACTGGACGCTATGTTCGCAACTGTGTGGCTACCGGGTCAGTCGAGGGTACAAAACAAGTAGGAGGAATTATTGGTTTTTTGCAGCTTGAGCAAGCTGTAGAAGATAATCCTGGTGTTCAAAATTGTGCAAATTATTGTACGGTTACTGCCAGTGAAGATGCTGTTGGTGGAATTGTTGGATATCAACAAGGAATTAAAACAACGGTTATAGACAATAATTTCAATTGTGGTAAAATATCAGGACCGGGAGCCGGAGGTATTGGTGGTTCTCCAATTGATGGTATTGTACAGAACTGTTATTCTACAGGAGATGTTGTAGCATCGGCTTTGAATACAGCAGTTTGGTCGGGAGGAATTACAGGAACATCGTATCAGTCAATTTCCGGTTGTTATGCTGCAGGGTCGATAACCGGTTCGGGAGATATAAAGATTGGAGGCATTTGTGGGCGTAATTGGCCATCTTTGACTGTAACAAATTGCTTCTATAATAAAGATGGTGCGGTAATGAACATGGGGGAAGGACATGATGAAGTTACTTTTGATGCACAAGGTCTTGCGTTGAACGATATGAAATCATTATCAAACATGAAATTTAATAATGCCGATAAATGGCAAATTATTGAAGGACAGACATTCCCGTTTTTTGTTAATCAAACGGCTCCCGTATCTGTAGAGAAATGTGCAAAAAATGGTGCCGAGGGTTCTTATACCGGTAATTTATCTCAATTTTATGTATTATCTGCTTATGGGGAGTTATTGGATATTACGACAGAAATTGGAGATGGAAAATGGAGTGTGCGTTGGGATGAAACATTTGTGTTGGAAAAAGATAGAATAACTTTTATAGCTATGGAAGACGGTAAGATGCCTTCATATTCGGTTATAGGTGTTGTAAATGATGAGATGTTACCGGTGGGTATTGAGGATGTTAAGGCCGAATCGGGTGTGACAATTAATATTGGAAAAGAATCAATTGATTTGTCAGTTCCTGAAAACGTGGCTAATGCGCAAGTATTTTTATATAATATCGGTTCATTGGCATGTGTTTATGGTTCTGGTTTGAATTGTGGTTATCATACTATTTCTACGGCAAATTTTGTTTCAGGAGTGTATGCTTTGCTAGTCCGGACAAATCTTGGTACTTCAGTTATAAAAATAGTACGATGATAATTATATAATATAAAAATATAATTAAATTTGGGACATGCTATTATTTTTTATAATAGTATGTCCTTTTCTCCTTTATAATTAGATTTCAGTCACAAAAATTGTTGGAAAATAGTCCGATACATGAGTATATATTAATGATAAAATACTATTGAAAAGCAAGATTTTTTATGATAATAATATAAAAGAAAAAGGTGGTCATAGGTCTGAGTTTATAATTTTATGAAGAGGGTGACAGATGCCGGATATTATAGAAAAATATAAGAAGTTATATTTAGAGAATGCTAAGTCATTGATTCGATTTGCATGTCGTTTTGTTGACAGGTATTCAGCAGAGGATATTGTTCAAGATGCATTTATAAAATTGTACGAAAAGAAATTTTGGGATTTTCCGGATGTTGATTTATTAAAGTTATTATATACGACAGTCAGGAATTTATGCATTAATCAATTACAACATCAGTCTTTCGTTTCAGATTATAAAGCTCGGAAGACAGCAGAATTATTATTAAAGGAGATAGATGGGTATTGTATAGAAAAGGAGATTGTAGATAGGGATTTATTTCAAAATGTACAGAAAATTATAAATTTGCTTCCTTCTAAAAGATTGGAAATATTTAAATTATATTATATTAAGGGGTTAGATTCTAAGACTATTGCAGAACAACTTGGATTATCACAGCGAACAGTGGAAAATAATTTGTACAGAGCCCTTGTATTTTTGAGGCAGCATATTCCGGCAGAGCTTTTATTTTGTTTTATTTTGATATTTCGAATGTAGTAATATTTTTTATTCAAATGAGTATTTTTTGAGTGTCAAATGTTAAATATATAAAGATGAAATACTGATGAACGAATCGCAGGAAGATATAGATATTTTGATTATGGAATTTCTGGAAAATAAACTTTCGGAAAAAGAGTTGCGTCATTTTTTTGAATGGGTATGTGCAGATAAAAAAAATGAGAAATACTTTTTTGACTTGAAAGCCATACATGATTCGAGGTCTAATTTTTCTGTTGATATAAATGAAAGTTGGTGTCGGCTAGAGATTAAATTGCAGCAGAAACAGGAAGATATACAAAAGAAGAAACGTTTTATCATACGATGCATTTCATCTGTTGCAGCAATTTTTATTTTTCTTGTAGGACTTTCTTGGTATTTTGTTTCAAATGGATTTGGGATAGGGGAGCCGGAGACTTATTCTTATTTTACAGGTGGTGCTCCGGGGGAAGTTCGTTTGCCGGACGGTACTTGTATAAAATTGGGAGCGAATACCAGTATAAGTTATACGTCGGAATATGGGGTAAAGAAGCGTGCGGTCATATTGGATGGAGAGGGCTTTTTTGATGTTGCGAAAGATGAGCAGAAACCATTTGTTGTAATTTCGGGGGATCAATGTATTAGTGTATTAGGAACAAAATTTAATGTACGTTCTTATCCGTCTGATACTGTATTTATTACAACTTTGTTAGAAGGTTCTGTAAAATTTGTTGCATCAAATTTTGAGAGTGGAAAAGTGTTGAGACCGGGAGAACAACTAAAGTATAATCGGTCAAATACACAAGTAGAAATAAGTGTGGTTGATACTGACGAGGTGGTCTCTTGGTTAAATAATTATTATACTTTTCAGCCACAATCATTGAAAGAGATTTTGGCCCGTATGAGTCATGTATATGATGTTACGTTCGAGTGTCTTGATACTACGATTGTGAATAAGTCGTTTCGGGGAACATTTTATCAAGGACAGGATTTGAGCGACTTTTTGGATGTGATAGGATTGGCTACAAATCTTAAGTATGAAAAACAGGATGGGAAAATAGTATTGTATAAGGAATAAAAATCATATTTTTTAGAAAGATGTTTTTAAACGAAGTTTTTTGAGAAATGTATGAGTTGGCGCACATACATTTCTCAGAGCAGATACCATGCGGTTATATTTCTTGCCTTTTACAGAAAAATAAAAAAATCTTAAATTACAAATTATGATAGCTAACAACCGATTATTTCTATTTTCGATGGTGAAGAGGCTTGTCTGTACAGTTCTGATGTTGTCGATAGTAGCTATATCTTTATTGGCGGCGAATGAACCTCCCCTTCAGACAAAGTTGACGATACGGATAGAAAAACAAACACTAAAAGATGCTGTTAAAAAAATAGAGTCGCAGTCGGAATATTTGTTTTTTTACAATGCAGATGAGATTAATGAAAATACGATAGTTTCTGTAAAAGCAGAGAATGCGACTATTAATAAGGTTCTTGATCTGTTATTGCAGAATACAGGAATTAAATATACTGTAAAAAATCGTCATATCGTTTTGGCAAAAGCAGATGTAAAAGTGAAGCGGAATATGCCGCCTAACTCTTCACAAGGTAAGAAAACGGTTACAGGACGGGTATTGGATATAAATGGAGAGCCTCTTTTAGGAGCAACTATAAGTATTAAGGGGTCTAAAAATCGGGTCGTTACTGATATGGATGGTTATTATACAATAACTGTTCCAGAAGAAATTTCCAATCCGGAAATATCCGTGACGTATATTGGTTATGATGAGGTGTCCGAAAAACTTGATGGTCGTTCGGATATGACGATACGTATGAGGGAAAATCAGGAGCTTTTGGGTGAAGTTGTCGTTGTCGGATATGGTACTCAAAAACGAGAATCAGTAACAAGTGCCATATCTATGGTCGGCTCAGAAGATATATCGCGGTCGGCAGCGACGAATACATCAGGTGCTCTGGTTGGTAAAGTTGCAGGTATCAATAGTCGTATGTCTGATGGACGACCGGGGAATTGGACAACATTGAATATTCGCAATATGGGCACACCTCTTTATGTTGTAGATGGGGTGCAAATGGAGGAAGGACAATTTAATAATATAGATTTTAATGATATTGAAAGTATCTCGGTATTGAAGGATGGCTCAGCTTCTATTTATGGTGTACGTGCAGCGAATGGTGTTGTGGTGGTAACGACAAAATCGGGAAGAAGGAATATGCCGAATACAGTTAATATCAATATGTATTATGGTTGGCAACATATATTTCGTTTTCCAAAACCGGCTTCTGCTGAGTCTTACGTAGAAAGTGAAATACAATCTAATACTATACAAGGAACTCAAGGAAAGTTTACAGTAGAAGATCTTACAAAGTGGAAACAAGGAACTGAAAAAGGTTATATTCCTTTTGACTGGTATGATTATGTGTTTGTAACTTCTCCGCAGTGGTATGTCAGTGCCAACACTACGGGGGGATCTGAGAAGATAAATTATTATTTAGCCCTGAGCCATATGAATCAAGATGCAGTCATTCGAAATTATGGCTATTTTGCTCGGACCAATATTCAGGCTAATATAGATGCTAATATAACTCGTAATTTTAAGGTTGGAGCATCTATTAATGGTCGTATACAAGAGACGAAGCATCCGGGGGTTGCGATGGATGATGACTATTGGACCGCAATGTATGCTGTATATGCTAATCTACCGACAGTGCATCCGTATGCCAATGATAATCCGAATTATCCGGCTCAAACATCTTCTGCAGGTTATACGAATTCAGCGTTGATGACGTATGATAAAGGTGGTGTGCATGTTGACCGTTGGAAAGTCTTGCAGACTACATTTAATGCCGAATGGGAGCCCGTAAAGAATTTAAAGATAAAAGGAATATTCAGTTATTATTATTCTAATCGGAGGATGGATAATCAAGAATATAGTTATAAATTATATGACTATAATGAGAAGACCGATTCCTATTCTGTCGTATTGAATTCTACCGGACGGTTCAAAGAAAGAGACATCCGTAATATCGAAGAATTGAATGGACAGATAAATGCCAGTTATAAATTTACAATAGAAGGTCATTCAGTAAATTTGTTCGCTGGAGCTGAAAGTTATAAACGAAACACTCCGGGCTTTTATATACAGTCAAGTCCTACATCAAATGCTTTGACTTTATTTTATCTTGATAATATCAAACAATTTAATGATGAGGGTGATAATACGCAGGCTCGGTTAGGATATGTAGGCCGTATCAATTATGATTATAAATCGAAATATTTACTTGAACTTGCTGCACGTTATGACGGTTCATGGAAATTTCCTAAAGGTCACAGATGGGGTTTTTTCCCCTCGGTTTCAGCAGGATGGAGAGTTTCTGAAGAATCTTTTTGGTCTGAATCGAACTTTAGTGATATTTTTTCAGATTTGAAAGTTCGTGCATCTTATGGTGAAATGGGAGATGACAACGTTTCGGGGTACAATGCTTTTGATTTCTTGGATGGATATAACTATAGTAAAGGAGGTGCTGTTATTGACGGGGAATGGGTTGTCGGGAGTCAAGCGCGGAATTTGGCGGTAACCAATCTTTCATGGATTAAAGCTAAAATTGTCGATGTAGGTCTTGATGTAGGCTTTTTTAATGGGAAATTGACCGGAGCGATAGATTATTTTAGAAGAATGCGTACCGGGTTACCTGCTTCTCGTTATGACAAACTTGTACCATCAGAGGCAGGGTTTAGTTTGCCTTATGAGAATTTGAATTCTGACTTGACAACGGGATTTGACGGCTCTTTAATCTGGCGTGACAAAGTAGGTAAGGTTGAATATTCAATTGGAGGAAATTTCACATTTGCCCGCCAATTAAATTGGCATCAGTATAAACCTCGTTTTGGGAATAGCCTCGAATGGTATGTATATTCTCAACATGAAAGGAATGCAGGATGGAGTTTTACGTATCAGACAGATGGACAATTTCAAAGTTGGGAAGAAATTGCGAATTATCCTATTGATATTGACGGAAAAGGTAATACTACATTACGTCCTGGGGATTTAAAGTATAAAGATAATAATAAAGATGGAATTATAGATGATCAGGATCAACGACCTACTGGATATCAGGGTTATGATTCTTCAACTCCGCCTTACCTGAACTATGCAATAAATGGCTCCTTGGCATATAGGGGCTTTGACTTGTCATTTGATTTTACGGGAAGTGCTTTTGCTACATTCTTTTTTAATTATGAGCAAAGATTTCCGTTTCATGGTGATCGGCCTAATCCTGAATATTATTTGAGTGATCAGTGGCATTTGTCTGATATTACCAATCCTGATAGCGAACTTATTCCCGGTACATTCCCTACGGTGTTAATGGGAAATTCCAATCATTCAAATTATAAAGCAAGTGATTTTTGGATGCGTAATGTGCGGTATTTAAAGCTTAGAAATTTAGAGTTTGGATATACTTTCCCAGATAAATGGATGAAAAAAATGCATGTAAAGAAGCTGCGTGTTTATACCTTGATGCAAAATTTATTTTCAATTGATAATGTACATGATAGAGGTATAGATCCGGAAATTTATTCGGCTTCGGCGATTAATTATCCGACCAATAGAGTGATTAATTTTGGTTTGACCTTAACTCTCTAAAATGAATAATGATGAAAACAGTATGTAGAATTTTTTTGAGTATAGTTTTGATTGTATCGATTGTTTCATGTTCAGATTTTCTTGACCGGGAATCGGATTCCATATTTACTGATGACCAGATTTTCTCGGATGAAGCTATGATTAAATCAGCTCTTGCTAATTTTTATGGACGTATCAATTGGGGACAAAGTTTTGATAATGAGGGAAACCAATTTGGTATGATAGATGAGGCCTGTTTTGCAAATGGGATAGATAATTCTATTACTTTTGCCGATGATTTGTGGAGAGTTTATCCTTATGAGCTTATACGCAATTTAAATCAGTTTATTCATGGAGTACGTACAACGACTGTATTGGAGCAAGCTGATAGATTAAAAATAGAGGCAGAGGCTCGTTTTATACGAGCTTGGGCCTACTTTAATATGGCTCGTTGTTTAGGTGGAATGCCGATTGTGGGGGATAATGTATTTGAGTATGACCCTAAGGGAGATATTGTTGCTATGCAATTTCCTCGTTCGACAGAGGGCGGAATTTATAATTATGTTATAGATGAGTGCTCTTGGGCAGGAAAATACCTATCGGATAATCCGTCAGAGAATATCAATGCGGCTCGGGCGAATAAATGGGTGGCCTTGTCCTTAAAAGCTCGTGCTGCGATATATGCAGGGTCTTTGGCTAAATATAATAATCAGGTAACTCCACAGATAAAGACCAATGGTCCGGGTGTTGGAATTAGTGCTGATTCTGCAGCATATTATTATAATATAGCGTATGAAACGGCCGATTCTATCATTCGTTCGGGGAAATATCAATTGTATAATAAAGAAAGTGACAAAAGTCACAATTTTTATATGGCAACAGCGTCGAAAAATGATAATCCTGAAGTAATATGGGCCTTGGATTATAAATATCCGGATAAAGTGCAGGATTTTTCAATAAAGAGTTGCCCTAAGATTTTAGCAATGTCTACTACTTATAATCGGGTCACGCCTTTACTCAATTTAGTGGAAGCTTATGAGTATTTAGACAATCGTGATGGTCGGTTAGATGTTGGTACGGAAGAGTCTCCAAGGTTTTTTGATAGCCCGGCAGATTTATTTGACAATAAAGATCCTCGAATGAAAGGAACTATCATTTGTTCAGGTGATGAAATGTTGGGGACTCAAATAGATTTTCAGGCTGGACAATATTATTATAAAGGGAGAAAGTGGGCAACGAGAGAGTCTGCAGTCGGTTCTTTAGACGATCAGGGAGATGTGATTACATCTATTAATGGACCTAAATCATCTTCAAATTGGTTTGATAATCAGACCGGTTTTAGTTTTCGGAAATTTTTAGATGAAGATAAATCTGCCTATGATCCGGCTCATGGGAGTGAAATTTGGTATGTTCGTATTCGTTATGCTGAAATATTACTGATAGCATCAGAGGCAGCATTGGAGTTGGGAAATGATGATAAAGCATTGGAATATATCAATGATGTGCGGGAACGTGCGGGTTTAAATGATTTGGAATCGATGACCTTGTTAGATATAGAACAGGAGCGTCGGGTAGAATTTGCCTTGGAAAATCAGCGGTGGTGGGATTTGAAACGTTGGCGTAGATCTCATATAATTTGGGATGGAGTTAGTGAGTCAGCTCGACATTGGGCATTGTTCCCGTATAGAGTAAAAGACCCTCGTCGTCCTGAAAATGGAAAGTGGGTATTTATTCGTGTCAAGTCGAATGATATGCCCAATTATCGGACTTTTAAAATGCAAAATTATTATAACTTCTTGGATAATAGTTGGCTTACAAATAATCCTAAATTGATCAGAAATCCATATCAGTAATCAAGTAAAAAAATAAAAAGATGAGTAAAATAAATGTAACATATAAGGTATTTGGATACTTGTTTTTTATAATAAGCATTCATGGTTGCCAGATAGATAATTATGATGAACCTTCGAGTTTGTTGAAAGGCCACGTTGTTTATGAGGGTAAACCTATTGGAGTAAAAGCCACTGATGGGACAGTGCAATTGCAACTTTGGCAATCGGGATATGGTACAGAGACGCCTATTGCAGTAAACGTTGCTCAAGATGGCTCATATTCAATTATGCTTTTTGACGGAGAATATCGTTTGGTGGCAAAAGATGGGAATGGTCCTTGGGAAAATCGTCATGATGAGATACATTTTACGTTAAAAGGCGGTGCAATATTGGATTACCCGGTAATACCTTATTATACGATATCAGATGTCCAGTTTATTCCTAATGATAATAAAACAGAATTGACTGCAAAGTTTACGGTAACTCAAGTTGGAGAAAGTCAGGGCCTTGCATCGGTATTTCTATTAATCGGGAAAACTCGATTTATAGATTTAGCCACGACAGTAAAACAAGCAACCTCTTCTGGCATGACTGGTGAGGTAACGTTGACGGTGGACCTTTCTGATCTATCAAAGGAGAAAGCTCTTTTTGCCCGAGTTGGCGCAAGAATTAAAAATGTGGATGAGGCTGTTTATTCAACAGAAATATACTCGATTAGGTAATGATTGTTTATATACTGGTCTGGTTTCCCGGACCAGTATAAATCTGTTTTTGGGAAAAGAGTTATAGCCATGAATAATACAAATTTTTGAAATATGAAGAATTTATCAGTTATCTTTTTTGGGGTGTTACTATCAGTTTGTATATCATGTAGGGACACACAAAGCATTGTTAGAAATAGTGCTATGAAGAATGATTTACGAGCACCTGCATATCCATTAGTGATGATAGATCCATATACTAATGCTTGGATGTTTGGGGATACGCTTTATAAGGATGAAGTAAGGCATTGGACAGGCGAACCGTGTCCGTTGACCGGAGCTTTGCGTGTAGATGGTACGACCTATAGATTTATGGGAACTTCGAAAATCTATCCCGGTAATAAAGAGTCTGTTTTGACTCAAACAGCTGTGCAGAAAAAGGTGGATGTCCAGGCTACTCAAACATATTACGAATTTGAATGCGGACCGGTTTCTCTAAAATTGATTTTTACTTCACCATTATTATTGGATAATCTTGAGTTGTTGTCGCGACCGGTAAATTATATAACTTATGAAGTCTCATCTCTTGACAAAGCACCGCGACAAGTGGAAATTTATTTCGAGGCTTCCCCTTTTTGGGCAACGGATTCAGTAACACAGCCGGTAACAGTGGAGAGAGTGGAAGAGGATGGAATATTATGTTTAAAAACAGGGACAAAATCTCAGAAAATATTGAAAAAAAGTGGAGATAATGTGAGAATCGATTGGGGGTATTTTTATTTGGCTGTGCAAGAGGAAGACAATGTATCTGTGTGCATAGCACCGGCAGAAAACCTACGAACAACATTTTATAACGAAGGAAGAATTGAGGAAAAGGATATTAATTCACCGGATAATAGAAGTGGGGTTTGCATTAATTTAGGAGAGGTAAGTACTTCATCATCAGGAAAGGTAATGATTGGATATGATGATATTAATTCCATACAGTATTTTGGAACCAATCTTCGTCCTTATTGGAACAGATATGGTGATAAAAATATATTGGATATGATATCCGGAGCAGAGAAAGATTATGAAATGATAATGTCTCGATGCTATCAGTTCGATAACGAGCTGATGAGTACTGCAAGGTCTGTAGGTGGAAAAGAATATGCTGAGTTATGTGCCTTGGCTTATCGTCAGGCGATAGCAGCACATAAGTTAGTAGAGTCTCCTGATGGAGAGTTAATGTTTCTATCAAAAGAAAATTTCAGCAATGGTTCTATCGGTACGGTAGATATCACCTATCCTTCCTCTCCCTTATTCCTTCTATATAATGTGGAGTTAGTCAAGGCCCTTTTGAATCCAATTTTTCATTATAGTGAAAGTGGAAGATGGTCTAAACCTTTCCCCGCACATGATATAGGTACTTATCCGTTGGCCAATGGCCAAACGTATAATGGAGATATGCCGATAGAAGAATCTGGCAATATGCTTATTCTCACCTCAGCGATATGTTCATTGGAAGGAAATGCAGACTATGCATTACAGCATTGGGAAACTCTGACCAAATGGGTACAATACTTAGAAGAAAAGGGTTTAGACCCCGAAGAGCAATTATGTACTGATGACTTTGCTGGACACTTTGCTCATAATACGAATTTGTCGATAAAAGCGATATTGGGCATTGCCAGTTATAGCAGACTGGCGAGACAGTTGGGAGAGGAGAGTCTTTCTGATAGATATCGAAAAGTAGCATTAGAAATGTCAGATAAATGGATTCGGATGTCAGAAGATGGAGACCATTATCGGTTGACATTCGATAAACAGGGAACATGGAGTCAGAAATATAATTTGATTTGGAACAAAATCATGAATATGGGAATCTTTCCGGATTCTATAATAGATAGAGAGCTACGATATTATCGGACGCAACAGAATCGGTATGGCTTGCCGCTAGATAATCGAGCTACTTATACAAAGACCGATTGGATTATATGGACAGCGAGTTTATCATCAGATACAACAACTTTTCGAGAATTTGTAAAACCATTATATCGATTTATGAATGAGACAGAAGACCGTATTCCGATGTCAGACTGGATTTTTACCGATAAGCCTCATCATAAAGGGTTTCGTGCTCGGTCGGTAGTAGGAGGGTATTTTATAAAAATGTTAGATGGTAAGTTGAATAGGCATCCTTGAATTTTTGTTTGAAAAGTTTAACTTTGTATTATCTATAACTTTGTCTGTTAACAATAATTCTATAAAATATGGAAAGTGCAAAAAAGAAATTGAAAGTAAAATGTATTTTGAGTGGGATATTATCTATTTTATTATGTATGGCTTGTGATACGGGTGAAAAAATGTCTTTGACGAGTCCAGATAGTAAGGTGTCGGTAAACGTTTATTTAAGAGAAGGAAAATTATTTTATGATGTTGAATTAGAAAATTCTCCTGTCCTTGAAGCATCCCCATTGGGAATTACGACAAAGAATAGCGATTTTACTAAAGATTTGATTTTTGAAGATATTTCAGAATTGAAAGAAGAGAACCAGCAGTATAGTTTACTTCGAGGTAAAAAATCTCAAGTTACACAATCTTATAAAGAACAAATGTTTAATGTAAAAAATAAGGAAGGTAAACAACTGGGAGTAATATTTCGAGTGAGTAATGATGGAGTTGCCTATGCTTATAATATAAAAGGAAATGGGGAAGAAGAAGTATTATCTGAAAATTCGGGATTTAATTTTCCGGAAAAGACAACTGCATTTATGGCGCCATTGGCAAAAGCCAAGTCTGGGTGGGCTAAGACAAATCCGAGTTATGAAGATCATTATCAGTTAGATATTCCTATAGGAACTCCATCTGATTATGGACAGGGGTGGGTATATCCGGCCTTATTCCGTATAGGAGATGAAGGTTGGGTTTTGATTTCAGAGACAGGGGTTGATTGTAATTATGTAGCAACACATTTAGCTGATGATTCTCAAGGAGGGTTGTATAAAGTGGAGTTTCCCCATGCAGATCATAATTTGCCAGAAGACCCAGCGACAGCTGCAGTTACTTTGCCTTTTACAACACCATGGAGAACAATAACGATAGGAGAGAACCTGAATACTATTGTTGAGTCTACTATGGCTCAAGATTTGGTTACTCCTTATTATAGTCCGAATGGCGATTATAGGTCTGGAAAGGCCAGCTGGAGTTGGTTAGTGTATAATGATGGTCATACGACTTATAAAGATACAAAAGAGTTCATTGATTTAGCAGATAGTTTAGATTTTGAATATTGTCTGATTGATGCTATTTGGGATACACAAATAGGTAGAGATAAAATAGAAGAACTGGCGAAATATGCTGCAGTTAAAAATATAGGACTTATCCTTTGGTACAATTCTAATGGAAATTGGAATGATGCTCCACAGAGTCCTCTGAACCGAATGAATACACGTGATGCCAGAAGAGAGGAATTGGCTTGGATGCAAAAAATTGGAATAAAAGGAATAAAAGTTGATTTCTTTGGGGGAGATAAACAGAGTGGAATGCAACTATATCAGGATATTTTGGAAGATGCAAATGATTTTGGCATTGCTTGTAATTTTCATGGGGCAACTCTTCCCAGAGGGTGGGATCGTATGTTTCCAAATTTTGTGACAGCTGAAGCTGTTATGGGGATGGAATTCTGTAAATTTGACCAAAAAAATGCGGATTGGCAACCAAAACATTGTACGATATTGCCATTTATTCGTAATGTGGTAGCCCCGATGGATTTTACACCGGTCGTTTTAAATCCTACTCTTGGCGAGGTTCCGGGTACAGGGGCCAAGAGAATGACTAC
>NZ_LN877939.1:1028050-1098242 GCF_001403595.1 Gabonia massiliensis | reverse complement strand
GTAATACTCTATTCTCCAGTAGAACATTTTGGCATTGTTCCTGACAACTTGAAGCAATTTCCCCAATATGTATGGAATTATTTGTCAAAAGTTCCTTCTACATGGGACGAAACCCTATTGATAGACGGCTATCCTGGAAAAGATGTTATGATGGCTCGCCGTTCGGGGAAAATATGGTATGTTGCTGGGATTAATGGTGAAAAAATAGCAAAAGATTTTTCTTGTCAGTTACCTTTTATTCAAAAAGAAACTATGGCTCAATTGATAACAGACAAGTCAAACACGAATAATGAAACAGAGATAAGGAACATGTCAATTGCAGAAAATGGTGAAATTCAAATTTCTATTCAGCCTTACGGAGGTTTTGTTTTGGTTATAAATACAGATGGAGAAAATTAGTGGTATGAAGAAAATAATTGGGTTGTCTTTTGCTTTGCAATTAATATGTATCTCAATTTATGCAGATGTGAGATTACCGGCCTTGTTTACTGATAATATGGTTTTACAGCAGTGTACGGATGCTCCATTTTGGGGAGAAGCAGCCCCTAATAAGGTGGTTAAAGTTATGGTCGGTTGGGAGGTTCGTGAATATGAGACAAAATCAGATAATAAGGGGTATTGGAATATAAATATACCGACTCCAAAGTTTGGCGGACCTTATTCCATAACTATAAGTGATGGTAAAAAAGTGGTGTTACGGAATGTTATGATTGGGGAAGTCTGGATCTGTTCGGGGCAATCTAATATGGAAATGCCATTGGCTGGTTGGGGAAAAATTCAAAATTATCAAGATGAAATAGCTGCAGCTAATTATCCTGATATGAGACTTTTTCAAGTAAAAAAAGTAATAAGAAATACTCCTCAAAAAGATGTATTTACTGAAAATAATACAGGTTGGCAAGTTTGTTCTTCGAAGACAATCCCTGAGTTTTCTGCTGTTGCATATTTCTTTGGGCGTGATCTGGTAAAAAATAGAAAGGTTCCGGTTGGTCTTATCCATACATCGTGGGGAGGTACTCCGGCTGAGTCATGGGTGAGTGCCGAATCATTGGAAACAATGCCTTATTTTAAGGATTATGTACGGCAATTGAAACAGGTCTCTCAAAATGATTTATCGTTATTTTATATCGGGCAGTTAAAAGAGTGGCAAAGAAAAGTGGAGGAAATAGATTTAGGATACGAAAAGCATTATGCAAAATGGGCATCTCCCGATTTTGATGATGTAAAATGGGAGGATATGCCGGTTCCGGGTTCTTGGGAAAATAGTGTGTTACCTGATTTTGACGGTGTTGTATGGGTGAGAAAAACAATAGAAATACCTTTACGATGGCAAGGAAAAGAACTGACTTTAAGATTAGGGGGTATAGACGATGATGATATAACATTTTTCAATGGAGAAGAAGTTGGCCATAGTGAAGGTTGGAATGTACAGCGAGAATACAATGTTCCGGCAGGTTTGGTAAAAGCGGGAAAGGCCGTTATTGCTGTGCGTATATCGGATATGGCTTTATCTGGAGGTTTTTATGGAGACCCTGTTACTTTACAATTGATGTTGAAAAACAGTGATTCCATATCTTTATCTGGAAACTGGAAATATCAAATCGGGCTTAAACAGTCTGAAATACCTTTAAGACCAATTTCTCCTGTAGATAATCCAAAGTGTCCAACGACATTATATAATGCAATGTTGTATCCTTTAGCCCCATTTGCATTCCAAGGAGTGATTTGGTATCAAGGAGAGGCGAATGCTTCGATGGCAGAACAATACCGCACACTTTTCCCATTATTGATTAATGATTGGCGGTCTTTGTGGAAACGAAACTTTCCGTTTTATTTTGTTCAGTTGGCCTCATTCAATCCAGAGAGAGCGGAACCATACGATTCGGAATGGGCAGCTTTACGTGAGGCCCAGTTGAATACATTGCATTGGAGTAATACCGGTATGGCAGTTACAATGGATATAGGAGATGCTAAGGATATTCATCCTAAAAACAAACAGGAAGTAGGCCGGCGTTTAGCGCTGATTGCAAGAGCTAAAACTTATGGAGAAGACAACCCTTATTCGGGTCCCATATTTAAGACGTATAAGGTTGAGGATGATAAAATAAGGATTTCTTTTTCTCATGTTGAAGGAGGATTGAAAACTCCGGATGGAGAATCATTGAAAGGTTTTGCTATATGTGGCTCAGACCATTGCTATTATTGGGCAGAAGCTCGTATAGAAGGAGATGAGATTATTGTGTTTTCTCCTAAAGTGCCTCGTCCCTATGCTGTTAGGTATGGTTGGGCCGATAATATTTCTTGTAATTTGTATAATGGAGCAGGATTGCCTGCTTCACCATTCAGGACAGATAGTCGATATTGATAATGAGAATAAGTGATTGTGTGTAAATTTTGGGGAGAAGAGGATGTCTGAAAATACAGTGAATCCTAAAAGTTAGATAATAAACTTTTTAGGGTTCACTGTAAAAATACCTCTTTTTTTATTCCTTATGTGAGCATATATGCCCGTTTTCGTGTTGGTGNCGTATAACCTCTATATGATGTGAATTAAGCACGTTTTTTGCTCCTTCACCCATATTTCCGGCGAGCATAAGAGTGATACCTTTTTCTTCAAGAATAGATGCAATGTTCGATTTGCATCCACAACCTTCAGGTGAAGCAAGATATTCTTTTTCGATTATTTGTTTTTGGTCATCAATAGTAAATAACGTGTAGTGGTCACAATGTCCAAAATGGTCATCCACTTGTTCATCTCGAGTAGGAATTGCAATTTTTATCATTTAACTTCTCTTTTTAAAGTCAATTAAACTTGATGTTTGTTATGTATACAAAGTTAGAGAAATTATTTTTATTACCTATTTGGGATGCTTTTTTCATCCCTAACCCCAAAACAGGATTCCCAATATTCTTTAACCCACATTGAAACGTATAATAAATTTACTGCCTTTTCCTAATTCACTTTCTACAGTCAAGGTTCCATTATGCGCTTCTACAAAATCTTTAGAAATAGATAGGCCTAATCCACTACCTTGTACTTTAGTGCCAGGTACTCGGAAGTATCGGTCAAAGATGCTTTTATGATATCTTGGGTCTATACCTTTTCCGAAATCTTGTACATATATTTCTACTATATTGTTTTCCTGTTTAGCTCCTATAATAACTCTGCTGTTTTCTTTAGAATAACGTATAGCATTACTTAAAAGATTTGTGATAACCCAGGCTATTTTTTCACTATCGACAAATAATTTGCTGATTTTTTCAGGATATTCGACCTCTACCTGACATCCGAACTTTTCTGCTTGTACGCGGTTGGCATTTATTGCGTAATTGATTAGTTCGATAGGCTTAGTGATTTTAGGCATTAATTGTAATTTACCGGCTTCGACTTGCGTCATGTTCAATAATTCTCCAGTAATATTCAATAACCTCTCACTATTATCTTTTATACTTTTTGAGAGTTGTTCTTGCTCTTCATTTAGATTGCCTATACGTTTATCTTCGAGGAGTTGTAGGCTCATCATAATAGCAGATATTGGAGTTTTCAGTTCATGGGATATGGTAGAGATAAAAGTTGTCTTAGCCGAATCTAATTCTTTAAACTCCGTAATATTTTTTAATAAAATGACATCTCCGATACTTTTGGCTGAAGATTCTCCTGTTTCTACATAACGAATAGGAATGTAGCGCACTTGGAAATAACTTTCTTTATTGTCTGCATATATTTTTAAGGGTTCTTTTTTTTCATCAGGAGATACTAGCTCTCGGATTAGTCTTCTCAACAAATCATTTTTCAGAGCAAGTTCTTCTGCCGATTGGCGTATAACGTTTTCCCTTTTTAAATTTAGAATTCCAAGAGCTTCATCGTTTATGAAAAGAATTTCACGATTAGTGTTTAGTCCGATAATGGGTTCATTTATACTATTGACAATAGCTTCGAGATATTTTTTTGTAGATAATATATCTGCTAATGTACTCGATCTGTATTCAGCAAGACGCTCTGCCATCCGATTGAAACTTTCAGCAACGTCATTGAACTCTTCATTTCCTTTTAGATTGAGCCTTTTTTCATAATTTCGATTGGCTATTTCCATAATTCCATTAGTAAGTTCTTTGATAGGGCGTTCGATAGATTTAGGCAGCCAGATTAGTAACCCTAACCCTACTAACACACAGAACCCTCCGACAATGGAAATCCATATTAATGCTCTTTGTAACCCCGGGCCTGCTGTAGGACTATCAGGATCTGTTGCTGTCAATATCTGTAAGTTTACGACTGATAAAGTTACCAGTAGTATAATCATACCGGCCAGCATTCCGATGCCAAATAATAATTTAGTTTTTATATTCATAAAATGATGTATTAAACTTATGCTAATATAAGTAAATCTATATTGGCTTGTGCCAGAAAGTGAATAAATTTTTTATAATAGTGAATCTTGATATAGGCTTGAGGTAATTTAAATGCAGGTTGTCCCATGCAAATAGTTGTAATCTGTTTTTCTTTGCAAACCTTTATTATGCTTTCGGTTACGTGAGGTGACTGTACTTGAACTACTTCCCCTCCCAATTCTGTGACCAATTTGAAATGATTTATTAGATGTCGTTGGCTGGCTAAAGATATTCTGTCTGGGTTTTCTTGAGGAGTTTGTACATAGAGGGCAACGAAAGATGCATTATAACGTGTTGCCAGTCGGGCTGTTTTACGGATGATTTTTCTTGGTGTTTTTTCATTAGAACTGATGCATGCCAAAAATTTTTCATGTCGAACTCCGACATTTGATATTACAACTTCATTTTCGACTTTTTTCTCAACTCGTAAAGCTACCTCTTTTAAGGCTAATTCTCTCAATTGGAGTATGTTTTCCGTTTTGAAAAAATTATTGAGAGCTGTTGCTATCTTTTCTGGTTTATAAATTTTTCCGGCTTTTAGACGATTTATCAGTTCTTCTGCTGTGAGGTCTATGTTAACGACCTCATCTGCCTCCTGTAATACACTGTCAGGTATTCTTTCCTTAACTTCTATTCCGGATATCCCTTGAACCTCTTCATTTAAGCTCTCTATGTGTTGAATGTTGACTGCTGATATAACATTGATACCGGCATCAAGTAATGCTATAACATCTTGCCATCTTTTCTTATTAGCACTACCTTCGACATTTGTGTGGGCCAATTCGTCTACAATGACAATTTCTGGATGGATACGTAGGATAGCTTCCAAATCCATTTCTTCCAATTCTTTCCCTTTGTAGAAAATCTTTTTCCGGGGAATAATGGGAAGGCCTTCGAGTAAGGCTTCAGTTCCGGCTCTTTTGTGTGTTTCGATGTAACCAATTTGTACATCAACGCCATTATCCAACAGATCATGAGCTTCTTGTAGCATACGATAACTTTTCCCTACTCCGGCAATCATTCCGATGTAGATTTTAAATTTTCCACGTCGTGATTTTTTGATCAGTTCGAGGAAATGTTGAACGCTTTCTTCATTATTCATTCACTTCGTATTTTTAAAGAGGTATAACCGACGATGCAAATATATGCATCTATCGGTTATTTTTTATTATGAAAGACTATGGTTATGTGATTATCTTATTGTCAAACCAAAGACAAAATGTACGTCTTCTCGATTGGGGTTCCAAATAACTTGAGTATAAATGGGAAGTGAGAAATTTTTGGTAATGGGTAACACTTTTGTTGCTTTTAATGAAACATTGGTTACCGCAAAACCATCATTTTTATATTGTGCAGATTCCCATGGGCTGAGCCCTACATTTGCTACTAAATCTACTCCTTTAACAGAAAACGGATATCCTAATTCTACATATGTAGAATATGCCCTTTTCCTATCTGTCCCATTAGATTTTAGCACATAATCGTTTCCTGCAAACATCGTATACCAAGAGATACTTAGTGGGAACCTTTCAACGGGTAATTGATAGGATAGAGCTCCTTCGAAAATATGGTCGGTACTATTGTGGTTGAAATTGAAATAGTTATTTTTCAAATTTTCTCTGTCATTATATATTCCCGATTGTCCTGCCCACCAAAAATCTGCAACAGAAATGGTCAGTCCGGCGATACTATATGCTGCAGTAATATCTGCTTCTTTATGTCCTTGACCTGTAAAGTCGACACTTCCCCAAGCTGTAAGAGAAAATCCTTTTACACTTAAACCTAATGTCGGTTGTATGGCGGCTCCTGACTGATACATACCACGCCAGATGTAAGAACTTACCAAATCTCCGGCAACATTGAAATTAACACTTTTTGATTCTTCTTGAGAGAATGTTGTATTTGCTCCAAAAATGGAGAATGCACAAGCTAATGTGATAGATTTAATTATTGTTTTCATTTTTCTGCGATTATTGATTTATTTGCTTCATCAAGAGCAACGTTGAGTTTTAATACATTTATTTTTTCAGTACCAAAGAGGCCAAGAAAAGGCTTTTCAATATGTTTATTTACAATTTCTTGAATATCGGATTCGTTCATTCCACGAGCCTTAGCGATACGTTTAATTTGTACATATGCACATTGGCGTGTAATATTCGGATCCAATCCAGAACCGCTGGCTGTAACCATTTCTGCAGGTATTTCTTTCCGATTGAGATATGGATGATGTATCAGGAAAGAGTCTATTCGGGCTTCTACTTCAGCCAAGTATTCTTCATTTGTAGGACCTTTATTACTTCCGCCTGAACCGTCTGCTGTATAATCGACCGCAGATGGACGTCCCCAGAAATAAATATCTTTTGTAAATTGTTGTCCTACATTGGCTGCACCGACAACTTTACCATTTAATGTAACCAGTTCGGCATTTCCTTTATTTGGTCCTGCTACGAGGGCAAATACCCAAAGAATGAGGATATAGCATACTGAAAAGAATAAACAGAATGCAATAGTTATTTTTAATGATTTTAATAGCGTTCTCATTTTTGCTTAATTATTTTTTAGAAAAACAAACCGACAATCATGTCTATTAATTTTATTCCGATAAATGGAGCCAATATTCCACCGAATCCGTAAATCAATAAATTTCGACGAAGTAAAGCTGAAGCTCCAATAGGTTTATATTTTACTCCTTTTAAAGCCAGAGGTATCAATATCGGAATGATAATAGCATTGAAGATGATAGCTGAAAGAATTGCGCTTTCAGGACTATGTAAATGCATAATATTCAGTGCTGCTAATTCGGGTATAGCTACCATGAATAAAGCGGGGACAATAGCAAAATATTTTGCAACGTCATTTGCGATTGAGAAGGTTGTCAATGTACCTCGGGTCATCAGTAATTGTTTGCCGATTTCAACAATTTCAATCAATTTGGTCGGGTCATTGTCTAAGTCGACCATATTACCTGCTTCTTTAGCAGCTTGAGTTCCACTGTTCATTGCTACACCGACATTTGCTTGAGCAAGAGCTGGTGCATCATTGGTTCCGTCTCCCATCATTGCAACTAATTTACCAGCTTCTTGTTCTCTTCGGATATAGTTCATTTTGTCTTCAGGTTTAGCCTCAGCAATGAAGTCGTCGACACCTGCTTTCTCTGCAATATATTTTGCTGTTAACGGGTTATCACCAGTTACCATAACGGTTTTTACACCCATTTTACGAAGACGTTCGAAACGTTCTTGGATACCTGGTTTGATAATGTCTTGTAACTCTATTACTCCGGCAACTTGTTTGTTTACACAGACAACAAGGGGCGTTCCTCCATTACTTGAAATTGCTTGTACCAATTCTTCAGTTTCTTTCGGAAATTTATTTCCTGCGCTTTCCACTATTTTTCGAATGGCTTCGTATGCACCTTTTCGTATTTCTGTACCATCGGCTAAATCTATTCCACTGCATTTTGTTTCAGCAGAGAATTTTACCATGCGAGCCCCTGTTGTGTCTAAACTTCTCATGTGAAGGTTACTTTCATGAGCCAGTTCGATAATTGATTTTCCTTCGGGAGTATTATCAGATACAGAAGATAACATACAATAACGGATAAATTCATGGAATTCCATGTTCATAGTCGGCGTACAGTAAAATTTAGTAGCTTTACGGTTACCTATCGTTATCGTTCCTGTTTTATCAAGTAGTAAAGTATCTATATCCCCGGCAGTTTCGACAGCTTTTCCTGATTTAGTAATGACATTTGCTCTTAAAGCCCGATCCATACCTGCAATACCGATGGCAGATAAAAGTCCTCCAATTGTCGTAGGTATAAGACAAACAAAGAGAGAAATGAGCGATGCGATTGTTATGACTGTATGGCTGTAATCGGCAAAAGGCTTTAACGTAATACATACAATTATGAAAACCAATGTAAAACCGGCTAATAGTATAGTCAAGGCTATTTCATTTGGCGTTTTTTTACGAGATGCACCTTCGACAAGAGCAATCATTTTATCCAAAAAACTTTCTCCGGGTTGTGTTGTAACCAATACTTTAATTTGGTCAGACAAAACTTTTGTTCCTCCAGTAACCGAACTTTTATCTCCACCTGCTTCTCGTATTACTGGTGCACTTTCTCCTGTAATGGCACTTTCATCTATTGATGCGAGACCTTCTATGATTTCACCGTCGGCAGGAATTACATCGCCTGCTTCACAGACGAATATATCTCCTTTACGTAATTGAGAGCTGGTTACGACTTCTATTTTATCTTTAACTATTCGTTTTGCCGGGGTTTCTTCTCTCGTTTTTCTTAAACTGTCGGCTTGTGCTTTGCCTCGAGCTTCAGCAATAGCTTCAGCAAAATTGGCAAATAGTAATGTGATGAAAAGTATTATAAAAACGGATAAATTATATCCGAATGAACCTTGTGAAGCATCGAAGAGTGAATAACCTGTAACCAATAACATGATTACTGTAGAAACCTCAACGGTAAACATGATAGGGTTTTTGATCATTACTTTCGGATTCAGCTTGACAAACGATTGTTTCAGGCTTTCTATAACTTGCTCCTTAGGAAATAAAGAAGCTGATGTATTTTCTTTCATATCTTTTTTCTATTATAGACTAAAATGTTCAGCAATAGTACTTAGAGCATGTACCGGGAAGAATGATAAAGCAGCAATGATGAAAATAACAGCAAATGTCATTACACCGAATGTTACAGTATCTGTTTTTAATGTTCCGGCACTTTCGGGGATAAATTTTTTCTCTGCAAGTAGACCTGCAATAGCAACCTGTCCGACAATAGGTATGAACCGGCTAAGTATAAGTACAAGACCACAGGTATAGTTCCAGAACCAGGTATTATCACCTAATCCTTCAAATCCTGAACCATTATTGGCAGCACAAGAGGTGTATTCGTATAACATTTCGCTGAGGCCATGAAATCCTGGATTGTTTAACCATCCGCCTTCACTTTCGACGAATTCTGGATTATGAGCGTATAAGTAACTTGAAAGAGCTGTTCCCACTAAGATGACAAATGGGTGGAGAAGAGCGACAATAGTAGCTATTTTCATTTCACGGGCTTCAACCTTTTTCCCTAAAAATTCTGGTGTTCGTCCTACCATTAAACCACTGATGAATACTGCAATGATAATGAATGTATAATAATTCATCCAACCTACACCTACACCTCCAAACCATGTGTTGATTTGCATGTTGAGCATTTCCATCATACCGGAAAGTGGCATCGTACTATCGTGCATACCATTTACAGAACCATTGGAAGTGACGGTTGTTACGATACTCCACAAAGCTGTACCTCCTGAACCGATTCGGATCTCTTTACCTTCCATTGCACCATTTTCCTGAGCAATGCCCATGTCGTCGATTCGCGGGTTACCATTCATTTCCTGATAAGTATTAATCCCAACTCCGACAAGAAATGCGAATAACATAACTCCGTAAATGCTGTAAGCCAATTTTTTCCTTTTTAGATAAAATCCGAATGCCAAAACCATAGCCATTGGAATGATAAGGATAGACCAGCATTCTACCATATTGGTGAGATAAGTGGGATTCTCTAATGGGTGAGAAGAGTTTACACCAAAATAACCACCACCATTTGTCCCTAATTGCTTGATAGGCACAATTGCAGCTGTAGGACCTTGGGATACGGTTTGTTCTCCACCTTCTAAGGTCGGTATTGTCATTTTACCATCAAATCCCATTGGAGTTCCTTGTACGATAAGGATAAATCCGACGATGAGAGATAGAGGTAATAATATACGAGTACAGCTTCTTACTAGGAAATACCAGAAGTTTCCGATAGTCCGAGTAGTTTTAAGAGAAATGGATTTCATGATTCCTGCCATGGCTGCCATGCCTGTCGCAGCTGTTATAAACTGGAAGAGCATGATGACAAAAAGTTGTGTAAAATAAGTCAATCCACTTTCTCCACTGTAATGTTGTAGATTACAGTTTACCATGAAACTGATACATGTATTAAATGCTTGGTCAGGAGTCTGTGGCCCATTGCCATCAGGATTGAGAGGTAGTAGATGTTGGATGACTAATAACACCATTCCCCAAAGGAACCAGAAAGCATTTAGTATTAAAAGTGTCTTTAAGAATTTTTTCCATCCCATTTCCTCTTTGGGATCGATACCACAAACTTTGTAAATAAAATTTTCAATCGGGGTCATGAAGTCAGACCAACATTTTTCCCCTTTATAAACTTTAGCAATATATTTTCCTAGTGGATAGCTGAGTACCACCAACAGGATAATTTGAATTGCAATTCCTAATATTTCAGTATTCATTGTTTAGTTTGTCTTAATGAATTTTAAAACTTTTCCGGTTTGATAAGTACATACATCATATAACCGAAAATGATTAACCCAATAATAAATAGTGCTGTGTACATTGTTACCTCCTTTTTTAGATTTTCTCAAACCAATCGACACATTTGTAAAAGAGCCAAAAACAGGCAAACCCGCTTAGCAGGCAAAAAATAAAGTTTAGTGTAATTTCCATTTCTTATTATTTTTAATTAATTAAATTATTTACGCGGGCTCTTTTGCCAAAAATATGCCAAAAATGGATATAATATTGCAATGTTTTGTTTATCAGATATATATGAAAAGGTTGCATCAGAATATTCTGATGCAACCTTTTCATTTTGGTAGGGTCTTGTTCTATTATGACAATATTTTGTATTCTTCTATTTTTCGATATAAAGTAGTTAAGCCAATTTTCAACAGCTTGGCAGTTTCGGTTTTATTTCCTTTAGTATATTCTAATACTCGACTGATATGGCGCTTTTCCATTGCTGCAAGTTCAAAATCGGAGAAATTTTGCCCGTCATTTTGTTCATAATGGTTATTCTGAATTTCGAGGGGCAAGTCTTCTACACCCAATGAATTACCGTTACAAACGATGAGGCTTCGTTCTATTGTGTTTCTAAGTTCTCTGATATTTCCCTTCCATGGTTGTTGTTTCAGTGCGTTGAGAAAATCTGGCTTTATTTCTTGTATGTTGCAAGATAGTTTTTTTGAAAAATTATGGATAAAAGCTTCGGTCAGGAGTGGTATATCTTCTTTGCGATCACGCAGTGGCGGAAGATGTATTTGAAAAACAGATAATCGGTAGAACAAATCTTCTCTGAAATGATTTTCAGAAATTTCTGTTTTTAGATTCCGATTTGTTGCTGCTATGATACGTACATTGACTTTAGTTGGTTTTGTCTCTCCTATTTTTATATACTCTCCTGTTTCGAGTATTCTTAACAACTTAGCTTGCAGTTCGAAAGCCATTTCTCCTATTTCGTCTAAGAATATAGTCCCATTATCAGCTTCTTCGAATAATCCCTTTTTGTCTTTTAGTGCTCCAGTAAAAGACCCGGCTTTATGTCCGAACATTTCACTTTCAAGCAATTCTTTGCTGAACGAAGAGCAGTTAACTGCGACGAAATTCTTTTTTGATCGCTTGCTATTCTGATGTATAGCTTGAGCAAATACCTCTTTCCCTGTGCCGGTTTCCCCTGTTAACAATACGGGAACATCTGTAGATGCAACTTTTTGGGCTAAAGCAATAGCTTCTTTGATAACCCGGGATTTTCCTAATATGGAGTCGAATGTATATTTTTCTCCCGTACATTTTTCAGAATTATGGCCTTGCTTGTTTAAGAGGGCTTTTTCTGTGGCTTTTGAGAGTAATGGGATGATTCTATTATTATCGTCACCTTTAGTTATATAATCGAATGCTCCATTTTTAATGGCCTGTACCCCATCAGGAATGTTACCGTGTGCTGTTAATAGTATGACTTCTGAGGTTGGCGAATTCTTTTTTATGGTAGAAACTAAATCTACCCCGTTCCCGTCAGGCAGGAAAACATCACAAAGAATTACTTCAGGAGAGTGCAGTTCTAATTGTTTTAGTCCAGATTTACAATCAGCAGCTTGGATAACTTCATATCCTTCGAGAGCAATTATACGCGACAATAATTGCCGGATCTGGTTTTCATCATCGATAATTAAAATTTTGCTCATCCGTTTTTGATAAATGTAAAAGTATTGAAACAGTATGATGCAAAAGTAAGCTTTTCCTTTAAATTTTAAAGAAAGTAATCGATATCTTTATCTCTGTTGGAGTGGGTATTTTGTTAATTTAATGATTTTTAATGAGATATGATTATGCCTGAGGTTGTTCTATATAATGCTCTTTCATTACCATTTTTTTCCATTCAGGGTTTCTCTGAATATATTTGGCAACAAAAGGGCATAAAGGGATGAGTCTTAAATTTTGTTTTTCAATATCTTGTAATGCTTTTTTTACTAGCTGTGAGCCTACTCCTCTTCTTTCGAGAGCATAGGGGACTTCTGTATGAGTAAGATATATTTCTCCATTATTTGTCTTTATATATTCTATGCGGGGAACCAACCCTTCAATATGGAATTCATATTGATGTTTCTCTGTGTTGTCAGTCAATCCGTAGTCTTCGTTCATAATAATGAGTTTTAAAATAATCTTTTCTTATAAATTCAACACCTATCCAAAGGTTTTTGTTTAGAAAAAGTGTGAAGTTATTTAGAAGAAATGATGTAAAGTAAGAGAAGACGTTTACGGTATTATAATTTTTCGGAAGACAACTATATTCAAAGTCGCTTCTTTAGGATAGAAGAGGTGACTTTAAATAGATTCGCATAAATTAAAATTTGTACGCAATGCCCCAAGAAAGCTGGTCTGTAATACCAAAATGAAACGTGTTGGCGCCATTAATTTCTCCATATCCAAGATACCCGATTCCTAAGTTGGTAGAAAGATGTTCGGTTAGTTCATATATAAGTTTAGGTTGTAACCCTACGGCCCAGTTCTCATCTCCAAAAATTATTTCTGCTTTTAAGGATGGAGCAAAGTAAAGTTTAGATATTATTGGAAGATAATAACTGGCACCTACATTGATTCCGAAATGACAATCGTCATTACCGGATAGAGATATGCCGGCCTCTATAGCCCAATGTTCACTCAGAAAAATATTTACTTCAGGAGCTATTTTGTAAGAGTTTATTCCTTCAATATTTGTGTAACTCACTTCACCTTCCAATTCGATATCTCCTTTTTTGTATTGAGCATTTGCACTCATTGCAATAATGCTCAGTAATAAGCATAGTAATGTAATCTTTTTCATTTTGTATTGTTTTAGTAAATGTTATTTGTTATTGAGGTGCAAAGTTATATAAAATATGTTTTCATTATCATGTATGAAACGAAGAGTTTTTCCATTTTTATTGTGTGGGTATAATTTAGGAAAACTCGATTTGGGTCTTTATATATTTAATTTGACCGGATTGTGACGTTTTCTGAAATTTTTCTAAAGTGCGCAGATAGGTCTTTCCTATAATTTTGTAATCGATAAAGCAGGAATAATTTTTATAATGTTGAACAAAATCGAAATCATGAATAACTAAACTATTATATTATGAATAACACAACATTGTTTAGAGCGAAGTGTGTGTGGCTTTTACTTTTCTTTTTATTATCTATTCCTCTCATGGCCCAAAATCAGGAAATTTCGGGAGTAGTATTTGATGAGAATAAAGAGGCGGTTATCGGAGCTGCAGTGAGAGTGGAAGGTATCGATGTCGGAACGGTGACTGATATGGATGGTAAGTTTACATTAAAGGTTCCTGTCGAAGGTACTGTTAGAATCAGTTATATGGGATATAATACGTATCATCTAAAGTTAACTGGTGCAACTTCCTATATGGTCTATTTGGTTCCCGATGTGAAAAATTTAGATGAAATCGTTGTTGTCGGTTATGGCACACAGAAAAAAGTGAATATGACCGGATCGGTTTCTACTGTAAATTTCGGTACCGAGATGAGTAGTAGGCCTATTATGCAATCGTCGAATGCTTTAGCTGGGTTGGCAGCCGGAGTTTCAGTTGTACAATCTACCGGTAAACCAGGAAGCGACGGTTCGACAATAAGGATAAGGGGATTGGGTACATTGAATTCGAATACTCCGTTAGTTTTGGTAGATGGAGTAGAGTTCTCGTTGGATAACCTTAATCCGAATGATATAGAGTCGATCAGTATTTTGAAAGATGCTGCGTCTACAGCGATATATGGTTCTCGAGCAGCGAATGGTGTGATTTTGGTGACTACCAAAAAAGGATCGGGTAAAACGAAGATTACTTATAACGGATATTTTACTTTACAAAATCCGGTAAATAAATTAGAATTGGTTTCGAATTATGCCGATTTGATGGAATTGGTTAATGAAGCTGCTTATAATGTAGGAAAAACAGCCATTTATTCTCAATCGGCTATTGATCGCTGGAGGGCGGCAGAAGCTGATCCGTACGGTTTGAACGAATATGGTGTAGAGAATTGGAAAGCTTATCCGAATACCGATTGGTTCTCTGAAATTTTTAATCGGGGTTTGGTTCAGCAACATAATCTTTCTATTTCCGGTGGTAAGCCCGATGAAATGAACTATTATCTCTCTGTTGGTTATCTGGGAAATGAAGGTATTATGAATCAACGAGGGTTCGATTCTTCACAAAAGAAGTATTCGATTCGTAGTAAACTGGAGACAACTTTGTTCAAACATCTTACTGTAGGGTGTAATTTGTATGGGCAATTGTCTAAATTGGGTTTGTCGAATGTCGATGGTGCGTTTAATTATTTGGATAAAACAGTTCCTGGTATATATCCAGGTGATGGAGAGGGCTATTTCGGACAACCGGCTAATCCGGAAGAATCAACGAATGCGAATAATATTTTCGAGCAAATGACCGGAATGGAGGGATATTCTGATACATATAATGTTAATGGAACTCTATTTGCGAAACTGAAAATTATCGAAGGTCTTTATCTCGAAGGTGATTATACATATACTATATACCGTTCGGATGTAGAAAAATGGGGGCAGCCGAAAATTAAATGGAATTATACGGAAAATAAATTGGTCAGTGAAACTCCTTCTTCCGAAAGGGGGGTATCGCAGAGTGTGGGACGATCTAAACGTTCCGATGCAAATGCTTTGATTCGGTACAATTCTGTGTTTAAAGAAAGACATGATTTTTCAGTTTTGGCCGGATATTCTTTGTCTCATTACGAGACACAGACTTTCGGCGCAGGGAAGAATGGCATGAGCAGTTATGATTTGCATACTTTTGATACAGTAGAAGAGGTTATCAGTGCAACAGGTTCAGCATCGGAATGGGCTTTAGTTTCTTTCTTCGGAAGAACAAATTATATTTATGACTCTCGTTATATATTCGAAGCGAACGTGCGATATGATGGTAGTTCTCGTTTTTCACCTTCTCATCGTTGGGGGCTGTTCCCATCTTTTTCTGCCGGGTGGAGAATCAGCGAAGAGCGTTTTATGAAACAATTCAATTGGCTTTCTAATTTGAAGATTAGAGCTTCTTGGGGAAAGACGGGAAATAATGCTTCCGGTAATTATGATTGGCAATCTTTGTACCGGACGAATAAAGTGACGGTGGAAGGTGAGACGAGTACCGGTTTCTATATATCGAAAATAGGAAACAATGCTTTAGAGTGGGAGAGTACGACTTCTACTAATGTGGGGTTGGATGTCGGAATTTTCAATAATCGATTGACGTTAGAGGCCGATTTTTATAATAAGAATACAGATGGAATTTTGTATACGCCCTCTTTATATATGACTATGGGAACAGTTTCTGGTTCGACGGAGAATATTGCATCGGTAAATAATAAGGGTGTCGAGTTCCAGTTGAACTGGCAAGACAAAATAGGTAACTTTGAATATAAAATTGGCGGTAATTTTGCTTTCAATAAAAATGTCGTTACCAAATATAAAGGTAAGTTAGACCGCCATTGGGTGTATGATGAGAATGGAAATGTCGTCGATTACTATACAAATATAGGAGAGGTTTCTCAGAGTGGTTTCGGAGGTCGTATTCTCGAAGGTCACATGTTGGGAGAAACATATTTGAGAAAGGTTTATTCAGGCACTGGCGCTGGCTATGATGGGTCGACGTTGGATATCAATGCCGGGCCTAAAGATGGAATGATCCGTACAGATGCCGATTATCGATGGGTAAGCCAAATGGTAAAAGCCGGTTATACTTTTAATGGCAGTACAGATGTAGGTCCGGATGGTCTGTATTACGGAGATTTTATCTATGCTGATTTAGATGGCGACGGAGACTATGGAGATGGGGATGATTTTTATTTGAGCGGACATTCATATACTCCTAAATATAATTTCGGTGTGAATCTGTCTTTGGCGTGGAAAGGACTCGATTTTTACATGTTGTGGCAAGGACAAGCCGGACATTATCTTTATTGGCATCATAATCGGTATAATGGAACGGCAGTAAGTTATGGACATTCTTTTGCTAAATCGGTAGCTTATGATCATTATACTTTCGAAAATCAAGATGCGTATTATCCTCGATTGACGTTGGATTCGGAAATGAGTAATGGTTCGACAAGCAATTTTTGGGAGTATAAGGGTAATTGGGCGAAATTGAAAAATGTACAGATCGGATATACTTTCCCGCAGAAATGGACGAAGAAGTTTTTTGTAAATGATTTGCGCTTATATGTATCGGGAGAGAATCTTTTAACGATTACGAAATATCCCGGACTTGATCCGGAAATGGGAACAGATATAACTTATCCATTGGTAAAGCAATGGGCTTTTGGTATACAGATAACTTTATAAAGAGAAACAGATTATGAAAAAAATATATTTAAGTGGAATTTTATCGGTACTTCTTTTCTCATGTACGGATATATTGGATATAACTTCCCCCGATGCGATAAGTGGTTCTGTGATGTGGACTACCGAAGAGTTAGCTGATAAAGGAGTATTAGGTATATACGGAGTTTTTTATAATACAGATCTCAATGATATAGCAGCAGGTTCTGCCGGAGGTATCAATAAGCAAGGAATAGAGTCTTTAGGATTCTGTACGGCTTATGCCGGATCTTGTGGTATTTTAACTTCTGAGACTCCGAGTGCGAGTGATGCGTATGTGACGAAAGAGTGGAAATTCGGTTATGAGGGTATACATCGTTGCAACGATGCGATAGCTAATCTGTATAAAGCTCCTATTTCTGAAAGTAAATACGGCCGTTTAATGGCTGAATGTAAATTTTTGAGAGCGTTTTTCTATTATCGTTTGAATCAATTGTTTCAGGGAGTCCCGGTATATTTGGAACCGATCGAGAATGATGAGTGCACGAGAGGTCAAGTGTCGGCAGATTCTGTATGGCAAGTTTGTATAAACGACCTTACTGATGTAATAAAGGAACCCAATATTAGTGATAATACCTTGAATACGCTTTATGGTCGTCCTTCCAAAGGAGCTGCGTATGCTTTGAGAGGAATGGTTTATCTCTGGAAAAAAGAATATGACTTGGCTCTGAGTGATTTTGAAAATGTGGAGAAATGTGGTTATTCATTATTCCAAGGTTCTTATCTCGATCAATTTTCTTATGCCAATGAAAAGAATTCGGAAATGATATTCCCATTGCAATATTCCGATGCTATGGGTTATTATGATAATATACAACAGATGGTGGGAGCTCGTGATCATCATGATTCATGGACAGTTTTGCAACCGAGTTGCGATTTTGTCAATTCTTTTCAGAATGCAGATGGAAGTCCATTCGATTGGGCTGACCATTTTCCGGGATTCAATAATTTGACCGGTATTCAAAAAGAAATGTATTTTTTAAGAGACGGGTTGAAAAGTTCTACGGAAACTGCTTATAAAGATTTTTGGAATGAATTAGATAATCGTGGGGCTAACTCTTTGGTAAAGAGACTTTATCTTGACTCTGGAAATGAAGATCGTTTGCGTGCTTGTTATGAAAATCGTGATCCTCGGTTGAAGCAAATTGTAATTACTCCGTATGAGCCGTATGATTGCTATTCGATATGGGCGAATGATGCCAAAGTGATGAAAAATAAGGAGTTGCGTTGGCCTTTTTTGAACAGAGGTGCAGATGGTGGAGATATGTGGCCCGATAAACGGAACTCTTTTTATTACATATATCGAAAATATAATGAAATGACGAATAGTATTATCGATAATCGGGCGAAATGTCATAATGATTATCCATTGATTCGGCTTACCGATGTTGTTTTGAGAAGAGCGGAATGTTTGAATGCTTTAGGAGATATAGATGGTGCGATAGAACAGACGAATCGTATTAGAACCAGAGCAGGGATGCCTCCTTTGACGAATGGAGGAGATGGGCCTAATGCTGTTATAGATGCGGATGATATGTTGGCTCGTATTCAATATGAGAGTAGGATTGAGCTATGTTTGGAAGGAGTCAATTTCTTTAATGAAGTACGTTGGGGAACGTGGATGTCTAAGAAAGGTACCGGTTTTAAAAATGCATGGGGTGAAATTACGAATGGAAATTGGAAGCAGAATGATGCGAAATGGCCGTGGGGAGCTCCTGCTACAGAGGTACAAAAGAATCCAAATTTGAAAAAACGTGAGGGTTGGGCCTATTAGAATTTATGAAAAACACTAATGAATGTTCAAAAAAATGAGATCGAGTGTATATATAAAAGCATTTGCTTGTTGTTTGTTCCTCTTTTTTGGGGAGGTAATTGGCGTTAAGGCTGATGAAAAAGAGATTCGGTTGATTATTTCAGGAAATGGCGGATTGGAGATAGAGCGTATATCTATCTCCGATATACAGAAAATCAAATTTGTAGATGGAGTAATTCTGATTCAGGAAAAAACGGAATCTCAACGATCAGTAGTCATGTCCGAAATATCGAAAATTTATTTTTCAACAGAAGAACCTACTGATATTTTTGAAGAGAAAGTTTTGCCGGAAGCGATAAAAGTGTATCCCAATCCGGCAGTAAATAATATTACGGTCGTGTTTGGAATGCCGGAAGCACAACCGGTGGTTTTAATGGGAATGAACGGAATGGTATATTATAAAAATAATTCTTTCCGTTCAGGAGAGATGATCGATATTTCCCGTTTCTCTTCCGGTATTTATATTTTAAGAATAGCAGATAAGAATATAAAATTTCAAAAACAATGAAAAAGCTATCAGTATTAATAACATTTTTATTTGTCGGGGCTTTAGCGATTTATTCGCAGGAAGGAGCTAAAATGTTGATACATCAGTCTTCTACTGTTGTAGAGTATTTATTGTCTGAGATTGACAGTATTACTTTTAAGATTCCCGAAACACAGGCGGCTGTTCATCCCAGTTTATTTTTGAAAAAAGGAGAAGAAGCAGCTATGCTTGAGAGGATAGAAAGAAGTCCATTATTATCTAAAGTCCATAAGTCGCTTATATCGGAATGTGCTCCGATATTACGAACTGCAGTTTCGAAATATCAAATATCGGCGAATCGATTGTTGGATGTTTCGGAGGAAGTTTTTCGGAGAGTGTTTTTATTGTCATATGCTTATCGGGTAACGGGGACAGTATCTTATGCGGTTCGTGCTGAAAAAGAGTTGTTGGCTGCGGCTCGCTTTCAGGATTGGCATCCTTCTCATTGGCTCGATACGGCTACATTATTGGCAGCAATGGGGATCGGGTATGATTGGCTTTATGATTATTTGTCGGAAGAAAGTCGTATTGAAATACGAGAAGCTATTGTAGAGAAAGGTTTGAACACGGTATGGGAACAGGGCTTTAATCAGACGAATAACTGGAATTCGGTATGTAATGGAGGTATGGTAGTTGCTGCATTGGCTGTTCGGGATGTTTATCCGGAATTGACGAAGAAATTGGTTGAAAAAGCTGTTGCTTCGAATCCGAAAGTTTTGACTATGTATGCACCTGACGGTGGATATCCTGAAGGATATGGTTATTGGGGATATGGAACTACTTATCAGTGTTTGATGAGTGCTGCTCTTATCGATGTATATGGTACGGATTACGGATTGAGCGATTATCCGGGATTTATGGAATCGGCACGATTTCGGCAATTTACAACAGCTCCAACCGGAAAGTGCTGGAATTATTCCGATTGTGCAGAAGCTGCTTATATTTCTCCTTGTGTATTTTGGATGGCTTATAGAAAAAACGATCCATCGCTATTGGCAGTAGAAGCTCGTTATTTGGAATCTACTATTCCATATAGTGCCGGTGAGATTTTTAAGCCGTTTATTACGATTTACGGTTCACGTCTCGATTTGACTTCTGTTCCAGAAAATTCAAATCATTTTTGGTATAGCGGAGGGGTTACTCCTATATATGTGTATCGTTCTGGATGGAAAGAAACGACCGATACTTATTTAGGTATTAAAGGTGGATATGCTGCTTCGAACCATTCGCACATGGATGGAGGGTCTTTCTGTTATGAGTATGGAGGTGTCAGATGGTCAAAAGATTTAGGCCTTCAATCTTATGGGACATTAGAATCGGTGGTCACTTTATGGGACATGACAGATGCTTCTACTCGTTGGAATGTTTTTCGATTGGGAAATAGTTCGCATAGTACGTTGACTATAAACAATAAACATCATAAGGTCAATGGGGTGGTATTTCTCAAAGATACCTATATGACTGATAAGAAGCAGGGTGCACTTGCAGATATGTCCGGATTGTATAGCGAGGATGTGGACTTGATTCTTCGTGACATAACCTTGGAGGGTAATATTCTGACGATTAAAGATAGTGTCGAGGCGAAACCGACAGTCGATTGTGATATTCAGTGGATTATGAATACGGAAGCGACTTCAGAAAAAGAGAGTGATAATTCGTTAGTATTGTCGTATTTGACGAAAAAAATGAGGATGGTCGTAGATGCACCTTGCGATTTCAGTTTGTTGCAGTTAACAAATGTAGGACCTAATAGTTACGATATTGCTAATTCCGGTTGTCGGGTCGGTGTACAAACGAAATTCCCAGCGGGATTTAAAGGGACTATTACGGTAAAACTTATACCGATAGAGTAGAGAATTGATATATTATTTTTTGTTTAACTTTTAATTAGTTTATTATGAAAAACAAAAACTTTTTGACTGTCGCGATGTTGTGCTGTTCTACATTGGTGGCGTTTGGTCAGTTCGATTTGACGACGAACAACTTTATCGAGGCCGAAGATTGGGTCAGTGAATTGAATTGTCATGTCAATGATATGGAAGGAAAAACTATAAAAAGTAATGAAGGTTTTTCCAATAAAAAAAGTGTACAATTTATGTCTGGTGGAGTGGAATATGTGACTACATATGTAATAAACGGAATACCGAAAGCTGGTACATATAATTTGAATTTGTACATGGGGCAGATGAAAGCTCGTGCGATGCAAATCGGAGTCAATCATCAGGAGTATCAAAGATTATCTTTTGTCAGTGAAGTAGATTTGTCTCTTATGGGATTATCGAAAGATGTATTCGGGACGAAAACCGAATGGGGATGGTTGTTCCCACTTTCGGCCGATTGGTATTCTCCCGAACAGTATGTGCTTCCGGTACATTTGGAAGAAGGAACTAATACGATTACGATGACTGCTGGCCGTCATGCGTGGTATGATACATGGTTTACTGGATATGTAGATTATTTTACCATATCGGATGATGCTAAAATTGAGGTCGCTCGACCGGGAAATCAATGTTCAGTTGCTGTAAGGAGTGATATGAATGAGGCTACAGGTTCTTTCTCTATTGTAGAAGGTGCCGGCCTGTCTGGAGGAAAAGCCATTCAGTTGAAGGCTGGAGAAGCTGCTACATTGAATGTCGATATGCCTAAGGGTGGAGTATTTTATCTCGATATATTTTATTGTAGTGATGCTGAAAGAGGCTTGAAAGTTGTTAATGTGAGCGATAATAATAGAGAGTATACATTCGTCAGCGAGAACAATAAAACGAATACTGGAGAATCCAGTTTAGAATTTGGAGAAGATGGAGAGGGTAATGAAACTGTTACGTCATACTACGGAATGCGAGCCAAACGATTCGAAGTTACATTGAAAGCCGGTATGAACCAACTGGTCTTTTCTCCGGTAGCAAATGGAGATGAGACTTCTTCTCCAGTTATTGATATGGTTTGTGTGAACAATGACAGACCTTTTGTAAAACCAGCAACATATAATTTATTGATGTCGGATGAAACTACACTTTCTTGCGATAAGGGTACTATTGGGCTAAACAATATAAAAGATAATGATGAGTCGACTTCATTTGTTTTAGAGGGGCAGACGTCAGCAGATATTACGGTTAGTTTGAATTATGATCATATATTGATGGGATATCGGATCGTAACTTCATTGGAAAACAAAGATTTACTTGCTGATATGACGGTAATGGGATATCATCCGACTAACGGATGGGTGGCTATTCCTCTTATTTTGACGGAAGATCAAGGTACATATATGCAGTTGGCTTCGTATAATTGTAAGACGGTATACGGGCGTAATTCAAATTATGGAAACAATGTGTCTTATTCACAATATAAAATAACGGTAAAAGGAGTGAGCAAGATCGATATTTCTGAAATTCAGTTATTCGGTTTCCCGTTGAAAAACGGTGTAAATGATTGTCGAATATCCGGAAATTTGTTGCAAGATGTCGATGATAATACGTCTCGGGCTCGTATGTCTACGGATATGTATCAAAAAGAAGCCGGTTTTGAGGGAATGGCAGTAGACCGTTTTCCAAGCAATTATTGTTATAGTGAAACTGGAGTGTTAGAATCTTATTTGGAATACGATATGGTAACACCTTCTGCTATAGGTTCATATCTTATAGGAATTCCGTATAATATATTCAATTATAGTAAATCGAAATTTGCTTATACGACGACTTCTCCAAGAGATTTTGTTATGAAAGGATTCAGTGTGGAGAAAAATGATTGGGTCGTGTTGCATGAGATGAAAGATGTAGATTGGCCATTCATGGGAATCGCTTATATCTTCAATACGACAGATCGTACGACTGTATGTTCGAAAGTGAGATTGGAAATTTCAGATAATTGCGGTGGTTATCAAACAGAGATAGCTTCTTGGCAAGCTTTTGCGACAGCTAAAGGAAAAGATTTCGAGATTCCGGTCGGTGTAGAGGATGCGATTATATTCGATGGTACGGTTTATGGTCAAAATGGTAAAATCGTTCTGAATGGAGTGACAGGACGTTATTCCATCGTCGATTTGTCGGGTCGAGCTATAGCTTCGGGTGTTTCCGATGGAACTCTTATAGAACAAGATGCTCTATCCGGTATCTATATTGTAGTTACTGAAAAAGGAAATAAGAAAGTGATAGTGAGATAACAAAATATATTATTTTGAACGAAGCGAGGACTTTATAGATGTTCGTCGCTTCGTTCATCGTAATAAAGTATGATATCTATTTATTATTGAAAAAGTATGATTCGATATCCGAAATTTTTTATTGTCGTTTTTCTCTCTTTTGTTAGTATGCAACTCGGATTTTCTCAAAGGACAATTGATTGGAGTAAGTTGGAGAAACATCCTCGTTTGTTGTTGAAAGAGGGGGAAGAGATGAAAATAAAGGAGAAACTCGAGCAGTCTCCAGAATTACAGATTATTCACAGGAATATATTAAACACAGCGGATGAGTTTATTTTTAAGCCAACGAATTATTATTATAAACAAGGAAAACGTCTTTTACATGTTTCCAGAGATGCATTTCGTGTTTTGTTTAATTTATCTTATGCTTATCGTATGACAGGAGACAAACGTTATGCGGTACGGGCAGAGCAAGAATTGAGAGCTGTGGCGGCATTCCCGAATTGGAATCCCTCTCATTTTTTAGATGTGGGGGAAATGGCGATGGGGGTATCTATCGCTTATGATTGGCTATACGATGATTTATCGGATAAGACGAAAAAAATGGTAGAAGATGCTATAGAAAAATTCGCTTTCCTTCCTGCAGATCCAGTATATACGCCGGATATGGGAAAAGACGTGAACAACTGGTTTTATGGGGCTACTCATAATTGGAATCAGGTATGTAACGGTGGATTAGGAATGGCTGCTTTGGCGTTGTATGAATCGTATCCTGAAAAATGTGATAAAATTTTGAAAAGAGCATTAGAGACTCTTCCTATAGCATTATGTGAATATGCCCCTGATGGAGCTTACCCTGAGGGATTCGGTTATTGGGGATATGGAACTGGATTTCAGGCGATGCTGAATACTTCTTTAGAGACAGCATTGGGAACGGACTTCGGTTTATCCGATTATCCGGGATTTCTGCGGTCGGGAAATTATATACAGCATATGGTAGCACCTTCATTACAAGCTTTCGGATATTCAGATAGTGGGGCTAATAAAGTGTTGTCTATGTCTCCGATGTTCTATATTGCAGCGAAAATTGGAGATACTTCTTTGCTGTACAATGAGCTGAACTTGATTCGTATGAATCGTTTTACGGAGACGTTGCTACCTTCTTATTTGATATATGCCAAGGATCTCGATTTTTCTCGAGTAACGGCTCCTACAACAAAAATGTGGTATGGCAGAGGGAAAACTCCGGTAGTTCTTGTACGTACTGATTGGGTTATGGGGGCAAAATTTTTGGGACTCAAAGGGGGGTGTGCCCAGACCAGCCATGCTCATTTGGATGCCGGTTCTTTCGTATACGAATCAGATGGAGTACGATGGGCGATAGATCTTCCCCAAGATAGTTATTTACGTATAGAAACTGCGGGAATAGATCTTTGGAATCAGAATGACGGTTCAGAACGTTGGAATCTTTTACGCCAGAATAATAAGTATCATAATACATTGACAGTTAATGATAAAAATCATTTGGCAACAGCTGAAATAGGTATAGATAAGGTAATCGATACTCCTAAAAAACAGGGTGGAGTTTTAGATTTAACCCCTTTATTCAGGGGAGATTTATCGAAAGCTGTTCGGGAGATTTCATTGAATAATGGAGATTTCTTACAGATAAAAGATGATATTCAGGCGTCCGATTCGGTTACGAAAGTTCAGTGGACAATGGTTACGAAAGCAACTCCTAAAATTGTCGCTCCTCGAAAGATAGAACTTACACAAAATAATAAGAAGGCTGAATTAATTATCGATTCTCCGAAAGATGTTTCGTGGGAAGTTTGGAATAATAATCCGGGAAATACTATTGAGACTCCGAATCCTGGGACTTGCAGAGTCGGTTTTGTGAAAATGCTTTCTCCCAAACAGAAAGTTTCTCTTAAGGTGCGTTTGGTAACAAAAGATTGATAATATGATGAAAAGAATGATTTTTTCTTTGTTGGTTGTTGTCTTGTTTTGCTCATGTTCAGATAAACAAGAGAGTATGTCTGAATTGATAGATCGGGCGATGAATGTGGCGATTGTTCAATATAAAGATATGAATGAGACTTTACGACAAAATGCTTTCCCAAAGACGACGGCTCCGGATGGTTCGTTGGAGACGTCCGGTAAATATTGGTGGTGTAGTGGATTTTATCCTGGAACTTTGTGGTATTTGTATGAGTATTCTTTGGATACGAGTATTCGGAACTTGGCAGAGGAGTATACCGAAATGTTAGACTCTTTGAAATTCGTGACAAACGATCATGATGTTGGTTTTCAACTTTATTGTAGTTATGGTAATGGTCTGAGACTTACTGGAAATCCTGATTATAAAGAAGTTTTGTATACCGGTGCGCATTCGTTGTATTCAAGATTTAAACCGTCGGTGGGTTGTATAAAGAGTTGGGATAATAAGAAATGGTCATATCCGGTAATCATCGATAATATGATGAATTTGGAATTATTGATGTTCGTGGCTAAAAACTTCGATTGTGACTCATTGAAGATAGCTTCGTGTAAGCATGCTAATACGACGATGAAAAATCATTTTAGGGATAATTATAGTACTTATCATTTAGTTGACTATAATCCGGTAAACGGAAGCATAATTCGGAAGCAAACGGTACAAGGATTGAGTGATGGTTCTTCTTGGGCCAGAGGACAGGCTTGGGCTTTATATGGGTACACGATGATGTTCAGAGAGACAGGGACTGTGAATTATTTGGAGCAGGCACAGCATGTAGCTAATTATTTGATCAATCATCCGAACATGCCGAAAGATTGCATCCCTTATTGGGACTTCAATACGACGGATGCAGATGATTACAGGGATTCGTCGGCTGCAGCGATTATGGCTTCGGCGCTTATAGAGTTGAGTACATTTATAAAAGATAAAGATATCAGCCAAAAATATTTAGGTGTAGCCGAAACTCAATTAAGAGAACTGGCTTCGGATGATTATTTGGCAGCTCCTGGGAAAAATAATCATTTTATATTGATGCATGGGGTCGGTAACTTGCCAGGTAATCAAGAGGTGGATGTACCTTTGACCTACGGAGATTATTATTTTGTGGAGGCGTTGATGAGATATGATAAAATGGTACTCGATAAAAATATGTTGCAAGCATCGCTTCGATAATTTTGTGGGAATACAGACAGATATATATTATGGAAAATAAAGAAAGAGTAAAAATGGTATCGATGAAAAGATACGGATTGGTAATTTTGTCTATATTTGTGTTCTACGTTCTTAGAGCCCAACAGTACTCGTATGAAAAGGTCTTGGATAAAGATTTTATTTCGTTGAATCGACAAGCAATAAGAGAGTATTCGATTCCAGTTCGTCCAGGAGATAATGATGGTATGCCTTTTTGGAATAAGTACGCGAAAAGTTTTATGTTCGCCCCGGTTTTTGAGTTTGTGGGAAAAGATAAAGCTAAATATTATCGATATACTGTGAATGATACTATTCATTTTAAAGCCGATACACCTATAGCTTCGTTATCGGAAATATGGAATGTATTATCGATAGGTAACCATACTCTCGTCGTTGAAGCTTTCGATAAAAAAAATCGTTTGTTGGGAGAGATCGGACGTCGAGATTTCATAAAGAAATATCCGTTTAAAGGTCCTTACAATGAAGCGGTGAGAACGTATAGGGAAACGGCATTGAAGGGGTTACTTTTTTTTAGTCAACAACCGTTTTTTAATCATTGGATTAAGAATCAGGAACCGGATATGCGTCATGGATATAATTCTTATGCGTGTAAAATTATAGGATCTACGATTTCTATTGCTGTTGCGATTGCCCGTTATATTCCTGAATATAGAGAGAATGCCATACAGATAGCGAAAAATTCGGCTTCTTTCTTAATTCGTTTAAGTCAGCCGGAAGGGGCTCCTTTAGCATATTTTCCACCGACATATTATGGAGATAAAATGACTGCAAAGCGTCCGGAAAATGTAGGTAAAACGATGATGATGGAGGCGGTGTACGTAGCTAATGCGTTTCTCGATATGTATGATTTACTAAAAGATAAATCTTATTTGGATAGGGCCGTTAATATTGCTCGGACCTATTTAAAATTGCAACAAGAGGATGGTTCTTGGCCGATAAAAGTCGATTTCTGTACGGCAGAACCGGTAAATGATGCCAAGTCGACCCCTACGGAGTTGATATTGCTCTTCGACAGATTGAAAAACGATTATGGATTTACTGAGTTTGTTTCCAGTAGGGAAAAAGCTTTCGATTATGTTATGAATCATACGATGAAAACGTATGATTGGAGAGGACAATTCGAAGATATGACTGTATTTGTACAGCCGTATGAAAATATGACGAATTGTACACCATCATTGTTTGCTTGTTTATTATTGGACAAAAAAAATTTATCTGATGTAGATACAGAGAAGGCGTTGGAATTGATTCGTTTTTGTGAGGATCAGTTTGTTTTATGGGGGACACCGGCTGATGGGAATGGTATAGTTCCTATTGGTATTCCTTGTGTTTTTGAACAATATGATTACCAAACACCTGTGGATGCGAGTGCATGCAACATGATTAATGCATATATTCGTGCATATAATAAGACTAAAGATGCTCTGTATTTGGCGAAAGCAATGAGCCTGACAAACAATATCACTGTTTGGCAAAATACTGCTTCTGGATTTTTACCGACTTTGTGGAAAATAGGCCAAGGAAAGGATTTATGGATGAATTGTGCTTATGAATCGATAAAGACGTTGTTTTTTATGGATAATTATCTGAATAAGTTAGTAAAATAATAATAGATAGGCAAAATGTTGATAGATTTTTATATCCGGTATTGTGCTATATAAATCGGATATAGAAATTTCGTGTTATCGGATATTTGTTTAGTATGAGATTTAAGTTATCGATATATTTTCTCTTTTTATGTATCATTGATTCTTTTAGTGATATACGTAAGTATGATGTTTTGGATGGTCTTTCAGAGAATTCGGTGATGTGTATTCTTCAAGATCATTATGGATATATGTGGTTCGGTACGAAAGACGGAATAAATCGATTTAATGGGATTACTTTCGAACAGTTCAGACAGGAAGATGTGTCGGGATATGTAAAAAGTACGGAGGTCTTTTTTATCAATACTTTATTGAATCATGTTAATAAAAAGGATGTGTGGATAGGTAGTACACAAGGATTATTTTTATTTAAAAAAGATGAGCATAAGATATGCCCGGTGTGGTTGGATGAAGAGCGGCGGAAGCCTTTTCCTGATTTGTATTCTTTGTTGTACGATACGAATGGAAATTTGTGGATCGCTACGCATGAAGGCTTGTATATATTGTATCCGGACGGTCATATAAAATCGTATTTAGCGTCTAATTCATATCATGGTTTACTGTGTAATTCGTTCGAATCTTTATTCCTCGATCGAGGAGGACGTTTGTGGGTAGGGTCGAATAAAGGACTCTACTTGTATGATAAATCTCGAGATAAATTCCTCTCTTATTTTCGAGATTTTTTGAATTGCGATAGAATCGTGAATAATCATATAACCTGTTTTCAAGAGGATGCAGATGGATATTTGTGGTTTGGTACATTCGATGGTGGATTATATCGGGTCGATCAGAATACAATGAGGATAGAATCCCATTTTTCAATGGATGATACGTTGTATATTAAGCGGGTTCGAGTTATTTTCCCATATTCGTTGAATACGTTTATGATTGGTTCGGGTGACGGGTTATACCTGTTCAATAAAGATAATGGAACGTGTAATAAAGTGAAGAACTATTTGCAAAATGAGAGTGTTCGCTCTATTTGTCGGGATAGCGAAGGCGGAATATGGATAGGAACGTTTTTTAATGGGGTGAGTTATCTTTCACCTATCAAATCTAATTTTCAGAATGTCGGGGGACGTGATGGGAATATGGGAGCCGGTATCTGTTTCGGAGAGATGAAAGAGGATAATAATGGGGATATTTGGCTCATCAGTGAAAATCGAGGATTGTTTTATTATGATGTAAAATCGGCTCGTTTAATGAATTTTAATGAAAAATATCATCTCGTCCAAGGAAAAATCAGTTATAATAATTTACATGCGTTGATGATAGATGATGATCGGTTGTGGATAGGCTGTTATACGAAAGGTTTGGATGTCGTAGATTTGAAAAACGGTTCGGTTAAAAATTATTCGAAAACGGAAAAATCTTATTCTCTTCCAAATAATAATATAAACGCTATATATAAGATTTCGACAGGACGCATTTTTATCGGAACTGAAAGTGGATTATCCTATTTCAGTCCTGATAAAGATGGCTTTATTCAGATCCCGGAATTAAATGGATCCGATGTATATTGTATGCTTGAAGACGAGTACGGCTTTCTGTGGATAGCGACGGAAAATAGAGGTGTCTTTAGATATAAAATAAGTTCTTTGTTGTCGAGAAAACGGGAGAAGAATGATTTGGTAAATTACGGAGGTTTGGTATCCGATTCTGCTTTGATTGCCTCCAATAGCATCAATTGGCTGTATGTGGATGGTGAGGAACGTTTATGGATGGGAGGACGTGGTGAAGGTTTGAACTGTTTCGATTTTAAGACTGGCGAAATGAAGCATTACGGTGAGAACCAAAATTTGAAGTGTTACAATACGTATGGGATGTTGGAAGATGATTTCGGACAACTTTGGATCTCTTCTAATAGTGGATTGATTTGTTATTCTCCAGAAAAAAAAATTGTCAAAAATTATACTTATGAAGACGGGTTGCAAAGCAATCAATTCAATTTAAAATCTTTTCTTAAAACGAGGGATGGAGTGTTATATTTCGGAGGAGTTAACGGGTTTACCTCTTTTGCACCGAGCGGTATTGTTGTAAACACATTTAAGCCTCGTCTCGATATCAAATCGGTTACGTTATTGGGAAATATGGAGAGTACGCAATCTAAAATTGTCATACCGGAAAATAGAGAAATCTGTCTTTCTTATAAAAATAAGTCTATAAATATAGAATATAACAGTTTTAGTTTTATTCAACCTAAAAAAAATGTATATCGTTATAAATTAGAGCCTATTTATTCCGATTGGATAGAGACGAGATCGAACAATGTTTCTTTTTTGAATTTGCCGGCTGGAGAATATACATTTAGAATAAAAGGAAGTAATAATGATGGGTATTATTCTGATAAAGAAGAGTTTATCCGGATTAAAATTTCTCCTGAACCTTGGAAATCTACATGGGCGTATGTCGGCTATTTTATTTTGTTATCGACACTTTTGTTTATTGTATTTTACTTTTATTGGAAAAGTCAAAAAGAGAAAGAACGAAAGAGAATCCATGAAATAGAACAGAAAAAGGAGATTGAGTCTTTTCAGTCTAAAATACAGTTCTTTACGCAGATAACACATGAGATAAAAACGCCATTGAGCCTTATAATTTCTCCTTTAGATGAGGTTATACAATCGAATAAATGGACGGAAGATACATCTGATTATTTAGCAATAGTAAAGAAGAATGTAAATAGGCTTATGGATTTAGTGAAACAATTGCTGGATTTTAGAAAGATGGAACAAGGAGGCTATAAATTGAATTTGGAGCCTGTAAATGTGAATATACATGTTCAGGAGATGTTGGAACGATTTAATACTAAAAGCCGGTCAGATATATTTATAATCGCTCAATTCCAAAAGAATGATATTGAATTTAATTTGGATAAGGAGGCGTTTACTAAAATATTGAGTAATTTATTTATCAATGCGAAAAAGTATGCCAGAAAGATTGTTGTCGTAAGAATAGATGAATTCCGAAAGGGAGATAACCGGATTTTATCTATTGCGGTAAGAGATGATGGTAGGGGTATTTCTTCTGAAAATGTAAAGGCTGTTTTTGAACCTTTTTATCAGATTCCAGATACAGAAAAATCGACTTCGGGAATTGGATTGGGTTTGAGTCTTGTAAATTCATTAGTGAAAAAACATAAAGGTATCGTATATGTTAATGAGAGGATGGTATCGGGGTGTGAAATTATTGTGGAGATACCTTATATCGAAATGGCTGACGGAGAACAACATACTTTGTTACCGGTACAGAATGACACTGAACATTCTCAGGTAGGTCCAGTATTCGAAAAAACAGAAAAAAAAGAGTTGCAGTCGACGATATTGTTGATAGATGATGAAAAAGAGTTATTATATTTCTTATATAATAAGTTGAGTGAAAGATTCAACGTCTTTACTGCAGAAAATGGTCTGGAAGCGTTGGATATACTTCATTTGTACGAAATTGATCTGATTCTTTGCGACTTGATGATGCCTAAGATGGACGGTATGACATTTTTGCAAAAAATAAAGGGTGATAAACAGTTTTCGCATATACCGTTGATATTTTTATCTGCCCAAAGTTCAGAACAGTTAAAACTTTTAGGTTTTGAAGATGGAGCTGAAGCATATATCGAGAAACCTTTCGATATGAATTATCTTATCAGTATCATAAGGAGTTTTATTAATAACCGAAAACGGCAGAGAGAACATCTTGATACTTCTCACGGTATGGCGTTTCAGGGAAAAATTATTAAGAAAGCAGATAAGGAGTGGCTAGATAATGTGAATGCTATTATAGCAGATAATTTAACGAATGAGAAATTCAATATCGACATACTTTGTGAAGAGGTATATATGAGCCGTTCTAATCTGCAACGAAAATTTAGATCATTAGTAAATTTGACTGTGGGAGAGTATATTCGTTCAGTACGCATGGAAAAAGCCTATCAGTTGCTGAGCGAATCGGATTATAGTATATCTCAAATAAGTGAGATCGTAGGTATTAATAATGTTACTTATTTTTCGAAATGTTTTATGAAGCAATATGGATTTTCTCCGAAAGATATACGTAAAGGTACGAGTACATCTGGGAAATTAGAACTATAATTATATATAAAATAAGATAAACAAATTTCTTTTATTTTTATTGTTAGACTTGATTTTATAGAGATATGCTCGAAATACGGATAACGCCGACTATTTCATTATAAATCAGTCGGCGTTGTTTTATTTTTTCAAAAGACTTCGAATCGGTTTTGGGGAATCATTGGAAACCATTGGTAGCGACTTCTCTATTTATTTTTTTGACTAATCCCTGTAATACATTGCCTGGACCTACTTCTGTAAATGAGTTAGCACCATCGGCAATCATATTTAATACCGATTGAGTCCAACGTACGGGAGATGTCAGTTGAGCAACAAGATTTTCTTTAATGATATCAGGATTAGTTTCAGCTTTAGCATTTACATTTTGATAAACAGGACATGTAGGTGCAAAAAATTGTGTTTTTTGAATAGCTTCGGCTAATTCTGTACGCGCAGGTTCCATAATAGGAGAATGGAATGCCCCGCCAACCTTAAGTTTTAATGCACGTTTTGCCCCTGCTGCCAGCATTTTTTCACAGGCTTGATCGATACCGGCTTCACTTCCTGAAATAACGATTTGTCCTGGACAGTTATAGTTAGCAGGAACGACGATTTCATCTTTTATAGAATTACAAATTTCTTCTACTTTTTCATCAGGTAATGCTAAAACAGCAGCCATGGTTGATGGTGTTTTTTCACAAGCTTTCTGCATAGCCATAGCACGAGCTGACACTAAACGTACACCGTCTTCAAATGATAAAGCTCCGGCTGCAACTAGTGCAGAGAATTCTCCCAGAGAATGGCCAGCAACCATATCTGGACAGAAGTCAGGACCCATTGTCTTTGCTAATATTACAGAATGTAGGAAGATGGCAGGTTGTGTAACCTTGGTTTGACGAAGGTCTTCATCTGTACCTTCAAACATTAAATCAGTAATACGGAAACCCAATATTTCGTTTGCTTTTTCAAACATTTCTTTCGCTTTTGGATGGTTTTCGTAAAGGTCTTTACCCATTCCTACAAATTGCGCTCCTTGTCCGGGAAATACAAATGCTTTCATATAAATCTATTTTTATTAAGTATTGTTGCATAAAAACGGTTACAAAGTTAATCTTTTTCAGAGGAAAAAGCAGTTTATTGCCAACAATATTTCTTACATTTGTAAACTGTTATAGTTTTGTTATTAATTAAAATAAGAAGAATAGTATGAAAACCCTTTTGTTTTTAAATCTGGGAACTGGAGAAATCATCATTATCGCTTTTGCAATTTTATTGCTTTTCGGAGGTAAGAAGATTCCTGAATTGATGAAAGGTTTAGGTAAAGGTATTAGAAGCTTTAAAGACGGCATGAAAGATGTTGAAAATCAAATCGATAAGGCCGTTAATGAACCTGACGAGAAAGAAAAATAATTTTTTTGTATATATGTTTATAGGCGTAGTTATTAAACTACGCCTTGTTCTTGTATTCTTATTTGATCGTTTTGCTTATGGTTGAGATGAACTTTTGGGATCATGTAGAGGCTTTGCGTAAAGTCCTTTTCAGGTCTTTACTTGTTGTAGCTTTATTAGCAGGGTTATTTTTTTGTTTTATGACTGATATATTTGATCAAATTATATTGGCTCCTTGCTTTTCAGACTTTATATTATATCGTTTTATATGTAATTTGAGTCATTATATATCAGTATTACCTGATTTTTGTAATTCCGAGTTTCATGTCAATTTGATAAATATTCAGTTAGCTTCCCAGTTTTTTATTCATATGAGTACTTCTTTTTGGCTGGGATTGGTATTTGCGTTTCCGTTTGTAATTTATCAGTTGTGGACATTCATTAGTCCGGCTCTTTATGAAAAAGAAAAGCAGAATGCCCGGTTTGCTTTTTTAGTAGGAAATATCATGTTTTTTATTGGTGTTGCAGTCGGGTATTTTTTAGTATTTCCATTGACTTTACGTTTTTTAGCAGGATATCAGATCAGTACTATAATACCAAATCAGATTTCTCTTGATTCGTATATGGGTAATTTCCTTACTATGATTTTTATTATGGGAGTAGTTTTTGAATTACCTTTATTATCATGGATATTATCTAACATAGGGCTTTTGACTCGGTCATTTTTTAAAAGATATAGGAGATATGCTATAGTGGGACTATTAGTGCTGTCAGCAGTTATAACTCCATCAGGAGACCCTTTTACATTAATGGTTGTTTTCTTACCTATATATATGTTATATGAAATTAGTGCCTTATTTGTGAAAAAGGAACTACCTGAAGAAGACGATAATGGTGATAATATAGAAGCAGAAATAGAAGAAAGTAAAGTTTAAATATTGTTAATTTGATGATTTTTTTAGAGAAAAATATATGTTGTATAGCATAAATAATATATATTTGCACTGTGTTTTTCATAGTATTAGATTTAAGGTTAACGAAGATTGGTTGTCGTGAGACAACCTTTTCTTTTTTATAGGTTTTTTTATGTCCGAATAAGAGTGTGATAAAAGAGTATTTATTTTTGTATTAAGAGCCGTAGTACTTTTTTGATACAATAAATTGAAGCTATGATGGCAATAGCTCCTCCGACATATCCGATATCGGAAATTGATAAATGAGAACAGACCATTCCTCCGATTAGTGCTCCACTACCAATACCGAGATTGTAGATTCCTGAATATATTGACATTGCTATTGTTGTAGCTTGGGGAGCAAATCGGATAACTTCAGCTTGGAATACGAGATTGAAAGCTGTAATAGCTATTCCCCAGAAGATACATAAAGCTATGACAGTGTAATGACTGAAAGAAGAAAAGTGTAATAAAATCAGAAAAGTGGCAATACCTGTGATGGCAAAACATATAAACGGGTAAGGATGTTTGTCGAAATAACGAGAAAATAGAATACTCCCTATTATTCCAGAGATACCGAAAGCTGTTAATGTCAAAGTTATCCAGTTGTCTTTTAATCCGGCAACTTGGCTTAAAAATGGTTCTATGTAACTATACCCTGTATAATGTGCTGTTACAATAATAAAGGTCAGGCAATAAATACTGAGTAATACTGGATTATTAAGAATAGAAGGTAACATACGCAAAGTAATAGAGTTGCGGTTGGGAACCTTAGGAAAAATAATGACTAACAAGAGAAATATGGCAAAAGCGATAGCTGCAATGCAGAAAAATGTCATTCTCCAGCCTATGTGTAAGCCTATGATACGGCCCAGTGGCAGACCTACTATCATGGCTATAGATGTCCCGGTCACAATCATACTGAGAGCCATGGAACGATGCCCTTCAGGTGCTATATTAACGGCAAGAGGGGAGGCAATAGACCAGAAAACTGCGTGAGAACAAGCTACACCGATACGAGAAATCATTAAAGTTGCATATCCTATAGAAAGAGCTGAAAGTATGTGGCTTACAATAAATAAGATAATTGTATAAAGCAACAACTTGCGGTATTCCATTTTAGAGACGAGCAACATTAGAGGTAATGATGTCAGAGCGACGACCCATGCATATACAGAAATAAGTAAACCAGCATGAGCTTCAGTTATTTTTAAATCTGTAGCGATATCAGTAAGTAGCCCGATAGGTATAAATTCTGATGTATTGAATATAAATGCAGAAAAAGTTAAACCTAAAAGGGGGAGCCATTCTCTCAGTGTAATATTCCTGTGATATATGTGCATTTAAGTTATTAATTTGTACGGATTTAAAAATACTTTATTTTAATAGAGGTAATTCGTTCATCATATTTTTGAGTTTGATGGCAATCCGGGGCATAGGTTCAGCTATAGTAAGTCCTACTAAGTCATGTTTAGAGGCAATATCGTTGATAATGCGAATGACTTCTTTTATTTTCATTCCATTAGCTTCGACACCAACACCTGCAATGATTTCAGCAGGATCTAACACATCTAAGTCAAAATGAATAACAACTTTAGATACACCGGTATTTTTTAGCCATTCTAGTATTGCCGAACTATTGTTCCTTACTTCATCAGGAGATAAACTTTTTATTTTTAGTTCTTCTTGGCGTTCTTTCATTCCTTTATCCCATGAACGAAGGCCAACAATTAAAGTTTTTGAAATATCAAATTTCTCTGGTAATAAATTTATTATTTTTTTATCTCCCATGCCTAGACAGGCAGTTAAGGCCATAGCATGATAACCGGTGTATTCATCGTATGGAAGCGTTATGTCTGGATGAGCGTCTATCCAAATAATAGCTATATCATTTTGATATTTTTTTGCCAGATATGTGAAGGGAACAACACTGACTGAACAATCACCTCCGAGAGTAACAATTTTGTCGGGGTTGTTTTCTTTAATTGTATCAAGAGCTGATTTTGTCTGGTTTAGAATAACTTGATAAGAGTTGATTCCATTTTCAATTTTTCTATCCTTTATATCTAAAGATATTGGTATTTCAATAATTTCCTGATTAGTTTCTGGTGCCAGCATATTCAAAAGTTTTGCACCTAAATAATATCCTTTTGAAGCATCATTAGCTGGGATATCAAGCATCCAGTGGGAAATGACACCACCTTGCCATTGCGGATAAATTAGTCGAATTATAGATGATCTATTTTTCATATTCTGACAATATATAAATAATCTTTTTGGTGTTGCAAAAGTAGATAGAATCTGATTCTTTTATAACAAAAGCCGAAAAATTATTTATATATTAATCAAGAATTTGATAATGCTAAATTAAAATGTGTAATCTTATTTGTTTTTGAATTTGAATAATTATATTATATAATATATTATCTTTGGATTTAAATATTGTAATACTATATAAAATTTTGTTGTTGTAATTATATATTGGAAATGAAATTTTTTGTTGTAGGGTTACTTTCTGTTTATTTTTCTCTTTATTGTAATGCATTGTGTGCAGATGATGTTTATTTTTCGAGATTGGGAATGTCCCAAGGTTTGTCTCATCCTTCGGTAATGAGTATTTATCAGGATGAGTTGGGCTCTTTTTGGTTCGGAACTCGAGAAGGACTAAACCGTTATGACCAAAATGGAATACAGGTTTTTACTCCTGAACCGGGTAATCTAAATTCTCTGTGTGGTGAAAGGATCAGACAAATATGCGGAGATAAGAACGGAAGTGTATTTATTCTCACAAATAGAGGTATTTCGGAATATAACTTAAAGACAAATGCTTTTCTGACATTGAAAGATAATGTATGTACTGCAATTTCCTATGGATATAATCGGCTTTGGATTGCAGAGTATAATAGGCTATTTGTTTATAAAGATGGGTGTATCGAAAAGTTTTTTCAATTTCCGGATCAGGTAAATATATCAGCAATAAAGGAATTGAAAAATGGTTGCCTTGTCGTTGGGACATTTTCTTCAGGGGTGTATTATTTGGACAAGAAAAAGCGGATTACGCAACTGCTGTCGGACATAGGGAGAGTTTCTGTTATATATGAAGATTTGAAAAATGACCTTTGGATAGGGTCCTATACTAAAGGTTTATATTATTTTCAGGATACACGTTTGGTAGAGCATTATTGTACAGCGGCTCTAAAAGGCGAATGTCGTTTGTCTTCAGATTTTGTAAGAGATATCTGTGAAGATAATAATGGTGATATCTGGATAGGTACATCTCTTGGAATTAATCGGTTAAGTGAGGATCGACAACATTTGTATTTTTTTGATAAAGAAGGGGGGCGTGATTCTCGAAAATTGTCTGACTGCTCTGTTTGGTCTTTGTATAAAGATGTACAAGGTACTATTTGGGTTGGTACTTATTATGGTGGAGTAAATTATTTTAATCCCGAAATAAAATTGTATAATTATCTTGATTTGCAATATCCCGGAAAAGTAAAAAATTCTGCTTCTATTGTCGGGTGTATTATCGAAGACGAGCATGAAAATCTTTTTTTATGTACAGAAGGTGAGGGGGTGATTTATTATGACGTAAAGAAAAAGCAATGTGAGCAATACTCTATTAAGAATCCCCGAAATCAATATTTATTTAAGTCGAACATAAAGGCTGCATACTACGATAAGAATAAGCGTATATTATGGCTGGGACTACACTTTGGAGGATTGTGTAAATTTAATATGTCCACACGGGAATATACAATATTTGATGAATATCAGTATTCTTGGAATGCAGTCGGTGACGCTGCTTCAGTGCGGGCTATTAAGCCATACGGGAAAGATTCATTATTGGTTGGGACTCATTCTGGATTATATTTGTTTAATACTCGAACCAATGATTTCACTCTTTTTTCTGAACATTTACATAAATATAATCCTTTTGTTGTAGATATATTGTTCGATAAAAAACAGAATCTTTGGGTTGCAGGGAAAGGACTATTATATTTTAATGTTAAGACCGGAGAAATAAGAGAGTATTTGTATGACCCGAAAAAGGAGAATTCTTTAAGTAGCAATAATATGGAGAAGCTTTTTCTGGATTCACAAAATAGATTATGGGTGACAACGGGAGGAGGTGGTTTGAATTTGTATGATGAGAAAAATGATTGTTTTCATAGATTTGACCAACGTAGTTGTGGATTAAAAAATAATTATATTGGTAATATAGCTGAATCCAGAAACGGGCATTTAATTCTTTTGCATACTGAAGGTATTTCGTTGTTTGATCCTCGGAATAGGAAGGTATATAATTATGGGATTGAAAATGGGTTTCCGCTTTCTTCTGCTTATGGTGGGGATATTCATATTACTTCTGACGGGCAGATTTACCTTTCTGGAATAGATGGAGTTGTGTCATTTACAGAAAAAGACCTGAAGCAAGAATATATACCTTTTAGAGTTGAATTTCAGGAGCTTATGGTGAATAATTGTAAGATTGTTCCCGGTGATTCTACAGGTATATTAAAATCGGTATTGGCATATACAAAAAAAATAGATTTGAAGTATGACCAGACAATACTTTCTATTTCGTTTATTTCAGATAATTATATTTCATCTAATCGTTGTGTTTATGAGTATCAGATGTTTGGATTGTCGAATCAGTGGGTTAAAATACCACCACATATATATAGCCTTAATTTTATGCACCTTGCGGAGGGAGATTATACACTTAAAATTCGAGGGAGATGGGAAGGAACTCAGCAGATTGCTTCTGAAAAACAATTATTGATTCATGTTTCTCCTCCATTTTACAAATCATGGTGGGCGTATCTGATATATATATTTGTTATTATTTCTTTGATTTGGGTTTATCTGTCTTCGGCTAAATCTAAATTATTATTGAAAACATCTCTTGAATATGAAAAAAAAGAAAAGGACCGTATAGAACAAACCAATCAATCTAAATTGCGTTTTTTTATAAATATATCGCATGAGTTTAGGACGCCTTTGACTCTTATTTTGGGTCAGGTCGATATGCTGCTACAAACATCCCGTGTTTCTCCTGTGGTTTATAGAAAAATTCTTGCAATAAAAAGGAATGCATCTCATATGCAAAGTCTTATTACCGAATTACTTGAGTTTCGCAAATATGAGCAGGGACATCTGATTTTAAAAGTTTCTCAAATAAATATAAATGACTTTTTGGATGAGATATACGTTTCTTTTATAGAATTGGCGCGGTTAAGAAATATAACATTTAAATTAGAAAAAACAGAAAAGGATATTTTTGTATGGATAGATCCGTTACAAATGCAGAAAGTATTTTATAATTTGATTTCTAATGCATTTAAATTTACATCATTTCAGGGGTCTGTGACGATTAAGGTTTTAGAGAGCGATAAGGATGTGTCTGTTTCTGTGACGGATAGTGGAATAGGTATTTCTCCGGAACATATAGACAAAATTTTCGATCGTTTTTATCAGGTCGACAATGGAATGCAAGTCAGTGATATGACACTCGGTACTGGTATTGGGTTAGCTCTGTCCAAGATGATCGTCGATGCTCATTCTGGACATATATCGGTTACCAGTACGCCGGGTGTGCAGAGTTGCTTTACAGTTTCAATTCTGAAAGGAAAAGAGCATTTTGATGTGTCCGAAATACATAATGACGCTGATATTAAACAAGATTGTGATTGCATAGGGCAGTTATCTCAATCCGATATGGATTTTATCGTTGATATCATTCATGAAAACGATATGTCTGACAAGGAGAAACCATCGATCCTGATCGTTGAGGATAATCCAGAGTTGAGGTTTATGTTGCGCGATGTATTCTCTTCGGTATATAGTGTTATTTTGGCAGTGGATGGTATTGATGGGCTGGAAAAGGTGAATGAGTGGCATCCGGACATTGTTTTGAGTGATGTGATGATGCCTCGTTTATCTGGGTTTGATATGTGTCAGAAAATAAAATCCAATTTAGATACTTGCCATATCCCAGTTGTTTTATTGACTGCTCGGACGACAATAGAGAGTAACATTGAGGGATTGAAAAACGGGGCAGACGATTATATAACTAAACCGTTTAATATCAGGACTCTTGTCGTTCGTTGTAATAATTTGATAAATAATCGAAGAATTCTTCAGGATAAATTTAGTAAACATCCAGATTCTTCGGCAAAGGTTTTGGCTACGAACGAGCAAGATATGGCATTTATCGAAAGAGTATGTGCTGTCATCGAAAAATATATCGATGATCCGGAATTTGATGTCCCGACTTTATGTTCGGAACTAAATATGGGAAGAACGAAGCTATTTTCGAAGATGAAAGGTATTTCGGCGCAAACGCCTAATGATTTTATTTTGAATATACGGTTAAAAAAGGCATCTTTCTATCTTCGAGAAAAGCCGGATATGTCTATTGCCGATATAACGTATGCTTTGGGATTCAGTTCTCCCAAGTATTTCAGTAAATGTTTTAAGGACCAATTCGGGGTAGCCCCTACAATTTACAGAAAAGAAACGCATTAGAATATTTCTGTAGTTGTAAAAAGATAGATAAGAATGTCTCTTCATACTTTTTTTGTGGAGAGACATTTTTTTGTAATGTTTCGTATTTGATAATCTATTGAAAATATTGGGTATAAATATCTGAAAACGGAAAAAAGCAGATAATATTCAGTACAAAATTATCCAATGTCGGATAATTTTCTCTTCTATTTTTGCGGTGTTAACATTAAAAATGAATTATATGAAAAACCTAAAATTACTTTTTGTTTTGCTATGTATTATAAATGTAGCTTCAGCAAAAACACTTTATGTAAAGCCCGATGTTTTGTCTACTGCATGGTCAAATGTCGAAGGTACAGTTTATACGAGTATTTCTACTGCATATTCTGCAGCTGTTGCTGGAGATCAAGTTTGGGTATCAGCAGGAGAATATGTGTTTTCGGAAATGATGTCGTTGAAAAGTGGAGTTTCTTTATATGGAGGATTTGCTGGGACAGAGACTTCATTGGATGACCGTGCGAAAAAAGAGGGTGGACATGTATGGGATTTTGTTAATGAAACGGTAGTGACGAGAGATGAAGCTCTTACAGCATCGAATTTTATCGGGCAAAGCAATACATTAGCCATATCGGCTATTATCGATGGCATTACATTTGAAAAAAGTATCGGCTCTGCTGTTACGGTCAGACAAGGCGGTATTGTCCAAAATTGTATATTCCGTGAGAATATTTCTATAGTAGGCGGTGGTGGTGTACAAATGTACATGGGCGGAACAGTGAGATATTGCTATTTTTATAAAAATAGATCTCGTTTGGCAACGGAAGGTGTTGCCGATACGAATGGAGGGGCTGGATTATATGCACATTCGACTAATGTGAATACTCCTTGCTATGTGGAGAATTGTTTTTTTGATAGTAATGTCGGACTTGGATGGGCTACAGGTGGTGGAGCTGGAATGAGAGCCAATGCTGCTACAACGGTTGCAAATTGTATTTTTTACAATAATATGGCGGCTGGCGGAAAAGGCTCGGCTATTTTCTCTTCTTGGGCATCAAATACATTTGTCAACTGTTTGATATATAATAATGTAGGTCATAGCGCTATATATGCAAATGATGGAGGAAATTTTATCAATATGACGATTTGTAATAATGTTGTAACCAATCCGGTTCATTTTGCTAAAGCTACGGCTAATGGTTATAAATTGGTAAATAGTATCGTTTGGAATAATAAAACGGCAAAAGGAACTGCAACTAAAATAAATAGTGTGGGTAATACTTCGAGTACGACTCTTAGTTATCTAGCTTGTAACAACGGGGCTTCTGGAATAACTGGGGCAATTACGACAGATATGCTTGAAGATAATTTCGTGTATGATCTTTCCGATAATAATACAGGCTCAGAAGAGGGGGTAAATTATCCAGAATTCGTACTTCCTACCTCTTTTGTAGGAGTAGTATATACTTCAGATGTCGATTCTTTAGCCGAATTGAGCGCTGCCGACTGGAAAATAAGAGGATCTTCTTTCTTGATTAATAAAGGAAATAATGAATTCGTACCATTGGAGTACGATACTGATTTGTCTGGGAAAGTTCGAGCTTTGACCGAAGAGGATCGTGTCGATTTAGGAGTTTATGAGGTAGAACCTTCTAATCCAACTGCTATTGCAGTATCTTCTATAGAGGATGAGAAATCTATATATGCAGCATCTGGAGTTTTGCATGTAGGTGTAGAGAATAGTATAGTGTCAGTGTTCGATATCTCAGGAAAGCTCGTAGCTTTTTTCCGTACAGGAAATTCGATGGAATCGGTGATCTTAGAGAGTGGAATTTATATTGTGAAGGTTGAGTCGGAAGGTGGAAGTTTAATAACAGAAAAAGTAATATTATGAAATATTCGATAAGAACGATTGTTTTAGGGGCAACATTTTTAGCGATCGGCGGAATTTCCGCCGATGCTAAAATCGTGTATTTGACTCCTGGAGGAATGGGGGCTGGGACGAGTTGGTCCGATCCGGCTTCGGATTTAAATGCTGTAATGGAAAATGTTGTATCTGGAGATGAAGTTTGGATGTCCGGTGGTTTATATACAGTTTCTAAGACGATAAACATAGTAGAAGGTGTGAATATTCGTGGCGGATTCGCGGTCGGAGCGACTTCATTATCGGAACGTGTACAGCCGGATACAGAGAAGCCTTGGATTTTTTCTGAAGTGACGTCTATAAAGGGGAGTGACCCGTCGATGCGTTTGTTCGATCGCATTGATAAAACGACGGAATGGAAAACGGAGACTTGGATAGATGGAATTACAGTCGATGGTTTTCAAACTTCGAACGGGAGAGTATGTTATTTTAAAGAGAAAGTAAATTTGTTGAATTGTCGGTTTATCGATTGTGGGGCAACAACTTCAATTACTTATTTCGAAGATGGGGGAACGATTATTGGATGTTTGTATGATGGGACGAAGTCGGGGGTATCGTTGGATCTTCGCCGAGTTAAAGCATCTGCTGATATCGTGACTGTTGATAATGTAGAAATTTGTCGTTCGAACTCTTGTGCGTTGGCTTATTATTCGACATTGGGAGCTGGAGAAGTCAACCCGAGCGAAATGGAAGGTTTGATGGCTGGAACTATTTCTCGGGTGAGGATTCATGATAATCATGTCGGGGTTCCGGCTAACTATAATCCAGCGACAGATAACGGAACTTCCGCCGGGATGGCTATCACTCATTCGCTTACGAAGGGGTTGCATATTACGGATTGTTGTATTGAGAACAATTCTATCGAAACGATGGGGGGAGCTGCATTGATTTGTAAGTATACGGGTTCTACGCGTTTTTCTCGTTGTGTTTTTAGAAATAATGAGAATAAATCGGATATATCGGTTGTGACTAAGCCGGCAGCGATTATTTATTCGGAGAATGGATTATTGATGACAAATTGTTCAGTTTATAATAATTCTGCACCCGATGTTTGCTTCAATCTTATCGGTGGATCCTATTTGAATAATACATGGGTGAATAATGTTGGGGGGATATATGCTTCTCAGACATATATTGGAATGGTCAATAATTTAATTGTAGGTAATATGTTGAATGATTCGCCTGCGTTTATTAAAGCCGATAATGCTTTTTACAGTGAGTTTTATAACAATGCATTGAATAAGGATATTCAATTTATTGTACCTACAGGCGGAGATTCTTCTGCTGCTAATACTTCTGTTGTCGATGGAAATTTCGTATTGTCGGAAAATAACACATTTGAAAGACCTACATCTTTTAGTGGAGTAGCGCAAACCGATGAACAAGCTCAGGAGATTGCTGCTGTAGATTGGATGTTATCGGAGTCCAGTGTTTGCGGGGGTGGAGGATCAGTTCTTTATTGGAATTTCTGGACCGATAATTATGATACGGGAGAGCCTGTTTTGTGGTATGATGCAATTTATAAAACTGATTTAGCGGGAAATTCTCGTCTTTCGGGGAATAAAATTAGTATCGGTGCTTATGAAAAAGGTGTATCCAGTTTGATAAAACAAGCGGAGGAGGATAATGACGGATTAAAAGTACGGGTTGTGGGAACCGATATTATTTTTGATACCGATGAGTCGGGTGTGATAGAAGTTTTTGCGATAAATGGTTCTTTGATAAAGACTCGGGCATTTATTTCGGGAGTGAATATAATAAGTGTCGATGCTCCGGGTATTTACTTATTACATGTCACACAGAATGGAAGTGTGCGGAATCTGAAAATTAAAATCTGAGTTTTTCATCGTTACAGTTATTTTTTAGGACGTTGTAGATGAATATTTATTGAAAAATTGAATGATATGAAAAAACTGAATTTATTTCTTGTTTCACTTTGCGTAGTAAGCGCGGCTTCGGCTAAAACGCTTTATGTAAAACCGGATGTTTCGTCTGTTGCATGGTCGAATGCATCTGCCGGGTCGGTGTATACCGATTTGAAAACAGCCATGGAAAATGCAGTATTCGGAGATGAAATTTGGGTGTCTGCCGGAGAGTACCAACTTTCGGAGGCGTTGAATATGAAAGACGGGGTTTCTATTTATGGGGGATTTGTCGGTACAGAAACTTCTGTAGAAGACCGGGCCAAAGTCGAAGGTGGTAATCCTTGGGATTTTGTGAATGAGACGGTGATAACGAAAGATCCTTTGCTTGCGGCTTCAAATCTTTTCAACCAAACGGCAACATTTAATAATCCAAGAATTACCGATGGGTTTACTTTTGAAAAGAGTATAGGCACAGCTTGTACTGTTAGAAAAGGAACTACGGTCCAGAATTGTATATTCCGAGAGAATGTTTCTACATGGGGTGGCGGTGGCGTACAAATGTATCAAGGCGGAACTGTAAGATACTGTTATTTTTATAATAATATATCTCGGTCGGATGATAGAAATGGGGGGGCCGGATTGTATTCGAATGCATCTACTCTCGATACTCCAATGTTTGTGGAGAATTGTGTTTTTGATAGCAACTACGGACGTCCTTACCATTATTCTATACAGGGTGGTGGTCTGAAAGCAAATGCTGCGACGACTGTTGCGAACTGTATTTTTTATAATAATATGGCCGGTGATGCCACTCTCGGATATGGTCAGGGAGCTGCCATTTTTTCAGCATATCCCTCGAATACGTTTATCAACTGCCTTGTTTATAATAATTCTGGGTCTCCGGTTGCTGTTTCGAACGGAGGTACTTTTGTGAACCTGACTGTTTGTAATAATTTGGTAGGGATAAAGGGTAGTTCTGACGCTGTTTATTTTGGCGGAGCTCAGACCCAGATTTTGGGAAACAGTGTAATTTGGAATAATCAATATACGAATAAGGAGATTTCTGGTATATATACTGCTGTGAACAATTATGTTGCTATCTTATATAATTTGGCACATAATGGGGAAATTATTTCGGCCGAGACATCTACATGGGATGATCATGTGTATGTTTTGTCGAATGATAATATGGGAAGCGCTGAAAATGAGAATTATCCGGAATTTATTAATCCTACAACTTTTATCGGAGCATCGGTTACTTTGGACGCTGATTCTTTAGCAGAGATAAGGTCTGCCGATTGGAGAATAAAGTCTACGTCATTTCTTGTCGACAAAGGAGACAATCTTTCTGTCGACATTGCTTATGATAAAGATTTAGCTGGGAATATCCGTGCTTTGACAGAGGGGGATCCCTGTGATTTGGGAGCTTATGAAGCCGTGAAAGGTGATTCGCATTTGTCTTTATCAGCTATTGATGAATCATGTATATATGCTTCTTCTGGATATTTATATGTGAACTCGGAATATAGCCGAGTATCGGTGTTCGATATTTCGGGAAAACTTGTTGTGTCTTTTAATACCGGCAATTTGGTCGAACCAGTAGCATTGGAGAGTGGAATATATATAGTAAAAGTGGAAACGGACGGGCATTCGGTGACAGGGAAGGTTGTGTTATGATTGTTGCGATAAAATAAGTAAAGAGAGCTGTATATGAGCTAAGAAGGCGATGTGAGTCCGATAAAATTTTTCGGACTCACGTTTAAATAAACTAAACATTATGATTAGAAAACGAATAATTTTTTTATTCCTTTGTTTGTTATGTGGAATGGGCATATCAGCTCAGGAAATGGTAGTAAAGGGAAGAGTGGAAAGTAAGACCGGTGAGGAAATTCCGGGAGCCTCGGTTTTTGTAAAAGAAACGAAAAAAGGTTCGATGACCGACGGTAATGGAGATTTCTCTATGTCGTGTACTTCGAAATCGGTTTTGCAGGTATCTTGTATCGGTTATAAAACAAAGCAGGTATCGGTTAACGGAAAGAATTTCTTAAAAGTGGTGTTGGAGGAGGATGACCATAATCTGGATGAAGTGGTGGTAGTCGGTTATGGAGTGATGCGCAAGTCCGATTTAACAGGGTCTGTGGCATCGGTAAATGCAGGAGAAGCGTTGAAACAAATGCCGGCATCGAATATTACGGATGCTTTACAGGGAAGATTGTCCGGTGTCAGCATCGTTTCGGCCTCCGGTCAGCCGGGGTCATCGGCTACAATTCGTGTGCGTGGAGTTAACTCTATCAATGCTGATACGGGACCATTAGTGGTAATAGACGGTTTTATAGGGGGTAGTCTTACTTCATTGAATCCAGCAGATATACAGTCTATCGAAGTTTTGAAAGATGCTTCTGCTACTGCAATATATGGATCGCAAGGTGCAAACGGTGTAATACTGGTAACTACGAGAAATGCAGAGAAAGGAAAAGTCAGCGTCCACTATAATGGTTATGTAAATTTTAAAACACCATATAGTTTGCCAGATAGAATGACTCCAGGTGAGTTTGCAAGATTGGCGAATGATTATGGAAATGAATTTTATACAGCTTCAGGAGCTGCTCCGAGAGTATTCTATACTGATGATGAAATTGCAGCTTTCGATAATGGAAGCGCCGGATACGACTATGTCGGAAATATATTCAGAAAAGTGGCGATCGAGCATACACATGAGGTTTCGGTGTCTGGTGGAGAGAATAAAACTCAGTATCTTATTTCGGGCCGTTATTCTTATAATGATGGTATTGTAAAGACTTCTTCGAGCAAAACCGCGAATTATAGAGTGAAAATCGATAGCGAAATAAAACCTTGGTTGAAAGCCGGTGTAAATTTGTGGGGGGAATACGGAACTTCGATTGGTCCGAGATTTTCCCAATATCGGGGAATATTGATAGAGAGTCTCATTTTTCCGAATACCGTTGCTCCTAAAAATGAAAATGGAAAATATAATAATCTTAATCTGTTGTCGAGTGCTCAGTATAATCCGATGGGGCATATATGGGAATTGGATAAAGATGACTATACGCTCAGTACCCGTTTGCAAGGATATGTGGAGTTGACGTTGTTGCCGGGGTTGACTTTGAGAACGAATCATAGCGTTACATTCGGATCGAATCTTTACCGTTCGACTTTTAATGAGGATTCGTATGAGGCTTGGTCGGGAAACGGTCTTTCTTCGGCAAGGGCACAAAGCAGTCAGTCGAAAAGCTGGGTAAATTCGAATATATTGAGTTATATGAAAGAAATAAATCGCAATCATAGATTGAATGCAACCCTTGTTTTCGAACAAAGTTATAGTGATAGTTTTCTCAATACGACTACTGCTGTGGGATTGCCTTCTATCGAAATCGGAGCGAATAATACATCGTTAGGAGCGACAGTAGGTGCATCCTCTTCGAGATCGAAGGCTACTTTGATGTCGGCTTTGGCTCGCGTCAGTTACGTTTTGATGAATCGGTATATGTTGACGGCTTCATATCGTTGGGATGGTTCGTCTCGTTTGGCTTATGAAAATCGTTGGGATGCTTTTCCGTCTCTTGCTTTGGCTTGGGATATCAAGCAAGAACCTTTTATGGAAAGTACTCCATTCGATCAATTGAAGCTCCGTTTAGGATACGGACAGACAGGGAATCAGGCAGTTGCCGCTTATTCGGCATTCAATGAATATTCGGCATCCAGAAATGCCGCGAATGAATTATTGCTCCAATTGGTACGTATAGGAAATCCTAAGTTGAAATGGGAGCATACGGAACAATATAATTTAGGATTAGATTTCGGTTTTTTTAATAATAGATTGGCTTTTAATGTTGATTTATATCATAAATTGAGTAAAGATGTGTTGATCAATGTCAATGTCCCTTCTTATACAGGACAAGAGACGACTTTAGCCAATGCTGCTCATATTTTGAATAAAGGTATAGAGGTTACGATCAATGCAACTCCGGTAACGACGAAAGAGGTGACTTGGAACAGTGTTCTGACACTTACTCATAATAACGGGACTTTCGAGAAATTTTCGGATGGTACCGATATGATTGTTCCGTCAGGAGGATATGAATACGATTATTTCCGTTATATCAAAGGTCAGCGGATCGGAACGATTTGGGGGTATGTATGCGATGGTATTTGGAAAACCGATGAAGTCGCTGCTTTACCTGCTGTGGTAGATCGACCCGAGGCTGGTCAATATAAGTATAGAGATATTGATGAAAGTGGTTCGGTAACGACAGATGATCAGTGTGTCATTGGAAATGGACAGCCTAAGTTCAATTGGGGGTGGAGCAATACGGTCGCTTATAAAAATTTCGATTTCAGTTTGTTTATGATCGGGTATCATGGCTTCGACATTTACAATTATACTCGTCAAGCCAGAACCATAGGATTGACTCCTAATCCGGAAATGAATAATCGTTGGCGTCCGGATAATGAGGCTGGTTATATCGAGGGATTTGTTAAAACACCTACTACTCGTCCGTCTTCTTTATTTGTAGAAAAAGGCGGTTTTTTGAAAGTAAAAAGTATTACTGTCGGGTATACTCTTCCCAAGAAGGCTTTACAGAAATTGAGGGTGAATTCTTTAAGATGTTATGCTTCTATTCAGAATCCGTTTTTGATAACGAAGTATTCGGGAATGGATCCTGAAGTGACATTGAAGAATCCGTTGACCTCAGGTATCGATTGGGGATATTATCCGAATGGACGTAATTATATGATAGGGCTGGACTTTTCATTTTAAAAAAGAAGATCATGAAGAAAATTATTATAAGTATTTTAGGGGTTTTATCTTTGTTCGGATGTGTTGATTTGAAGCAGGAGCCGTTGAGTTTCTTGACCCCGGAAAATGTATCGTACGACGAATCGAATATGACTACTATGGCGAATGGTTTGTATCGTGCGCTTTGGGGCTGGAACTACGGATATTGCTGCCGTTTATTTACGTTGACGTTGGGAGCCGATGATGTGATTGCCGGACAGTTGAGTAAAACTCGGGTTATCGTTATCGATGAGTTACGTGCCGATGCTACGATCAGTGAATTGGATGTGAAATATTTTTGGACGAATATGTATAATCTGATTTTGAATTCCAATTTGATGATTGAAGGCATTTCCGGTAGTTCTGGATCTTTTGAAGAAAAGAAACCCTATTTGGGCGAGGCATACTTTATGAGGGCTTTTGCATATTATAACTTGGTGAGAATTTTTGGTGATGTTCCGGCTATTATCGATTCGAAATCGGCTCAGGATGTTTTGGGTAATGAAAATATTGGTCGCAATAGGGTTGCAGATATTTATGATAAAATTATTGTTCCCGATTTGATAATGGCCGAAGAGTATTTGCCAGAGGTTCCTCGTACTCGGGATAATTCGTCTGTCGGAAAGATTGCTGCCCAGACTTGTCTGTCCGAAGTATATTTGACTATGGCAGGATGGCCTTTGAAACGAACCGAATATTATGCAAAAGCTGCGGAAAAGGCGAAACAGATAATAGAGGCTTCTTACAACACGCATCGATTGGTAGAACATTATGAAGATTTGTGGAAAGAGGTGATGAAGAGTGATAATACGGAGCATATTTTTGCCATCAATTGTTCTCGGTTGAATAGTATGGCCAGTCAATATGGTATTTCTTTTCTTGCTATGGAAGAAAATGGTTGGAGTGATTATTTAGCAGATGAGGCTTTTTATCTAAAGTATCCAGATGACGAACGGAAAGCGTTTAATTATAAAACGACCTATAATCGTGCGGGAAGACCTGGGCAAACGATCATCGTACCGTATACGCAGTCTACCATGAAGTCTCCTTTTATCAATAAGTATCGTGATTATGGGACAGATGCTGCCCAATCCGACGGAATTATTCCTATATATCGGTATGCAGACGTATTGCTTATTTATGCAGAGGCTCAGAATTTGGCGAACAATGGTCCGGATGATTTGGCTTATCGTTGTATAAACGATGTCCGGAAAAGAGCGACAGGTGGAACACCCAATGATATCCCGGAAAATCTTTCTGGCGAGGATTTTGATAAATATGTTTTCGATGAACGGGGATGGGAGTTTTTTGCTGAATTCAAGCGCTGGTTCCAGTTGGTCCGTCGTGAGAAAGTAGAAGAGTGTAACCGATATAATTCTCGTGTAGTAGAGGCTGGATATATAGATAGGAATAAAGAAAACTATTTGATGCCGCTTCCTCCGAAAGAGGTAGAATTGGCTAAATTTCCTCAAAATGCAGGGTATTGAAACCGGTTTCAAGAATTTGAGCCGAAAAGTTTATAACCTGTTCCTGAGTGGAGTAATGAATTTTTTAGATGAGAATATAGAAAATGGGTAAAGCAGACTCTTTTAGACCCATTTCCTTTTGGTTTTGGACTGAGGTAACATTTGTATAAAAAAGATTTTATATGAAAAAAATAATATTTCTGTTGTTGTTGTCGGTCGTATTTGAAAGTAAAGCTCAGACACTCTTTACTTTTGAGGATGCAGTTCCTTCGAATTGGACGGTAACGGGAGGAACTCTTTCTTTAACGGATCGTACGTATAAGGAGGGAAGTTATTCTTTAGAGTGGACTTCCAATGCGAACTCTGTGATTAATATTCCTATCGACCTTAAGGTCCTGGCTACGAATGGAACTCTTTTATATGTATATTCTCCGAAAATAACGAATGATACGATCGTTATTCGTTTTAAATATCAGGGTGCGGTTAAAAGAGAGGCTCGCATATTGTGTAACTTCCAAGGTTGGAGGGAATTTAATCGTACTTATGTGGAGTATAAAGATCAAACATCTACTCGGGTCGATAATATAGAAGTCGGTTTACATTGGAATAAAAAAGTTCTGGGAAGTCGGAAAATTTTGTTCGATAATGTAGAATTCAATAATACGACGATTACTTCGAGAGTCGAAGGTCCGCACATGATTCTCGATAAGCAATATTTAAAAGGCGATGTCTCTTATTTGGAGCTTTATGCATCGGAAAGAGATATTCCGGTGACTCAGCCTACACAAGATGAGTTGAACGGTTTGCAATTGTTACGGGAGAGGTTAGCTAGAAAAGTAAATACTCCAACTTCGGTACAGTTGAGAGTTTCGATGAATTTTATAAATGCTCTGAATATTGTCGAGAACGCGGACGGTACGTTGCGTGGAACACCGATCGATATTTCGTATAGCGCTTTGAGCGATACATATATCGAAGCGGTATTTACTCATTTATCCAATTTATCGACCAGAAGCGATTATAGAGAGACATTTTTGAAAGCGGTTCGGTATTTTCTGGATCAAGGTGTGGGAGAAGGGTGTAATTATTTTATGAGTTCGAACATGAATTTTTATACAGCAGGTATGAATATACCGGCTCATGTAATAGATGTTGCGTATGCTTGTGAAGGGGAGTTGCGCCAACGTCTTTTAGATTTCGCCCAATGGTTCTCATATTATAATGAGGTATATCGTTCGGAAGAGGCATATAAACAAAATTTGGTATCGGATTATATGTATCTGTATTTGTCTCATTTCCCAGCTATAGCGGCATATCAGACAGATGATGCTGTTGCCGTGAGGGAACTGAAGGCGGTAAAGCGTTATATGGAACGTAGTACAGAATATACACCGGGATGTAAAGGTATATTGAAACCCGATGGGACGGGATTTCATCATAATACTCATTATAACAATTATATGTATTCGTATCAGCCTTGGACCGTATGTATGTGGTATATGCGCGGAACTCCGTTTCGGATAGCCGAGGATGCTTATGAACGGTTCAAGAAAGCCGTGCTTTCGGAGTATATTATGGCTACGAAAGGTTCTCTTCATTATTTTGCCAATACGTTTGCCGGACGTAATCCGTTCGGTGCTGGTATAACCTTGGCTTATAGCAATGATCATTTTAATAAATTGATAGAGACTGGTGTTGATATTAAAGGTGATAATGCTGAGTTGAAGGCTGCTTACAATTATTTTTCGGGAACGAATACTTATGCTGTAGATGTTGCCGATTATAGCGGTTTTTATGCATTTAATTATAGTCCGGCAGCAATTTTCAGAAAAGATAATTGGGTCGTATCGATGCGTTCTATTACGACGAAATTTTGGGGGGCCGAAATATATAGCGGTCAAAATAGGTTCGGACGTTATCAAAGTCATGGAAGTTTGGATGTGCTTTATGACGGAACTGTAGCAGAAAGCGGTTATCCGACTACTGCTGCCGGTTATGATTGGAATGTCGTTCCGGGAACGACGACGGTACATTATACCTCATGGTCGAAAATGATGCCGAAAGAGTCGACTACTCAGCGTTTCGATCAGTTCAGTAAAGAGAAAAATTTCTCGGGAGCTTTGGCGTGGAACGATTGCGGTGTTTTTGCAACGGATTTCGACCAAATTGATAGATGGGGTGGTACGGTATGCTATACTTCGACGAATTTGGTATTCAAGAAGACGATGTTTGCCTTTGGCGATATGGTTGTATGTATAGGAAGCGATATTGCTTCGTCTGGGACTTATGATGATGATATGATTACGGCAACTAATTTATTTCAAAATGTTGTGACCGGATCGGTCGGAGATTTGATCGTAAACGGAGAGGTTGCTCAGCAGGGTGAGAGAACGATCAACTCTGCTACGACAGATAATTGGTTTATTACTCCTGCCGGTACGGGTTATTTCGTACCTAAAGGTAATGATCCGATTGTTTTAAAATTCGGAGAACAATCTACTCCGAATCAGACGGGGGCGGACTGTGCGAATCCGACGACTGCATTGATTGCGGCGAAAGCATATATCAATCATGGTGTAAAACCTTCCGGGGCAAAGGATGTTTTTGTCCTTCTTCCTGCAACGACGACAGAGGCAATGAGCCAGTTTGCCATGAGGATGCGTAGCACTCAGGCAAAAATATTCACAATAGAATCTCAGACAGATAAAGTACATGCTTTGACTTACTTACCGAACAATACGACCGCGTATGCTTTTTATGATGCGGTAAGCGATTTGGATTTCGGAATAGTAAAAGCGACTACATTCAGGCATTTGTTGATGGTAAAGAGGGATGTCACTTCAAATCGGTATAAATTTGCGGTTTGTAATCCTGATTTGTGTCCCGAAAGCGATGCTGTTTATGTATGGCATTCTACACCGACGTCTACGACTTTGACGATAAATGGCAGTTGGGATTTGGTTACTCCTGTAGAAGGGGTTGCCATACAAAGTAGGACGAACACTGAAACGTTGATCAATGTAACAATGAAAGAGGGAGAGCCTGTCTATTTCGATTTGAAAGATCCGAATGATACAGGTATACGTGATTATATCAGTGATAGAAATCATATAAGAACCGAAAGAGTATCGGATGGAGTTAAATTTATATTTGATTATCCAATGAATTCAGCTATGGATGTGAAAGTCGTTTCGGTAGATGGTAAGGTCTTATTTTCCGACTTTTTGCTTTTTAGAGATAAGTTTGAATATTTTATTCCGAAAGAGTTTTTTACGAAAGGGATGAATATTGTTCGTTTGGTGTATGGAGGGGAAGTAAAGACTTTTAAATTAATTTTCTGATAGGATAAAATAATTTTAAGAAAAAATACTTATAAGATTTAGAAAATGGATGGTATGAAGAATAGATTTTTGATTGTTATAATTGCCTTTTTCTGTGTCGTTTTTTATTCGGTGAGCCAACCTTTGAAGATAGATATGCAGTCTGTTTTTAAAGGTGACTATAAAGTTCAGGTTTACCAGACCGACATGGGAGGAGGCGGATATATTACGGGTATCGTTCAGGACAAAACGAATCCGGATGTATTGTATGCCCGATCGGATGTTGCTGGTGTATTCAAGAGTGTAGACGGGGGAAAATCTTGGATACCTCGAAATGGAGGGTTAGATAAGATGTCCGATCATTATTGCCATTCGATGGCATTGGATCCATTCGACAACCAGTCGTTATTGCGTGCTACAGGAGATGTTCGTGATTTCCGTTTTATCGGACGGATTCATAAATCGACGGATGGAGGTAAAAGTTGGTATTTGGTAAAATCGGGTTTAGACTATTATGGAAATGGTCCTACTCGTCAGTTCGGGGAATTGATATGTTACAATCCGAATAAAAAGGGTGAAGTGGCTGCCGGTTCGTATTCGAAAGGAATATGGCTGAGCAAAGACGGAGGAGAAACTTGGAAATATTCAGGATTGTCAGGTGACCGTATTTCGTGTGTCAAGTTTGATAACAATCGTATTTATGTAGGTACGATTTCGGACAAAGCGATGTTTAAAGGTGATCTGGATAAGAATAGAATAAAAGAGAAGTTGGCCGAACTTCAAGACTTTCCACGAAATAAGACCGGACGTTTGTATATGTCGGATGACGGGGGCAAACATTGGCAAGTTTTATTTGAAAGTGATAAAGCTGCTTTATATGAATTAGTGATTGCAGATAATGGAAATACGGTGTTGTTCGCTTCTCAACCAGGAGTATATCGCAGTACCGATGGCGGGCGGAGCTTTTCGATAGTTGAAGATTTGCCTCATCAACTGAAATACCGTACGTTAGTGCAATCCGATTTAAATCCTGATGTCCTTTATGCAGCAGAAGAGTTTCCTACAAAATATCCGGTGACCATCTATAAATCTGAAGATAAAGGTGCATCATGGCTCCCTATTAGTCCGAATTGTAAACCGGAAAACATGTTCGAATTTCCTAAAGAATGGCATGGACGTAGGCCCGAGAAAATCGGTAGTGCCGTTTCTCATATTTTGCCAGATTGCAAGGATCCGAATAAACTATATATTTCGAATTGGTGGGGTGTGACGATTACTTACGATGCCGGAAAGAATTTTTATGGACATCAATTTAAAGGTATCGGAATCATTTGTTGCGAAACGTTGATAAAACATCCCACTCTGGATGGCGTTTGGGCATGTGGGGTTTGTGACCATGCTCCAGCTCTTTCGTTTGATGACAGTAAGTCGTACAAAATGGCTCCGATAACGGTGGGCCCAGGAAGAACTGCCAGTTTTTCTATGCGTGATCCGGAGTTGCTTTTGTTTGCTGCTCAACGGAAAGGACAATATATGAGATTGTACAAGAGCAAGGATATGGGAAAGACCGGTCATATCGTATGGGAGCAGAAAGGTCAGAACTTTTTACAAGATATAAAAGAAGACCCTTTGGTACCGGGACGTTTTTGGGCTTATATGGAAGGTAATATCGATACGAATGTTGATGGTGAGATTCCTGCAGGGATATATGTTAGCAATGATTTCGGAGAGGAATGGGAAAAAGTGAATAATCCTTGTTGGGGAAATATCGAAACGTTACCTGCGGAAGAATTTAAAATCGACAAGGATTTGACACCTATTGTAAATTATCAGCATAAAAACGGATGCGGGACGGGCCAGATGATGGCTCTCGATTCGCAGAAAAAGGATGTTATTTATGTTGGAGAATGGACCGAAGGTATTTTCAGAAGTGATGATGCCGGAAAAAATTGGGAAAGAGTCGATAAAAAGTTACCGTTCGATAAAAAGAAAAATAGTGTTTTATCGTTGCTGTATACCGATCCGGATAAGAGCGGTGTCGTATATGCCGGTTTTTGGAATGGAGGGTTGTGGAAAAGCGAGGATTATGGTGAATCATGGTCTCAGGTAAAACCTCGGGGACTAAAGAAGTACAATGCCAGTTCATTTTCGATAAGTAGAGATAATAGTGGGCGTCCGTTGATGGTGTTGGCTTGCTCTAATCATCCTTTGGGGGATACGCCTACTCGTCTTTTTATCAGTACGGATATTGACGGAAAAGAATGGACGGATATTTATGATGCTTCGTTAGGTTGTTTACGTTGGATTTCAGTTGTTTCCGATGCAAAAAAACAGCGGATACATGCGGCAACGGCCGGAAGCGGAATATTTTATTTTGATATTTTTAAGTAATGTAATAATAGGAGATAAAGTATAAACCGAAATAATAAAAAAATATTGTAAAATGAGTATGTATAAGAGGATAATAGGGATATTTATTTCTACAATTCTATGTGCCGGTTCGAGTGCACAGAAATTCACTCCGTATGAGTATTTATTAAAGTTTGATTTCGATGAATTGAATAAACGTGCTGCTGCAGAATATTTGGTTCCTGTCAGACCGGGAGATGGCAAAAAATTCCCGTTTTGGAACGGCTGTGCTCCATCGTTTATCTATGCTCCGGTTTTTGAGTTCGCTCCAGTAAAAAAAGCAGCTTACTATGTTTTTTCTATAAATGATACCATTACATTTAAATCTAATTCGGTGTTGTCATCTTTGTCTCAAGTGTGGGATAAAGTTCCGGTAGGAAAAAACAATGAATTGGTAGTGAAGTCGTTCGATAAGAAGGGACAATATATAGGGGATGCCGGTCGTCGCACATTTGAAAAAAAGGCGGTATTCGAAGGTCCATATATACAGAATACCCGTTCTTATAAAGAAGCAGCGTTGAAAGGAATGTTTTATTTTTGTCATCAACCGTATTTCAAACATTGGATTACTTCTCAGGAACCGGATATGAGCTATATTCATAATGCGTATCCTTGTAAGATTATCGGAGCAACAGTATCGATGGCAGTTATGATTGCGAAATTCAATCCCGATTTCGGAGAGAGTGCTGAGAGGATCGCGAAAAATGCGGCACAGTTTTTGATAAATCAAAGTCGTCCGCAAGGTACGTCTTTGGCATTTTTCCCTCCGACTTATTATGGAAATCAATTGACTGCCCGAAGTCCGGAGAATATCGGGAAGACGATGATGATGGAAGCGGTGCAGGCAGCTAATGCTTTTCTCGATTTGTATGATTTGGTGCATGAAGAGATTTATTTGAATCAAGCATTGGGAATCGCTCGGACTTATTTGAATACACAGTCAGAAGATGGCTCATGGCCTGTTAAAGTAGATTTCGAAAGCGGAGTTCCGGTTAATGATGTGAAAGCTATTCCGATAGATTTGATTTCTTTTTTTGATAGATTGAAATCCCAATATGGATATACAGACTTTAGTTCTGCTCGGGAAAGAGCATTCAATTATATTAAAAAAGAGATATGTCCGGCTTATGATTGGCATGGGCAATTCGAGGATGTTACCGTATTGCTTAAACCGTATGATAATTTGACGAATTGTACAGCTGCGCCTTTTGCCAAGATGGTGCTAAATGATAAGAACTCGACAAAAAAAGATATACAGTATGCTTTGGAGTTGATGCGTTTTTGTGAGGATCAGTTTGTAATATGGGATACCCCTAAAGGTAAAAACGGTATTTATCCGATAGGGACGCCTTGTGTATTTGAGCAATATCATTATCAGACACCGGTAGATGCCAGTGCTTGTAATGTGATAAATGTCTTGATGGCAGCGTATGATAAGACGAAAGATCCGCTATTATTGGCTAAGGCTGTAAGTCTGGCGAATACGATTACGGTATGGCAAGATGCTTCTTCCGGATTCTTGGCTACGTTGTGGATAGTGAGACCGGGAAAAAGTTTTTGGATGAATTGTGCTCTTGAATCAGTGAAAACTCTTCTCTTTTTAGATGAATATATCAGTGGATTAACTGGAAATTGAATATTTTTCTTTAATATATGATTTCATTGTTGAAATATTTTTTGCCGCTTATTGGTTTGTGGGTATCTCTTCCGGTCATTTCTTCTGTAGTCGATACCGTAGAGGTGAGAAGTAAGAAGATGAACCGGGATATTCCTTGCGTCGTTATTACGCCTGATAGAATGACTGGTGGGTTTCGATGCCCGGTTTTATATCTTTTGCACGGGTATAGTGCAAAAGGATATAGGGATAGTCATAAAGTTTGGGTCGATAATATCAAAACTGAACTACCACGAATTGCCGACCGGTACGGAATGATAATCGTTTGTCCGAATGGGGAAAATAGCTGGTATTGGGATAGCCCAAAAGATAAGAACTCTCGATTCGAAACGTTTATATCAAAAGAACTGATAAAATATGTAGATGATCATTATTATACGGTTGCCGACAGAGATGGGCGTGCTATAACAGGTTCCAGCATGGGTGGACATGGTGCATTGTGGTTGGCTATAAGGCATCAAGATGTTTTTGGTGCTGCGGGCAGTATGAGTGGTGGCGTCGATATAAGGTCGTTTCCTGATAAATGGAATATTCATAGTCTATTAGGAGACCGAGCGAAGAATAAAAAAGTATGGGATAAGCATATGGTTATAAGCCAGCTTAATAAATTGAAAAATGGGAATTTAGCTTTAATAATAGATTGTGGGTGTGATGACTTTTTCTTATCCGTGAATAGTGACCTTCACCGAAGACTACTGGAGCAAAAAATTGATCATGATTATATTATTCGTCCAGGAGGACATACTTGGTCATATTGGAATAATTCAATTGATTATCAAATATTATTTTTTAGTAATTTTTTTTGTAAAAACAGGTTGAACTATAGATAAAATTTAATGTCGTAATTGGACGCTTGACTATGAAAATTGGGGTGCTATTATGTCTTTGATAATTTTTTGTAAGGCTTTTGGACACTTATTTGGAAAGATATAAGTATTTGAAATGAGAGAAAGATTGTAAATTATTTAACGGAGGCGTATTTTTAGTTCTGTTTGTGTGGGATAAATCGGTATAAATAGGGATAATAGGAGAATGTAAAAATGTGGTAGAGTATGTATTTTAATATGGATGTTTTTAAGTATAGCAATTGAATATCGGGTGGTTTCAGTTGTAACATAAAAGAAAACCGTATACCTAAAGTAAAGAATGGTATACGGTTTGGCATTATAAAAAATTTATATTAAAATTTCCATCCTAAAGCAAGTTGGAATACACTATTTTTAGGGTCAGAATCTTTAATTGCTTTTGTGGCACTAATAGTATAACGGAATCCTGCGGTCAGTCCCATTTCGGTTTCATATCCAAGTCCTACCCCAATAGCGAAATCACAAACGTTTGTAGCGTCTTTAATACTATAACTTTCGTCTCCTATTTTACTTTTTCCAACAACTCGAAAACCAAGTTGGGGACCAAGTTCCAGATTTAGTCCTTTCCACAGGTACCCTTTTACCATAACAGGGATTTGTATATAATCTAATTTGGCTGCCACCTCATTATATTTACCTCCTTGCATGGCATATTGTAGTTCTGGTTGAAGAGCTACATAATCGTTGAAACGAATATTGGCAAACCCTCCGATTACAAGACCGGGACGAACATGGTATGATGTTTCTGTCAAATTTGCGAGAGAAAGTCCTGCTTTAACTCCGAATCCAATTTCTTGACCGAAAGAATAAATGGCTGTAAGAAATACCATTGTTGTTGTAAGTACAAATTTTTTCATATTTCTTTATTTTGTGTCTTGGGAGGCAGCGAGACAGATTCATTTATAAAATATGACCTCCACAACACTTCTGTTGCATATTTTATTATGCAAAATAAATGTATTGTATTTATTGTGTCAATGTCAATTTCTCTGTTTTTATGTTCTTTTTTAATGTTTTTTGTAAAAATGTGCTTTAGGTTGAAATTTTTTGAGTTGCTAAATAATTCTTTTATCTATGATTTATATAGAAAATCCCTGCAAATATATGTTGTATATGTTGCAGGGATTTTTGTAATTAGAGGTTTGTATGATAAAATATGTGTTTATAATGACCAGTCAGAAGGTGTACATTGTTCCTTTACGCTTTCAGGAATTACTGGGAAAAATTTTATACCGGTCAACTGTTCTATTTCGGTTACGGATTTGCAATAGTTTTTTAATAGGCTGGCATCATTTTCTATAGCTTTGTGTTCGAGCCAAAAACCGATGGCTTTCAGCTCATTTGCCGAACATTCAGGTATGGGTTTTCCGGAAGAACCACTTCTGGTGCGTAGTATGACTTTAAAATAATGAGTTGGAACTGGGCAGTCTTTTGAGATTTGACTCTCATTATTACCGTTACAGCCATCCCTTGTTGTTGTATAGTTGTTTCCGAAGTAGCAACCTGTAACAACGTAAAGTGTATCATTGCAAATATTATCTCTGATTTTTCCTTCTAATGTACCCCAGATACCTCCATTAAAGTCTCCTGATTGGGGGGTCATGTTGGACGCGTAGAATGTCTGATTGTTTAATTCATCATTTGCCGTACGGTCAGCCGACGGAATTTGATGTCCTCTGGAATAATTTCGATAAAATGTTAGTCCATCTGTTCCATATAATTTAGGTTGATATTGTTCTTCTATTAAAGGATCAGCGGCCCAAGCCTCGGTTCTTCCACTTCCTCCCCGATAGGACGAATGTAATGGATATGCAACCCAATGTGCAGCATGCATGTTTTTATCGAAACACATCGTATAATTTCGAACTTTTCGGTTATTTAGGGTTGCAGAATGAGTGATATATTGATAATTATTTATAGTAAGATTTAATTGAGGTAATTCTACCAATGGATATTGTGTTACATTACCGAAATCAATAATATTTGTAGATGTGGTACCTGAGGATAGCTTGACGTCGTCGACACGTATTTGGTTAGAAACGGTTGTTTGAAAACGGAAATGTAAAGTTGAAGTTTCTTGTTTTAATGAAAAAGAAACAGTGGCTAAATCCCATTCTTTACTATTATCCCTGCTATAAGTCAGAGGTATCCAAGATATTCCGTCTTTGCTTATTGATATAGTTAGATGAGAAAAATTGAACGCATTGGCTTCTTGGCAGCCAAATGTAAATAAAAAGTCTTTTTGGTTGTTCGGGATGGTAATATTTTCTATAACAAAATAACTGTTTGCCGATGAGAAATAAAGATTATTTGCTCCGGAGGCTTGTCCTCGATAAGCGTTTGTAGGATTAAAGTTAGAGAACCAATCGTTTCTAACACTTAAACTTATAAAAGAATAGGTAACAGTTCCACTCCCTTCTCCGTTTTTATTATCCCAGCCATTGAATTGGTCAAGATATGGCCAATAGGAGCCATTATAAGTCTTGGTGGCAATTTCTTTATCAAAGTTATTACTATAATATATTGTTGTATTGATATTATTTTTTCGTTTGACAGTAATTTCTTTTGATATAACATTTTTAGGTGTTTTTGCCTTAGTTGTGATAGTCAGTTTATAATTTTCACCTGAAGGCAAGTCTTTTATTGTAATTTTATCTTCTCCGGCATCTCCGGTATTTTTATCTATTTTTAGAGATTGATGACTGGTTGTTGCTTCCCAGGGATAATTACTTTTGATGGTAATTACATTTTTACTGGCATCCGATTCATTGAATGTCAATACAACATGTGATACGTTTAGAAATGCATCTTCTTCATTTATGGGTTCGTCATTTTCGTTAGAATCAGAGCACCCAGACATAACAGATGATAAAAATACCAAGAGTGAAACGTAAAAAAACAGATTTTTCATGAAATTCTTTATTATTTGATAATATAAATGCAAATTAAGGTTCTAAAACTATATGTAGAACTATCAATGCGTCAAATTAATCATTCAAATTATCAAAAAAGCTTGTTTTGATAATTTGAATGTAGTAGAATATGACGATTTTATATCTGTTTTTTTAGAATGGATAACCGATTGCTAAATGAAATCCTAAACTGTTCTTGAAACTTGACATATTATAATAATGCGGTTTATCAGGATTTTCATATGGAGCATGCAGTCCGATTCCTAAATCAGCTCGGAGTACGATATAGCTTATGTCATAGCGTAGTCCGAAACCCGTACCTAAGGCGATATCTTTTCCAAAAGTTTTTAGTTCCAGCTTTCCACCAGGTCTTTGCGGGTCATTTTTCAGTAACCAGATATTTCCGGCATCCATGAAAATTGCACCATGAAGGCTTCCCATAATTTTGAAGCGGAACTCGACATTGGCTTCGAGTTTGAAGTCTCCAGTTTGGTCAAAATATCCATTCGCTTTATCGGCATCGGGCCTATAGCTTCCAGGACCGAGAGAGCGGATTGTAAATGCTCGTATGCTATTTGCCCCTCCGATATAGAATTGTTCACTATATGGCATTACTTTAGAATTGCCATATGCATGTCCAGCTCCTACCATAAATCTGGATGCTAACCAGTTGTCTCCCCACAACCTGCGATAATATTTCAGTTCAGTCGTCCCCTTTACAAATTGGGAAAATTGATTTCCAAAAAGTTCTTTCTGGCCTTTTTTCCCTGCTAAATCCATGATTCCGGCTAAAATATTTCCAGCAGAAGTAGCAGACGTTTGCCAGAATATTCGATTATTTTGATTTTTCCCAAAACTTCGATCAAATGTATAAGTGTATCCGGTTGTAGGAATAAACTGGTTTTTGAAACTCAGAGCAATAGCTTGGTTTTCTTCCAAAGTTTTATCGAATGAGCTGGTTGTATTTAAAAGTTTGTTATATACCAGCTTTACTGGGGTCAAAGTATGATAACTTGATGAAGAAGTTTGAAAATCATAATTAGCAGAAGCGTTGAATGATAACATACGGAAATAATGCGGACGATTCATTAAGTCAGCTCCCAATTGGAAATAAGTTTTTGCGCCATATTTCCTGTTGTGCTTGATAAAGCGAGGTACTAATAAGCGTGGAAAAGTTAATGTACCGTTGATGCCTAATTCGTATGAGTTCAATAACGATGATTTAGCTCCTTTTACTTTTTTGCCGGTTTGCCATTCATATGAACCATTAAGTTTTACGGATAGAATTTCTCCGGCTCCGAATAAATTCTTTTTGCTGACACCAAAAGTCATGCCGGGTCCGATAAAGCTGTTAGACTTAGAAGATACATCAACTTCAAATTCTGATTCGAGTGGGATGTCGAATGCAGCATCGATAGCAACATTTAATGAATCAGATCCTTTTAATGAATCTATGGGAGTTACATTCAAATTTACATAGCGAAATATATTTAGTTTGCTCAAATTTGTTTGACTTTGGTCTTGTTTTTCTACTGAATATATTTCTCCTGGTTGTAATGTTATATTACTGGGCAATACAAATTTTCGTAGATGCATTGGTTTCTGAAAGGTAACTTTCATATTCTTATAATGTAAGCTGTCTAGATTTCCTTTTCCGTTTGCACTTGCCAAAAATACATTAATGTCTCCTACTTTATAAGCTTTTAAAGCTTCTGCAGGAACTCCTTTTCCAATAATCATTTTTAAATTTATGCCAAAAGCTTTTTGCGTTGTATCAGCCAGATATTCAATATATTCAGGACGAAAGTAAAAATAACCGTTGTTCCTTGCCAAAGTTGCGATACGACTTCTTTCGGCAGATAAAGTGTCAATGTTATATTGTGAACCGACATGAAGAAGAGTATTTACTCGGCTACTGTCGATTAGTTGAGTAAGCGGGGATGTCGGTTCTGGAAATGAAATACTGTCATAGAAAGATGGAGGAGGAACTATGACTTTATAACTGATTCTTGCCTTTTTTTTGTTCTTTTTATTATATATCAATTTATATTGAGTATGAGCACCGAAATAACCGAAATTGCTCAATATATCGTCAACGACTTTTACTCGCAATTCTGGATTTACATTGGATATTAGCACAGGTTCTTTGGCAAATTTGTTATAAAACCAATGTTTAAAACCTTTTTCTTTTTTAGGAGGATTCATATGATTATAAACCCATAGACCAAAAGGAAACGGAGAACGAATATATGGACTGAAGAGGGGATTATTAGGTTTTACTGAAAGGGGAGACTTGATGGCCGATTTAACTTCTCCGGGAACTTTCATCCCGTTAGCTCCTTCTATTTCCATTTTTTTTACTCCGGTATATAAAACATCTCCTTCTGCCAAACGTTTAGTTGTAGAGCAGCTGGTAAATATGAAGAATAGTGATAGTAAAACTATATATATGTTGTAAAAGAGCTGTTTCATTTTTCAGTATTTTTAGATTTTCTTGAACTGATGCGGAATAGCTCACTTAATTTGAATAATTTTTTACGGACAACAAATCCAACTCCAGTTTGTGTTATTTCTCCTTCAAGAATACTTTCGTAACCCGTATGGTGGAAGAGTTTAATTAACATGTTTTCTCTTTTATCGAGCATATATTCCAAAGAAACGTCATCAATGAGGTTTTCTTTTAAATTCTGATTGGTATTATCATCAGGGCTGAAACTGCCGCCGATAACAACTTTAAATCTGTCATTAAAAAGAGTTTTTGATACTTGGTAGGAGTAGTCGGTGTGGGTTCCTGTGCCTCCGGGAGTTCCATCGTCATAACTATCGATTCCAAAACTGACATCGATGTTTTTAAGGTTGTTTTGTGCCCATTGATTTAGCTCTTTTGTTATAAAGGAGTTTAGTGGATTACCTGTTGCAATTTTGGAAGATGAAGACCCTGGTCCCGAATATGTATTATATATAAGTAGGTTCATTGCTTGTGTAGCCCTTTGTTCTGCAGTTAGAGCCATAAGTTCATTTTGAATTGTCAGGTCTTGTGGTGCTGATACGTCGAATGTTATAGCTAAGTTTTCGAGCGAATTTTTTATATTAATGCTGACATCGAATGTGACCGGACGACTTGTTTTATCATCTTCAGTAACATTGATGCGGAGAGGGTCTATAGCTGTAATGTTCATATTGGGGTCTGCTATGTTTCCACTCCAGGAAACATAACTGCCTTGTTGGATATTAAAACTTTTCTCTGCAATAATAGGAGGCGAATAACGTACAGTTCCTCCTGTCAGCTCATATCGTCCGGTAAATCGGCTATCACCGAGTGAATTCATGGAATAGGACAGATTGCCTCCGCCTTGCAGATTAATTCGATTTTTACCGTCGGCCGATAGATTGACAGCTAATTTTACAGCACTGGCAATGTTTACATTTACAAGTATATCCATCCCTCCGATACGGGATACGGGTATGGAGTCTTCTTCTACGACTGTAGTATCATTAAAAGAGACGAATGTAACCATATTTTGAGTTTCCTGTTTTATATCCAGAGGTGAGTCTTGCATTACATAAGTTACATCTGTTCCGTTTAATAATCCGATATTGCCTCGCAACCTTAATTCATCTACAGCACCATTTACGGTTAAATCAAGGTCCGAAAAAGCTTTTCCATAGACCATTGATTTATTATTCTTGGATACGTTAACTAATTGGAATTCTGTTGCAGTTATTGATAAGTTGGTCAGGATGTGAGAAAATTCTTGAAAGTCAACATTCCCATTAATAACTAAAGGTTGTTTGTTAGGACCGTTTATAGAATACTTTTGGAATAATATTTGGTTGTCGACTATTTTAAGTTGATCTGATGAAAAGCCAAAGGATGTACCTATCATGGGGACATTTACAGATGTCGACATTAATTGCAAATATCCGTTGATGAGAGGTGAGTCTGTATTTCCTGTTATTTTCATATTCCCTTTTAGGCTCCCTTGCAATCCAGCCATTCCAGAGAGAAATGGATTTACAGTCTCAAGTGGAAGTGATGGTATATCGACAGTTACCCCAATAGAATTTTTGTCATTTGTATCGTAATTACCTGAAATAGTTAAAGCTTTGGTTTCGTTTATTATTAAATCTGCATTGACTTGTTGTCTATTGATCGAATCGAGTTTATAATATACACCTAAATTGATGTCCCCGATTCTTTGTTTATTATAATTCATGTCGGAAATACCGATAGAACCTTGTACATCTACTTGTTGTTGAGGGAGATATAAGTTCATATTTGTAGAGAAGATGCCTCCTAATGGTGGAGCAAAAGGAGAAACACTTAATAGAGATGCAATGTCCAATCCGTCTATTTTTATGTTTAGTGCTCCTTTTTTATATATGTTTTTATCGGCGGGTTGAAGAATTATATTTTTACCAGCAGCTTTCATTGTCAGGTCTGCATCCAAGCTGTTGTCAAAGAAATATTCAATAAAGTTATTTTTATTGACGGTCCATGGTTCAAATCCGAGTATTGGGTCAGGTAAAAAAGAAATTCGTACTAAACTATCTTGTAGCCATGCTTCATAACCAAAGTTGAATCCCTGTTCTCCTGAACGATTCTTTTGTTTGCATCTCATCAACATATGATTGCTCTCTATGTATCCAGACATTCCTACCTGTGCAGCTTGGTCTAAATTTCCTGGAACATTTCCGATATGTAAATGGTATACAATTTTAGAACTGTCACGTCCTTGATGTGCATACATGCGTATCGTATCAATTTGTATTCCGCTTTTGACAAGTTGATCGATGTCGGCTTTTATATGGAATGGGCGTTTTTCTGAAGATTCTACTTCAACTCCAGCTTGTTTAAAATCTATTCCTGCAGGTTCTAAAATAGATTTTAAAAAATCATTTTTGGATGCTTGAGCTGAAAAAGAGAATGGTGGAAGTTGCTGTTCTAGGGATGCAAGATTAAATTGCCATTCTTGCAGTTGTTTTTCCAGTAATTGTTGGGTATTTTCAATTCCCTTTGTTAGTATATCTATTCCTACCGGAGAGTCAAAACGGACAGATATATTATCAGCTGCAAATTTACCGTGAATGAAATCTTTGTCAACATTAGTATTGAGAGTTATTTGTTTTAGTTTATTCTCTTTGGAATTCATTCTTAATATAAAGTCCTTGATATTGACATTCGCTGAATACTTATCTTTTTGATCAGTTGATCCTTCAATATCAAGATGCATACCCATCGAAAGAGGTGAAGAAGAAAAATGCATTTTTTCTAAGTTTAATTGGTTGACAGGACCAAAAATATGAGCTTGAATGAGGTCAGGGCTCAATACTCCATTTATTTCTAAGTCTATATCCAGAGCTTCAGCATTACAAGATAATGCCCCACTTAGTATTTGTTTGTTTAATGAGGCTTTCAGTTCTATATTCTCATAATTATACCCATTATATTCTGCTTGATTTATGTTTATTAAAGCATTGGTAAATGTTTTTTCTGAAAGAAAGTCAAAGCCTTTTCCTTTAGCTTTGGCTTTGACAGATAATAGACCGAGAGAGTCTTTCGGCAAAAAACTTTTTACAGAAAAAGAATCAATAAGTAGAGCCATATCATAGACTTCTCGTTTTGGATTTATAAGTCCAGAGAGCGAAATTTTTCCATTGTCTGTGATAAGATACATATCTGGTCGATAGTTTTGTCCTGCAATGGATATTTGACCGTTAAGCTTTATGTTGTTGGGAATTATAATACGGTTTCGTAAAGCTGTATCAAGCAAAAGAGTTTTTACAAAATCTAAATGATTGAAATTTCCCTGCCATTTAAAATCACCGCTCATTTTCTCAGGTTGAGTGATAGAGTTTAGATTTCCGTTGCTGGTTAATACTGCATGTCCAGGAAAGTTTATGTTTATCTCTTTTATCTTTACTTTTCCTAAAGTTCCTGTAATGTCAGCGTTTGCAATAAGTTTTTCCACAGGAAGTAGTTTTAGTTCCTTTTTTATAGAAGGATATAGAGCATAAATATCGGCAATACCTATTTGTGCATCTAACAAGAAAGATAAAGGTGTTGAGGGGGCCATTTCTGATATAGACATCCCTATATTAGCCTTAGCTCGTATATCAGAAGTATATGTTTTCAGTGCAAATTTTTGTAAAGACAGCTGCACAGAATCCATAAAGAATATACCGTTACTTTGGATGATAGAAATCCCGGACCGTTCATTTAGAGACAAATGTTTGAGATTAGCTTCTATTTTACTACCTCGATTATATAAAGAATCGATTAGCATATTAATGTTGTTGGCAGAGATGTAGTTTAGGTCTAATCCTGGTTCCGGTATATGATTAGGAAGTCCGTATGTGGCCTGATTATCAGTTAATTTTATGTGATTAGCTTGTACAGTCCACGGGAGAGATGCTTTATCAGGTATATCGGACTGTGTTTTATTATATCGGGCTGTATCGGCCAAATATGAATATTGGCCTTGCTCTATCAGTAGCGAGTTTACATCAACTGTTTGTTTTCCTAAATCAATAAGTCCTTGTTTAAGCAAGGCATTTTTGATTTTTACACATAAGTCTGTTTGAGGCTCAGACATTTGCATTGTAAAAATTATATCTGAAAGTGCAAGTTTTCGTACATCAAAAATCCATTTTATCGGAGTACTTTCTGATTTTAGTGTGTCAGGCTCGCTTTCTCCTAAAGAGAGATTAACCTGTCCTCCCTTTAATATTATTCTTGGAATTTTTGCCTCTTCTGTAACTAAGTTTGCTGAATTTACAGATAATATAAAATGTTGGATATCACCTGAAATCTTAAATTGGGAAGTACTATCTGAATAAGAGAATTGGGTATTTTTAAATGAAAATTGATTGACTTTTACTTGTTTCTTTAATAACGGATTCAATGCAATATCCAAATGTAACTCTTCTGAGTGAAGAAGTGTATCTCCTTGTTCTGTAATTACCTGGCTATGTTCTATGACAAGGTCTAAAGGAAAAGAAAGCCTAATCCTTTCGATTGAAATTTGCATACCCATATTTGTTGAAATATATTCCGTTGCAATATTTTTTATCCAATTCTGTATTGTGGGTATATATAATAAGACCGGTAATGAGATAAGAATTGCCAGTATACAAATAAGAAAAACAATAATATATTTAAATATTCTTTTCATAAAGATTTGAAACCCTCCGAGTATTGCATATTTAGTGCTAAATATACACAAACTTACTGAAATGGAAAAAACAATTTTCTATTTGTTATGCAACATCTGTTTATATATTTTAATAAACATCTTGTCTATAGTTTTGTTTAATAAAATAAGATGAATTTAAAATATAGATTTATGAAAAAATTGATATTTACGTTGGTCCTAGTATTAGGAATTGCTGTACCTCTAGTGATGGCAGGAGATAATAATCGTATTTCGTACGACCAGTTACCATCGGATGCTCGTAATTTTATCGAAAAAATGTTCCCAGGAATGAAGGTTGTAAAATGTGAACGAGAAATGCCTTGGACCCGGTATGATGTAAAATTGGCAAATGGGTATGAACT
>NZ_LN877939.1:966913-1027738 GCF_001403595.1 Gabonia massiliensis | reverse complement strand
AATTCCTTCAGGAGTTGTCAGTTATGTCAATACGCAACATCAGGGAAGTGATATAAAAAAAATAGAACGTAAGAAAAATGGTTATAAAGTAAAAGTAGATAACAAGCATGTATCTTCAGATATTCATTTTGATAAAAGTGGGAAATGGAAGAAAACCGAACATGATGATTAACTAAATTGTATGTTTGAAAAAACATTATTTCTTCACTGAGAGAAGACTGTTAAAATAAAAGTGATTCCAAAAATCGGAATCACTTTTATTTTTGACGAAATTTTCAGGAATGGTTGATATAATATCGGATTAGAAAGAATCTCTGTTTTGATTATTTTTACGACAACATATTCAAATAGAATAGAGACATCAAAAGACGTAACTCGTATAGGATTTATTTGGGAAATGATTTCTTTAATTTATAGAATATTAAAGTGCCGGACTAATGGTAAATCCGTATTCATAACTTTGTCCGAGTAAACGGTATTTTTCGTGAGGTTGAGCACCCCAGCTGTTATCTCCTCCCACGCCTCGCTGTTTTAAATCAACACACAGGATAACTTCGTGAAGAGGTAGGAGCGGATATGTAAATCTGGGATAAATGTCGTTGATATGCTGCTGTTTGCGAGTCAACCCCGGATCAAAATCTTCCGGACGGTTCGGCAAGGCACTCACACTTAGAGGTTGTAACCCTTCTATTCTTATTCCGGTACCGTTTTTGTCGGTCAATGTTAGCCAACGTACATCTGTTTTGTTCCCGTTTTCTTGGGGTCTTACATAAGGCACATATTGTTCTTTGACTGTACTTTCATATAGCCCTATATGACTGGCTGTGTTCCGGTCTGTATAGTTCTCCCATGGGCCTCGACCATACCAGCGAAATATATCATATTGCTCCGGAAGAGTTAATAGCATTCCAAATCGTGGCATTTCCGGCTGTAAAGATAGAGATTTCCAGGAAGCATTAATTGATAAAGTTCCTCCTGGGTGGAAGGTATATGTCAGGAAATATTTACTATTTACATCAGATAGCAAATATTCGGCCTTTATAATGAATGTTCCCTTTTTTTCTTCAGTCATCAGAGTCTTAAGTTTTTTGTTTTGTCCTGCACAACGCCATATATTACTGCTGATTTCGAAGTTGCAACCATAATCGTTATCGGTAGGAGCTCTCCAGAAATTCAGTTCTACTGGACGTTTCAATAATCGAGTGTTATTGAATACGTAGTCGGTTAGTTCTCCGGTAATTTTATTTATGACCGCTTTAATGTTTCCGGACGATAAGATAAATGCGTTATCTGTTTCTGTAAATTCTGTTTTTTTCCCGCTATAAGTATGATGTGTGAAATAATTGTTCGGTGTGAGGTAGAACTGTCGAGAGGCAATTTCATGCCCGTAAGGCAACAATAATGTTGTGTCCCGATTTAGAGCATACATATTCAGTAGATATTCATTCCCCTGATTTGACGATATGTAGGGAAGATTTAATTTTACTTTCACAGAATCACCCGGAGGTGCAGAAACCTGTAAATTCCCCGATTTTATTTCTTTGCCGTTTAATAGTAAAATCCATTTGAAATCAAACTCAGACAGGTCTGTAAAATTGTATCGGTTGTACATACAAATTATGTTCTGGGATGTGTCTGCTATTTCAAACTCGATATTTTGGTATACTTTCTTAACTTCATGTAATGCCGGATGAGGCTTTCGGTTGGGAAATAGAAGACCATTAATACAAAAATTTTCTTTATGTCGGTATATACCGCTTCCTAAGTCACCTCCGTATGCCCAGTATTCGCGACCCGACTCATCTTTAGAAAGTATACCCTGATCTACCCAGTCCCAGATAAAGCCACCCTGCATATGAGGTGAACTATGGATGATATCCCAAATATCCTGTAAGTTTCCCGTGCTGTTTCCCATGGAGTGGGCATATTCACACATAATATAAGGGCGTGTAGGAGATTTTAGGCGGGCATAATCTGATATTTGTTTTATTTCTGGATACATCTGGCTGACAATATCTGTATTATTTTCGAATCCAGCTTGTTCGAAAATAATAGGTCGAGAGGGATCTTTTTGTTTAATTTCTCTATATAGTTGGTGGAAGATAGGTCCATTGCTACATTCGTTACCCATAGACCAAAGGATAACACTCGGGTGATTTTTATCCCGTTCTATAAGGCGCATCACCCGATCTCGATGGGCATTGTCCCAAGATGTATTATAAGAGGGGTTTTCTCGCCCGAAGCCCATACCATGAGATTCTAAGTTTGCTTCATCAAGGACATATAGTCCGTATCGATCACATAAATCGTACCAGCGTGTGCAGTGAGGATAATGACTCATACGGACGGCATTAATGTTATATTTTTTCATTAATGTGATGTCTTGTAAGAGTGTGGAATCATCGACAACATGACCATTTTGATAGTGATGTTCATGTATATTTACTCCTTTTATTTCTATTCTCTGTCCGTTGACTTTCAGAATGCCATTTTGTATTTCTACTTTTCTGAATCCGGTTTTGCATGAAACAGTTTCGCTTTGCCCGGTTATTTTATTTTTTAGCGAAAGGATATAAGTATATAAATAAGGAGTTTCGGCTGACCACAAATTCGGATGGGGGACATACTTTGAAGTGAACAGTTTATTATCACCTGCTTTTAAATGTATTTGTTTTGTTTCTGATATAATTGTTTTTCCTTCCCTGTCAATTAATGACCATTTTATTTCATAGTCTGAGAAATTTTCCTCGAAATTTTTTAATAATATATCTACAGAGAATCTTCCATCTTTGTAATTTCTTCCTAAATCGGCATGAACAAAAAAATCTGCAATTCTGCATTGAGGGGTACAATATAAATAGACATTTCTTTCTATTCCGGATAAGCGCCACATATCCTGATCTTCAAGATATGAACCGTCACTGTATTTATATACTTCTACGGCAAGATAATTGTTCCCTGTTCTAATATAAGGAGTGAGGTCAAATTCTGCAGGGCTTTTTGTTCCTTCGCTATAGCCGACTTTTTGACCGTTCAACCAAATATACATGGCTGGTGTTCCAGCTTCAAAATGTAAAAAAACTCGGTTCCCTTTCCATTCATAAGGTAAATTAAATTCTTTGATATAAGACCCTACAGCATTTAACGAGCAATCGATAAATGGAATATTCTTGGGAAATGTATATCCTTGGCTTACATATAATGGGATACCATATCCTTGTAATTCCCAATTTCCAGGAACATTTATTTCTTTCCATTCGCTTATATCGAATTCGGGAAGGAAAAACTTTTCTGGTCTTTCTTTGGGACTAGCAGAATAATGAAATTTCCATCTGCCCGAGAGATTCATAAACCGGGGAGAAGAAGCTGGTTCCATATTTTTGGCCAATGTAATGTCTGGATAAGGGATAAAAGTAGACCGTCCGGCTTCTTTATTGATAGCAAATACTGCCGGATTTTCCCAGTTTGGAATATTTTGGGAAAATACTGATTGACATATAAAAGATAGGTAGAATCCGAGACTAATAAGTTTTTTCATTAGTATACAGAAATTTTTTGGTAAATATAGTGGAGAATTTCTCCTCGTAAGTGTAAATCAGAAGGAATGTCTATTCCCGACATTTCACGCCATTGCTTCAGGCAGTCCTCGTCTGCTGTATCCGATAGTCGGGCTTCCCATTCTGGGAGATATCCCCTTATTCCCATATATTGAACCATTTCAAAGTCAGGCGATCCCAGTTTTATATCTTTAAAGTATATCAAGGTTGCCCTTTCTTTTATTAAATGTTGCTGCAGAGTTTGTATCGCAACGTTTTGTACTGTCTTATTTTCGTTTATTGCGATAGATGCTGCTATTCCGGCAGCTTGTCCTAGAGCCATCCAACAAGGTTCCATCCTTAACGTTGAAAATCCGATATGACTTCCTGATACAGGCACTGGTAGAAGGAGATTATTTATATTTTTGGGGACAATGACTCCATATGGTACGGTATATACTTCTGTTGGGTAGCTTATAAATCCATCGAGATGTACCCTGTTTTTTTCTCTTTTAAATACAGCATGGGAATCTAAAGCATAATGACTGGCGGTTATACTTGATGTATGGAGTGGTGGCCGTTGGCCTGTTGCAACAGGCAATGCATCATGTGTAGTAAAAAAGTATTTACCTTCGAAACGTCGGCCTTCTCTGACATAAACCTGCCGAGGAAAGTTTTTATTATCGGAATATTCAGTCGATGATAGCCCCCATTCTTTACATTCTTGGCGGAAGTGTGGTGGTAATTCTTTATCATTCTGTACAAACCACAGTAGGCCTAGAGTATAGTCTCGAAGTCGTTGGGTATATTTGTCTCTCCATTCCCAACTGGCAGTTGGCCATGGCCAGTTTTCTTCCGGTAAATCAGTAGAAAGAAATGATAGGTGTTGATTGTTTGCGTCTGTTTTCTCATTTGGAAGAACTACCATATTTGTAATTTTAGCGATTCCCCAGCGGTCTCCAGGAAGTTGAGTCTTGTTTCCTGCAGCAATATTTTTTTTATTATTTTCAATCATCTGGGGGGTTACTGAAGCCATTTTTATACTGGTGTTACGGCCTGTCCATACATCCTCTATTAGAGAAATGTAGTCGTTTCGGTTATAGTTTTCTGGTTTTTCGATTGGACGCATATTCTTTTTATCTTTTGTCAAACATAATCGGAAATTGTAAGCTTGTACTGCATTGTCACCAATAAATGTTGTTCCTTCTGATTCGTATCCTTCATATCCGCATATATTTTGTTTTTGCCCTTTTTCTGCTTCCCAATATCGATATACTTTTCCGGCTCCTATCTCTTCGAATTCGTTTCGTGATTCACGGCCAACCCGGAATGGAACACCGGCGGCAGCACCCAAATCCCCTTCGTAAGTGGCATCTATAAATATTTTACCTTCATATTTTTCGATGCTTTTATTTTTTCTATTTTTGATTCTTATGGATAAAATAGTATTTCCTTTTTTTTCAATATTAGTAGGGTCTGAGTCGAATTGTCTTTCTTTTAGTATAGTAATTTTGTTACATTGTTCATGTAACATCATTTCGAATATATGTTCGGCAACAGAAGGTTCGAAATGATAACCATCGCTACAATCGATAACCTGTTGTGATGTTTCTCCATATGTTTTTATGTAATACTGTTTTATTCGATTTACAAATTCTATGAAAAGGCCTGTTGTTGCCCCTCTGGTTGCTATATCTGTCGCTCCCAGACCGTTAGCGGGTAAACCTCCGAGGTGGGAGGTCCGTTCTAAAAGAAGAACACTTTTACCTTCTCTGGCAGAAGATATAGCCGACATAATTCCACCGGGAGTTCCGCCGACTATAACGACATCATATTGAGCGTATGTATGTAGTACGCTTAGTACCCATATTAGTAGGATTATACAAATTCGTAATATTCCTGTATTTTTGTTTTCCATAAGTTTATTATTTTAATTTTTTATATAAATTAATTTTCCGGTATGTAGTTTTCCTCCAATTGTTGTCCGATAAATGTAAATACCTGGTACGGCAGGTTGGGTTAAATTCGATATTTCCCAATATATTTTATTTTTTCCTGGCATTCCGTTGTATGTAAAATTGTCTACTATTCTGCCCTGAATATCTGTAATTTGGATTTGTATTTTTTCTGCGTTCGATAGCGTTATGTCGAAAGATGTTTTTCCATAGAATGGATTGGGACATACATTTATACTGGAACTTGTCTTACTAAGTTCAGAAGAAGATGTTAAAGGATTTTTTATTTTTAAAACATTTATCGAAACCGGTTCGAGATCTAATTTTATAATTCCGTTTGAAACAGGTATATCTTCATATCTTTTGTAAGTAGGCATTAAGTCTTGGTCATTTGTACCTTTATAAATCCAGTATTCGGCAGAGTTGGCTGTGAAGTCGTAATTTTTTAAAAGAACGGTCACATTCGCTTTTACATATGATTTATTTAATAGATATACATTTATACTTCCGTCCGAATTGCTTTTACAGGCAAATGGAGTAACCCGAAGGTTGTTTGTACTGGATGATTCTATGAGTTTGTCCAGCAGATTATTACTTAGAACCGATATGGCTAGACCATTGGCATTTAATGTGTTATTTTCATATAGAGTGTGGTACCAGCGTTGTATATTGGGGGTAGTATAGCGTGTTCCCCAAAATTGAGCAAATTTTATTTTTTTTACTCCTATGAGGTTTGTCAGGACATTGAAATTTTCTAATCCGGTTCCGGTATTGGGTGCATCGTCACCATCCGTATTGGCTCCTGCTTCAGTAATGGCAATATATAGTTTGCTTTTTTGAGGTTCTGGCAGTGACGAAATTGCATCTTCTAATTCAGGGTGTAACCAATTGGCATCCCAATTATGAAAAGCTTCATAATTTCTGTAGATAGGATAATTATGGTAATCGATGAAATCAATATCATTTATACAATATTTTAAAGCAGTATTCATCCATGCGACATCTTTTACACATAGACCTATTTCAATAGTTGGATCTACAGCTTTCATGGCTTTAGAGAAAGTCGAAACGTCTTTTCCGTATTGTTCGGCGGTAAGGTATGAGCCGTCAGCCAAAGCGTTATATGTTTCATTTCCGATAGTCCAGTATTTCACGTTATATTTTTTTGTAATATTTGCATAGCGTACCCAAGAAACAGCCATTGTAAGGCCTTCATCGAATGATATAGCACTGCCTCCGTTTAATGCTGGAACTCTCAGGTTATTGTAATTTATGACAATATTCGCTTCTGCTCCTGCATCTTTTACCACAGACATAAAATCGTCGAAGTTTAGAGGTGGATATTTCCAGTCTCCATTAGGGTCAGCGGCTGGTATCCAATAAGATGTAGATGGAAAATCTCCTGGATGAGTACTATAACGTGACAGTTTAGGATTAGGATAGGCATAATTTACATCGGATGTGGACCAACAATAATAATTTGATTTTTGTCCTCCAGGGTAACGAATAATGCGGGTACCCATTTCTTTAAAAGCATCACTTAGAGATTGTGAGCCTTGGGGGCGGTTGGCTTGTGAATCGTTTACATAATTGGTATTTATTCCGACGGCATAAGGACATATGTCTTTAATGATTTGATCTGCTTTTATAGTAATAGTAACATCTACTCGCTTTGAATAGTTAAATCGTTTAACAGCCTGGTTTAAGTCTTCTATAGCTGTGTTTATCTCTGTTTGTGTAACGTTATCGTTATTCCTGATATTTACTGCAGCCTGAATAGCTGCCAGTAAACTTTCTTTGGCTCCATCGACATAATCTGAAGCAAGTGCTCCGTTATATGTAGTTTGAGCACTGATGATGGCAAGATTCAGAGGCCCTTTTTCAATTTCTGGAGCAACATTCCCGGTTAATTTGAAATTGTCTATATCAAGCCATCCGTTATTGGGCAATCCATTCCCCGATATGACCAGATGAATGGATAGTTCAGTTATGTCGAATTCAACAGACGGTTTTATATTTCCTCCGTTTTCAAGTGTGTATACTACTATTCCATTGACTTTTATTGAGGGTTTGGAGGTAGTAAAGTTTCCTGCGCTGTATTGGAATGATAGTTTATAATGACCATTAGGTACTACAATCGTTTGGCTCATTGAAGGATTTACTTTTCCGGAAAACTTGGCTCTGCATGTTCCATCTCCTAATCCGTAATCGGTTGCTATGCTGAAAGTCCCTGGAATTATTGTCCAGCCCGTACTTCCATTTTCGAAGCTCGGATTTATAATATGTGACGTATAGTCATAGTCTTGTGCATTTATTTTCAAGACAAAGCAGGCATATAGAATAAGTATAGAAATACTTGTTTTTATTACGGACGGTTTCATGAGCGGAATATTTTATAAAAATTAAATAGATTTGCTATAAAGTTGCCTAATAAATTCTGGAAAATAAAAAAATAAATTCAAAAGAAAAGTTAAATATTTTGTCATCCTGAGGTTGTGGAGATAAATATAAAATAGATTGTAAGTCCTTATTCGGTAATGGATTCTTCTCTCTGTTCAGGATGACAAATTATTATAATTAGTTTTATTTGATACAGTTAGACAGCTTTCTGATATTGTCTAAATGAAAAAATTATATTTTAATTTTCCATTTAAGATGGTTTATGACAATAAAATATATCCCTTGTGCTAATGATAATTGTTTACAGAACATTTCGTTTGTAATATTTTCCGAATATACTTTTTTGCCTTGCATATCATAAATGTTGAGTATCATATCTTTTACTAAATTATTTCCATATAATATCCCATTAGCAAAATAAATCGTAGGATTTGAGGTGGAAGCTTCTGTAATAGAAGTTGGAGTCGAATTTCTTATAAGTTTAAAATTATCGATATTTAAATAAGGATAATTTTCTGTGGATAAATCTTGGCCTGAAATGACTAAATCTATAACTCCATCTGAAACATTGAATTTTAGAATTGCTGTTTGGTTCTTTCCGTCATTGAATGTAAACAGATTTGTACCGTTGATTGAAACAGTTGGTTTAATACCGTTACCGAAGTTCTTAGCAGTGTATATGAAAGTAAGAGTATAGCTGCCGTTATCTACTTGAAATTTCTGACTTAAAGAAGGAGTTACTTTTCCTGACATCCCTACACTTTTATTTCCACCATCGGCACCTAATCCCCATGATTCGACAGTAAAGGTATTAGCTACGACGGTCCAACCGTTCAGCCCGTTTTCAAAATTGGGGTTAGTGATAGCTGATGTACAATCAACATCTTCTCCGATAGGAGGTTCGGGGGTTGTATTGAGTGTCAGTTTAAAATTATCGATATTTAAATAAGGTGTCCCTTTTTCCAAATCCTGCCCAGAAATGACTAAATCTATTTTCCCCTCGGTAACGTTGAATGTTATAGTTGCTGTCTGGGCTTTACCATCACTGAATGTAAATAGAGATTTTCCGTTGATCGATACCGTAGGTTTTGCTCCATCTCCGAAATTTTTGGCTGTATACATAAGAGATAGTGTATAATTTCCGTTTTCGGTTGTAATGCTTTGGCTTATTGAGGGGGACACTTTTCCGGACATTCCTGCGCTTTTACTGCCTCCGTCCGTTCCTATACCCCAAGATTCTATGGTAAAGGTATTGGCGACAACCGTCCAACCGTCCAACCCGTCTTCGAAATTCGGATTGGTTATAAGAGATGTACAGTCTACACTTTCTGCAAATGTGCAGAAACAATTCATACTGAAAATAGTTGCACATACAATGGCAAATCGGGTAATTTTTGTTTTCATATTTGTATAAATTAAATGATTTATTTCCATAAAATTACGATAGATTCTTCAGGAGATATTGATACTTTGTTTTTTATTATATTTCCATTTTTATTAGCAAATAGAATATGAGGTTTTAGAGTCTTGTCAAGAGTCAGCTCAATATTTTGTTTGTTTTTATTTTTGTTGATTATGATTGATATGAAATTGTCCCCGTTTTTCATTACTTTCATCAGAGTCTCAGGAACTGTTTTTGAGAAACGTATAGGCGAATTTTTTAAATTATCTCTTAATATGTTATTTAGGAGAGATTGCAAAGGTTTGTACCCCTCTATTCTGCCCCCTAATCCCAATAAGGATGGAATCCATATTGTTTTTCCTTTTCCGGAATAATGAGTGATAGCTGTAATTTCTTCATCATCAGTCCCTAAAATTTGTGTAGATTTTTTATCAATGTTATCTATTATTCCTTTCCATGCATGAGCTGGCAGGTTAATACCAATGGCTGATAAATTTAAATCGAATATATTATCTACTAGGATATATTCTTTCAGGTTTCCACCGAAAAGATCGGTTGGTGTTGAATCTGTCATAAAAGTACATATGGCATTTTCATCGTAGTATCCGCTTAGTCCATCTATCCATAATGTGCCTCCTTTTAAAACGAAATTTTCAAGAGGTTTCCAATATTTCTGGGGAATACTGATTTGGTTGGCAAGAATTAAGGTTTTGCCTAAATAATTGTCTTTTGAAAAATCGAATTCATCGATTGACTTGAAATTACATTGTATTCCCATTTCACTTAAAGCCTCAAAATACCCAATAGCTGATTTCATAACTCCACCGCATTGCCTTCCGGAAAGTTGGTTGTTCTGGAGTATCATTTTTTTCTCTATCCACATTGATTCTCGAGTATACAGTATGGATATTCCGGATTCGGCAACTGATGCGTTACAGAATAATTTCTCGTTTTGTTGAATAGTTTTGGCGACAGATTCTGCTGCAGTTAGCCTTTTAGAAGGATTATTTTGAAAATCGAGTAATGCCCATTCTCCTGATTCCAGTCCTGAAGCCCGGGCGTTGAGGCTCCAAAAAATAGCTCCTTTGGCCTCTGTCCCGATGACGATCCATAGCCATTGTTGTATTTCTTCTGGTGTTGGGCACATTGCATTGTCTCCACTATATGTGTTGTTTCCGCCTTGCATTTCGGTCATAATCCACGGAATATGTTGTGCTCCCGAACGAATTATTTCGCTGTTAAGTGACATAGCTACAGCATATTGTGATCGGTTAAAATAACTAAAGTGCCAACTGGCATGTGCAGAGCCTCCTAAGGATGTCAGAAATTTACTCCAGGATGGAAAATCATATTCTGCTACATTGCGGAATATGTTGTGATTATTGACATGGATTTCGGAAGTAACATCATATTTTCTGACTTCTTCCGATAGTCTTTTTAAATACCAAGTATTATAATCAAGTAGAAATTTTTCCTGGCTAAAATCAAGTACAGGATATTTCAACGAAGAATGAATTTGTTTATGTTGTAATTTCCAATTTTCAAAATGGTTTGAAGTGAATGTTCCGGGGGGTATTTTGCCGCTTACTCCAGGTTCGTTAACCAGTACCCATCCGTATAGTGAGCTGAATTTCTTAAAATGGCAAACCACATGTCTTATATATTCTTTTACATTCGCAAAATGTATTTCATCTTGAGGAAATTTAAACCCACCTATATCAGAAAAAGAAGTAGCTGGAAATAAAGTCGCGAAAATCTTAATATTATATTTTTCTGCACTTCGAAAGGCCGTGTCAAATAATGAGAAATCCCAGCTACCGTCCGATTTATGCATATATGCTTCGAACATACGGATACGACATATATTCATGCGGTTTTCATGAAGTCGTTGAAAAAATGTTTCTATTTCCTGTGGTGTCTGTCCTTTTTCAATAATAACTTGTGCCCCTATTAACGGAATTTGCATACGCATTCTTTTTTCGGCATAACACGATTCTGTTTTTAAAAAAGATAAAAACAATAAAATTAGAGGTAGTCTCATAGAGTATAAGGCTATTCTTTGCAAAAAATTGTGTATTTTATTTATGTCCATGGCTATCGGGGAAAAGTGTTGTACAAATTAGTGTAATGGAAACTGGTTCCACTGTCAAGTGCATTGATGCTTTTTTATTTTTTTTGATATATTCTACTTTTGAAAATGAAGGGTTTAAGTCTTTATCATTTTTACCTTTGTAGACTCTGTAATCCGTTTGTTTGAATTTATGATTTGATATGGAAAGTTCGGCTAAGGTTGGGACAGTATCACGATTTAAAATAAATATATTCAATTTTTTTGATTGGGGATCATAAGAAGCATAAGAATTTATTTTAGCTGAATTATCAGTTACTTTGACCATATGAGTCAGTAGGTTTTTTCCTAAAATTGAAATTGCTAACCCTAATCCGGTTAATTCATTATTAGGTTTGAGAAGGTTGTTTACATTTACATTATCATCTTTCCATCTTGTATTCCAATATTGAATAAATTCGATATGAGGGTTGGTAATTCCTTCTGCCATAACAAAAAAAGCACCTAAGCCATGTCCAGTATCTGGGCCGTTTTTATCCCATTCTGAATAAGAAAGAGCACTTGTTTCTGTATAAATAAAGGGGAATAAATCTCGGTATTCTACTGTGAGACCGGAACGGGCTCTTTCGATGTACCCGTCAATTCCTTGCGTTGGATTGGAAATAAAGCTGGAATAGCCGGCTTTTCCGCAACCAATGCAATCTGCCTCTTTGTATACATAAAAAGGATAGCCATGGATATCAAGATAGTCCAAATAGCGAGTCCATTCCTGAATTTTGTAATCTTTTTGAATTCTGTTTTTAAATCCGTCTAAGGCTGTATTATACCAGTCTGGACGTTCTCCGGCGAGAGCTATTTTAATTTCGGGGTCAATTTTTTTCATTTCGTATGCCAGTACTGCAGCATCTGATCCATAGCGGTATGGATCTTTGATTGGAGTTTGGGTGCCCCCTCCGTTTAGCCAAGGTTCATTGCTTATGGACCAAGCTATAACCATCCCAGGGTAATGTTTTTTTGTATACTTTACCCATTCTACTGCATTTTGTAGAGCTTGGGTAAATGTTAATTCTGTAGATGGAGTTCCGTCTCTATTTATACTGACAGGTCGATATATGTCCATTGGAACAACTAGGTTTGCTTTGGCGCCTGCAGATTTACAATCGGACATGAATGTATCGAAGTCATATAGGAACTTGCTCTTATCCAGAGTTGCTGTGTATGGCCATTCGAAATCACCTTTGCGAGCAATTTGGGGATTTGCTTTTTCATAAGGATAAATGGACCATAAATAATTGTCCGATTTTTCTCCTCCCGGAAAACGGACTATCATCGTTCCCATTTCTTTTAATGCATCACTGAACGTCCTGACTTTTTGAGGTCTGTTTTTATCATTGTCAAGGAGAAAGTTTACATTTACCCCTAATGGGCAATTTTTTAATTCTTTGATTGTTTTATCCGGATTTATCTGTATATATATCGGTTCTCCGGCATATATATGGCAAAGGCATATCCGAAAAGTAAATAATAAAAAGCAAAGTTTTGACTTCATATATAAGCGTGTTATTTGATTTCTGTTACTGATATATTGTCTATAAGAATATCTCCTCCAAAACTACCCTGATAATTGTGCAGATGCAGTATTACATACATTTTAGACGATGTTGCGGTAAATATTCCGTTATTATCCATTCCTGTACCTCGACAAGCCACGTCCATGATATTACCGTTCAAAACTGAGGTTCCGCAACCATCCAAATAAGTATTTATTTCTGCAAAAGCATTTTTTCCTGTAATATCAGGTGTCGATTCAATGAAAAACTGAAAGATTGAGTTTTTTCCTGGATTTTGTTTTATCAAAGCTGAAAAACGATACTGCTTTCCTTCTTCCAGGTTTATTCCCTGATAGATATTGCATCCTGCATTGGCTTTGTCTCCTATGGCTGTTTCGTCCCACCATAATCTGAGACATCCTCCTGTCCCGCCTTCAGGAGAGCCTATACTGGATCCGAACTGATAATTACATAAAGGATACCAATTTGCACCTGGTTCTATGGTCCAGAAGTTTGCATCTTCCATATCGCCTCCGTTAATATAATCTTTATTTACAGAAACTTCTTTTTCGCATATTGCTAAATCACCAGCAAGTCCGTGTATTGTTAGTTTTATGATATAAGTTCCTGAAGAGGAATATTCATACTCGGGAGAAATTTCTGTTGAGGTATTTCCGTCTCCGAAGTCCCAGAGTAGAGAATTTACACTGGAAGATGTATTTTCAAGTTTTATTTTTAATCCATTTTGAGAAATGTTGAAAGAGGCTGTTGCTGTTCCGGCAGCTATCACATCCAAAGTGTCTGATGCTTCATATCCTGCCTCGCTCTTAGTCTTTAATATTACTTTATATATGCCTCCTATAGCATACGAATGGATGGGAGAAAATTCTGTACTTGTCGTATTATCTCCAAATTGCCAGAAAACGGATTGTACATTTTCCGATGTATTGTTGAATATAATGGTCTGAGGATCTTCTAGACTTGTACTTACTGAAAAGGCAGCTGTTGGTTTCGGTCCCGTTTTGATATCAGATGTTGGGAGCGACTCATATTCACAACTCCAGATGAACAGGAAAATGAGTACTGAAAGTATCTGTTTTATAATTTTTTTCATTTATGGAATGATTTATTATAGTGTTTATTTTAAATTTTCCCAGTTGCTGACAATAATCATAGTTGTAGCTAACGATGTATTTATTTTGTAACGAGAAGGATTTTGTATTTTTATGGCCAGAATTAGTTTTTTACCTGCATATCTACTGTCTGCCGATAATATGGCTTTATCTAATGTAAGAAAGAACGAGGCAGAATTTTTTCCATCCGGAACGGTGATTCGAGAAGGAATGGTGTAAGCATTTTTTTCAAGTAATACTCCATTAGCAAATAATCCTTTTTGCATGGCTTTCATAACAGTATCGTTATCTACTATTAAATCGACAGAGTAACTTTTGAATGCTTCCATGCCAGAACGGCTGACCCCTAAATAGATATTGATTAATTCTTTTCCTTCTCCCGCGCTCTTGTCTATGGTGTAGTTTGCAACAGCATTGCCTTGTTGCGATTCACCACCGTCCGAATATGCAGGAACAGGGTAGTCACAGGTATTTGCTGCGTAGGAATAAGTGGCTTGGGGCATATATATTAGGGGTATGCCATATTCGATTTTTGAGTCATCTTTATCACAAGAAATTAAACTCATGGAGAAAAAGAGAATAGCTAGGAAATATAGAAATTTAATTTTTATGTATTTCATAATAAATTGTTTTTTACCACCCGGGATTTTGTTTGAGAATTCCATTTGATTTTGTTATTTCGGATTGGGGAATAGGAAATAAATACATATGAGGGTAGAAGATTCGGTCTTCTACTTTGAATGTCGTATATCTGAATTTCCCTTCTGTATATTTGACGGCTTTAATGCCCATTAACGGTTTGTTTAGCGTGATTTCTGCATCTTTCCATCTAACAAGATCCCACCATCGATGGTCTTCGAATGCCAGTTCTATTTGTCTTTCATGTTTTATTTTGTCTTTCATTTCCTGATAAGAATTAGCAGAAACTGGACCTAATTTTACACTATTACGATTTCGAATCAGGTTAATGGCTTGACGTGCAGAGAGTCCGTAACCTGCTCGATTGTCGGGGCCATAAGCCTCGTTCATCGATTCTGCGTAATTTAGGAGAATTTCTGCATATCTAAAAATAATCCAGTTGTGTTGGGCTTTGGCTCCTTCCTTTAAATCAAGATTGTCATTCATAAATTTTTTTAAATAATATCCTGTCCTGCTTGCATTGGTGTTGGTATAATCGTCCTTACCTCCGGGAAATATTTCTATTGTACGCCCATTCCATTTGCTACCATTCGTTACGATAGTATAAGCTAATCGAGGATCTCGGTTTTTGTATGGGTCTAATGGGTCTGGAGTTCCGGTATATTCATACGCATCGACTAGATTTTGAGAAGGTGTAACACCACTTTTCCCTCCTATGGTTCCGATTGGATAATTTGCGGTTTCGAGCCAGTTATTTGTTTCTGTTTGGCGATAAGCCCATATTACTTCGTAACTTGTCAGGGGATTATTTCCGAGAAATAGTTCCGAGTAATTGTTATCGAGCATATGTAAATTTAAATTAATGACATCGTAGGCCGCTTGAGCCGCACGCTCCCATTTTTCTTTTTTATTTTCTGGATTATGGAGTGGACTTGCTGCATATAATAATACTCTTGACTTAAGAGCTAAAGCTGCAGATTTGGTTATTCGTCCTGCATTTCCACTACTTGATTTTGCTCCTGATAAACCGGGTATGGGGTCGACTCCCCACTGGTTGACCAGATTGTCTTTTGTTTGATCTATTAGTTCAATGATGTATTCTACGACTTCTTCAAATGAAGATCTGGGTATATTGCAGTTGTCATTTATTTCTAATAAATTCTTAACTATAGGGACACCTCCGTATCTTTTTATCAGTTCAAAATAAAAATAGGCTTTTAGTATCTGTGATTCTGCTCTAAGTTTTTCAATGTCGAATACATCTACTTTATATTGGTATTGATGGTCAGATACTGTGTCTCGATTCAATGCCAATATAGTTTTATAATCAGCATATTTTTCTAAAAAATAGTTTGCTGCGCGAATCCCTTTGTAACAGGAAGCATATACATCAGCTGGGTTATTAAATGCATTCCATGTTCCTTGATTGAAATATCGAGCATCTGCGTTAAGTGATGTTTGTTGTGCTTCGTCGGTTACTGCGGCAAAGAGATTCTTGTCGATATTGATAAAACCATCGGTCAGATAAGTATAAGGTGCATATCCGAAGTTCCATATATAGTTGTATTTTGAAGCCAGATTCTTATCGGTCAAGTTAGAATCAATACGGGTGTCCCAGAAATCGGAGCAAGCATAAAAAGAACCGCATAATACTCCTATAGTCAGGTATTTGATGATGTATTTTCTTTTGTTCATGCTTTTTAATTTAAAAATTCAATAATAATCCGAAAGAGAAAATTTTTTGTACCGGATAGCCGGTAAACGTTTCGGGATCAATATGGTAATTTTTTAGTAATTTACTAATAGTAAATAAATTTTCTCCGCTAAAAAATATACGTAATTTACTTATATGGGCCTTCTGTGATATTATTTCAGGAAATGTCCATCCAAAATTAATTTCTCTAAGTCTGAGGAAACTTCCGTTTTTGATCCAATAGTCTGATTCTGCATAATTGTTATTATTGCTTTGTGTTGTCAGGCGAGGAAAGGTTGCCGAGGCTCTGGTATCTATTCCTTGTTCTGGATAATATGCCCATGCATTTTGAGCATTTTTGTAGATATTTCCATTGTTTTGAAACGGAACAGTCTGATTCCAGTTGTTTAGTAAGCTAATATCTCTTCCTGCTGCTCCTTGAAAAAGCATGTTAAGGTCGAATCCTTTATAGCCACATCCTATCTGAAAAGCGTATGTAATTTCCGGTAGGTCAGATTTCCCGATTTTGGTTTTGTCAAATGCATCGATTTTTCCATCAGGCACTCCTTTGGGGCCAGAAATATCTTTAAATTTCAAATCTCCGGCTTGTACTGTAGCGAAGGTCGATTGAATGACTCCGTCTCTTAAAGATCCGTCGGCATTGAAATCGGACAGTTGATAGTAACCATCAGCTAAATATCCGAATTTTGTATTAATGGGGTTTCCTGTCTTTATGGCACCTGGTATGGTAATGATTTCAGCCATGTAGTCGATTTTATTTGAACAATAAAGAATTGAAGCTTTGGTTATAAATGAGAAATTATGCCATTGGTCTCGAAATTCAATTTCTGCTTCCACTCCTTTATTGGTTACTTTACCAATATTACTGAAAGGTGGAACTCCTCCAAACGTTGCCGGTAATGCGTTATTTTTAGAGATGATCCCAGATCGTTTATCTAAAAATAAATCTGCATTAAATTTGAGTTTATTCAGAAATGTAGCATCGATACCGACATTATATTTTATACTTTGTTCAGCAAATATCTCAGGATTGGCAACGGTACTTTGGGTTACACCTTGCACGGATGATATGGATGACGAGCCTATTCCATAATATCCCTGATATGTATAATATTGTTGATAGGCATATCTGCCACCATTATTTATTCCGGATTTGCCAGCAGATGCTCTTAATTTCAGTAAATTTAATGCCGTACATTTATGAAGGAAATTTTCATTAGAAATTATCCAGGCGATAGATGCTGCTGGATAAAATCCCCAGCGGTTATCTGGAGAATAGTAATCGGTTCCACTGCATGAAAATCCGAATTCTGCAATATAACGTTTGTCGTATTCATAATGTATTGTTCCTCCTAAATTGGCATAATTATAAGCAGTTCCTCCTTCATTACCGAATTGCATTTTTTCGGATGAACCTAAGAAATTAAAAAGAGAAGAGATTGTATGTTTATTGAAAATTTTATCGTAACCGGCGGAAATCATATACTGTTTCCAGTCCCATGAATCTGTTCCGTAGTCATCTGTAACTTCATATATGGTTTCTTTATTATTGGTACTGGGGGACCCGTCAGATGCAAAGCGGGCATAGTCTTTAATTTTGCCATATGTCCCTCGGTTATAATTTGCAAAAGAGGCAGATTCGATTAGATATAAACCGGGAGTGATTATGTCTAAATTTTCTTTTATTCTGAAATTTGCTTGCAGAGTACGATCATGATATTGTATATAGCCAAGTTCTCGAATAGATGCTACCGGATTATCAGGATATATGGAGTTTCCGGTCCAACTGTTATTTTCGTTTCTTACCGGATATATATTGGATGGATATTTAGCAAGATTTGAAAATAAAGAACTGGTTTCATAATTGGGTCGCGAACGGTCTTCGATACGTCCGCTTAAGCCTATACTTGCCGAGAATATTTTAGATAATGTAACATCAAGATTTGTTAGTAGGTTATAACGTTTATATTGTAGATTAGAATGAAGGTCGTCATTTTTAACGTTATATGCTCCTTGTTGATTTAGATAATCGAATATAATTTGATATTTGGACCGCTGGTTACCTCCCCCGATAGAAATATCGGCTTCTGTAAGAGGACTTCTTTTTTTCAGAGTTTCATTGTACCAGTCAACAGAGGTACCAGTTCCATTTTTGTATGTATCCAATTCTTTCTGTGAATATTTAGGGGACCATACCCGTCCATTGTCATTACTTATAGCCTGATTATATAACCGGGCATAATCATAAGATGATAGTGGCTTGTTCAATGGATAACTTTGTTGAAATCCGCTTCTAGCTCGGATATTTATTTTTGTACGGTTGTTTGTACCTCTTCTAGTGGTTACTAATATAACTCCATTTGCACCTTTCATCCCGTAAGGAGCTAAGGCTGCTGCATCTTTTAATATTTTGATATTTTCTATTTCTACTGGAGATATGTTTTGAAAGTAGCTCATAGGCACTTGAAATCCATCGACAAAAATGGTTGCTGAAGCGTCATTATAAGTTCCCATACCTCGGATGTTTAAAGTAGCCATATCATTTCCGGGCTCTTGTGTCCCTTGTGAAACGATTAAACCGGAGAGGCGACCAAAAAGGGTATTTGTAATGTTAGGAGCTGGAGAGTTATATAAATCTTTTCCGGTGACTGTAGAATAAGCACTTGTAGAAATAAGCACAGGTGTGATGCTGTCATTATATGACCGGTGTATATCTTTTTTCCCATAGCATGTCCCCGCTATGGAAAATGCCAGATATACTGGTAGCAGTTTTACATTTATGATTTGGTAATATATATATTTTTTCATCCTGATTTTATTTTGATATTTCTTTTTAAATCAATACCCCGGATTCTGTATCAGGTACTTTTTGTTTATTTCGCTTTGAGGGAATGGATATAAAAATTGATTGTTACTCCAATATAAAATATATTTAGGTTCTACTTTGTAGTCTTTATAATCGCTTTCAACTTTCCCTGAATTAGAACTGTTATAAGTGTATTTAAATGTTGATACCATATTCCCATAAGGGGAGTCTGGGGTTCCGGCAAGTTTGCAGTGTCTATAATCAAAATAACTGCAATTTTCTTTATATAATTCTATTCTTCTTTCTCGGTTAATTAGTTTACGTAACGGTATTTTTTCTGTTTCTGAGATAAGGGGTAATCCTGCTCTGTCACGTATATCGTTGAGGTAAAGCAAGGCCAGGTCTGGATGTCCTGATTCGTTATATGCTTCTGCCAAGTCAAGATAGATTCGCGCCAGTCTGTATATGGGGGGGTAAAACCAGTTTCTTCTACCCGCTTTATACCAAAATTTGGTATTTACAGCACAGGAATTATTGGTTTGGGAATAATATAAGGTTGCTGCACTCCAATAAGAATCTCCTGGGTTATTCCATGCATCAATAGTGTATGCATGACATGATGCTTTAAATCTAGGTTCCATTTCGTTCATTTTCGACACATATTCTTTAAAGGGTCGTGCAGATGTTCCAGCCCAGGTTTGGTCACTACCGTCACTTCTGTGGTATTGTGTCAATTGTCTAAATGTCATCCCCTTGCTAACAACCCACCAAAAGTGGGGATCAAAGCATTTTGACATACTGGTGGACACAACATTATAGGATAGGATCATTTCTGCATTATTGGGTGTAGAGGTAGCTGTACCATAGTCGTCGAGAGGATTATCAGTATCGATGAGGTGGCACCACCCACTTTCGTTTTTGGCCCAGTCTATGACTGCTTTAGCTGCTTCGGCCGCTTCGGCCCATCTATCGGGATTTTCTTTGCAAAAACAAATCAATTTATTATTTTCGCCTAAATCGAGATAAGGAGTGTCTGAATTAAATAAAGGTCGGGCTGCAAATAAAAGAGCTTCAGCTTTTATGGCAAGAACTGCGCCTTTTGTCAATCGTCCTTTTAAATTGTCCGGGTATATGTTGGGTAAAGTTTTGGCTTCATCACATAGATTTAAGATGAAGTCCAAAGTTTCTTGCAAAGTAGCTCTGGGTATTTTATTATTGTCACCGATATTTATGGTTGAATGTACTAAAGGCACTCCTCCGTATCTTTTAAACATTTGTGTATATGAAAAGGCGATAAGGGCTTTCATTTCTTTTTTTATTTGTTGTTTGGTTTCCGGTTCCATGTCGGTTACTCGGTCTATGTTTTCGATGACGAGGTAGGCTTGCCGTATTCCTTTCCAGCGAAATGAATAAGCATCTTCACAGCTGGCTGATCCATTGTTATTCCAGTCAGTTACAGCTTCCATACCAGAATGGGTTACATTATAACCCGACTCCCAGCTGAAAACGGACATATCGTCTCCACTAAGTTCATCTAGAGTAAAACCATTCATTCCAGAGTTTCCAGGAGCCCAATCTTTTTCGGGATATCCCCATGCCAAATTCATAGAATAGGCTTTTGATAGAGCTGAAATGGCTTTGTCTGAAGTTGTAAATATAGAGTCTAAATTGGTATCTCCCCCCAAAGGTTTTTCCAAAAAATGTTCTTCACAGGCCAAGAGTGTAAAGATGAAGCTAATGGTGATATATATGGAATTTTTCATATAACAATGTGATTTTTAGAATTGTAACTTGACACCTATATTATACACTCGGGTCATAGGATAAAGTAACCCTTCTTGAGCGTATTGAGTTGATGATTGCTCTGGATCTATACCATCTGGTAAATCTTTGCTTTTCCAAGTCAAAAGGTTGTTCCCATTGATATAAATCCTGATACCTTGTATACCTATCTTTTTCAAAGCTCCTAATTGGGTGAAATTATATGCTATTTCTAAATTCTTTAATCGGAAGAAATCAGTAGAACGGAGCCAAAAATCACTAGGAAGATAGTTTTGATTAGTTCCTTGTGATAAAGATGCTCTAGGAAATGTTATTTTTTCGCCTTTTGCTACTTTTTCGGGCGTCCATTGTCCTTCATACATCCATTGCCATGCAGATCCCCAATCTTTGGTAAATGGGGTGGTGGCGTAATTACTTAACATAAATGAGCCTTTTGCCGAGCCTACGAAAATAGCTGAAAGACTAAATCCTTTATATTCTATTCCAGCGGATAAATTAAAAGTATATAGCGGAATAGGACTATAGCCGATAGGTACATAGTCATTCTGATCAATTTTTCCATCTCCATCGATATCGAGATATTTAATATCTCCCAAACGGACTTTATTTCCGTCAGTTACGGAATAGTTATGGAGATTTACCTCTTCTTCGGTGTTATAAAAACCGTTGCTTTTCAATCCTTTATATTGTCCGTACATATATCCGGTTGTATTCATCCAAGGATTGTTATACATGGGTTCATCCATATAATCTATTCGGTTTCTGGCATAAGATACTGCACCTTTGATATAATAAGAGAAAGAATTTATCATGTCTCGCCATTCTAATTGTAATTCATATCCTTTGTTACTCATTTTTCCGATGTTTGCAGCTGGCATTTTAGCTCCGACCAGATTCGATATAGTTCCATAATTCCATAGTATTTGATCTCTTTTTTCATAGAAATAGTCGCCAATAAAAGATAAACGGTTATTAAAAAAACGAGTTTCGAGAGCGATATTGAATTTTCGGGCTCGTTCCCAGGTAATTAATGGATTTCCTATCTGATTTTCTGTTACTCCTTCAAATGATGGGGCTGTACTTGTTCCATCTGTATAACCGAAATTATATCCGTTTAGTGCTCCAGAGCCTGTATACATCCAGGTGCTTGGAAGGTACATAAACCGGCTACCCCCGAGATTGTCATTACCTACTTCACCGTACGATCCTCGTATTTTTATCCAACTTATATATTGTGTTTTGGGGAAGTAAGGTTCATTAGATATTACCCATCCGGCAGAAACGGAGGGGAAAAAACCAAAACGTTTTTCTGGAGGAAAGTTTTCTGACCCGTTATAAGCCATATTAAATTCGAATAGATATCGTTCGTCGAAGTTATAGGTTACTCTGGACGTTAAACCCATTAAGCCTTGAGGAACTTTATACAAAAGTGAAGGGTCATGATATTTCTGAGCATTTCCAAGGATAAGACCACTGACATTATGAGGTCCAAAACTATGAATATAATTTAATGCCACTTCATAATAATATTTTCGTGCTTTAAAGTTGCCTTGACTGTAAGTAACGCTTTGAGGGCCTATAGTTCCACCCGTATATATTATTTCGGAAGGGTCAGTTTCACTTCTGTCTGCTGTATAAAAAGGTACCTGTGTCGAACGGTAATTTCCAGTTTTATAAGTATCATTATATGCAAAAGTTCCTTTAAGTGATAGCCCAGGTAGTAGATAATCGAATTTGTGCTCGACAGATATATTGGTAAATAACATATTTTTATTAGTCGTTTGCAAAGATCGACTGAATAAGTCAGCTACAGGTGTCCATCCGTTGGGTCCCCCTGCCATTCTCGACTTAATTGGATTGCGGTTTGTGTAATTGATCATTTTTCCGTTTAAAATACTTGGTCCGGCAAAAGGAGGATAAGTATACTGCCGTATAGATTTGTACCTGTTATAATCACTTGTTGAATTATTTTCTCCGAGAAAACCTTTGTCTTCCGTAAATTCTCCTGATAAATTTACCGAAACTGTCAAGTTTTTAAAAATATCTGCATCTATATTGGTACGAATGTTATAACGATTATAATAAGAGTTAATATCGTTTTTTTTACCTCCGTAATGATCCTGATTATTAAAATTCCCAGATTGGGAAAAATATCCGACAGAAGAGAAATACCGTACTTTTTCTGTTCCTCCTGATATATTTAGGTTATACTGTTGTTGCAATCCTTTTTTCCCGTAAGTCTCTTTATACCAATCGTGATCTGTATAATAAATAGCTCCCTGATCCCTGATTCGGTTCATTTGACTTTGAGATAGTCCCATTTCGGCCATTTCTTGGTCTGTGTAATCTTGATGATTTAGAAATTTCCATAAATCTTCTTCATTAAAAAGTAGATTATTTTTTGATGGATCTCCATCATTCTGTATTGCCTGGTTACGAAATAGGGCCCATTCATAAGAATTACATGATTTGATCATTGAAGTCAATTCGTTCATACCGAAATTTGCAGAAAAATTTATTGCTATTTTCCCGGTTTTTCCTCTTCGTGTAGTTACTATAATAACTCCGTTTGCACCTTTTACTCCATAAACCGCTGTAGCCGACGCATCTTTTAAAACATTAATATTTTCTATTTCATTCGGATCCATGGCATTTAATGCTTCTTGTGTTTGTTGTATTCCATCAATTACGATTAATGGTTCCTGTCCACTGTTGTTGAAAGTGGATATCCCTCGAATACGAATTGTTGCAGCGTCTTTTCCTGGTTCTCCACTGGCTTGAACAGCAGAAATGCCTGGGATTTGTCCTACTAACATATTGCTGACATTAGCAACTGGTATTTTTACAATATCTTTATTTCCTATGCTACTTATTGCTCCGACAACTGTTTCTTTTTTTTGTGTGCCATATCCAACAACAACGACTTCTCCCAGTATCTTATTATCGGATTCCATCTCAATTTTTAGCTTTTTTTGTCCGGATATTTTTATATATTTGGTAATATACCCCATATATGAAATAACTAATTCTGAGTTCGGAGAAGGAGTATTTAGAGAAAAATTTCCGTCTATATCTGTAGCTGTACCTATTTTTTCTCCTTTAACAATAATATTAACCCCGATGAGGGATTCTCCCGTAGCTTTGTCAGTTACAAGACCTGTTATCGGATATTGGGCATATACAGAAAAAGTAGTACAGACAATCAGCCAGACGAGAGATGTTAAACAGACTTTTAACTGTACATCTTTGGGTATACGTTCGATTTTCTTCATGTTTTTCAGATCAGATTTGTGTAAAATAGAGTAACCTTGTTTTCTTTGTATTTATATTAAAGAGAACAAGGCAAAATTAATTTTCAAGTAGGAAAAAATTTTATCAAATACATCCATTTTTTTATCATTTTTTGTTGTTTATATTTAATTCTCTATGTTGATTATCAAATGAAAATGTGGGTTTTGAGATATTGTATTATTGTTGAGAAGATTGTTGTGATTTTATATATTGAGAAGGTGTTTTACCATAGAATTTGGTAAAGGCGCGGGTGAAGTTTGATTGTTCTTGGTAACCTGTTTCAAAAGCTATTTCTGCAATATTTTTTTCTTTTTCGGCTAAAAGTACAGCTGCTTTTCTCATACGAACCTCGACAATAAAGTTATATGGGGTTGTATTGATAATTGCTCTTATTTTTCTTGAAAGTTGGCCGGTGGTCATATTTAATATAGATGCAAAAGTTTCGACTCCAAACTCAGGATCTGAAATATGTGCTGTTACGATATTTGTGATTTTTTCAATGTATTCGGAGTGAGGGGAGGCGGGAATTTCCTGTATATTTTGCGATTTTTGAAATTTTTCCCAGAGTAGTTGTCTGTTTGCCAGCAGATTTTCGATTCGTGCCCGTAGAATTGATGAATTGAATGGTTTGGTTATATATTCGTCTACTCCGGATTCGAATCCTTCAATAATGTGTTCTTCTGAATGTCTCGCAGTTAATAATATAATCGGAATATGATTTGTTTTATCATTTTTTTTCAACTTCTTTAGCAACGTTATTCCGTCCATTCGAGGCATCATTACGTCACTGATGATTATATCGGGGATATATTCTTTTGCTTTGATGAATCCATCAACACCATCTTCAGATTCGATAATTTTGTAACTAAATTCTAATTCCGAACGGATGTAAGTTCTCATGTCTTTATTATCTTCGATAATAAGTACTAAAACATTGTTTTCGGAAAATATAACATCTTTTTTATAGACGGATTTTGATTGTATGTCATATATTTGTTGACGGTCTGGGTTGTACTCAACTTTATTTTTTTCAGTACCTTGATTCAAAGGTAATGTGACTGTGAATGTAGACCCTTCGCCTTCTTTGCTTTCTACATTGATTGTTCCTTGATGTAATAAAACCAGTTCGTGTGTAAATGCAAGCCCCAGTCCGGAACCGTAAGTTCTGTGAGTATGGTTGTTATTGGCCTGGTAAAATGGAGTGAATAATTTTTGTAAAGAATCTTTGGGAATACCGATACCGTTGTCTTTTACTTTTATATGTAATTTATGGTTTTCAGAGGTCGTAACAGATATTTGTACTTTACCGTTTTCTGGTGTATAATTAAAGGCATTTCCAATTAGATTGTATAGTATTTTATCCAGTTTATCTGGGTCGAAGAGAGTATATATTTCTGTGTGAGGGATATCGATTATATATTCTATATTATGTTGCTGGGCATAAAAGTTGAAAGACGAAGCAACATCGTTTATAAAAGCTAAAATGTCGTTTTGCGTGACATTCATTGTTAGTTTCCCGGCTTCTAGCTTTCTGTAATCAAGCAGTTGGTTTATTAATCTCATCAGACGTGTAGAATTCCGGAACATCATATTGAAAAGCTCATGTTCTTGTTTATTATATTTTTTATTACGAATAAACTTTTCGAGTGGCCCTATGATTAAGGTTAGAGGAGTACGGAATTCGTGTGAAATATTTGTAAAAACATTTAGTTTGAGTTGGTCGATTTCGTGAATTTTTTGAGCTTCAATATGGGCTAATTTTATTTGGTTTTTATAACGTTCTTTGTTTAGAAAGTAAGTTAATAACAAATATATCAGTGAAAATATGATAATTATATATATCATATATGCCCACCATGTTTTCCATAAAGGTGGCAATACTGTAATGTTGACGGATGTCCCAGTTTCGTTCCAGATACCATCGTTATTGGATGCTTTTACTCTGAAACAGTATGATCCTGGATCGAGGTTCGTATAAGTAGCAAATCTCCGACTAGCATCAGTTGTAATCCATTCTTTATCAAAACCTTCTAATATATATGAATATTGATTTTTCTGAGAAGAAATATAATTTAGAGCAACAAATTGGAAAGAGACAACGGATTGGTTGTATTTTAATGTAATTTCAGAAGTATCTTCAATAGACGCTTTCAAAATTGAATTTATCCCTGGTTTAATAGTTTTATTGAATATTTGAAATTCAGATATAATGACAGGAGGTCGGTATGTATTTTCTTTAAGATTATCAGGATAGAAAGAGTTGAATCCGTTTATACCACCAAAAAATAGTTCACCGTCCGGACTTCGGTAAAAGGCTCCGGCATTGAATTCTTTACTTTGTAATCCATCATTTTCATCATAAAGGTGAAATGTCCCATTGGTGGGGGTATATTTTATAAGCCCTATTGTCGAACTTAACCATAGGTTACCGGATTTGTCGCCGGTAACTCCCATTATTGGATCTCCCAGTATTTCTCCTGGTCTGATTATAGGTTCGAACCATTTTTTATATGAGTTGAAATAATATAACCCCCCCCGTGTACCTATCCATATTTTGTTTTCTTGATCTTCATATATAGAAGTTATGTAATTATTACCGATACTATGTCTGTCCTCAGGGTTAATTTTGAAAATACGGACTTCTGTTAGGTTGGGATTATAGCATTTTAAGCCTCCTTCTGTGCCAACCCAGAGATTTTGTTTACTGTCTCTAAAGATTACATGCGACTTATCTTCTGGATAAATGATGTTTTCACTTTGAAAAAGAGGATAAAATGTTTTAGTTTGAGGATTATATTTTATAGCTCCGATTTCAGAAGCGATCCAAATAGAACCATCTTTGTCTTCGTAAAGCCCTAAAATATTTCGATAAGGTATTTTCGTCTTATCTGGTGATTGTATTTTTATTCGGTTAAAGGTTTTTTTATTCGGATTGTAACAAGTAAATTCATCAGATCGAGAACCAATCCATATATTGCCATTACGATCTTCCAGCAAGGCCTTTTTATTAAAATACAAATCAGATGGATTTGATTCATTTACCTCTATATGCTTGATTCTACCCGACGCAGATTCGATAAAGTCAAGGCCGTTTGAGCTTGCTACCCATATATTGCCGTTACGATCTTTTAATAGAGCTTGTATGTAATCTCCCGAAAGGGTATTCATATCTTGGGTATTACGCCGATATAAAGTAAATCTTGATGAGAGGGGATTATAAAAATTGAGACCTTTAGAAGTTCCTATCCACATAGATCCGGAAGAATCTTTAAGGAGGCAGGTTGTATTATCGATCAGAAGGCTGTTGGCGTTACTTTCATCAGATAAAAGATATGTGAATTTTTTTGTTTTTTTATTAAATATATTTATGCCTCCACCATTGGTAGCAATCCATAAATTCCCTTCTTTATCTTCAGTAATAGCCTGTATGGTTTGGTGATTAATACCTTTGTTTTTTTCAACAGATAAAGAATATTGTTCCCATTTTCCATTGGAGGGGTGAACTCGGTATAAGCCACCGTGAAAAGTTCCTACCCATAAAATACCTTTTTTGTCAAAATACAGAGATAAAGCATGTCTGCAAAGTTTATTGTCAGAAATGCCCGGAGTGTTCATATAATGGAAAAATTTTTCTTTAATAGGGTCAAATTTGGTAATTCCACCATCCCATGCAGCTATCCAGATATGACCTTTTGAGTCTATTGATATAGCAGTAGAGGCATTGTTTGCTATACTATTGACATTTCCGGGTTTATAAGTATAGTGTTTAAATATTCCTGTTGCAGGATCTAATAGGTCTAGTCCTCCTCTGTCTACGGCTAGCCATAAATTACCTTTTCTATCTTCGCATATCCCGGCTACATCATTGTAACTCAAACTGGAGCTTTTTCCGGGAATGTGAACGTAGTTTGTAAATTCACCGGTAGTACAATTCATCATGCTAAGGCCTCCGTCTTTCAGTCCGATCCATAAATTGCCCTTTTTATCTTCATAAAGACAGCGGATATAATTCCCTCCGATAGACCTTTTGTCGAGGGGGTTGTAACGGAAAATTTCAAATTTGTATCCATCGAACCGATTTAGACCATTTAATGTTCCTATCCAGATAAATCCTTTCCGGTCTTGTATAATACATGTTATATAACTATTAGATATTCCGTCATCAATGGTATATCTGTCGAAAGAAAAGGTTTGAGCCGAAGTATGCAAACCGAGAGATGAAAGATATATGAATAGGAATAATAGCCTTTTCATGGTGTGATACGTAAGATTGTAAAATAACATAATGTGAAATCAAAGATACATTTTTTCGGACTAAAAATCCAATAGTTTATTATTTTATAAAAATTAATTTGATTTTTATTTTATATATAAATATAAATAAATCAATGTCTTATATCTTGATAAGAGCTTTTATATTTAACTTTTTGCCCTTCTTATTTAAGTATTAAAGTAAATAATGTAATTTCTTATTTTTAAATAAGAAATTACATTATACTAAAATATATATTTAGGAAATATAAGTTTTTTCTCTTTCTGTTAGTTAAATAAGAGTATCTATTCAAGGTTTGGTGAAAAGTGGAAAAGAAATTATTATAATCTTTAATTTAATTGTTACTTTCTGGTCTGGAATATATAAGTGTAGATAGACTTATTTATTCACCGGAAAACGCTCTACCAATACCAATTAAGCGATCATACCGTTCTCCTGGGACACGATGATATACTTTGACCAAATATTCATTTTTGGTTTCATAAAAATTCCCTTCTATATTTGCAGGAGTTCCCTTAGTTGTCCCATGTGGAATGAAAAGATATTGATAATTGTAGGAACCCTGTTTTAGATATAATGCTTTTTCGTATCGTTTGGTCTCAAAATTATAAACCATTTTGTTTTGGTCGTTAAATTGTCCGTTGGTAAATTCTCCATCTATATATATGGTTCCGGGTATTAAAGCATTATCATAATCGAGTGTAAAATGTACGATGAAATAATCGGCTTCTACATCACTATTATCGGCATCACTTTGTCGTATGGTGAAATGTCCGTATTGGGTTTGGTCAAATACATAATTTCCTTGATTACGAAGACGGTCAGGGAATAAATCAACATGGTAATATGGATCGAAGTATTGGATACTTTCCACATTTATTCCGGCATAGCGGGTGCTTACCATTTCGAATCTACGGTACTCGTTTCCTGCTTCGAAAATGAGGTTGGGATTATGGGCGTACACTAATTCGTTTGATTTTACATATAAAGGGTGGTTTATTTGAGTTTGATTGTCGAGACGATTGTTTTGTGATATATATATTTTTAAATCAGTTTGGGGGTTTCTTATATTATAATTAGGATGTAAAATTGAAAATTCGAGTTGTTGATGAGATTTATTATAATCGATGTCTGTACGAGAAGTTATGGATATGGGTACTGTTACGCGGTTTTCAAATACGGAGAAGCAGACTTGTAAAAGAGGTTTTTCTGGTTGATTTTCTGGAAAAACGATCAGTACATAATTCCCGGATACTTTAAATCGTACAGACTCATTAGGTAATGTAATTGTGTAATGTACGTAATGTCGGAATGTGTTGAACGAAAGTTCTCCTTCTTCTACTCTGTTTTGATTAAAACCATCAAGATATTCCATGACAGATAGATCTGATGGTGTCCAGTTTGCGTTACAATGAACGATTTTGTATTCCAGATATTCACTTTCTTCGGCAAATTTATCAAAAGATACGATAAGTTGGTCGTCATTGTCGAGACGTATAACTGGGGGGAAATATGCTTTATCAAAAACTCGCGTACGTATTGTCTGTATAGAAGGATGTAATGCTTTAGTCTGATAAACGATAGCTCCCTTTGCAGGAAAGAAAACGGAAAAAGAGATTATGAAGGTGGTTATTATTTTAATTAGGGTACTCATTTATGTTGTTTTATATTTTGTATGTTTCTGAATACAAACATAATAAAATATTTGTAGAGGTTGAGTAATCCTATTTGAATTTTCAAATTTTTCAGTGTATCATAGTAACACATTAATGTAAATTCTGAAAAAGCAATAAATCTTTCGATTTTTTTTATAAATGATATTACTATCTTTACGGCTCGAAAATTTAACAAGGAAGAAATATTATGCTGAAAAATGTTCTTACCATCGGAATGATGATGTTTATTGCAGTTGGAACTATGGCTCAAACCGTAGAAAAAAATGATAGTGTCAAAAATGCAAAAAAAACGAAAGAGTATCAGTTTACAGATGTGAAGTTATTGAAGGCTACACCAGTAAAAAATCAAAGTAGTTCAGGTACATGTTGGAGTTTTGCAGGAACTGCTTTTCTTGAAAGCGAATTATTGAGACAAGGTAAGCCAGAAGTTGATTTGTCTGAAATGTTTATTGTCCGTCATGCGTATATTGAAAAGGCTGAAAAGTATGTTCGTATGCATGGCACCATCAATTTCGGTGGCGGAGGTTCTACTTTAGATGTATTGGATATAATAAAAAAATATGGAATTGTTCCTGAAGAAGCTTATAAAGGTCTTAATTATGGTCTTGATATTCACCGTCATGGAGAATTGGATGCTGTGCTTGAAGCATATGTTAAAGCTGTAATAACAAATAAAAACCGCAAGTTAACACCTTCGTGGAAAGAAGGATATATTGCTATATTAGATGCTTATCTGGGTAAAGAACCAGAGACTTTTACTTATCAGGGAAAAGTGTATACACCTAAAACATTTTTTGATTCTTTGGGGGTGAATTTGGACGATTATGTTTCCATTACTTCTTTTACTCATCATCCATTTGATCAGCCTTTTGCTGTAGAGGTGCCGGATAATTGGGCATGGGGCCTTTCTTATAATGTGCCTTTAGAGGATTTTTCTCGTATAATGAAAAACTCGATAGATAAAGGCTATACAATTTTTTGGGCATCAGATGTTAGTGAACGAGGTTTTTTATATAATAAAGGTTATGCTATTGTCCCAGATGATAAAGTCAAAGATATGAGTGATTCGGAAAAAGCTAGATGGACAAAATTGTCTGAAGAGGAAAAGCAAAAAGAAAGCAAGGAAAAATCTAAGAAAGAAAAATTAATAACTCAAGAAGTACGTCAGGAAGCTTTTGATAATTATGAAACGACAGATGATCACGGTATGCAAATTGTAGGTACGGCTGTAGATCAAAATGGAAATAAATATTATAAAGTTAAAAACTCATGGGGGACAGATAATGAGTATGATGGTTATTTTTATGCATCAGAACCTTTTGTCCTTTATAAAACGATCAGTTATGTTGTTAATAAAAATGCGATACCTAAGGATATTCAAAAAAGATTGAATCTTAAGTAATAAAAGTTCTTATATTACCAACTAATGGTGACCGAAGCCCTTTCTATATCTCCTGGTATAGGGGGCTTTATTTTTGATATTTTTATTGTTCCTCCTGTGATGTTCGGACAGTTTTTTAGTATATTTTTTTTTATACGACCTACTACATGTTCCAAGAGCTTTGACGGTTGCATCATTTCTTCTTTAATCCATTCATATAATTGTCCGTAATCGATAGTTGTAAGAAGATTATCGGTTGCTATTGCTTGAGTTATATCTGTATATACTTTTATATATACTTCATAATTGTTACCAACTTTTCGTTCTTCTTCAGAAACGCCATGATAGGCATAAAAGTGTATTTTTTCAAGTTCAATATAACTTTCCATATTTATGGGTATTCAAAGTAACGATACAAATTACGTAAAAAACTGATGATTAAAAAAGTTTTGTAATCATAAAGTCGTATTTTTATGGGGATAAATATTATTTTTGCAAATAATGCGAATTACTTATTAATCTACTTAATATGGCAAGAGATATTCTTTCCCCAGGACTTACACACAACTCGTTGACTGTAGATACTACGGTAATAGGTAATATATCAGCATCCTCTGATATTCGTATCGATGGTATATTGGAAGGAAATTTGGATTGTAGAGGGAAAGTAATTATTGGAGAGAAGGGGAAGGTTACAGGGAATATAAATGCTGTTAATGCAGAAATAATGGGAGCAGTTAAGGGAAATATAAAGGTTGAAGAAAAATTAGTATTGAAATCGACTTCGTTATTGGAGGGTGATATTGAGGTCTCAACTTTAGCTATAGAACCGAAAGCTCAAATCAACGGCAAATGCACAATGCTCCAATTTTCTTCTGAAATGTAATAAAGGTACAGAGTGATTTGTTGTTTAAGAAAATAGGTGTACCTTTGTGCCTCATTTCAAAAATTAGCTTTTTTTAATAATAGAGGCATACATAAACATTTAATAACATTCTATGGCATTTGCAAATAACGTATTGATTGTTCGTCGAGTATTGATGGCCCGATTGGTAAATTTATGGAATCAAGGCCAATTAGTGGAGAAAATTGACCGTTTGCCCATCGAATTGACTCCCCGTAATGCAAAAGTTAGAGGCCGTTGTTGTGTGCATAAGGAGCGTGCTGTATGGAAATATAAATCATTTCCTTTATTAGGTTTTGACATGCAGGATGAGACGGACGAGCTTGTACCTCTTTCTTATTATGCATCGGAAGCGTTAAAAAGAGGAAAGAATACCAAAGAAAATATTTTATGTGTTATTGATGAGGCTTGTTCGGCATGTGTACAAGTAAATTATGAAGTAACAAACTTATGTCGGGGGTGTGTAGCCAGAGCTTGTTATATGAATTGTAGCAAACATGCGATTACATTTGACCGTAATGGACAGGCTAAGATAGATCATGATAAATGTATCAGTTGTGGTATTTGTAAAGAAGCGTGCCCTTATCATGCTATTGTATATATCCCTATTCCTTGTGAAGAAGCATGTCCGGTAAAAGCAATTTCTAAAGATGAGAATGGAATAGAACATATAGATGAGTCAAAGTGTATTTATTGTGGTAAGTGTATAAATGCTTGTCCTTTTGGCTCTATTTTTGAAATATCCCAAGTTTTTGATATATTATCTCAGATTCGGTCTGGGAAAAAAGTTGTGGCAATTGTGGCTCCGTCTATAATGGGACAGTATTCGGAAAGTCTTGAGGAAATATTTAATGCAATAAAGAAAATTGGTTTCCATGATGTACTTGAAGTTGCTCAGGGGGCTATGGAGACTACTTATAATGAGGCCAAAGAATTGAAAGAAAAGCTTGAAGAAGGTCAAGCTTTTATGACAACTTCTTGTTGCCCTTCATATATAGCTTTGGTAGAAAAGCATGTAAAAGATATGAAACCCTATGTCTCACATACAGGTTCTCCTATGTATTTTTCTGCTCGGATTGCAAAAGAAAAATATCCCGATGCTCAGGTCGTTTTTATAGGTCCATGTGTCGCAAAACGGGCCGAAGCGAGGAAAGATGAAGCTGTGGATTTTGTTATGACATTTGAAGAAGTACAGTCCGTTTTTGATGGTTTGGGAATTGATGTTTCTCAAGTTGGGAAAGGAGATTTTGTTTGTGATGCTCATAGAGATGGAAAAGGTTTTGGTATGACAGGTGGTGTTTTGGGTGCTGTCAAGGCTCAGGGGTTGATACCGGATTTGAAAGCTATTCAGGTAGCAAATTTGAATAAGAAGAATATTGCACTATTAAGAGCTTTTGCAAAAGGAAAATCTCCGGCAAAATTTGTAGAAGTTATGGCTTGTGAAGGAGGATGTATTACGGGGCCGTCAGCAAATGTAGATTCTTCTACAGGGACAAGACTTTTCAAATTGGCGTTGGATAAGTTTGCAACATCTCAGGAACCAATCAGTGAGTCTGGAAAGGAGTGATTATTGTCATTCTGTTGGCAGACAATGGTTGTAACAGTTAGTATATCTCAAAAACATATTTACTTATGATAGAATATATAAGCGGACAAATAGTAGACCTTACGCCTACATCAGTTATATTAGAATGTAATGGCGTAGGATATTTCTTAAATATATCACTAACGACGTACTGCGCTTTGTCTTCGAAAAATTCAGGTAAATTATATGTGTATGAAGCTATTCGAGAAGATGCATACATTTTGTATGGTTTTCTCGATCGAAGAGAAAGAGAATTATTTCTTTTGCTCATATCAGTTTCTGGTGTAGGGCCTAATACTGCACGCATGATTTTGTCATCATTGACACCTCCGGAATTAGAACAGGTTATTGCTTCTGGCAATGTAAATATGTTGAAGGGAGTAAAAGGTATTGGAGCAAAAACGGCTCAGAGAATAATTGTTGATCTTAAAGATAAAATAAAACGGGGGGGGGATACGTTAAATATAAGTACGCCTTCTAATTCCGAAGTACAAGAAGAAGCTTTAGCAGCATTGGTAATGCTCGGCTTTTCTCAAATTCAGTCTCAGAAGGTAATACAGAAATTGCTGAAAGAGTCTCCTCTAATGACGGTCGAAGAGGTAATAAAGGCTGCATTAAAAATGATGTAACCTTTGCTCCTGTCAGCAGGAAAAAGGGTTTGCAGAGTAATGAACAACAAGAGGATAAATTATATTTTTTATATTCTTCTTTTCATAAGCGGGGTGTGTATTTACTCCGCTTTTGCTGCATATAATCATTTCAGTTATCCAGAATTTCTTGATATTTCCTCAGAATTGGGAGCTAAAGCTGAGAACTTCGTTTCACAAGATTCTGTTACAACACCCAAAGCAAAACCTCGTTATCCGGTGGCTAAGACATCTTCTGAAACTTATGAAGATTTGATAAAAAATCATCCAGCTGATTTGAAAACTCCTGAAAATGTGAGAACTGTAGTCGATTATGATCCTGAAACTAATTGCTATGTTATTCGAACGAAGGTAGGGGATAAAGAAATCGTGACCCCTATTATGATGACAGCTGATGAATATCAAGATTATTCGTTGAAAAAATCTATGCAGGCGTATTATCGACAGAAAAATGCTGAAACTTTTGCTAAAGGGAAAAAGGAATTTGATTTTTTGGATATGAAGTTTAATATCGGACCTTTGGATAAGGTATTTGGCCCGGGTGGTGTACAGATAAAAACTCAAGGATCGGCTGAACTTACGATGGCTATAAAAACGAATAAAATAGACAATCCGGCCTTGTCCGTTTCTGCCCGGAAAAAGACATATTTTGATTTTGATGAGAAAATTCAAGCAAATATAACTGCAAAAGTTGGAGATAAGCTCAATTTCAACATGAATTATAATACTGATGCTACGTTTGACTTTGATGCTCAGAAATTGAAATTGCAATATGAAGGGAAAGAAGATGAAATTATAAAAAATATAGAGGCCGGTAATGTCAGCATGACTACAGGATCATCGCTTATACGAGGTAGTTCTGCCTTATTTGGTATAAAGACGACTATGCAGTTTGGCAAGCTTACGGCAACGGCCTTGGTATCGCAACAAGAATCAGAGTCAAAGACCGTAAACTCAAAAGGTGGAGCGCAGACTACTGAATTTGAATTTAGTGCCGATAGCTATGACGAAAATAGACATTTTTTCTTAGCTCATTATTTTAGGGACAATTACGATCAATTTGTTTCTAAATTACCGTACGTATCATCGGGTGTAACAATTAATCGTATAGAGGTTTGGGTAACCAATAAAAGAGGAAATTACGATCAGTCAAGAAATATAGTGGGCTTTATGGACCTTGCTGAGTATAGTAAGAAGGCCTACAACGGTTGGACGTCAAATGCACAATATCAGTTCCCTTCGAATAATTCGAATGACTTGTATGCTCGGCTTAAGGCTATAGATGGTGCACGAAATATCAATCAAGTAACACAAGTGCTCGAAGCATCTCTCCCTGTAGAAGTTGTAGGTGGGCGAGACTATGTAAAGATAGAGAGTGCGCGAAAGCTTGAAAGTTCTGAATATACATTGAACACACAGTTGGGCTATATTTCGTTGAAGAGTACTCTCAATTCAGATGAAGTATTGGCTGTAGCATTTGAATATACAAAAAATGGCCAGGTCTATCAGGTCGGAGAGTTTTCAGGGGATATAACGGATACAGATAATTGTTTGTTTTTGAAATTGTTGAAAGGGACAACAGTAACAACACAGTTACCTATATGGAAACTGATGATGAAGAATGTTTATTCTTTGAATGCAATGCAAGTCCAGAAAGATAAGTTTCGGTTGGATATATATTATAAGAGCGATACGGCTGGTACAACTTTAGCATATATGCCTGTCGGTAATATTAAAGACCAGACTTTGCTGAAAGTGATGAATCTTGATAGACTGGATAACAATAATGAGGCTAATCCGAATGGATTCTTTGACTTTATAGAAGGATATACAGTTTTGGCATCGACTGGTCGAGTTATTTTCCCCGTGGTTGAACCGTTTGGTTCACATTTGAAAGCTAAAATTGGGAATATTCCTGATGTAGACAAGTATGTCTATCAAGAATTATATGATTCCACTTTGACGGTTGCGAGACAATTTGCGGAAAAGAATAAGTTTGTCATTAAGGGAGAATATCAAGCATCGTCTGGTGCAGAAATTCGGTTAAACGCCATGAATGTGCCAAGAGGGTCAGTTCGGGTGACAGCCGGAGGAATGACACTGACAGAGAATGTTGATTATTCAGTAGATTATTCGTCTGGGATTGTTACGATACTTAACCAAAGCTATATTGATTCAGGCACACCGATTAGCGTCTCTCTTGAAAATCAGTCGTTTTTCAATATGCAGCGAAAAACGATGGTGGGGCTTGATTTGAATTATGCTTTTTCTAAAAATTTTAATATTGGTGCTACTATTATGCACTTAGGAGAAAAATCATTGACAGAAAAAGTAAATATCGGAGATGAAGTATTAAATAATACATTATGGGGATTAAATACCTCTTATAATACCGAGTTCCAATGGTTGACCTCTTTGGTAAATAAAATACCGACGGTAAATGCGACAGCACCTTCGAGATTAGCATTAAATGCAGAGTTTGCTCAGCTTATACCGGGCAAAGCTAAAAATAATTCTACTTCATATATTGATGATTTTGAATCTTCTCAGACAGGATTAGATATCCGTACACCATATTCTTGGGTGATTGCTTCCACACCGTCTATGTTTGAGGAATCGAAGTTATCGAACGATATTAAGTATGGAAAAAATAGGTCCTTGTTGTCTTGGTATTACATTGATCGGATGTTTACCCAAAGAAATTCATCTTTAGTACCATCTCATATTAAGAATGATTTAGATCAGCTATCGAGTCATTATGTGAGAGAAATAGACATTAGTGAGATTTTTCCGAATAAAGAGCTGGGCTATGGAGAGTCATCCACATTACAAGTATTGAATCTTTCTTATTATCCTCAGGAACGTGGGCCCTATAATATGGATGTGGACAATATGGATGCCAATGGCTATTTTACCAATCCTCAGAAGCGTTGGGGGGGAATTATGAGAAAAATGGATACTCCGGATTTTGAGGCGGCAAATATCGAATATGTTCAATTCTGGATGCTCGATCCATTTTTGGAAGACGAAAATGGAACTTACGATGGAGGGGATTTATATTTTAATTTTGGAGAGATTTCAGAAGACATATTGAAAGATGGAATGAAGTCTTTTGAGAATGGTTTACCTATTGACGGAGATACGACTCATTTGGCTAAGACCGTATGGGGTAAAGTTTCAAAACGGCAATCTATGGTATATGCTTTTGATAACTCTGAAGGTGCTAGAGAGAAACAGGATGTCGGGTTGGACGGATTATCAAATGATGAAGAGTTTACTTATCCAACATATGCAAATTTTTTGCAGGAACTGAGAACGAAATTGTCTGTGGAAGCTCAAGAAAGGATGAGCCAAGACCAATTCTCACCGTTGAATGACCCGGCGGGTGATAATTATCATTTTTATCGAGGTGTTGATTACGATAATGCAGAAATGAATATTTTGAGCCGTTATAAGCATTATAACGGTGTTGAGGGAAATTCATCTTCTCCTGATGATGCTTCTGATAAATATTACCAATCGTCTAAAAGTGTTCCTGATGTGGAAGATATCAATCAAGACAATACTCTGAATGAATATGAACGTTATTATCAATATAAAGTTTCCATTAGAAAAGAAGATTTACAAGTTGGGCGTAACTATATTACCGATAAGCGAACAACAACAGTAAAGTTAAGAAATGGGAAGCAGGAAGAGGTAACCTGGTATCAGTTTAAAATACCGTTGAAGGATGACACCAGTGATGGGACACACGCTCCTCGGGAAAAAGTTGGAAGTATTCAAGACTTTCGAACTATTCGTTTTGCTCGTATATTTTTGACTGGTTTTGAAGAAGAGACTCATCTGAGATTTGCTACAATGGAACTAGTTAGAGGAGACTGGAGGACATATAGCTATAGTTTGTCAAATAATACTGGAGGTACAAATCTACCGGCAGAAGGAGACTTGGATGTATCTACGGTAAATATTGAGGAAAATGCAGGTCAGGTTCCTGTAAATTACGTCTTGCCTCCAGGTGTTACTCGTATTGTTGATCCGAGCCAGTCTCAGATTACTCAATTAAATGAGCAAGCGTTGTCATTGAAGGTACAAAATTTGCCATCTAAAGCAGCAAGAGGTGTATATAAAAATACAAACTTGGATATGCGCACATACAAGCGTTTACAAATGTTTACTCATGCAGAAAAGTTGATTGACGATAAATCAAGTCTGACAAATGGTGAATTGGCTGTATTTATTCGATTAGGCTCTGATTATAAAAGTAATTATTATGAATATGAAATACCATTAGACCTTACAGCTCCTGGAACTTATAATACATATAATGCAGAGGATCAGAATGCCGTTTGGCCTTCGCAAAATATGTTTGATTTTCCGTTATCACTGCTTACCGATTTGAAGTTGAAACGTAATGCTGCGAAAAGAAGAGGTGATGCATCGGTAAATTATACGACTTTATATACGATGTACGATCCTGACCATCCAAAAAATAAAGTTTCTGTGATAGGTAATCCCAGCTTGTCCGATATTGCTTCTATTTTTATTGGTGTTAGGAATAATTCGGCAACAGAGAAAGATGCTGTTGTTTGGGTGAATGAATTGAGACTTACTGGTTTTGATGAAGATGGTGGTTGGGCTGCTCGGGCTAATGTAAATCTGAGTGTATCTGATATTGCAACTGTAAACGTTGGTGGGCATATTGAAACAATTGGTTTTGGTGGCTTAGACCAAAGTCTGACTGAGCGAAGAATGGAAAATTATTATCAGTATAATGTTGCAACGATGGTAGATTTAGGACGATTCTTCCCTGAAAAAGCGAAGGTAAAAATTCCATTGTTTTATTCATTATCGGAAGAGATAAATACTCCTAAATATAATCCTCTTGATCAGGACGTTTTATTGAAGGATGCTTTAGATGCAGCTGTCACTAAAGAAGAAAAAGATTCAATAAAAGAATATTCAATTGATCGTTCTACTATCGAGAGTTTTAGCCTTTCAGGGTTAAGAGTTGATATTCAAAGTAAAAATCCGATGCCTTATGATCCTGCTAACTTCACTTTTAGCTATTCGTACAACCGGCAGAGTAAAAAGAATCCTACGACGTTATTTGAAAATACCTATGACCACCGAGGTAATTTTGGTTATACATATACTCCTTATGTAAAACCATGGACTCCATTTAAATTTATAAAAAGCAAGTCTAAACATTTAAGATTATTTAGGGATTTTGGACTTAATTATTTGCCCAATAATATAACGTTTAACACAAATATGTCACGTTATTACTATGAGCAGCAATTACGTGATTTAGACGAAGGGATTGATATGCAATTGCCTGTATCCATAAATAAAAATTTCCTTTGGGATCGTCAGTTTGGAATACAGTGGAATTTAACAAAAACATTGAATTTCTCATTGGCTACAATGACGAACGCCCGTATTGACGAACCTGCTGGAATTGTAAATAAGGAGCTTTATCCTGATGAATATAAAGCTTGGAAAGATACGGTAATGCACAGTATTCTTCAACTTGGTCGGCCGTGGAATTATAATCAAACTTTTAATGCATCATTTGATGCACCGTTGAATAAGATTCCTGCATTAGATTGGGCAAACTTCTCTGTAAAATATAATTCTACTTATGCTTGGGATAGGGGAGTTGCCGTTGATGCTGAGACAAATTTAGGAAATAGTATTAATAATCAAGGACAGTGGAATTTTGATGGCCGGGCCAATCTGGAAGCTCTTTATAATAAATCGAAGTTTTTGAAAAATGTAAATCGGAAGTTTAGCAATTCTTCACGACGTTCGACCACCAGTCAGAAAAAAAGAAAGCCATTTACACGCCAGATAACGTTAAAATCCGATACGTCTGTGTCGGTACGACATAATTTGGATAATAAAAAACTGTCAGTAACGGCAAAAGGACCAGATGGTAAAGTCTATCCGGTAAAATATAAAATTGTAGATAAAAACAATATACGAATATTGACTCGTGATACAGCACACATAAAACTTACGATTACCCCGGGAAAGAGACCAGAAGATCAGCTTTGGTATAAAGCTGCTGAGTATACGTCTCGTTTTGCAATGATGATACGTAATGTCAATGTACGTTATCGTCGCTCAAATACGATGTATGTACCTTCATTTAAACCGAATGTTGGAGACATTTTTGGACAGTCCAATTCTTATGATGTATTGGCTCCTGGATTGGATTTTGCCTTTGGATTTACCGACGAGGATTATATTCGTAAAATAATGGATAAAGATTGGTTGATTGTCAGTGATTCGTTAGTGAGCCCTGTAGTTATAAATCGTACAGAAGAAGTACAAATGGATGCATCCTTAGAGCCGATAAAAGGATTGAAAATTACTTTGAATGCCAATCGCACACATAATCACAACAATCAAGTACAATTTATGTATGATGGTATGCCTCAGATACAGGGTGGTAATTTTACAATGACCCACATTGCCATAAAAACTTCATTGAGAGGCTCAAAGGCAAGTAATGGTTATAGTTCTAAAGCTTTTGAGAACTTTTTAGCATATCGTCAGATAATAGCCAATCGTATTGAAAATTTATACGCTGGTAGGAATTTACATTATCCAAAATCAGGATATATAGCTCAAAATAATCCGTTATTGGCCGGACGTCCCTATAACTCACAAAATGGAGGAGTGAGTCTTAGTTCGTCGGATGTAATGATTCCGGCATTTATAGCTGCGTATTCAGGAAAGAATCCAAACAAAGTAGGATTGACAGCTTTTCCGTCATTAAAAAGTTTATTACCCAATTGGCGTATAACCTATGATGGTTTGGGGAAAATACAAAAATTGAAAAAATATTTTAAAAGTATAGTTTTGAGCCATGCATACCGTTGTACATACAGTGTAGGTTCTTTTTCTTCTTACTTAAATTGGTTAGAAGCTGTTGGCGGAGATAGTGATGGGTGGGGATTTGTGAAGGATGAGATATCAGGAAATCCTGTACCTTCATCCCCTTTCGATATATCGTCAGTAAGTATAACGGAGAGTTTTGCTCCTTTGTTGGGTATAGATATGACAATGAATAATAATGTGACACTTCGTGCGGAGTATAAAGATACAAGAAATTTGAGTTTGAATTCTGCTGCCGGACAAATAGTAGAATCTTCTACCCAAGATATTACCGTTGGTGCTGGATATAAGATTGCTAATTTTAATGCTGTCTTAAAGTTGAAAAATGATAAAATGGAATCATTTAATAATGACTTGACTTTACGGGCAGATTTTTCGTTCCGGAAAAATCAGGCATTAATACGTCGTATTGAGCAGAACTTTACTCAGGCAACAAGTGGGACAAAAACATTGACCATTTCATTTTCTGCTGATTATGCTCTGAGTAAACTGATTACGTTAAGGGCTTTTTATGACCGGCAAATAAATACACCTTTGGTTTCTTCAACCTCATATCCGATATCTGATAGTAGCTTTGGCATTGCTGTGCGACTTAGCTTGATGCGATAAAAAAGAAAAGTGATAGGTATTAAAAGATACTTTCTGTGTTTTGATTTTCTTTTTTTGAATTATCTTCGCAATTAGAAAAGAAGTTTAAAATGGATAAACTGAATTTTGCTGCGATAGATATAGGTTCTAATGCCGTTCGTCTGATGATAAAGGGCATTGCTCATGGTGAGACCATTGAAAATTTGACAAAAGTCTTCATGGTTCGCGTCCCATTACGGTTAGGACAAGATGCATTTACTTTAGGACGGATATCTAATGATAAAACCGGAAAGTTGCTCCGACTAGTAAAAGCTTTCAGGCAATTGATGCAGATATATAACGTGCAGTCTTATAGAGCTTGTGCGACTTCAGCTATGAGGGATGCAGAGAACGGAAGAGAAGTAACAAAATACATTGTAGAGAAAACGGGTGTTGAAATTGAGATTGTGAATGGACAAGAAGAAGCCCGGATAGTTTATGATAGTCATATTGTCGACGAGTTAAATCGAGTGGGAGATTATATTTATGTAGACGTCGGGGGAGGAAGTACAGAAATTAGTTTAATTAGTAATAGAGCTTTGAAAAGCTCTGCTTCTTATAATATAGGTACAGTACGTATATTAAATAATAAGGTTGATAAAGTTGAGCTTTTGCGCATGTATAATGACCTTAAACTTTTATCTGAAGTATATCCGAAATTGTCTGTTATCGGTTCTGGGGGAAATATCAATAAATTATTTCGAATATCCGAATTTCCTAAAGGGAGACCTTTGACTACTGTAAAGTTACGGGAAGAGTTGGATATGCTTAGTGCTATACCGGTAAAAGAGAGAATACGTAAGTTCGATTTGAAACCCGATAGAGCAGATGTGATTGTCCCTGCAGCCGAACTATATTTGCAAATAGCACATCATGTAAAAGCTACAGAAATTTGGGTTCCGACAATTGGAATAGTTGATGGTATTACTTATTCCTTGTGTGAGCAATATCTTGCAGAACATCCTAATTGGGATAAATAAAAGAAAAATCTTAAATTTTTATAAAAGCAGTGAATTTCTCTTAATTCACTGCTTTTTTATGTTGTTTGGTTAAAGCTGCTTTTTAATTAAATTGATTTTTTTATAAAACTACTTTGTAATCTTGAAATAGCAGAATTTATTAAAAAATGAAAAATAGAGATAGCAATGTCCAATAAATAAGCTTTATAATTGACTATTAAGGAGCTAAATAAAGAAAAAAATCTTTATTTGAAATATTTTTTGTTATAAATTGGTGTAAAAAGGCTATCTTTGCACCCAAATTCTAAAATTTATTGAAATCAACATGGCAAATGTGGTGAAATTAAAGAAAGGCTTAGATATAAACCTGAAAGGAAGGCCGGTTAACGTAGTAGAAGAAGCTGCGCTTAGCGAATATTTCGCAATAATACCGGACGATTTTCATGGTGTTGTACCTAAAGTTGTAGTTAAACCTGGCGAGCATGTCGATGCGGGAGCTCCTCTTATGTATGACAAGAACCGTCCGGAGGTTCAATTTGTATCACCGGTAAGTGGTGAAGTTGTGGCAATTAATAGAGGTGAACGTCGAAAGGTGCTGGATATTACAGTAAAAGCAGATACCGAACAAACGTATGTAGAGTTTGGTAAGAAAAATGTAGACGATCTTACAGGAGAACAAATTAAAGATTTGTTATTGCAGTCTGGTATATTTCCATTTATAAAGCAACGTCCATATGATGTTATTGCTAATCCGGAGGTTAATCCTCGGGATATTTTTGTTACAGCATGGGATACGGCACCATTAGCTCCAGATTTCAATTTTGTATTGAAAGGTGATGAAATAAATTTTCAGACAGGACTAGATGCTTTGAGGAAATTGACGTCAGGGAAAGTATACGTTGGTATGTCGGCCAGTAATCCTATTTCTGTATCAAATGTCGAATCTGTTCTTTTTGAAGGGCCTCATCCTGCAGGGAACGTTGGCGTACAGATACAGCATATTGCACCGATAAACAAAGGTGACGTTGTTTGGACGATGAGTGCATTTGATGTTTTGTTTATCGGCCGTTTATTGAACAATGGTATTGTTGATTTTTCTCGTATAGTAGCGATTACCGGGTCTGAAATAAGAAGGCCTTTATATGTTCGGACTCGGTTGGGGGCTCGTATAGATTCAATTTTGTCTGAAAGAGTGAAAAAGACCGATTATCATCAGCGCTATATCAGTGGTAATGTATTGACTGGGACAAAAGTTTCGGAAAATGATTATTTGAGAGCTCCTCATAGTCAGATAACAGTTATTCCTGAGGGAGACGATTGCCATGAATTATTTGGATGGGCAGTACCGGGATTGAAGAAATATAGTGTAAGCCATGCGTATTTTACTTGGTTGTTAGGAAAGAAAAAGGAATATGTACTTGATGCACGTTTGAATGGGGGAGAACGAGCTATCATTATGTCTGGAGAATATGATAGAGTGTTTCCGATGAATATCCTTCCTGAATTTTTGATTAAAGCAACTATTGCATTTGATGTAGAAAAGATGGAGAATTTGGGTATTTATGAAGTTGCTCCGGAAGATTTTGCCTTGTGTGAATTTGTCGATACATCGAAGCTCGAAATTCAGAAAATTATTCGTAATGGCCTTGACGAATTGATGAAAGAGATGAACTAAACTTATAATCAATAAAATTTATATAACATTGAAAGCATTAAGAAATTATATCGATAAAATAAAACCTAATTTCGAACCAGGTGGAAAATTCGAGAAGTTTCAATCGGTATTTGAGGGATTTGAAACTTTTCTGTTTGTTCCGGCAACTACGTCGAAATCAGGTGTACATATCCATGACAGTATAGACGCCAAACGGACAATGTCTGTGGTCATTCTAGCCTTGATTCCGGCATTATTAGTCGGAATGTACAATGTTGGCTATCAACATTATTTGGCTATAGGGGAAAGTGATATTACGGGATTTTGGACAACCTTTCTTTTCGGATTTTTGGCAGTTCTTCCTAAGATTATTGTATCATATATTGTTGGCTTAGGTATCGAGTTTACAGCAGCTCAGATACGAGGACATGAAATTCAAGAAGGATTTTTAGTATCGGGGATTCTTATACCGATGATTGTTCCTGTAGATACTCCATTATGGATGATTGCTGTCGCAACAGCATTTGCTGTTATTTTTGCTAAGGAAGTGTTTGGCGGAACAGGTATGAATGTGTTTAATGTTGCATTGGTAACAAGAGCTTTCCTTTTCTTTGCATATCCATCAAAAATGTCGGGAGATGCTGTATTTGTGAGGACGTCCGATACTTTTGGTTTAGGAGCAGGTACGGTTGTTGATAATTTTTCAGGGGCAACACCTCTGGGACAGGTTGCCACAGCGACAGGCGGACAAGTACATTTGACCAACATATTGGGTGAGCCTATTTCATTGTGGGATTCTTTTGTTGGATTGATTCCTGGCTCTATTGGCGAGACATCAACTTTGGCTATCCTTATTGGTGCTGCAATCTTGTTGTTTACACGGATAGCTAGTTGGCGGATTATGTTGTCGGTGTTTGTTGGTGGATTATTTATGGGATATATTGCAAATTTGTTTGCTTCATCAACTTATCCGGGTTCGATGTTGTCTCCGCTTGATCAGGTTTGTTTAGGTGGATTTGCTTTTGCAGCTGTATTTATGGCGACTGATCCCGTAACAGGAGCCCGTACGACATTGGGAAAATATATTTATGGTTTTCTGATAGGTGTCATCGCTATTTTAATTCGTGTATATAATACAGGCTATCCTGAAGGAGCTATGCTTGCTGTATTGTTGATGAATGTGTTCGCACCTCTGATCGATTATTTTGTGGTAGAAAGCAATGTTAAGAAACGACTCAAACGAGCTAATACTAATGCATAAAAAATGAAGTTATGAATAAGCAGAGTAATGGTTATACAATAATATATGCTTCAGTGATGGTAGTTGTTGTCGCTGCGGTGTTAGCCTTTGCATCGTTGTCGTTGAAACCTCAACAGACAAGAAATGTAGAAATAGATAAGATGAAGCAGATATTGAGTTCTGTAAATATTTCTTCAGATGCGACGAATGCACAGGATTTATATAAAAAATATATTGTCGATTCATACATTATTGATAAACAGGGTAATAAAATAGAAGGCAATGCCTTTGATGTCGATGTTGCGGCTCAGGTAAAATTAGACCCGGATAAAAGAGAATTACCCGTATTTGTTTGTCGATTAGATGATGGAGCTGAGAAATATATTTTCCCGATGTATGGTGCTGGTTTATGGGGGCCAATTTGGGGATATGTCTCTGTCGATACGGATGGAGATACTATTTATGGTGCTTTTTTTGCTCATCAGGGAGAAACTCCAGGATTAGGTGCAGAAATAGAAAAACCTATGTTTTCAGATCAATATCAAGGTAAACATTTTTTTGTTGATGGAGATTTTAAATCTGTAGCTGTTGAGAAAAAGGGGCAGAAGCCTGTAGATGGAGCAGAATATGTCGATGCTATATCTGGTGGTACAATTACCAGTAAGGGGGTTCAGTCTATGATGCAGAATAGTATTGCTCCTTATCAGAATTTTTTAAAATCATTAAAAAAATAAGCGGAGAAGAAAAATATGTTATCGAAAAAAACAAAACAAGTATTACTGGGTCCGCTCTCAAAGAATAACCCGGTAATTGTGCAGATATTGGGTATTTGTTCGGCATTAGCCGTTACTGCAAAGCTGGAGCCAGCTTTTGTTATGGCTATCTCCGTAACGGCTGTGTTGGCATTTGCAAACGTGATTATATCGCTTTTGCGTAATACGATACCTAATAGTATACGTATTATCGTGCAATTGGTTGTGGTTGCTGCATTAGTTATTATTGTAGACCAAGTATTGAAAGCCTATGTATATGATGTAAGTAAACAGTTGTCCGTTTTTGTAGGGTTGATTATTACCAATTGTATTTTAATGGGACGTCTTGAAGCTTTTGCTTTAGGTAATGGACCGTGGGAATCTTTCTTGGATGGTGTTGGTAATGGAATTGGATATGGAATAATATTGGTTATTGTTGCTTTTTTCCGAGAGCTATTAGGTTCAGGAACATTATTTGGCTACCAAGTGATACCTCAAGCTTTTTACGATTGGGGATATGAGAATAATGGTTTGATGATATTGCCTCCGATGGCTTTGATTACTGTTGCGTGTATTATCTGGGTACATCGCTCTCGAAATAAAGATTTGCAAGAAAAGTAGTAGGTTCCTTAAAATAAATAGAAAATGGAAAATTTAAATCTGTTTATCCGGTCTATCTTTATAGACAATATGATATTTGCTTACTTTTTAGGCATGTGTTCTTATCTTGCTGTGTCTAAAAATGTAAAAACAGCAATAGGATTGGGACTTGCTGTAACGTTTGTGTTGGTAATAACTTTACCGGTGGATTATTTGCTGGAAAACTATATTCTTAAGCCTGGAGCTTTACAATGGCTTGGAGACGAGTACAAAACTGTAGATTTGAGTTTTCTTAGCCTGATTATGTTTATTGCGGTAATTGCATCAATGACTCAATTAGTTGAGATGATAGTTGAGAAATATGCTCCTTCTCTTTATGCTTCATTAGGAATCTTTTTACCGTTAATAGCTGTAAATTGTGCTATATTAGGTGGTTCGCTTTTTATGCAACAGAGAGCATTCCCTTCTGTTGGAGCAGCTACAATATATGGATTAGGCTCAGGAATTGGTTGGTTGTTGGCAATTATGGGGATTGCCGCTATTCGCGAAAAGTTGGCTTATTCCAATGTTCCTGCGCCTCTTAAAGGTATTGGGATTACGTTTATAGCAACAGGTCTTATGGGCATTGCTTTTATGAGTTTTTTGGGGATTAAATTATAATCGGGTATTCATTTTAAATAGAAAGATACGATGGTATTATCAATGATTAACAGTCTGACTATCGGGGTAGCAGTAGTTATATTTCTGATACTTATTTTAGTATTGGTAGCAGTATTGTTATTTGCAAAAAATAAGTTGACTCCTTCAGGTGAATTGAAAATAAATATAAATGATGGAGAGAGAGAAGTTGTAACCGGAGCGGGTTCTACATTGCTTTCAACTTTGGCTGCAAATAAAATATTTTTACCATCTGCCTGTGGTGGTGGTGGAAGTTGTGGAATGTGTCGTTGTCAGGTATTAGAAGGGGGAGGAGAGATACTTCCTACCGAGACTGGATTTTTTACTCGCAAACAAATACATGACCATTATCGTTTGGCTTGTCAGGTAAAAGTTAAAAATGATCTTCAGATTAAGATTCCTCAAGAAGTACTGGGAATTAAGAAATGGGAGTGTGAAGTAATTTCGAACCATAATGTAGCTTCTTTTATTAAAGAATTTGTAGTTCGTTTACCAGAAGGAGAAAAATTGAATTTTAAGCCGGGTAGTTATATCCAGATAGATGTCCCTAAATACGATATTAAATTTACCGATATGGAAATTGAGGAAAAATTCCGTGATGAATGGGATAAATTTAAGATGTGGGGGCTTGTTTGTAAAAATGATGAAGAAACTTATCGCGCATATTCTATGGCGAATTATCCGGCCGAGGGGGATATCGTAATGTTGAATATTCGTATTGCTACACCTCCATTTGACCGGAATACAGGGACATGGGCACAGGGAATAAAACCAGGTATTTGTTCTTCTTATCTTTTTACTCGAAAACCGGGTGATAAGGTCACTATTTCAGGACCTTATGGAGAGTTTCATATCCTTGATACTAAACGTGAAATGTTGTATATTGGTGGTGGTGCAGGTATGGCGCCTTTGCGTTCTCAATTGTTGCACTTATTCAAAACGCTGAAAACAACTGATCGTAAAATCTCCTATTGGTATGGAGCTCGTTCTCGACGGGAAATTTTTTATGAAGAAGATTTCCGGGAGATTGAACGGGAATTCCCAAATTTCTCTTTCCACATTGCATTAAGTGACCCTCAGCCTGAAGATAATTGGACTGGATATACGGGGTTCATTCATCAAGTAATATATGATCATTATTTGAAAGACCATGAGGCCCCAGAGGATATAGAATATTATATGTGTGGTCCTGGTCCAATGGCCAATGCTGTTAAGAAAATGCTTTGGGATTTGGGAGTTCCTAGAGAGATGCTTATGTATGATGATTTTGGAGCGTAAACATTTAATAAAGAGGCTGTTTCAAAATAGAATTGCTAAAGTAAAAATCTTACAGATTGAAACTTAAAAGTGAAAAATCTCCTGCTTTTGGCCATATCATTAAGATAAATGAAGGCTAGAGCAGGAGGTTTTTATATTGTAACTTATAGATTATAAGCAAGTCTATCCAATTTTTCTATTTTGAGACAGCCTCATTTTTTTGATTTTATTATTTTTATAGATTATGATGGATGAGCAAATCAGATTTTAGATAAAAAAGATTATTTCTCATTAATCAAAGTTTGGGAAGCATCGATAAGAGCGACTCATGGGTTTCTTGGAAGAAGAAATTTTGTTTTATAAAAAAGCTATATTGGAATATTATTTTGATAATGTGAAGTTGTATGGTATCAAAGAAAGTGTTTCTGAAATAAAAGCATTTATTGGTTTGTCAAATAATCAGGTCGAAATGTTGTTTGTTCATCCGAATTATTATAGACAAAGTCTTGGTACGCAACTTATGCATTTTGCTTTAAATCGTATGCATTAATGTAGATGTAAATGAAGAGAATAAGGACGCTTTGAAATTTTATCTTCATTTAAGTTATGAAATTATTGGGAGAAATGATGTTGATGCAGAGAAGAAAAATCATTCAATTTTGCATTTACGGTACTACGACAGACACGAATGATATAAGCGGCATTCTAATTTAGGTTATTAGTTTTAGGCGTATTTGTTGATTTTATTAAGATTATTATTATGCAACGTGCCAATATCTTGGGATGTAAAGATACGAGGATATGGTCAATAATTAGTATTGGAGAGAGTATAGAACCTTAAAAGTATTTGCATATTATAGTTGTTCAGATACTTTTAAGGTTCTTGATTATTTTAGTAAGCAAATCTTAATTCATTAAGTTTGTTCCAGTTTCCACGTGTGAAATCTGGGATGGTGACAGGTGCGCTGTTATTTTCTATAGAAATTCTGGTTAGTTCTGCTAAGCAGCACCATTCTGCTAAGTCATAGACGTCCATATCCAAAGGAAGTCCATTACGGAGGCAATATATCAGACGATAATCCATGATATAATCCATTCCTCCATGCCCTCCAACTTGTTTTGCTGTTTCTTCTAATTCTTTGATAATAGGATGTTTGTATTTCTCCATTAATGCTTTTTTTATGTCATCCGATACAAATCCATGAGCGGTCAAATTTTCAAAATTAGGAGTTATTTTTTCCGATATTGGAGTCGGACGTAGGACATATCCTTCTACTGGATATTTGTTGGCAAACCCATTCGTCCCGGTTAACTGATACATACGGCTATAAGGACGAGGATTCATGACATTATGTTGAATCATCAAGGTTTTACCTTTTTCTGTACGAATCATGGTTGTTGTGTGGTCTCCATTTTGAAAATCCAAAATATCTTCTCCGGTTTGTTTTTTTATAATATCCGGGCCTGTTACAGCTTTAGTATCCATAGCCACTAAAAAATTCATTTTGTCTCCTCGGTGAATATTTAATAATTGGCATGCCGGTCCCATTCCATGTGTAGCATATATGTCACCTCGGAATCTGCGATTGTAATCCAGGCGCCAGTTATTCCAATATTCTGGCCAAAATTCTTCCAAATTGTGGATATATGAGCCTTCTACATGTAAGATTTCTCCGAATAACCCTTGCTGTGCCATGTTTAGAGTTGTTAGTTCAAAATAGTCGTAGACACAGTTTTCAAGTTGCATACAATGTTTTCGGGTTCTTTCCGAAGTATCTATTAATTTCCAAATTTCATCTAAAGTCATAGCAGCAGGAACTTCTACTGCTACATGTTTTCCATGTTCCATGGCATATATAGCCATGTCGGCATGATGTTTCCAGTCTGTGGCTATATACACCAAATCAATGTCGTCTCGTTCACAGAGTTGTTTCCATGCATCCTCGCTTCCTGTATAGGAAATGGCTCGCGGATATCCGTTTTTGTCTAAAATTTTTTGAGTTTTTTCTACACACTCAGGACGAATGTCACAGAGTGCTATAATTTTGACTCCGGGAATATGAGTAAATCTGCTTACGGCACTTGGCCCTCTCATTCCTAATCCGATAAATCCGGTACGGACAGTATCTATTTTGGGGGCAGTTAGAGCAATGACATCAGATTGTCCTGCAGGCCTTTGAGGTACAGGGATTTCAATTAGATATGTTTCTGTTTTTAGAGAGGCATTACAGCTGAGACATATCAGTAGAAGCAAGTAGAAAAAAAATATATTCAACAATTTTTTCATGGTATAATATATATTTAATATTAGTTGTTTATAAATATTAACATAATGTTATGACGCCAACTATTTTTTATGTTGTATTATAAATATTCTCTTTCTTTTTTACTTAGTTTCTATATTTATGATCTCTCTTTCTCAGGTTTTTCAACTTTTATTTTGATTGTGGTCATGGTTGAAATTTACGAAACTATTGCGAAACATTTTCAAGCAAAAGTAAATAAAATGAACCATAAATCTTTAGAAGAAATATGGTTTATATTGTTAACTTATTGGTTTTTATTTTTGTGACCCCAGCAGGACTCAAACCTGCGACCTTCAGAACCGGAATCTGACGTTCTATTCACTAAACTATGGGGCCTTTTAGCATGCAAATGTAAGAAATATTTGTAGCTTTGCAAATAGATATATTAAAAAGTTTAATTCTATAATTTATGAATGTGCGAATTGAAGAAAGCTGGAAGCGACGGTTGCAAGATGAGTTTGATAAAGACTATTTTGTGAAGCTTACTGATTTTGTCCGTTCGGAGTATGCTACTACTACAGTGTATCCTCCCGGTAGTCAGATGTTTAGCGCCTTTGATGCTTGTCCTTTTGATAAAGTAAAAGTTGTAATTTTAGGTCAGGATCCCTATCATGAACCTCGTCAGGCCAATGGTCTATGTTTTTCAGTAAATGATGGGATTATGTTCCCTCCTTCATTGCAAAACATCTTTAAAGAAATAGAATCTGATTTGGGAATTCCCATTCCTAAGAGTGGCGATTTATCACGTTGGGCATCACAAGGAGTTTTGCTGTTGAATGCGACTCTAACGGTAAGAGCACATCAGGCCGGATCTCATCAGAATCGGGGGTGGGAGCAGTTTACCGATGCTGTAATACATCGTTTGGCAGAAGAACGAGAACATCTTGTATTTATTTTGTGGGGTTCTTATGCACAGAGAAAAGGGGATTTTATAGATCGTTCGAAACATTTGGTTTTAAAGTCTCCACATCCTTCTCCATTATCAGCACATAGGGGTTTTTTTGGAAATAAACATTTTAGTAGAACGAACGAATATTTGCGATCCTATGGGATAGAGCCTATACAATGGTAATGTTTTATGAAAATAGATGTAGAAGAACGTTCAAGAAGGGCAAAAGCTTTTTTCTTGGACGGATATAATTGTTCTCAATCGGTATTTTTGGCATATTGTGATTTATTTGGTATTGATGAAAGATTTGGGGCAACTTTGGTTGCTCCTTTAGGGGGAGGCATGGGCCGGTTAAGAGAAGTTTGTGGAACAGTAAGTGCTTCTTTTATAATTGCCGGGTTAAAGTATCCAGCTGGCATACCTGCCAATACACCCGAAGGGAAAGAAGCTAAAACGAAAAATTATACTGTAATACAAGAGCTGGCCGAGCGGTTTAAAAAAGAAAATGGTTCTATTGTATGTAGAGAATTATTAGGACTTACTAAGAAAAAGGATGATCCGATACCTTCAGACCGTACAGAAGAGTATTATAAACGTCGTCCATGTGCAGAATATGTTGCTATTGCTGCTCGTATTATTGGAGAAAAGTTGAATGAGGAATAAATAAATTAGGAGAGATAAAAAATAAACCCTGAAAATTTGATACAGGACTTTCAGGGTTTATTTATAGTACAAGCTATTGATTCCCGATGCAAAATATATTATTTTTTTATTATTTTAAAAATCCTATCTTGTATTTTGACGAAGTAAATACCTTTAGGATAAGAATCCATTTTTATTTGTTTGTTCTGAGTTTTCATTATCAAATTACCTGTACAATTTAGTATGTAAATTGAAGCATCATTATTAGTACCCTCTATATATAAGGTTTCTGTTACAGGATTAGGATATACAGATATTTTATTTTGTATTTCTATTTCTGAGACGTCTGTAGTTTTTTCTTCTATATATGTATAAGTGACGGTGCTACCAACATATTCATCGTTCGGATTTGGAAGATTAAATTCGATATTGGTGCTATTTCCATTCAATGCAACTTCTGCATTATTACCGGAGAGTATTTTAGAAATGGATATATTGATCTTTTGCTGAGAGTAAGTGGGGTCAGAAATTGATATGGTATATTTCTGATCTTTTATTTTCAATAGTATCATACATGGTTTATCACTGTAAAGGGATAATTCTTTTTCTAAATTGATTGTACCAGCCGTATACATGACAATTGCATATAGGTTGTTTATTTTGCTATATACAATTTGCCCTTTGGAATCATTTTTTTTAATTTCTAAACCTGTATTTTGAGTATATGATTCCATTTCTTTTATTGTTTTGTTTGGAGCAACGATGTATTGGTAAGTAGCATTATCAGGAGTTGTGCCATGATTGAGCCATATACTGAATATAGGTGCAGTTATTGTTTCAGTACTCCCTGATTTGGTTATTTTGCTCCACGAGCCTGTTTGCTCTTTCGCCTCTATATTGATATTGGCTTGTTGAGGAAATATATAACCTATATTATTGTGGTGTATCCATTTTATATCTTCCGAAGTGATGTTTTCGTCAGAGAGTTTTTTTGAATTAGCTCCGTCAGAATAGAAAACATCTCCTGATTGGAAACATTGATTGACTGATGTTACAACGGGAGCTGCCTCAGAAGAAATAATGTCGGAACCTAAACATATCATGGCATCGTCCATGAAGAAATAAGATTTGTTTGCTTTTACATTCTTATAATTATGTTGGTAGGCTAAAATTCCTGAAAGGCTATCACTGATTCCTCCTGCAAAAGTGTTTGTTGCTAATATATATCCGTTTAAATTTGTAAAACTATCTTTCTGAATAGATGTAGTACCCGGGATTCTATTCCAATTCCATAACGGGAAAATATTAAAATATTCCTCACCGGTTGTCATAATATTGGTTGCACCACAGGGAAGGTTGGCAGCTTTGATATTTTCTCCATTGAGAGACTCTGAACCATTAGTTCTGGATGATATTACTTTAGCAGAAAGGTAATAGTTCTTTCCATGGTGGGTCATCATATCGGATAGCCAGAAGTGTTTGTTACCCGAGGTAGGGAAAGGTGCATCTTCTTCAATATGTTGTTTCCATTTAGAATATATATCGGCATGTTCTGTATCAAATTTTGCCATTTTGTCTAATTCTTGTGGGATGAAATTCATATCATAATCAGATGGGCGTGCTATATTTCGACCTTTTACTCCGAAATCCATGACTTTTTTGTAGCTGAAGAGCATATGGCCATTAAGCATCATATCTGAAAATAGTTTTCTTTTTTCTGAACTGAAAGCTGAACTGAAAGTTGTACCTTCGGTAAGAATAATTGTGTTGTTAAGAGCGGAGATTAATTCTAGTCCGTAGCTTCCAGATTGAATTTGTCGTCTATGTTGATGAAAACTAAAGTCTGATTTTAAGCCTTCTTCTTTAGATTCACTTCCGTTGATTGGAAATTTTGTTTTTGCAATTTGTAAAATAGATGCCATTGATGAAAAACCTCGGAATGTTAGATTGTAATTGTTTTCAATACAACCTTTATTAAAAGTTATTTCCGAAACCCATGCCCGATTTTGTCCTTGATGACTTTGATTTCCTGTATCGTCTTTTATAAACGTGGAATATCTTTTTATATCTGATGTCGGGACTTCGTTTTTTATTAGTATGAGTGTATAGGAGTATTTCTGAGGATCTCCGATTGAGTTCCACCACCAATTGTCTTCGTCAGTCGGATAATCCCATCGGGTAACATATTCGCATCCGGATATGATTTTTTTCAGTAAGAGTGGGCTTTTATAATAACTGCACTTGGGGTGGTTATATGCTGTAGCTAAAACGAGTAAGTTACTGAAGTGTTTATCAGGTTCCCATCCATCAGTTAATGAATGGGTATCCGAATAGTCAATGCCTGGCCAAGAGCCATCTTCATTTATGGTATTCATTAGTTGAGTTGGATCTGTATAACCATTAGCAATTAGCTGCTGGACAATTCTTTTAGAGACTATTTCTATGCTTGTATCATATTCGCTGGTATCGTTAATTCTGACTTCAGAGATACTATTCCATTTGTTTTGGGTATTTCCGTTACAATTTATTCTGATGTAACGAGCTTCCTGTGGAGGAAATGGAAAATTTTCCCAACTGCTGGTCGTACCGCTTGACGTACCGTTAAAAACCTCAGTGAAAGCTTTTCCATCTGTTGATAATTCTATAGAAAAAGTTGTCTTACGTTTGTCCCCAGTGTAGAATGCAATGTCTACGGATGCAATGTTTTTTTTTAATCTTAAGTCGAACATAATCCATTGTTCTCCTTCGGCGGACCATCGAGTAGAAAATTGTCTGTCTAAGGTTTTATCAGGTGTATTTTCTGTTCCAGCTTCATAATCGCTGGCAGTGACATCGATATCTATAATGGGCTTTTCTGGTTCAGGCATATCGCCTGGAGCCATTTTAATGAATTCACTGCTTGCTAATAAAAAAGCTCCTACACCGAAATCTGCTGTACTTGTTGCTGTAACAGGTTGAGAAGATTCAGGTTGCCAACCGGCACCTTGAACATACCCTAGAAGTCCCGATGGCTGTATTGCATAAGTTGTCAGTCCATCCCATGCTTTCAATATAGTAGGAAGGTAAGTTGCTTTGTCTAGAAGACCGTTATTGATTCCCCAAGAAAGCCCATAGACAAAAAGAGCTGTCCCGCTTGTTTCCATGCCACCATAGTGTTCCGGGTCATCTAAGTTTACATTCCAGAAGCCATCGTCCCTTTGTCTGCTTTTTATAGCTTCGGCCATTTCTTTGAATGATGTTATAAATTCTTCCCGATATGGACTGTTTTCTGGTAGATCCCTTAATACCCGAGCATAAGCAGCTAATGCCCAGCCATTGCCTCGAGACCAGAATACTTTTTTCCCATTAGGACTTTTTTTGAAAGAGTTTCCATCTCTGAACCATAGATGGTCAGTTGTATCATACAGTTTTCGTGTATTTTTTGTATCTTGATACATAGAGTACATTTGGTTGAAATATGCGTCATCTTCATATAAAACTCCCAGTTTTGAAAATACAGGCATAGCCATATATAAAGCGTCTACCCAGAACCAATCATCTTTGGCTTCTATTGGATTTTTTATCAAATCATCTATACTTTCTTTGATAGCTTTGATTTTAATTTCATTTTTTATTTCGTCCAAGTTATAAAGGTCGATATATGTTTGTCCACATACTTGCTGGTCTGCACCATGATTAGCAGCAGAACTTCCTAAAGCCCAATTATTCTTCTCACCCCAATTGTTCATATAGTTTAGTAACTCTTTATCTGGATATATTTTATAAAATTCCATACATCCAGTAAAATATATCGAAGTGACCCATTGATTATTTCCTGGAGTTGAGTGCCCAGATAAATAATAGTCATTTACCAATTTTATTTTCTTTAAAATTTCAGATTTTTGAGGGATGTTATCGATTCCTTGCGCAAAAGATGTAACTACAAATAAAGTAGTAAAAAGTACGCTAACTGTATGTTTGCTGAGATTCATGATTGATATTATTATTGAATTTTTGAGAATAGGTCTTTATTTTGAAAATTTCAGAGATTGTTTCTGCGTGTTTAATATATAGATACCTTTAGGGAAATTGTTTAATTCGATTCTTGACTCATATGTATCTAACATATGTTTTCCTGTTATGTCGAAAATTGAAACAATATTTTCGGGTAATTTATTTCGAATAATCAATGTATTTCCTTTTATTATGATATCAATAAGATTATTGCTAACAGTTGATATTCCGGTAGTCGATTCTGAAAATATTTTGGCTAATTCTTCTGGTAAAGTTTTTGGTTGATTTTCTGTGTTCATTCCGGATAAGATAGGAAGTGGATATTTTTCATTGCTCATGTTCCATATGCTGATAAAATTCCACTCCAAATTGAGATATGAATCTTCCTTTTTTAAGTCGGATGCAGTTGAGTTCAATCCATCTTTTCCGGAAGCATTACTTTCGGCATTAAGAGTTTCAGTTCCTCTTATTAGTTTTATGTCAGAAAGAGCTCTATTATTCCTGATAGTAGCATTGACAGTCCCGTCTTTAATCCATCCGGCAATACGTCCGATTCTTGTTTGTGCGGTTTCTGATGTAGCTTCGAAAGATATAGAGGGATTTATTGCTACGCAATTTTCGATCGTAATTGTTGCACTGATGCTTGTTCCTGGACCACCTACAATTCCCAATAGACCTCCGATGTTGTATCCGTCACCTGTAGCATTGATTTTACTTGTACTATAGCAATTTCGTATAACAAACTCTGCTTTATTCCATAAATATCCAGCGATTCCACCTGCTCCTTCAGTGTTGATGGATATATTTCCTGAACTGTAACAATCAGATATAATTACATTACCTTTATAACTATAACCTAAAATACCACCACAGCTTTTTTCTCCAATAATGCAAGCATCAGCGTAGCAATTTTTGATTTCAGCATTAGCATTTTCTTTTATTCTTCCTACTATGGCACCAATATTTTCTTTTCCTCTGATTCCTTTGTCTAAAGTTTTTACTCCTAAGTTTTTGATGATAGCATTACCTCCGACATATGAGAATAGACCTGTTTCATTTGTTGTTGGCATGTCAATCCAAAGCCCTGTTATTGTAAATCCGTTACCATCTAGTGTCCCGGTGAAGGGCTCAGTCAATGAGCATAAAGGTATCCATCCAGTCTCTGGGCTATTCGCATATATCCATTCTGTTAAATCAATGTTTCCAGAGAGTTTGTAATGAGCATTAGGAAAAATTCCTATATTATGTAGTTGGGTCGCTGTTTTTATGATATATGGAGACGCTTCGGAACCATCACCACCCTCAAACTCAATTTTAGGTGTATTGAGTAGGTTATTTAATTCGTCAGACAATTTTATGGGTTGTTCATCTGTTGACAGTTGGCTTAAAATGGGAAATGAATACTCTTTATTGGGCATTGTCCAGATATTAGTAAAGTCCCATCCCAATTGTAAATATACAGTTTGTTCAATCAATTCATGTATATTTTTGGTTGTTCCGTCGTTTTCTATCGTGTTATTTTCAGGTATGATATTGGTACCATCTTTAATAAGTTTGGTTTCTTTTAGAGCTATATTATTTTCTATAGTTCCTGTAGTATTTTTTTTTACTAATCTTCCAATAATATGTCCAATGGAATTTTCGGTACTGGAACTGCTTATTTGCAGAAGAGGATTAACCGCTACACAGTTTTTGAGAGTTATATGGGCAGCCTTATCGACAGAAGGTCCGCCTATAGTACCTACAATACCACCTACACAATCTGCATTCTCAGAAATGATATTGGCTGTTGTATAGCAATTTTGTATAATAAAATCTGCTTTATTCCATAACTGTCCAGCTATACCACCGGCATTACTGTTTTTGGCGGTTACTTGTCCGGTGACATAACAATTGGATATAATTACTCCACCGGTATAACTATATCCTAAAATGCCCCCGCTGTTTGTTGTCCCTTTTACGTGTACATCTGCGAAGCAGTTATTGATTAGAATATTAGTTGCATTATTGGATATGCGGCCTACAATTCCTCCAACATCTGACCCTCCGATAATGCCTTGGGCTGTTGTTTTTAGAATGAGGTTTTTAATGACAGCATTTGTCCCTACCCAGGAGAAGAGTCCGCCTATGTGACTATCGGTTGGTCGGTTAAACCAAAGCCCAGTAATGGCATATCCTGCACCATCTAGCTGACCAGTAAAAGGCATAGACTCTTCTGGGCATAAAGATTCCCACCCTTTTTCAGGATTGTTGGTATTTATCCATTCTGTTAAATCAATATTATTCCCTAATTGAAAATAAGCATCTCGATATAGAGTAATATTTTGTATCTGTTCTGCTGTCTGGATAATATATGGGGAGCTGATTGTTCCTTCTCCACTCGTGAATTTGTCAGATATCGCTTGGGAAGGAAGAACTGACAATAAAATAAGAATAACAGATAGAAACTCTGTTTTCGAAAATAGATAAAATGTTTTTCTCATATAATATTGATGGTTAAATGTATACAACAAATATAGAGCTTGTTAAATACCTAAAAAAGTACTTTATTATCTAATTCTTGTACTTATCGGACTATGAATGGTATATTTTTAAATTAAGATATATGATGTTTATATACATAAAAAGCGCAGGGATTTTAATCCCTGCGCTTTTTATGTAAGTCTATTTAGTTTCTTATTGAACGCCTCCGATAATTCCTTTATCAGAATGTTCGATAAAGTCCAAGATATATTGAATCTCTGGAGACATGGGTACCATTTCTCTTATATTGCGGAGAGCGTTTTCTAAACTGGTTCCACATTGATATATTTGACGATAAGCTTTTGCTATATTATCTAAAATGTCATTAGAAATATTTCCTTTCTTTGATAAAAGAACAGCATTGATTCCATAATAACTGATTGGATTATGAGCAGCGACAATATATGGAGGTACGTCTTTATTTGCTCGACAACCATCCCTGACTAATGTCCAACCACCTACGTGGCAACCATGTTTGAGGATAACGCCACTACCTAAAATTGCTTTATCGTCAAGGGTGCAGTTTCCTGCAGTTTTTGTCCCGTTACCCAAAATACAAAAATTTCCGATTTGAGTATCATGGGCTACATGGACACCCTCTAAAATGAAATTTCCATTTCCGACAGTTGTGGAATTTCCTTTAAATGTTGCTCGGTTGATAATTGCTTTTTCTCGAATTACATTATCATTACCGATTTCTACAAAAGTTTCATCTCCTTTAAATTGAAAGTCCTGAGGAGTTGCACCGATGATTGCAGCTTGGTACACCATATTATTATTTCCCATATGGGTTCCTGACAGGATACTTGCATAAGGCATAATTGTACAGTTGTCTCCGATTTCGACATTTTCATCAATGTACGCAAAAGGGTGGATGGTGACATCTTTCCCAATTTTTGCCTTCGGATTTACATAGGCCAATGGACTAATCATAATTTTACTAATTTAAGGTTCATAACTTATCGTCCTCCACCTAATGCATGATAGAGATTAACTATCGATTGCATACGTTGGAAACTATCAGATACCTGTGAAAGTTGTGCACTTAGTAACGATTGTT